>JBGAHH010000109.1:0-10892 GCA_044226265.1 Casimicrobiaceae bacterium | reverse complement strand
GGCGTTCGACGCCGAGGCGGCGAACCTCCTCGACGCCTTCCGGCCCGCCGTCGTGAGCGTCCACTTCGGGCTCCCGTCGGCGGGGCTGCTCGCGCGCGTGAAGTCCTGGGGCTCCAAGGTGCTCGCGTCCGCGACCACCGTCGACGAAGCGCGCTGGCTCGAGGCGCACGGCGTCGACGCTGTGATCGCGCAGGGTGCCGAAGCCGGCGGGCACCGCGGCACGTTCCTCACCGACGACCTGACCACGCAGGTCGGGACGTTCGCGCTGCTGCCGCAGGTCGTCCGCGCGGTTCGCGTGCCGGTGATCGCGGCGGGCGGCATCGCGGACGCGCGCGGCGTCGCGGCGGCGCTCGCGCTCGGTGCGACGGCCGTGCAGGTCGGCACCGCGTACCTGCGCACCCCCGAGGCGCAGACGAGCGCGATCCACCGCGCGGCGCTCGCGAGCGACGCGGCCCGGCACACGGCGCTCACCAACCTGTTCACCGGACGGCCCGCGCGCGGCATCGTGAACCGCTTCATGCGCGAGATGGGGCCGATGCGCGCCGACGTCCCGGCCTTCCCGCTCGCCACGTCCTCGATCGCGCCGATCCGCGCGAAGGCGGAGGCGCGCGGCTCGGGCGACTTTTCCCCGCTGTGGTCCGGCCAGAACGCGACCGGATGCCGCGAGGCGCCCTCGGCGCGCATCACGCGCGAGCTGGCGGGCGTCGCCTAGGAGACGCAAATGCGCATCGCGATCCTCGACGACATCCACGACGCATGGGCCGGCACCCTGGGCGTGCGGCGCCTGCGCGAGCGCGCGGACGTGCGGATCTACACGGGGCCGTTCGGCGCGCCCGAGGCGCTGCGCGGCTTCGACGCGCTCGTCGCGAATCGCGAGCGCACGCGCTTCGACGCGGCGATGCTCGCGAGCCTCCCCGACGTGCGGATCATCGCGCAGACCGGCAACCACGCGTACCACATCGACCTCGCGGCCGCCGAAGCGCGGGGCATCGTCGTCGCGAAGGCGACCGGCGGCTTCTCGAACGGTGCGGCCGAGCTCGCGTTCGGCCTCGCGATGGCGGTGATGCGGCGCATCCCGGCGTCGGATGCCGCGATGAAGCGCGGCCAATGGAGCTCGCCGATGACGAGCGTGCTCCACGGCAAGACGCTCGGGATCGTCGGCCTCGGGCGCATCGGGCGCCACGTCGCCGGCATCGCGCGCGCGTTCGGCATGCGCGTGCTCGCCTGGAGCCGGCGCCTCGACGACGCCACGGCGGCTGCAGCGGGCGCCGAGCGCCGCGAACTCGACGCGCTGCTCGCCGAGTCCGACGTCGTCTCGATCCACGCGACGCTGTCGGCCGAGTCGCGCGGGCTGATCGACGCGCGGCGACTCGCGCTGATGAAGCGCACGGCGGTGCTCGTCAACACCGCGCGAGGGCCGATCGTCGACGAGGCGGCGCTCGTCGCCGCGCTCGCCGCGGGCCGCATCGCGGGCGCCGGGCTCGACGTGTTCGACGTCGAGCCGCTGCCGGCGAGCCACCCGCTCGCGACGCTGCCCAACGTCGTGCTGACGCCGCACCTGGGCTGGCCGACCGACGAGGCGTACCAACGCTTCGCGGAATCGGCGGCCGACGTGCTCATCGCCTACGCGGAAGGCCGCGACGTGCCGCGATTCGAGGCCGGCCGTTGACGTCCGCGGCGAACCTGCCCGGGGCGCCGCCGCGGCATGACCGACCCGGGTTTCCGGAGTACGCTAGCCTCCGAACCCGCGAAACCGCCGTGCAGCCGCTCCTCGTCCTCGTGATCCTGCCGATCGCCATCGGCGCGCTCGCCGAGGCCGCGTTCCGCGACGCGAAGCGCGCGTCGCTCGCGGCCGGCCTGGGCTCGGCGATCGCGGTGTCCGTCGCGGTGCAGATCCTCGACGCGGACGCCGGCTGGAGCTGGCTCGCCGCGGTGCTGGTCTCGCCGCTGCCGATCGCGCTCGCGGTGGGCACCGTGCTGTTCTGGTACGGACGCACCACCGCGCGCCGGCACCGCCGGCCCCACGGCGCTTGAGATCCGCCGAGCGCTGCGAGCATTTCGACGCGATCCGCCCCGTCGACGCCCGCACCGCGGGCTGCGAGGGATGCGAGGCGCTCGGCGAGACGAAGTGGATCGGGCTGCGCGCGTGCCTGACCTGCGGGCACGTCGGCTGCTGCGAGGATTCGCGCCACGCGCACGCGCTCGCGCACTACCTCGCGACCGGCCATCCGATGATCGCCTCGATCGAGCGCGGCGAGAACTGGGGCTGGTGCTACGTCGACCAGCGCTACTTCGACCCGATGCCGGGTCCGCGGCCGAAGCGCCCGTCCCGCCTGCGCGCGCTCCTGCGCCGGCTCTTTCGCAGGCGCTGACGCTCCGGCCGCCGGGCGGCGGTTGTCGCGATCGGTCAGGTGGTCCAGAATCCGGCGGCGCGCCGCGCCGGTGCGCACCACGATGCCTGGGGGAGGAACCATGGGACTGCGTTTCCTGAAGATCGCCGTCGTCTATCTCGTCGCCGGCGCCTGCCTCGGCGTCTACATGGGCGCGACCGAAGTGTTCGTGCTGGCGCCGGTGCACGCGCACCTGATGCTGCTCGGATGGGCGTCGCTCGCGCTCGCCGGCATCATCTACCACCTGTACCCGGCCGCCGCGACGACGCGACTCGCGTCGATCCACTTCTGGGCGCACAACCTGCTGCTGCCGGTGTTCATGTTCCTGCTGGCGTTGCTCCTGACCGGGATGCAGTCGGTCGGCCCGCTCCTCGGGATCGGATCGATCCTGATGCTCGTCACGCTCATCGTGTTCGCGGCGAACGTGCTGATGAACGCGAAGGCCGGCTGACGCGCGGCGCGCTTCCGCGGGGGCGCCGATGTTCGTCGGCCACCTCGGCGCGGGACTCGCGGCCAAGGCGGCCGAGCCGCGGCTCAACCTCGGCGCGCTGTTCGCGGCGGCCCTGTTCGCCGACCTCTTGCTGTGGACGCTGGTGCTCGCCGGCGTCGAGTCCGTCGGCGCGCCGGTGACCGCGGGCGGCGCGCGCTTCTTCACGTTCGAGTTTCCCTGGTCGCACGGCGCGCTCGCGAGCGCGCTCTGGACCGCGCTCGCGGCGACGCTCGGCTGGGCCGTCGCGGGCGCCGGCACGCCGCGGCGCGCGAGGATCGCGATCGCGCTCGCCGCGGCCGTCGCGTCGCACGTCGTGCTCGACGTGCTGGTGCACGTGCCCGACGTGCCGCTCGCGGGCGCGTCGTCGTCCAAGATGGGCCTCGGGTTGTGGCGGACGATGCCGGTCGCGCTCGCCGTGGAGCTCGCGCTCGCCGCCGCCGCGCTGGCCTGGTGCCTGCGCTCGAGCGCGTGGTCGCGCGGGCGGACCGCGCTCGTCGTCGCGATCGTCGTGGCGGCCGGCGCGCTCACCGTAGCCGGCCCCTATCTCGCGGGCGAGCCGCCGCCCGCGGCGACGCTCGCCGCCTCGTCGCTCGCGACGCTGGCCGCGATCGTGGCGCTCGCGTTCGCCGCCGAAGGACGCGCGGGCCTTTTCGCGACACGCCCGGGCGCCTGACCCAGCCGGTCGTCCGACCCCGGGGACGCCCCGGCGCCGTTATGACAGAATCATGGCGCGGCCGGGCATGCGCGCCCGGCGACGGCGAACGAACGCCCCGCTCGATCACCCCAGGACCGGCACGTGGGCAACATCCTCGTCGCGCTGTTCGCCATCCTGCTCTGCCTGATCAACGCGGTCGTCTGGACGTTCGTCTCCGACATGCCGCTCGCGGGCTTCGGCTGGGTGCTCGCGGCGATGTTCTGCTTCTACCTGCAGAAATGGTCGAAGGGCTGAGGCCGGCTCGCGCCCGCCGGCCGCCTCGGCCCGATACCCCTTCCCGTCGTCGTCCGAGAGCCGCCCGATGCCCGCCTACCTGATCGCCCGCATCCACGTCACCGACCCGGAGCAGTACAAGCAGTACACGGCGCTCACGCCCGCCGCGATCGCGAACCACGGCGGCCGCTTCGTCGTGCGAGGCGGCCCGGTCACGACGCTCGAGGGGCCCGCCGAGCACGATCGCGTCGTCGTGATCGAGTTCCCGTCGATGGAGCGCGCGAAGACGTTCTGGTCGTCGCCCGAGTACGAGCACGCGAAGTCGAAGCGCAGGGGCGCCGCGACCGGGCAGTTCATCCTGATCGACGGTTTCGCCGGGTAGCGCCCCGACCGGCGTCCGGTTTGCGCCCGCGCGGTTCGCCGCTATGCTAGGGTAGCTACGCGCTCCGCCCCCGGCGGGACGCCCCCAGGCCGCCCTCGCATGCGCCGCACCGCGCTCTACAGCCGCTCGGTTCCCCGGGACGCCCCGGCGGCGGCGCCTGCCGGCGCGCCGGCATCCCCCGCGGCGGGGGGCCCGGTTGCCGCCGCCGAAGCCCCTGCCGCGCCGCGGCGCCGTCGCGCGTTCGGCCCGTTCCTGCAGCGCCACGAGCGCTGGCTCGCGCTCGTCGCCGGCCTCCTGATCGGCGTCGTCGCGATCGCGTGGTGGAACGCGTCGCGGCCTGCCGCGCGCGCGCTCACGCAGAAGGACATCGACGGCGCGGTGCTGCACACGCTCGCGACGCAGACGCTGCCCTCGCGCGCGGCGAAGGCGTACGAGGCGATCCGCCCGTCCGTCGTGAAGGTCGTCGGCACCGGGTACGCGGACGACGAGAAGGACGCGAAGAAGCCGGCCGCCCGGGACGCGAAGGCGCCCGACGCGAAGAGGGCGGACGCGAAGCCCGCCGCGCCGGGGAGCGAGAAGAAGGCCGATCGCCAGCCGCTGCCCGAGGGCCACCCCGACATCGGCAAGGGCGTGGGCATCGGCTCGGGCGTCGTGATCGTCGACAACGGAACGATCCTCACCAACCTGCACGTCGTGCTCGGGGCCTCGAAGCTCAAGGTCGTGTTCTTCGACGGGATGGAGTCGGACGCGACGGTGATCGGCGTGCAGCCCGAGAACGACCTCGCCGTGATCAAGGCGGCGAAGCTCCCCGACGACCTCAAGCCCGCGGCGCTGCGCTCGACGCAGGACCTCGCGCCCGGCGACGACGTCGTCGCGGTCGGCTTCCCGTTCGGCATCGGTCCCTCGGCGTCGGCCGGCATCATCTCGGGGCTCAACCGCGAGTACCGCTCGCCGGAAGGCAGGCGCTCGCTGTCGAACCTGATCCAGTTCGACGCGGCGGCGAATCCCGGCAATTCCGGCGGCCCGCTCGTCACGATGGACGGCGAGGTCGTGGGCATCGTCACCGCGATCCTCAATCCCACCGACCAGCGCGTGTTCGTCGGCATCGGATTCGCGGTGCCGATCGAGAACGCGGCCTCGGCGGTGGGGATGTCGCCGTTCTGACGATTGCGCCCCTCCCGCTCCGGCGCTCGATGCGCCGCCCCCGATGTCGCTGCCGCTCCTGACAACTGCCAACTGACCTCCGACAACTGATGACCGACCTCGCCCCGCCCAACCACGCCCCGCTGACCGAGCGGATCCTCTACGAGGTCAAGAAGGTCGTCGTCGGCCAGGACCCGTTCCTCGAGCGCGTGCTCGTCGCGATCCTGGCGCAGGGGCACCTGCTGGTCGAGGGGGTGCCCGGCCTCGCCAAGACGCTGACGGTGAAGACGCTCGCGCGCACGATCCGCGGCACGTTCAAGCGCATTCAGTTCACGCCCGACCTCGTGCCCGCCGACCTCGTCGGCACGCGCATCTACAACCAGAAGACCGGCGAGTTCACGACCTCGCTCGGGCCGGTGTTCACGAACCTCCTGCTCGCCGACGAGATCAACCGCGCGCCGGCCAAGGTGCAGAGCGCGTTGCTCGAGGTGATGCAGGAGCGCCAGGTGACGATCGCGGGCGAGACGCACAGGGTGCCCGACCCCTTCCTCGTGATGGCGACGCAGAACCCGATCGAGACCGAGGGCACCTACCCGCTGCCCGAGGCGCAGGTCGACCGCTTCATGATGAAGGTGCTGGTCGGCTACCCCTCCGAGACCGAGGAGTTCGTGATCGTCGAGCGCGTGACCGGCACGACGCAGGACGTGCTGCCGGTCGCGACGACCGACCAGCTCGCCGCGCTCTACCGCGAGTGCCGGACCGGCTACGTCGACCCGGCGCTGATGCAGTACGCGGTGAAGCTCGTCGCGGCGACGCGGGAGCCGGAGCGCTTCGGCATCAAGGACATCGCGCGCTACATCACGTTCGGCGCGAGCCCGCGCGCGACGATCGCGCTCGTCGAGTGCGCGCGGGCGCTCGCGTTCCTGCGCGGCCGGCCCTACGCGCTTCCCGAGGACATGGTCGACATCGCGCCGGACGTGCTGCGCCACAGGCTGTCGCTCTCGTACGAGGCGCTCGCCGACGGCATCTCGGCGGACCGCCTGGTCCTCGAGATCCTGCGGCACGTGCCCGCGCCCGACAAGCCGCTCGACACGCATGTCGCGCTCGCCGAGCGATCCTGAGTCGCTGCTCCGCAAGCTCGAGTGGACGGTGATCCGCCGTCTGGACGGGCTCCTGCAGGGCGACTACCGGACGCTGTTCCGCGGGTTCGGGCTGGACCTGGCCGACCTCCGCGAGTACCAGTACCACGACGACGTCCGGCACATCGACTGGAACGTCACCGCGCGCCTGCAGTCGCCGTACGTGCGCGAGTACATCGAGGACCGCGAGGTGAGCGCGTGGTTCCTGCTCGACCTGTCGGCGTCGGTCGACTTCGGGTCCTCCGACGTGCGCAAGCGCGGCGTGTCGACCGACTTCGTGGCCGTGCTCGCGCGCCTGCTCACGCGCCACGGCAACCGGGTGGGCGCGATCCTCTACGGCGACCGCGTCGACGCGGTGATCCCGGCGCGCGGCGGGCGCCGGCAGGTGCTGCACATGATGGCGCACCTGGCGTCGCGACCGCCGACGCCGAAGTCGAAGGGCACGCGCCTCGCCGACCTGATGCAGGCGGCGATGGGCATCGTGCCGCGGCGATCGCTGATGTTCGTGGTCTCCGACTTCGTGAGCGAGCCCGGCTGGGACAAGCCGCTGGCGCACCTCGCGCGGCGCCACGAGCTGGTCGCGGTGCGGCTCTACGACCCGCTCGAGCGCGCGCTGCCCGACCTCGGCATGGTCGTGATCGAGGACAGCGAGACGGGCGAGCAGCTCTTCGTCGACACGCACGACCGCGCGTTCCGGCGGCGCTTCGCCGAGGCGGCCGCGCGACGCGAAGCGCTCGTGCGCGACGCGTTCGCGACCGCGGGCGTCGACGCGCTGGAGCTCGCGACCGACGAGGACCTGGCCGGCGCGGTGCTGCGCTTCGCCGACCTGCGCAAGCGGCGCACGCAGCTCGCGGTCGGCGGCGGGCTGCCGAAGCACCTCGAGGCGAGGCGTGTCGTTCCAGTGGCCTGAGCTGCTGTGGGGGCTGGCGGCGCTGCCGCTGCTGGTCGCCGCCTACCTGCTGCTGCAGCGGCGGCGCAAGCGGCTCTCGATGCGCTACGCCAACCTGTCGCTCGTGCGCGAGGCGCTCGCGCGCGGCGCCGGCTGGCGCCGCCACGTCCCGCCGCTCCTGATCCTCGTCGCGCTGGCGACGATGATCGTCGCGACCGCGCGGCCCGAGGCGACCGTCATGCTGCCGACGAAGCAGGAGACGATCGTCCTCGCGATGGACGTCTCCGGCAGCATGAAGGCGACCGACGTGCAGCCGTCGCGCATCGTGGCCGCCCAGGATGCAGCGCGGGCCTTCATCAAGGACCTGCCCTCGTCGGTGCGAGTGGCCATCGTGACCTTCGCCGGCGCCGCGTCGCTCGTCCAGCCGCCGACCAACTCGCGCGAGGACCTGCTCGCCGCGATCGACCGCTTCCAGCTCCAGCGCGGCACCGCCGTCGGCAGCGGCATCCTCGTCTCGCTCAAGACGATCGTCCCCGACGTCGAGTTCGACCTCCGCAGCCAGAACCCGCGGCCGAAGCAGGACGGCGGCGCGCGCCCGCTGGGCGCGGGGCCGCAGAAGGACGCGAAGGCGCCGCCCGCGCCGGTCGAGCCCGGCTCGAACGGGTCGGCGGTCATCGTGCTCCTGACCGACGGGCAGGCGACGACGGGGCCCGACCCGGTCGAGTCGGCCAAGATGGCGGCCGAGCGCGGCGTGCGCGTCTACACGATCGGCATCGGCACGCCGAAGGGCGAGATCCTCGGCGCCGAGGGTTGGTCGATGCGCGTGCGCCTCGACGAGGACGCGCTCAAGAACATCTCGAACCTCACGCGCGGCGAGTATTTCTACGCGGGTTCCGCCGACGACCTGAAGAAGGTCTACGACGCGCTCAACACGCGCTTCGTGTTCGAGAAGAAGTCGATCGAGATCACCGCGCTGTTCGCCGCCGCCGCGGCGCTCCTGACGATCGCGGCGGCCGGCCTCTCGGTGCTGTGGTTCCACCGGATCGTCTGACCGTCGCGCGATGAGCCACGCGGCGCTCGAGCGCGACCTCGCGACGATCCGCGACGGCCTGCCGCCGCGCCAGGGCAGGCGCCACCGGGTCGTCGTCGTCGGGGCGGGCATGGCGGGGCTCGTCGCCGCGCACGAGCTGCTGCGCGCGGGGCACGATCCGCAGCTGCTCGAGGCGCGCGGCCGCGTCGGCGGGCGCATCTACACGATGCGCGAGCCCTTCGCGCCGGGCCTCTACGCCGAGGCCGGCGCCATGCGGATCCCGAATTCGCACAAGCTCACGCGGGCCTACGTCGACCGGTTCGGCATCGACGTCAAGCCGTTCACGATGCACAACCCGAACGCCTGGTGCCACCTGTTCGGCCGCCGGCTGCGGCTCGCCGAGTTCGAGGCGAACCCCGAGCTCCTCGGCGCCGAGCTCGCGGAGCACGACCGCGGCCTCACGTCCGGCGCGCGCTTCGACGCGCTGATGAAGCCGTTCGCCGAGAAGATCGAGCGCGAGGGCGAGGAAGGCTGGGCGGCGATCGTCGCGAAGTACGACGGCTACTCGACGCGCGAGTTCCTCGAGGAGCAGGGCTGGTCCGAGGCGGCGATCGAGCTCTACGGCCTCGTGTGCAACCAGGAGGCGATCATCAACGCCTGCTTCCTCGAGCTCGTGCGCGAGGAGGTGGGCCGCTTCTACACCGACATGGTGCGCATCGACGGCGGGTCGGACCGGCTGCCGAACGCGTTCCTCCCGGGCCTGCGCGACCGCATCCGCTTCGGCGCGCGCATGATCGCGCTCGACCAGTCGGACGACGGGGTCGTGGTGCACTACGAGACGTCCGCGGGTCGGGCGAAGGCGACCGGCGACTACGCGATCGTCACCGTGCCGTATCCGGTGCTGCGCCACGTGGAGGCGCTGAAGCCGTTCTCGCACGCGAAGCGCCGCGCGATCCGGCAGCTCCGCTACGACGCGTCGGCCAAGATCTTCTTCCAGTGCCGGCGCCGGTTCTGGGAGGAGGACGACGGCATCTTCGGCGGCGGCACCGTCACCGACCTGCCGATCCGAAACGTCTACTACCCGGAATCCGGCCGCGCGACCGGCCGCGGCGTGCTCCTCGCGAGCTACACCTGGTCCGAGGACGCGCAGCGCTGGGGCTCGCTCCCGCCGGACGACCGCATCGAGCAGGCGCTCGAGGACGTCGCGCAGATCCATCCGCAGGTCGTCGACGCGTTCGAGGTCGGCGCGTCGTGGATGTGGCACGACGATCCCTACGCCGGCGGCGCGTTCGCGCTGTTCGAGCCCTCGCAACAGAGCCTGCTGCACGAGCACATCGTCGCGCCAGAGGGGCGCATCCACTTCGCGGGCGAGCACGCGTCGCTCGCGCACGCCTGGATCCAGGGCGCGATCGAATCGGGCCTCCGCGCCGCGCGCGAGATCCACGCGCGGCCCGCGTAAGCTCCCGGCCGGGCCAGGGCCGCCGGCCGCCCGGCGCGACGGGGCGTGGACGGTGGCGCGCCGATGCCGCACCATGGCGCCTCCTCGCCCGACCCGACCCGAGGCCCCATGCCCCCGCCGCTGATTCCGCTCGGCATCGTCCACACGCTCATCAGCCTGATCGCGGTGGCCGCCGCGATCGTCGCGCTCGCGCGCGACCACAAGCTCGTCGCGACGAACCGCGTCGGCCGCGTCTACGTCGTCGCGACGGCGCTGACCTGCCTCACCGGCCTGCCGATCTTCCAGCACGGCGGCTTCGGGCCGCCGCACGTGCTCGCGCTCCTCACGCTCGTCGCGCTCGCGGTCGTCGTCGCGGCGGCGAAGACGACGATCTTCGGCGGCGCATCGCGTTACGTCGAGTCGATCGGCCTCTCGCTCACCGTGTTCTTCCACTGGATCCCCGCGGTCACCGAGTCGACGTCGCGCCTGCCTTCGGGCGCGCCGCTCACGACCGGGCCCGACGATCCGCGCGTGCAGGCGGCGGTCGGCGTGGGCTTCGCGCTGTTCCTGATCGGCGCGGTGTGGCAGGCCAGGCGCATGCGCGCGGGCGCGCTCTGAAAAGCCGTCGGGCTGAAGCCCGACCCACAGGGCGTCGTGCGTCGGGCCGAGTCCCGGCCCACAAGCTCGCGGCCGTGGGTCGGCCTTCGGGCCGACGGGGTTCGATCGGTCCGACGGACCCGGATCAGGCCGACAAGCGCTTGAGCAGCGCGAGCACCCGGTCGAACGCCGCGCCGTAGGGCGGGTGCAGGAGCTTCCCGGCGGAGAGCCGCGGCTGCACGAACACGCCCTTCAGGTGACTGAACGTGCGGAAACCCGCCTCGCCGTGGTAGGCGCCGGTGCCGGACGCGCCGACGCCGCCGAACGGCAGCTCCTCGTGCGCGAAGTGCCAAAGCGTGTCGTTGACGGTGACGCCGCCGGCGGTCGTGCCGTGCAGCACGCGCATCCGTGCGGCGCGGTCCTCGCCGAACACGTAGAGCGCGAGCGGCCGCGGCTGCGCGTTCAC
>JBGAHH010000108.1:0-10698 GCA_044226265.1 Casimicrobiaceae bacterium | reverse complement strand
CGGGATGCTGTGGATCGCGTGGCCGAAGAAGGCTTCCGGCGTGGCGACCGACGTCACCGAGGACGCGGTGCGCGCCGACGCGCTGCCGCGCGGCCTCGTCGACGTGAAGGTCTGCGCGATCGACGCGACCTGGTCCGGACTGAAGCTCGTGCGGCGAGTCCGGAACCGGCGTTGAGGGGTCGGCGACGACACTCGAGTTTCACCCGAGTTTCGTCGCTGACCCCTTGGCGAGGCTAGATCTTGCGAATGAGCCGCACGAACACGAGGAGCACGATCGCGCCCAGCGTGGCGATGACGACCTGGCCGACGAGGCCGCCGGCGGTGACGCCGAGCAGCCGGAACAGGAATCCGCCGACGAGCGCCCCGATCACGCCGACGACGAGGTTGACCTTGAGGCCCATGCTGCGGCCCTTCATCACGACGCCGGCGATCCAGCCCGCGGCGATCGCCACGACGATGAACCAGACGAACTCCATCGCGCTCCCCCTGGGGTCAGAGCCGTAATATTCGGGAAAATCTCCAGCGAATTGGCTCTGGCTCTAGAGGGTGACTTTCCCGAACCGTCAGAATACGTCGATCCTGTCCGAGCGCCTCGGCGAGCTCGAGCCACGCGGCCTCGCGCCGCGCGAGCTCCCAGGTGATCTCGCCGGAACGCTCGAGCGACGGCTTCAGCCGCTCCTTCGCGTCCTCCGCGCCCACCACCACCGCGTCCAGCGCCGCCTTCTCGTCCTCGAGCGCGCGCATCTCGGCCTCGAGCTTCGCCTGCTGCGCGACGAGCGGCTTGCGCGCGTCGGCGCGCTGCTGCCGCGCCTGGGCCTCCGCGCGCTTGACCGCCCGGCGGTCGGGCGAAGGATCGCGCGCGGCCGGCGCGGCCGCGGCCTCGCGGCGGCGGCGCGACAGCACCCAGTCGCGGTAGTCGTCGAGGTCGCCGTCGAAGGGCGCGACGCGGCCGCCGTCGACGAGGAGCAGCGTGTCGGTCGTCGCGGCGAGCAGGTGGCGGTCGTGCGCGACGACGACGAGCGCGCCGTCGAACGCCTGCAGCGCCTCCGCGAGCGCCTCGCGCATCTCGATGTCGAGGTGGTTGGTCGGCTCGTCGAGGATCAGGAGCTGCGGCCGCCGCCGCACGATCATCGCGAGCACGAGGCGCGCCTTCTCGCCGCCGGAGAAGCGCGCGATCGGCGCATCCGCCACGTCGCCGCGGAAGTCGAAGCCGCCGAGGAAGTTGCGCAGCTCCTGCTCGCGCGCCGACGGGTCGATGCGCAGCAGGTGCAGCATCGGCGACGCCCCGGGGTCGAGCTGCTCGAGCTGGTGCTGCGCGAAGTAGCCGATCACGAGGTTCTGCGCGACGTGCCGCTCGCCCGCCGCGAGCGCGAGGTGGCCCGCGAGCGCCTTCGACAGCGTCGACTTGCCGGCGCCGTTGGGGCCGAGCAGGCCGATGCGGTCGCCGGCGAGCACCGAGAGCTCGAGGCCCTCGAACACCGGCGGCGCATCGCCGTAGCGGAGCGTCGCCTCGCCGAGCCGCACGAGCGTGCGCCGCGTGCGTGCCGGCCGGCGCGAACTCGAACTCGAACGGGCTGTCGACGTGCGCGGGCGCGATGCGCTCCATCTTCTCGAGCGTCCTCAGGCGGCTCTGCGCCTGCTTCGCCTTGGTCGCCTTCGCGCGGAACCGGTCGACGAACGACTGCAGGTGCGCGATCTGCCGCTGCTGCTTCGCGTACGCCGACTGCTGCAGCGCGAGCTGCGCCGCGCGCTCGCGCTCGAACGCCGAGTAGTTGCCGGCGTAGCTCGCAAGCTTGCGTCCGGCGAGGTGCACGATCGACTGCGCGACCGCGTCGAGGAAGTCGCGGTCGTGCGTGACGATCAGGAGCGTTCCGGGATAGCGCTTGAGCCAGTCCTCGAGCCACAGCACCGCGTCGAGGTCGAGGTGGTTGGTCGGCTCGTCGAGCAGGAGGAGGTCCGAGCGCGCGGCGAGCGCCTGCGCGAGGTTCAGCCGCATGCGCCAGCCGCCGGAGAAGCTCGCGACCGGGTCGCCGTGGCGCGCGTCGGCGACGCCGAGGCCCGCGAGCAGCTCGGACGCGCGGGCGCGCGCCGCGTAGCCGCCGATCGCCTCGTAGCGCTGGTGCAGCTCGGCGAGCGCGTGGCCGTCGGTCGCGTGCTCGCGCTCCTCCGCGCGAAGCGCCGCCTCGACCTCGCGCAGCTCGACGTCGCCGTCGAGCACGAAGTCGATCGCGGCGCGATCGACCGCCGGCGTCTCCTGCGCGACGTGCGCGATCGTCCAGCGCGGCGGGAGGTCGACCGTTCCCGCCTCGGCGTGGAGCTCGCCGCGCAGGAGCGCGAACAGGCTCGACTTGCCGCTGCCGTTGGGCCCCACGATGCCGACGCGGTGGCCCGCGTGGACGGTCAGCGACGCGTCGTCGAGCAGGCGCAGCGCGCCGCGGGCGAGGGTGAGGTGGGAGAGGCGGATCACGAGCCGAACGAGGTGAGGCGTAGATAGGGCGTAGTAGGTAGGGTTTGGCGTCGGAGCGATCGCGTTGCCGTTTCAACTCGGCGCGCATCCATCCGGATCATTCGACGTCGCCGACGCGCGCCATGTCGACGGCGCATCGCGCCCTTGACTGCGCCGAACCCGATCTACGACACCCTATCTACTCGCGAAGCGCATGGTCGTAATCGACGATGAGCGGCGCATGATCGAGAACCGCCGGTTCTTGTAGATCGACACCGCGCGCCGGGCGTGGCGATCTACGACGAAGCTCGTAGTCGTAATCGACGACGAGCGTGGCGAGATCGACACCGCGTGCGCGCGCGGCGATATCTGGTCGATGCGCCAGCCGACGTTCTTCGCCCAGGCCTGCCCGCGGTTCGACCACCAGGTGTACTGGTCGGGCCGCGCGTCGACGCGGCGGAAGACGTCGACGAAGCCCAGCTCGTCGAACACGCGCGTGAGCCACGCGCGCTCCTCGGGCAGGAAGCCGGAGTTCTTCTGGTTCGAGCGCCAGTTGCGGAGGTCGATCGGCTGGTGCGCGATGTTCCAGTCGCCGCACAGCACGAGCTCGCGGCCCGACCGGCGGAGCTTCGCGAGGTGCGGCAGGAACGCGTCGAGGAAACGGAACTTCGACGCCTGCCGGTGCGGCCCGCTCGACCCCGAAGGCAGGTACATCGAGACGACGGTGACCTCGGCGAAGTGCGCCTCGAGGTAGCGGCCCTCGCCATCGAACTCGTCGTGGCCGAAGCCGGCGCTCGCGCGGTGCGGCGCCTTCGTGTAGATCGCGACGCCCGCGTAGCCCTTCTTCCGCGCCGGCAGGAACGTCGCATGGCTCCTCCGCGGCGCGCGCAGCGTCCCGGGCACGTCGTCCTCGGTGCACTTGATCTCCTGCACGCACACGACGTCCCAGGGCTCGACGCGCGCGAGCCAGCGCGAGAAGCCCTTGCGCTCCGCGGAGCGCAGGCCGTTGACGTTGAGCGTGACGATGCGCATGGGACGCGTGAGCGCGAGGCGCGCGAGTGTACACGACGTTCGAGCGGGCTCCGGGACGGGGCGCGCGAGGCGGGGCTTATACTTCGCGCCGTCCTCCGGAGGCGATGCGGATGAGCGATTTCCGTCAGGCGTTCCTCGCGTTCTGCGTGGCACGTGACGTGCTTCGATTCGGCGACTTCGTCACCAAGGCGGGGCGCAAGACACCGTACTTCTTCAACGCGGGACTGTTCAACGACGGCGAGAGCCTGAGGCGCCTGGGCGCTTTCTACGCGGAGGCCCTCCTCGCGTCCGACATGGCCTGCGACCAGCTGTTCGGGCCGGCGTACAAGGGCATCCCCCTGGCGTCGGCCACCGCCATTGCGCTCGCCGAAAAGGGTCACAATCTGCCGTGGAGCTTCAATCGCAAGGAAGCGAAGGACCACGGCGAGGGCGGGAGCGTCGTCGGCGCGCCGCTGAGGGGCCGCGTGGTGATCGTCGACGACGTGATCAGCGCCGGAACTTCGGTGCGCGAATCGGTCGAATTGATCCGGAGCCACGGCGCGAATCCCGCGGGCGTGCTGATCGCGCTCGACCGGATGGAGCGCGGCACCGGGGCGTCTTCCGCGGTGGCCGAGGTCCGCGAGCGCTACGGCATCCCGGTGACCGCGATCGCGACGCTCGACGACGTGATGGCGTTCCTGGGCGCGAGGGCGGACCTCGCGCGCTGGCGCGACGCGGTGGACGCGTACCGGGCGCAATACGGAGCGTAGGCGGATGAATCGGTCGCGGGCGGTGCGGTGGAACGGGCGTGCGGCCGCGGCCGCGGCGCTCGCGCTCCTGCTCGCGCCCGCCGCGCTCGCGCAGAAGCTCTACAAGTGGACCGACGAGAAGGGCGTCGTCCACTACACGGACAAGGCGCCCGACCCGGGACGCCCCGGCACCGTCCTCGACAAGCAGGGCCGCCCGCTCAAGCAGATCGACGCGGCGCCCACGCCCGAGCAGGCCAAGGCGAAGGAGGCGGACGAGGAGAAGCGGAGCGCCGCGGCCAAGGCCGAGGAAGCGGAGGCGCGCCGCAACCGCGCTCTCCTGTCGTCCTACACGACCGAGGCGGAGATCGACCTCGCGCGGGCGCGGGCGGCCGCGACCGTCGAGACGCAGATCCAGTCGGCGCAGGCCTACCTCGCGCAGCTCGTGAAGCGCAAGAAGGACATCGACGCGCGCAAGGCGCGCTTCGGCGACAAGCCGATCCCGCCGCAGCTCGAGGCCGACAGCGCCGCCGTCGACGCCGAGTACGCGAAGAACAGCGACCTCGTCGCGCAGAAGCAGCGCGAGCTCGCCGCGGTCAACGCCCGCTACGACTCGGACAAGCAGCGCTGGCGCGAGCTCAAGTCGAAGGAGGCCGCGGCCGCGGCGGCTCCGGCGCGCACGCAGGCCTCCGCCGCGCCCGTGGCGGCGACCGCACCGAAGCAATAGCGGTCGCGCCGCACCAGTCGGGCGTCAGCCCGACATGCGCAGCCCGGCCTTCGGTCCGGCGAACGGGGCCGGAACGTCGGCCGGAGGCCCGAAGCCCGGGTTGTGCCTGAAGCCCGGCCCGAGGGCCCCGCGTCTGCGATAATGGACGGTTTCCGCCGCTCCGACGCAAGGCTCCCCGATGGCGCAGTACGTGTACACGATGAACCGCGTGGGCAAGGTCGTTCCGCCCAAGCGGCAGATCCTGAAGGACATCTCGCTGTCCTTCTTCCCCGGCGCGAAGATCGGCGTGCTCGGCCTGAACGGCTCGGGCAAGTCGAGCCTGCTCAAGATCATGGCGGGCGTCGACCGCGAGTTCGAGGGCGAGGCGGTGCCGATGCCCGACCTCAAGATCGGCTTCCTGCCGCAGGAGCCGGCGCTCGACCCGAACCAGACGGTGCGCGAAGCCGTCGAGGAGGGGATGAGCGAGGTGCTCGGCGCGCAGAAGCGCCTCGAGGAGGTGTACGCGGCGTACGCGGAGGACGGCGCCGACTTCGACGCGCTCGCCGCCGAGCAGGCGCGCCTCGAGGCGATCATCGCGACGTCGGGCGCGGACGCCTCGGTGCAGATGGAGATCGCCGCCGACGCGCTGCGCCTGCCGCCCTGGGACGCGAGGATCGCGAACCTCTCCGGCGGCGAGAAGCGCCGCGTCGCGCTGTGCCGCCTGCTCCTGTCGAAGCCGGACATGCTGCTGCTCGACGAGCCGACCAACCACCTCGACGCCGAGAGCGTCGAGTGGCTCGAGCAGTTCCTGCAGAAGTTCCCCGGCACCGTGATCGCGGTGACGCACGACCGCTACTTCCTCGACAACGCGGCCGAGTGGATCCTCGAGCTCGACCGCGGCTACGGCATCCCCTGGAAGGGCAACTACAGCTCGTGGCTCGAGCAGAAGGAAGCGCGGCTCGCGACCGAGGCCAAGCAGGAGGAGGCGCGCGTCAAGGCGATGCAGCGCGAGCTCGAGTGGGTGCGCAAGGGCGCGAAGGGGCGGCAGGCGAAGAACAAGGCGCGCATCCAGCGATTCGAGGAGCTGTCGAGCTACGAGCACCAGAAGCGCAACGAGACCAACGAGATCTTCATCCCGGTCGGCGAGCGCCTCGGCGGCCAGGTGATCGAATTCGACAACGTCACGAAGTCGTTCGGCGACCGCGTGCTGATCGACGACCTGTCGTTCAAGATTCCGGCGGGCGCGATCGTCGGCATCATCGGCCCCAACGGCGCCGGCAAGACGACGCTCTTCCGGCTCATCACCGGCAAGGAGAAGCCCGACAGCGGCAAGATCACGATCGGCCACACCGCGCAGGTCGCGGTGGTCGACCAGTCGCGCGAGGCGCTGCCGAACGACAAGACCGCGTGGGAGGCGATCTCGGGAGGCCTCGACATCCTGACGATCGGCAAGTTCGAGATCCCGTCGCGCGCCTACCTCGGCCGCTTCAACTTCCGCGGGTCCGACCAGCAGAAGATCGTCGGCACGCTCTCGGGCGGCGAGCGCGGCCGGCTCCACCTCGCGAAGACGCTGCTCGCGGGCGCGAACGTGCTGCTGCTCGACGAGCCGTCGAACGACCTCGACGTCGAGACGCTGCGCGCGCTCGAGGACGGGCTCGCCGAGTTCCCCGGCACCGTGCTCGTGATCTCGCACGACCGCTGGTTCCTCGACCGGATCGCGACGCACATCCTCGCCGCCGAGGACGACTCGAAGTGGGTGTTCGTCGAGGGCAACTACCGCGACTACGAGGACGACAAGCGGAAGCGCCTGGGCGAGGAAGGCGCGAAGCCGCACCGGCCGCGCTACAAGCCCTTGATGGCCTAGGCCCTCGGCGAAGGTGAGCGCCTACTCGCGTCGGCGGGTTGCGTCGTCGCCCGACGTCCCCATCTCGGTCCGATGACGACGACCCCCCGCCTCCCCACCCGCATCTCGCGCGGCGTCCCGACCTCCGACGGCGCCGGCGTCCGTCTCACGCGCCTCATGGGCGGCGATCCGAGGATGCCCTCGGTGGACCCGTTCCTGATGCTCGACTACTTCGACAGCCCGAACGCGAGCGACTACCTCGCCGGCTTCCCGCCGCACCCGCACCGCGGGTTCGAGACGGTGACCTACATGCTGAACGGGCGCATGCGGCACAAGGACAACCACGGGCACGAGGGCGTGATCGAGACCGGCGGCGTGCAGTGGATGACCGCCGGGCGCGGCATCGTGCACTCGGAGATGCCGGAGCAGACGTCCGGCCTGATGCGCGGCTTCCAGCTCTGGGTCAACCTGCCCGCGAAGCTCAAGATGCAGGCGCCGGGCTACCAGGAGCATCCGGCGGCGTCGATGCCGGTCGAGTCGCGCGACGGCGGCGTCGAGGTGAAGGCCATCGCCGGCGCGACCTCGCGTGGCACGAAGGGGCCGGTGACGGTCGAGCCGACGAGCGCGCTCTACTTCGACCTCACGCTGCCACAGGGCGCGAGCTTCGAGGAGCCGCTCGACAAGTCGTTCGCCGGCTTCGTCGTCGTGCACGACGGCGCGATCGCTTTCCCCGACGGCCGCGAGGTCGCCTCGCTCGGCCTGGCCGAGCTCGGCGCGGGCGACGCGGTGCGCTTCACCGCGACGCGCGGCCCCGCGCGCGTGCTGCTCATCGCCGGCAAGCCGATCCGCGAGCCGGTCGCGTGGCACGGCCCGTTCGTGATGAACACGCGCGACGAGCTCGTGCAGGCGTTCGAGGACTACCAGGCCGGGCGGTTCTGAGCCTCGCGGTCCGGCGCGTCCGCGCCTGTGCGCGCGTCGACGAGCATCCCGATCCCGCCGCCGATCATCGCGCCCGAGACCGGGTGGCCGGCGAGCGTCCCGACGCCCGCGCCGATCATCGTGCCGGCGAGGGTCGCGCAGCCCGACATCGAGACGAGGGCCGCGAGGGCGGCGGCGGCGAGCAGGCGTCGTTTCATCGGATCGTCCCGTAGCAAAGTCGGAGGGCGGCGCAGGGCGCGCGCGGCGGGACGTTAACGCGCGACCGCCCCGCGCGGCCGACACGCGTGCGCCCGGGCCGCGACCCCTCCATCGCGAAACCGGGGTCAGATTTGAATCCGACCCCGGTTCGATGGGGTCGGATTCAATTCCGACCCCGGTGGGACGTGAGGTCGAGCGACCAGGTCTGCCCGACGAGCGCGTGGCCGAAGCTCGTGTGGCGCTGCTCGCCGACGAGCTCGAATCCCGCTTCGACGTAGAGGCGCCGCGCCGCGTGCAGGATGTCGTTCGTCCACAGCACGAGCTCGCGGTAGCCGACCGAGCGCGCGAAGCGGATGCACTCGGCGACGAGCCGCCGCCCGAGGCCGAGGCCGCGCGCCTCCGGCTCGACGAGCAGCATGCGCAGCTTCGCGACGCTCGCCGACTGCGCCACGACGAAGACGCAGCCGACGCGCTCGCCGTCGCGCTCCGCGATCCACGCGCGCTCGCGCGCCGGATCGAACTCCTTCAGGAATTTCGCGGCGATCTCCGCGACCATCGCCTCGAAGGTCAGGTCCCAGCCGTATTCGCGCGCGTAGAGCGCGCCGTGCCGCGAGACGACCCAGCCCAGGTCGCCGGGCTCGTGCGCGCGCAGCGTGAACGGCACGTCGGCCGACGGCGCGGGCGCGAGCACGCGCTCGATCGCCTCCATCGAGGCGAGCAGGCGCTTCTCGCGCTCGGGCGCGAGCGGCTCGAGGATCGCGCGGACCTCGTCGCGCGAGCGGCGATCCAATTCGTCGAACGCCTTGCGGCCGGCCGCGGTGAGCGCGAGCGACCGCCGCCTGCCGTCGGTCTTGTCGTTCGCGCGCAGGACGAGCTTCCGCCGCTCGAGGCTCGACAGCAGCCGCGACAGGTAGGAGCGGTCGAGCCCCAGCGCCTGCGCGAGCTCGGCCGCGGTGATCCCGTCGCGGTGGGCGAGCTCGAACAGCACCCGCGCCTCCGGCAACGGGAACGGGCTCGCCAGCAGGTCCCCCCGCAGCGCGCCGACCCACTGCGTGTACCAGCGGTTGAACCGCCGGACGGACTCGATGTGGTCGGGAGCGACGGGGGCGCTCATGGTGCTAGCGTCCATCAAATAGTGGACGAAGTCAACAAAGCCGAAGGCGAAAGGAAGGCAAGGAAAGGAGAAAGGGCTTGGCGCCTCGGGCATGGAAGCGCCTGGGCAGGCATGATTCCTCCAATGGGCGTGCGCGGTCCGGCCTAGGCCAACCTTGGGATGTCGACATGGCGCGGTTCGCCGTGCGGCCAAGCCCTTTCTCCTTTCTCCGCCTTTCGGCTTGCCACGCCTTTCGGCTTGCGCGTTCCCGCACAATCCCCCCGTGACCGCCCTGCTCTGGACCCTCGCCCTCGCCGCCATCGCTGTCGGCATCGCCGGCACGGTGCTGCCCGCGCTGCCGGGCCCGACGCTGGTGTTCGCCGGGATCGCGCTCGCCGCGTGGATCGACGACTTCGCACGCATCTCGGTGTGGGTCGTCGTCGCGGCCGGCATCCTGGCGGCCGTCACCTGGGGGATCGACATCGCGTCGAGCGTCGTGGGCGCGAAGCGGGTCGGCGCGAGCCCCTGGGCGATCGTCGGCGCCGCGCTCGGCACGGTCGCGGGCGTCTTCACCGGCTTCATCGGCCTCCTCTTCCTCCCGCTCGCCGGCGCGGCGATCGGCGAGTACCTCGCGAAGCGCGACGTGCTAGGCGCCGGCAAGGTCGGCCTCGCGACCTGGCTCGGCCTGTTGATCGGCACCGCGCTCAAGGTCGCGATCGTGTTCGCGATGCTCGGGCTCTTCGCCGGGTCGCTGCTGTTCAACTGAACCGGCCGGTCGTCTTGCCCGCGCGGAAGCGCCGGCGCATGATCGGCCGCGGTCCGTCGCGTCGGCTTCCAGGGAGGGAACGATGGCGTGGCAATTCATGCTGCTGCTGGGCGTGGGGGCGCTCTCGCTCGTGCTGGGCGCGCTGATGGCGGTGACGCGCATCCGCACGATCTACTTCGGTGCGAAGGCCGAGGGCACCGTCGTCGGCAACTCGGAGTCCACGTCGTCGTCGCGCTCCCACGGCTCGACGAAGTTCACGACGCTTTACGCCCCGATCGTCGAGTTCCAGCACGCGGGCAAGAAGCACAAGTTCACCTCGTCGATGGGCACGCAGGCGAAGATCGAGGCCGGCACGAAGGTGATCGTGCGCTACCTGCCCGACCAGCCGGAGACGAGCGCGGAGATCGGCACCGGCATGCGCATGTGGGGCTTCCCGATCGTCGCGCTCGCGGTCGGATCGATCTTCATCCTGGTCGCGCTCTACGGCGCCGGCTACCTCGGCGTCAAGCCGCCGGCGTCCTGACGCGGGCTTCAGGCAAGCGCTCGACGCGCGCCGGATCCCGTCCGAATATCGCGGCTTGCGACGCCGCGCGCGCCCGCGCATGATCGATCGCGTCGCGCGCGCGTGCGCGCCTGGGAGACGCGATGGACGACTGGCTGGTCAACGTCTTTCTCGGCTTCGGCGTGCTCGGGCTCGTGGTGGGCGTGCTGTCCGCGATCCTGCGGCTGCGCCTCGCGCTCAGCGGTGCGACCGCCGAAGGCACGGTCGTCGGCCAGAAGGAATCGACCTCGCCGCCGACGTCGGGCAGCTCCGGCCGCCCATGGACCAAGCTCTACGCGCCGATCGTCGAGTTCGCGCACGACGGCAAGCGCTACCGCTTCACGTCGAGCCTCGCGACGGACACGAAGCTCGCGCAGGGATCGAAGGTGCGCGTGCGCTACCTGCCCGC
>JBGAHH010000107.1:0-10963 GCA_044226265.1 Casimicrobiaceae bacterium | reverse complement strand
CGGTGGCGGCCGGGGCCGCCTTGTCCTGCGCGATCGATGCCGGGGCGACGAAGGCGAACGCGCCCAGGAGCGCGATCAGGGTCAACAGCTTCTTCATGATGGCTCCCTTACAGCGCTTCCGCGCCGGTCTCGCCGGTGCGGATGCGCACGACCTGCAACAGGTCGAAGACGAAGATCTTTCCGTCGCCGATCTTCCCGGTGTTCGCGGCCTTCTCGATCGCCTCGATCGCGCGCTCGAGGATCTCGTCCTTCAGCGCGGCCTCGATCTTGACCTTGGGCAGGAAGTCGACGACGTATTCGGCGCCGCGGTAGAGCTCGGTGTGGCCCTTCTGGCGGCCGAACCCCTTGACCTCGGTGACGGTGATTCCCTGGACGCCGATCGCCGAGAGGGCCTCGCGGACCTCGTCGAGCTTGAACGGCTTGATGATGGCGGTGACGAGCTTCATCGTTGCTCCGCTACGGATACGGATGGAGTGGGATCCCCGGGCCCGCGTCGCTGCGGCCCCGGGGCGGTCCGCGGAAGGTCAGAACGTCTTCTTGATGTAGACGACGCCGCGGTCCTTCGCCGTGTCGTAGTTGTTGAGGTCGGTGTACGGGATCGACTCGGCGTTGTTGCCCGAGTAGTACGCGCCGATCTCGAGGCCCTTGAACACGCCCTCGGGCACCGTGTAGGACGCGCCGGCGCGCCAGTCGGTGTACGACAGCGACAGGCTGCCGCCGAGGTCGTGCTTGACGTCGAGGTAGCCCAGGTGGCCGAGCAGCGTGAAGCCGGTTTCGCCGACCGGGTAGGCGATCGACCCGTCGATGTAGTAGGTGCCGTCGGTCTTCTGGCCGTTCGGGCGCAGCCCGAAGTAGTCCTGCAGGCTGTAGCTGAACTTCACGCTCGCCCACTTCCAGCCGAGCGCCGCGTAGAGCTCCCAGGTGTTCGCGTCGTAGACGCCGGGGTTCTTGCGGCCCGGGTAGTAGTAGTAGAGCGTGCCGACGTCGTAGAACCAGTCGGTGTCGCCGAAGTTCTTCTTGAAGCCGCCGTAGAAGTCCCACTCCATGCTCGATCGGTTGTACAGGCCGAAGTCCTCGAGCCAGCTGATGTTCGATGCCCAGGTGCCCGCATAGAAGCCGCTCGTGTGGGCGAGGTCGAATCCGCCCTGGACGGTCGGCTGGCCGCCGGTCTGCGCGATGCCGCGGAAGATGTATTCGCTGCCGATCGAGACGTTGGCGGTGGCCGACCAGTCGGGCGCGGGCGCGGCAGGCGCCTGGGCGTAGGCAGCGGACGAGGCGAAGGCCAGCGAGGCGAGGGCGGTGGCAAGCGTAGTGCGCTTCATGTCGATTCCTCGGATGTAGGGATGGCGAGATTCCGCGACATCCGTTTGCATTTCGTGTGCCACCGCCGAAAATCGTTATTTTTCAATATGTTAGGATAGTCTGGTTCGGAGAGAGCCCGGCAGGAGGCCGGGTTGGCGCACCACGTCGGTGCGCTCGCGGCGGTCGCCGGGCCATGTTGGTGCGCGCCTCGCCGTTCGGCGCAGGCGCCCCGGCGGCGCGCTTGCTAGACTGGTCAGGAGACCGGATTTCGGACCGCGAGGACCCCATGATCAACACGGTGACGCTCGACGAGCTCGCGAAGCGCATCGGCCGCGCGATCGAGGCATCGCCGGCGAAGGACGTGGAGAAGAACGTGAAGGCGCTGCTCTCGAGCGCCCTCGCGAAGCTCGACGTCGTGCCGCGTGCGGAATTCGACGTGCAGGCGAAGGTGCTCGCGCGCACGCGCGAGAAGCTCGAGGCGCTCGAGGCGAAGGTCGCGGAGATCGAGGCGAAGCGCGGCGGCTGAGCGCGATCGCCGGGCCCCGTCGGGCTGAAGCCCGACCCACAAACGCTGTCGCGGCGACTGCGAGCCCCCTGTGGGTCGGCCTTCGGGCCGACGCTTTTGCACGTCCCGCGCGATCGACTCGGCCGTTCGACCGAAGGCGCGCCGCGCCGGCCGCCGCTAACGTGATGCGACGGCGCCCGTTTCGGGCGCGAAACGCATCGCGGAGGTCGTCATCAGCGTCGCCGTCGTTCGCAGCCGCGCGCTGGCCGGGCTCGTCGCGCCGCCGGTCGCCGTCGAGGTCCACATCGCCGGCGGCCTGCCCGGCGTCAATCTCGTGGGCCTGCCGGAGACCGAAGTGCGCGAGGCGCGCGACCGCGTGCGCGCGGCGCTGCAGAACGCGAATTACGAGTTCCCCGCGCGGAAGGTCACGGTCAACCTCGCGCCGGCCGACCTCCCGAAGGAGTCTGGCCGCTTCGACCTGCCGATCGCGATCGGCATCCTCGCCGCGAGCGGGCAGCTCCCGGCGGCGGCGCTCGAGCGGCACGAGTTCGCGGGCGAGCTCGCGCTCACCGGCGAGTTGCGCGCGGTGCGCGGCGCGCTCGCCATGGTGCTCTCGGCGCGGCACGACGGCCGCGCGTTCGTGCTGCCGCAGGCGAGCGCGGCGGAAGCCTCGCTCGTGCGGCAGGCGTCGGTGCACCCGGCCCGCACGCTGCTCGAGGTGTGCGCCCACCTCGCGGGCGACGCGCCGCTGCCGCGGCTCGACGCGCCGCGCGACGATCGCGCGCCGGCCGCGATGCCCGACCTCGCCGACGTCCGCGGCCAGCGGCAGGCGAAGCGCGCGCTCGAGATCGCCGCCGCGGGCGGCCACGCGCTCCTGATGTGCGGTCCGCCGGGCGCGGGCAAATCGATGCTGGCGCAGCGCCTGCCCTCGCTCCTGCCGGCGCTCGACGAGGACGAGGCGCTCGAGGTCGCGGCGATCGCCTCGCTCGCCGGTCGCTTCGATCCTGCGCACTGGCGCGCGAGGCCGTTCCGCGCGCCGCACCACACCGCGAGCGCGGTCGCGATCGTCGGCGGCGGCAGCCACCCGCGTCCCGGCGAGATCTCGCTCGCGCACCGCGGCGTGCTGTTCCTGGACGAGCTGCCGGAGTGGGAGCGCCGCGTGCTCGAGGTGCTGCGCGAGCCGATCGAGTCCGGCGTCGTGCAGATCTCGCGCGCGGCGCGGCAGGCCGCGTTTCCCGCGCAGTTCCAGCTCGTCGCGGCGATGAACCCCTGTCCCTGCGGATGGCTCGGCCACCCGAGCGCGCGCTGCCGCTGCTCGCCCGACCGCGTCGACGCGTACCGCTCGCGCATCTCCGGGCCGCTGCTCGACCGCATCGACCTGTCGATCGAGGTCCCGGCGATGCCGCCCGAGGAGATCGCGATCGCGTCGGACATTGCACCGGGCGAGGCCTCGTCGGTCGTGCGCGAGCGCGTGGCGGCGGCGCGCGCGCGCCAGGTCGCGCGGCAGGGATGCGTCAACGCGCGCCTCGCCGTCGCCGACCTGCCGCGCCATTGCGCGCCGGACGCGAAGGGCCGGACGCTCGCTTCGCGCGCGATGGCGCGTCTCGCGCTCTCGGCGCGCGCGTACCACCGCATCCTCAAGGTCGCGCGGACGATCGCGGACCTGGCGGACGCCGGCACGGTCGGCGAGGAGCACGTCGCCGAAGCGATCGGTTGCCGGCGGTTCGATGCACCCGCGGTGCGGCCGCGGTGCTAGTGTCCTGTCCTTCGAGTTCCGACGATGAAGGAGGGGATGAGATCGGCCGTCGAGCGAGGTGCTCGGCAGGCGGCGTGCCTGGGCTTACGTGGCCTGCCGGCCGGCGACGCACTACGGCCGAATTCGCCCCGGACCATCGAGCGAACTTGCAGGACGTGACGCCAGGCTTCCCGGCGATGCCCGCCGCTGCGATTCGCCGATGATCGACGGCACCGCCGCGCTCGCCGGCCTGTTCGCGTCGAGCTTCCTGTCGGCGACGATCCTGCCGGGCAACTCGGAGATCGTGCTGGGCGCGCTCGTCGCGTCGGCGCCGTCGATGCTGTGGCCGGCGATCGGCGTCGCGACGATCGGCAACACGCTGGGCGGCATGACGTCGTACGCGCTGGGGCGCCTGGTGCCGGCCGGCGGCAGCGAGAAGCTCGCGCCGCGCGCCGTCGCCCTCGCGCGGCGCTTCGGCATCGTCGCGCTGCTCTTCTCGTGGGTGCCGGTGATCGGCGACGCGCTGTGCGTCGCATCGGGCTGGCTGCGCCAGGACTGGCGGCTCGCCGCGCTCGCCATCGGCGCGGGCAAGTTCGCGCGCTACGTCGCGCTGGCGCACGGCGTCGCCTGGGCAGTCGGGGCCTGATCGCGCATCCCGCGTTGCCGCAAGGGCTTTCGCCCTCGGCGGCGCGGTTCGCGATGCTGCGCTGCGTTAGAATCGCGGCGGATCCGCCATGAACGCGATCACCGAACCGTTCGTCGACGACGCGGCCGCGGACGCGCCTCGGCTGCGCGAGATCCCGTACAACTACACGTCGTTCTCGGATCGCGAGATCGTGATCCGCCTCCTCGGCGCCGAGGCGTGGCGCACGCTCGAGGAGCTGCGCGCCGAACGGCGCACCGGGCGGTCGGCCCGCATGCTCTTCGAGGTGCTGGGCGACGTCTGGGTCGTCGAGCGCAATCCCTACCTGCAGGACGACCTCGTCGACAACCCGAAGCGGCAGCGCCTGCTCGTCGATGCGATGCGGCACCGGATCGCCGAGATCGAGAAGCGCAGGCTCGCGCAGGCGGGCGCGGACCCCGCGCGCGACGCGAAGGTGGCGGAGCTCGTCGAAGCGGCGTCACGCGCGGTCGATCGCTTCGCCGCGTCGTTCGCCGCGACCGCGGAGCTGCGCAAGCGCGCGCTCCGCGTCCTCGGCCGCTACACGCACCGCGACAACATCGCGTTCGACGGGCTCGCGCGCGTGTCGCACGTGACCGACGCGACCGACTGGCGCGTCGAGTACCCGTTCGTCGTGCTGCACCCGGATGCGGAGGACGAGGTCCGCGGGCTGGTCGAGGGCTGCATCGAGCTCGGGCTGACGATCATCCCGCGCGGCGGCGGCACCGGCTACACCGGCGGCGCGTGCCCGCTCACGCCGCGGTCGGCGGTGATCAACACCGAGAAGCTCGAGCGGCTCTCCGCGGTCGAGCGCATCGCGATGCCCGGCCATCCGGACCCGGTCGCGACGATCGACGCGGGCGCCGGCGTGGTCACGCGCCGCGTGATGGACGCCGCGGAGGCGCAGGGCCTCGTGTTCGCGGTCGACCCGACCTCCGCCGACGCGTCGTGCATCGGCGGCAACGTCGCGATGAACGCAGGCGGCAAGAAGGCGGTGCTGTGGGGCACCGCGCTCGACAACCTGGTGTCGTGGCGGATGGTGACGCCCGACGCCGAGTGGCTCGAGGTCGAGCGCCTCGACCACAATCTGGGCAAGATCCACGACGCGCCGACGGCGACCTTCGAGGTCCGCAGGCTCGCCCGCGACCGGCGCACCGTCGTGTCGGCCGAGACGATCTCGGTGCCCGGCGCGCGCTTCCGCAAGGCCGGCCTCGGCAAGGACGTCACCGACAAGTTCCTCGCGGGGCTGCCCGGGGTCCAGAAGGAAGGCTGCGACGGCATCGTCACGGGCGCGCGCTTCGTGCTGCACCGGATGCCGCCGGCGATCCGCACGTTCTGCCTCGAGTTCTTCGGCCAGGTGCGCGAGTCCGTGCCCGCGATCGTCGAGATCAAGCGCTACCTCGACGCGCGGCCCGGCGGCGCGATCCTCGCGGGGCTCGAGCATCTCGACGAGCGCTACGTCAAGGCCGTCGGCTACGCGACCAAGGCGCGCCGCCACGGCCGGCCGAAGATGGTGCTGCTGGGCGACGTCGTCGGCGAGAGCGACGACGCCGTCGCGCGCGCCGCGAGCGAGGTCGTGCGCCTGGCCGCCGCGCGCGGCGCCGAGGGCTTCGTGGCGGTGTCGGCGGAGAGCCGGAAGAAGTTCTGGCTGGATCGCGCGCGCACCGCGGCGATCGCGAAGCACACGAATGCATTCAAGATCAACGAGGACGTCGTCATCCCGCTTTCGCGGCTGGGCGACTACTCGGACGGCGTCGAGCGCATCAACATCGAGCTATCGATCGGCAACAAGCTCCGGCTCGCCGACGAGCTCGCCGCGCTGTTCGAGCGGCCCGACGCGCTGCACCTGTGGGGCCCCGACGACGAGGTGCGCCCGCCGAAGGAGCAGGTCGACGAGCGCTTCGAGGAGGCGCGCGCGATCGTCGCGGCGGCGCGGTCGCGCTGGCGCGACCTGCTCGACCGGATCGACGCCACGTTCCCGTCGCTGCAGGACCACTCGACCGTCGTATCGTGGAAGGCCGAGCTCAAGTCGCCGCTCGACGACCTGTTCGACGGGCTCGCGTACGCGCCGGTGCGCGCGGCGGTCGAGGCGACGCACGCGCGCGTGCTTCGCAGCCGCGTGTTCGTCGCGCTGCACATGCACGCCGGCGACGGCAACGTGCACACCAATATCCCGGTCAACTCGGACGACTACGGCATGCTGCGCGAGGCGACCGACGCGGTCGCGCGCATCATGAAGCTCGCGCGGAGCCTCGACGGCGTGATCTCCGGCGAGCACGGCATCGGCATCACGAAGCTCGAGTACCTCACCGACGACGAGCTCGCGCCGTTCGCCGACTACAAGCGGCGCGTCGACCCCGGCGGGCATTTCAACGCCGGCAAGCTCCTGCGCGATCCCGCGAGGCCGGCCGACCTCACGAACGCCTACACGCCGTCGTTCGCGCTGATCGGCGCCGAGAGCCTGATCCTCGAGGCCTCGGAGATCGGGCGCGTCGCGGACTCGGTCAAGGACTGCCTGCGCTGCGGCAAGTGCAAGCCGGTGTGCGCGACGCACGTGCCGCGCGCGAACCTGCTGTACAGCCCGCGCAACAAGATCCTCGCGACCTCGCTCCTGATCGAGGCGTTCCTCTACGAGGAGCAGACGCGCCGCGGCGTCTCGCTGCGCCACTTCGACGAATTCTCCGACGTCGCCGACCACTGCACGGTCTGCCACAAGTGCGCGAGCCCCTGCCCGGTCGACATCGACTTCGGCGACGTGTCGATCGCGATGCGCAACCTGCTGCGCCGCGAGGGGAAGAAGGCGTTCAA
This sequence comes from Casimicrobiaceae bacterium, assembly GCA_044226265.1. Taxonomy (GTDB): domain Bacteria; phylum Pseudomonadota; class Gammaproteobacteria; order Burkholderiales; family Casimicrobiaceae; genus VBCG01. Next base: position 3,952 of record JBGAHH010000107.1, on the reverse strand, counting down.
CCCGGGGACTGCGGCCGCGATGGCCTTCCTGACCGCGACCGACCCGGCGACGATCAAGGCGATCCGCGCCGGCATGGTCGGCGCGGGCTACCGCGCGCAGCGCCTCGCGCACCGCGTCGCGAAGCGCCTCGGCCTCGCCGGCGCGCAGACGAAGCGCCCGCCGGCGACCGTCGGCAAGCCCGCGCTGCGCGCGCAGGTGATCCATTTCGTGAACAAGCCGATGCCGGGCGGGCTGCCCAGGCGCACCTCGCGCGCGCTGCTCGACATCGAGGACGACACGATCGTGCCGATCGTCCGCGACCCGGCGAAGGTGTCCGAGGCGTCCGACGCGGTGTTCTACTTCCCGGGCTGCGGCTCGGAACGGCTGTTCTCGCAGGTCGGGCTCGCGACGCAGGCGATGCTGTTCCACCTGGGCGCGCAGACGGTGCTGCCACCCGGCTACCTGTGCTGCGGCTATCCGCAGACCTCGGCGGGCGACCACGGGAAGGGCCAGGCGATCACGACGGCGAACCGCGTGCTGTTCCACCGCGTCGCCAACACGCTCAACTACCTCGACATCAAGACGGTCGTCGTGTCCTGCGGCACCTGCATGGACCAGCTGGCGAAGTACGAGTTCGGGAAGATCTTCCCGGGCTGCCGGCTCCTCGACATCCACGAGTACCTGATGGAGAAGGGCGTGAAGCTCGACGGCGTCGCGGGCGTCAAGTACCTGTACCACGATCCCTGCCACACGCCGATGAAGACCTACGCGCCGCTCAAGGTCGTCGGCGAGCTGATGGGGACGAAGGTCCCGCTCTCCGATCGGTGCTGCGGCGAGTCGGGGACGCTCGCGGCGACGCGGCCCGACATCTCGACGCAGGTGCGCTTCCGCAAGGAGGCCGAGATGCGCAAGGGCGCCGCGGCGGCGCGTGCCGACGGCCACGCCGGGCCGGTCAAGGTGCTGACGAGTTGCCCGTCGTGCCTGCAGGGGCTGTCGCGATTCTCGGACGACGCGGGCACCGACGCCGACTACGTCGTCGTCGAGATCGCGAAGCGAGTGCTGGGCGAGAACTGGCTCGCCGACTACGTCGCGAAGGCGAACGCGGGCGGGATCGAGCGCGTGCTCGTCTAGATTCCCGTGGGTCGGGTTGCAGCCCGGCGGGCTTCGTCGATCCGAGACCCGTCGGCCTGAAGCCCGACCCGCGTCTCCCGTGCGTGTGGGTCGGCCGTCAGGCCGACGCTCTTCGCATCGTTCTCCCCGGCCCGCTCAGCGGATCGCGATCGCGGCGGCCTGCCGCTTGGCGATCGAGAGCGTCGACATCGAGATCGACGGCGCCTGCGTCTGGATCTCGCGCGCCCACAGCGTCTCGGCCTCGGGCGGGGCGTCGACGATGATCCACGGCAGCCCGACGCCGAAGGCGAGCGAGGCGAGCAGGAGCGCGACGACGAGCGCGGCGGCCTTGCGCAGGCGGTGGGTCGCGGGGGCGAGGGGGGTGTTCATCGTGTCTTCTCCGGTCTTCGGTTCCGGGGGCGCCCCGGGGTTTCGTGTCGGGGCGCTCGGGTCCATGGCTCGCATCGTGCGCTACAGCCTGTGACGGGCGCGCCGGACTAACCCGCCGCTGCATTGCGGAAAATTCAGGCCCCCGCCGCGAGCGGCCTCCCCAGCCCGCCGGGCGGCACCCGGGAAAATATGACCATGTGCTATAAATTCCAGATGGACGCCTCCAGGCGCCGTTCGCAGCGACAGGACCCCGCTCCGGTCATCCGCGGCGCGGGCCGCGCGCCGTGAACCTCGACCGCGGCGTGGGCGCCTCGCCCGCCCCGCCCCCGGCGCCGCCCCCTGTCGCGCCGGCCGCGGCGGGCCCGGATCGGGTGCCGCTGGCGTTCGCCGACGCCGAAGGCGCGGCGAAGTGGGCGGCGAGCCTGCCTTTCGCCACGGTTTCCCAGGCCTACGAGGCTGTCATGGGCCAGATCCGGGCCGTGACGACGGCGGGGTTCTCGGCGCGCGAGCGCGCGACGATCGCCGAGGTCCTGCGCGAGCCGGTCGGGCACCTGCACACCGAGCTCGCCCGGCGCTATGCCGGCAAGCCCCAGCCCGCGGCCGGCCGCGAGCGCGAGGCGGCCGACCAGGCGATCGCCATGTGGCAGGCGCTCTGGGAGCTCTACTCGAGCTGCCTGAAGCCGCTGCTCGAAGGCGACGGCGAGCTCGCAGGCGTCAAGGCGAAGCTCCTGCAGCGCGGGCTCTTCGTGGGCAAGCAGCTCGTGGTGGTCCACGGCCTCGCGCGCCGCGTGCCGCCGGCGTCGCTGTGGCAGGAGCTCCATGCGTACTACCGGCTCGCCGAGATGCTCGACTGCACGGTGGCCGCGGTGTCGGACGACGCGACGCCGAACGCCGTGGGCATCTCCTGCTACTCGACCTACAGCCACGCGCTGCTGCTCGCGCTCGCCGATCCCTGCGCGATGAGCGTGCGGCAGATCGAGCTCGCCGACCGCTGGCTCGCACAGTGGGCGCGCAAGGTGTTTCCCTACGCGCAGCAGCGCGAGACCGAAGGGCCTGTCCTCGTCGTCGACCTCGAGGGGTCGTCGCCCGCGACGCTCGTCGCGAGCGTGCCGCCGTCGCCGCCGTCGTCGACGCGCTTCGGCTATCCAGGCAAGCTCGCGACCAGCGTGCGCGGACGGCTGAAGCGACTCGCGACCGGCGCGTCGCCCGCCGAGCTCGCGCTCGGCCACGACCCGTCGGTCGAGCAGTGCGTCGCGCTGCTCTCGCACCTCGACGCGCACTGGTACCAGGCGCAGCGCCGCGAGGCGACCGCGCACGCCGCGGTCGACCTTTGCGGCGGCGGGGTGCCCGGCGCGTACTTCCGCGTCGCGGGGCGCACGTTCGACCGCCAGGATCCGCTCGGGCGGCTGTCGTACGCGAACTCGCAGCACCTCGCCACGCTCGGCGCGCTCACCGACTACGACCGCCACAAGGAAGACGCCGAGAAGAAGCTTCCCTGGGAGCGGCTCGAGGGCCGCTACGGCTGGCGCGAGGCTCGGCTCTCGCGCAGGTCGCCGTCGCAGCACCGCTGGTTCCTCGACCAGCTGGTCGCGGTGCGCGACGAGGAGCGCACGCGCCTCGGCATCGTCTCGCGCGTCGCGATGAGCGCGGACGGAGAGCTCGACGTCTCGCTCAGGCTCTGGCCCGGCGCGCCGAAGACGCGCGCGATGCGGCCGTTCACGACGTCGTTCTCCGAGGATCCGCCGATCCCGACGATCCTGCTGGGCGAGACGCAGGAGGAGCCGGCCACTCTGATCGTGCCGCCGCGCACCTTCATGCCGGGTCGCACGCTCCGCTCGATGGACCCCGGCCCGGAGCGCACGTACAAGCTCACGCGCCTCGCGCAGCGGGGCGCGGATTTCGAGCGCGTCGCGTTCGAGGAGTCCTGACCGTCAAGCGCGTCAACCGGGGTCGGATTTGAATCTGACCCCATGGCTAGCTCTCCTCGAACGCGACGCGCTCGAAATCCGCGCCCCGCTGCACGAGGCGCGTGAGCTTGTAGGTGCGCTCGGGGCCGGGGTCCATCGAGCGGAGCGTGCGCCCCGGCGTGAAGGTGCGCGGCGGCACGATCAGCGTGGCCGGCTCCTCCTCGGTCTCGCCGAGCAGGATCGACGGGATCGGCGGATCCTCGGAGAACGAGGTCGTGAAAGGCCGCATCGCGCGCGTCTTCGGCGCGCCGGGCCAGAGCCTGAGCGAGACGTCGAGCTCGCCTTCGGCGCTCATCGCGACCCGCGAGACGGTGCCGAGGCGCGTGCGCTCCTCGTCGCGCACCGCGACCAGCTGGTCGAGGAACCACCGGTGCTGCGACGGCGACGTGCGAGAGAGCCGCGCCTCGCGCCAGCCGTAGCGGCCCTCGAGCCGCTCCCAAGGGAGCTTCTTCTCGGCGTCTTCCTTGTGCCGGTCGTAGTCGGTGAGCGCGCCGAGCGTGGCGAG
>JBGAHH010000106.1:0-11386 GCA_044226265.1 Casimicrobiaceae bacterium | reverse complement strand
AGCGCGCGAGCGCCGGCGGGTCTTCGCGACGCTGGTCGTCCTCGGCATCGTCAACCACACGGTGCTCGCCGGCGCGCGCGTCGCCGTCTCGCTCGACGCGCTCGCGCTCGGCGCGTCGCCGGCCACCGTCGGCACGCTCATGGCGCTGTTCGCGCTTTTGCCGATGCTGCTCGCGTTCCGCGTCGGCCGCCTCTCCGATCGCGTCGGCGCGCGGGGGCCGATGGTCGCGGGCACGGCGGGCCTGCTCGCCGCGACGGCGCTGCCCGCGATCGTTCCGGGTTTCCCCGCGCTGTTCGCCGCGGCGACGCTCGTCGGCTTCTCGTTCATCGTGTTCCAGGTCGCGCTCCAGCACGTGACCGGCGAGATCGGCGAGCCCGCCAAGCGACCCAAGCGCTTCGCGCAGCTCGCGCTCGCCTACTCGGTGTCCGGGATGCTGGGCCCGCTGGTGTCCGGGCTCGCGATCGATCACGCGGGCCACCGCGCGGCGTTCGCGCTGCTCGCCGCGATCCCGCTCGTTCCGCTCGCGGTGCTCGCGTCGAAGCGCCTCGCGCTGCCCGGGCCCGCGGCGCGCGACGAGGGCGGGCCGCCGCGCGGCGCGCTCGATCTCGTCCGGCACCCGGCGATGCGCCGGATCCTCGCGATCAACGCGCTGTTCGCGATCGGCTGGGACCTCTACACGGTGTTCGTGCCGATCGTGGGCGCGCGGCTCGGCCTCTCGGCCTCCGAGATCGGATCGGTGATCGCCGTGTTCGGGCTCGCGACCTTCGTCGTGCGCTTCGCGACGCCCTGGGTCGCCGCGCGCTTCCCCGAGACGCGCGTGCTCGCGGGCGCGCTCTTCGTCGCGGCCGCCGCCTACGCGGCGTTCCCGTTCGCGACCGGCGCGCTCGTGCTCGCGTCGATCTCGTTCGCGCTGGGACTGGGCCTCGGCAGCGGGCAGCCGATGGTGATGGCGCTGCTCGCGACGCGCGCGCCGCCCGGCCGCATGGGCGAGGCCGCGGGCCTGCGGATGTCGCTCGTGCAGACCTCCGCGGTGGCGGTGCCGCTCGCGTTCGGCGCGCTCGGCACCACGCTGGGCCTGCTGCCGGTCTTCTGGGGCGTCGGCGCGCTGCTGCTCGGCGGCGGCGTCGTGGCGCGCCGCGGCGCGTGAGCCCAGTGTCCCGTCCCGTAGGTTCGCTCGATGGTTCGGGGCGAAATCGGCCGCCATGCGGCGTTGCCCGGCAGGCACCGTACCTCTCGGTACGCTGCCTGCCGGGCGCCTTGCCTGGCGGCCGATTTCATCCCTCCTTTATCGTCGGAACTTGCGAGACGGAACACTAGGCCGCCGGGGTCTTCCGCTTGAGCCGGTCGAAGTACTGCTTGCGGAACTTCGCGACCTTCGGCGCGACGACGCCCATGCAGTACGGCTGCCGCGGGTTGTTCGCGAAGTAGTCCTGGTGGTAGGTCTCGGCGGGCCAGAACGTCGCCGCGTCCGCGATCTCGGTGACGATCGGCGACGACCAGAGCTTCGCCGCGTCGAGCTCGCGCACCGTCGCCTCGGCGACGCGCCGCTGCTCCGGCGTCTGCGCGAAGATCGCGGAGCGGTACTGCGTGCCCACGTCGTGACCCTGCCGGTCCTTCGTCGTCGGGTCGTGGATCGCGAAGAAGACGCCCAGGAGGTCGCGGTAGGCGAGGACCGACGGGTCGAAGGTCACGCGCACGACTTCCGCGTGGCCGGTGCGGCCGCCGCACACCGATTCGTAGCTCGGCCGCTCGGTCGCGCCGCCCGCATAGCCTGACTCGACGCTGACGACGCCTTCCAGCTCGCGGAACACGGCGTCCAGGCACCAGAAGCACCCGCCGCCCAGCACGGCGATTTCCTGCGCGTTGCGATCCATCGTTCCCTCCGTCCGTGGCGCCCATGCTACGCCTGCCGCCCCGCGGGGGCGCTCGCCGCGGGGCGAGCCATGGTCGCGCGAGGAGGCCGGGACCTTACGCCGCGGCCCCGCGCCCCGCGGCGCCCTCGGCGGGGTGTCGGTGCGTCCCCGGACCTCGGCGCGTCGGCCGCCCGTGGCCGTCGCGAGCTCGACGCGTCGGTCCCCTCGGATTCGCAAGCAGCCACGACGCCGACCCGGCGAATGCGGCGATAATGCGCGCCCGGATCCCCGTGGCGCCGCTGCTGCGCCTTCGTTCCCGACGTGATCTCGCTCACCCGCCGCGTCGTCTCGCGCCTGCAGGGCGTCGGCGTCTCCGGCACCGCCGCGAGCCTCGCGTTCACGACGCTGCTCGCGCTCGTGCCGCTGGCGACGGTGACGTTCGCGGTCGTCGCGCAGTTCCCGATGTTCCGCGATGCGCTCGGCTCGCTGGAGGACTGGGTCGTGACGGTGCTCCTGCCGGGCATCGGGCACGGCGTCGTGCGGAACGCGATCGTGGGCTTCGCCGAGCAGGCCTCGCGGCTGCAGGCGGTCACGGTCGGCTTCATCGCGGTGACGGCGGCGCTGCTGGTCGCCACGATCGAAGGCGAGTTCAACGCGATCTTCGGCGTGCGCCGCCGGCGCCCGTTCGCGCGCCGCGTCGCGACGATCGTGGCCGGCGTCACGCTGGGCCCGATCGCGGCGGGCGTGTCGGTCTCGGCGACGACCTGGATCGTCGCGCAGTCGCTCGACGTCGTGCCGGTCGACGCGAGCTTCGCGCGCTCCGCCGGCGCGCTGCTGCCCGCGGCGATCGGCGTCGTCGCGTTCACGCTCGCCTACAAGATCGTGCCGTACTGCCGGGTGCGCTGGCGCCACGCGTTCGTCGGCGGCGTCCTCGCGTCGGCGGGCATCGAGGTCGCGAAGACGGTCTTCGCCTGGTACGTCGTCAGCGTGCCGACCTACCGGCAGGTCTACGGGGCGCTCGCGGTGCTGCCGCTCTTCATGCTGTGGATCTACGTCTGCTGGTACGTCGTGCTGGTGGGCGCCGCGATCGTCGCGGCGCTGACGCCCGGCAACCCGCGCGGCGAGGACCGGTGAGCGGCGGGAACTTCCCGGGCGCTCGCCTTGCCGAAACGGGCGCCGGAAGCTACAGTCCGGCGGACTTCGCATCCGCAAGGAAGTTTCGGAGAACCGCACCATGTGGTCGTTGATCCAGGCGGCCGGCTGGCCCATCTGGCCGCTGCTCGCGGCATCCATCATCGCGCTCGCGCTGATCTTCGAGCGCCTCTACACGCTCCGGCAGAGCGTCGTCGCGCCGCCGGGGCTCGTCGACCACGTCCTCCTCGAGTTCCGCCAGACCGGCGCGACGCCGGAGCTGCTCGCGAAGACGGCGCGCAACTCGCCGCTGGGACGCCTGCTGGCGGCGGGCCTCGCGAACGTGAAGAGCCCGCGTCCCGTGATGAAGGAGGCGATCGAGGAGGTCGGGCGTGTCGTGATCCACGAGCTCGAGCGCTTCCTGACCTCGCTCGGGACGATCGCCGCGATGGCGCCGCTCATGGGGCTCTTCGGCACCGTCGTCGGCATGATCGAGATCTTCGGCTCGACCGGGCCGGCCGGCAGCAACCCGATCCAGCTCGCGCACGGGATCTCGATCGCGCTCTACAACACGGCGTTCGGGATCGCGCTCGCGATCCCGACGATGATCTTCTACCGCCACTTCCGCGCGAAGGTCGACGCGCTCGTCGTCGAGATGGAGCAGCAGGCCACCAAGCTCGTCGACCTCGCGCACGGCGAGCGCGCGTAGCGCCGGGGCGCCGATGAACCTGCGCAGCCGCTCGGGTCGCGAGGACCCCGAGATCAACTTCATCCCGCTCATCGACGTGCTGCTCGTCATCCTGATCTTCCTGATGGTGACGACGACCTACCAGCGCTTCGCCGAGCTGCAGATCACGCTCCCCGAGGCGGACGCGGACGCGGTCAAGGACCGCCCGCGCGAGATCAACGTCGGGATCGACGGGCAGGGCCGGTACGTGATCGACAAGACGGTGTTCACCTGGACGAACGCCGGCGCGCTCGCCGACGAGCTGAAGCGCGCGGCCGGCGACGCCAAGGACCCGGTGGTCATCATCAGCGCGGACGCCTCCGCGACGCACCAGTCGGTGATCAACGTGATGGAGGCCGCGCGGCAGGCGGGCCTCGTGCACATCACGTTCGCGACGCAGTCCGCCGGCGCCCGCAAGTAGCGCCGGCGCGCCCGGCCGCGATGGCGTTCGCCGACCGCCTCGTCGCCGCCTGGTACGCGCCCGGCGCGACCGCGCTCTCGCGCTCGCTCTCGCCGCTGGCCGGCGCCTACCGCGTCGCCATCGCCGCGAGGCGCGCGCTCTACCGCGGCGGCGTCCTTCGCGCCTCGCGGCTGCCGGTCCCGGTCGTCGTCGTCGGCAACCTGACGGCCGGTGGCTCGGGCAAGACGCCGCTCGCGATCGCGCTCGCCGACGCGCTCGCCGGGCGCGGCTGGCACCCCGGCTTCGTCAGCCGCGGGTACGGGCGCGGCGGCGGCGAGGCGCGACTCGTGACGGCACACGACGATCCCGCCGTCGCGGGCGACGAGCCGCTCCTGCTCGCCGCGGGCGGGCGGCCGGTCGCGGTCGGCGATCGGCGGGTCGACGCGGCGCGCCTGTTGCTCGACGCGAATCCGGCCTGCGACGTGGTCATCGCCGACGACGGCCTCCAGCACTACGCGCTCGCGCGCGACGTGGAGATCGCCGCGATCGATGCGTCGCGCGGGCTCGGCAACGGCCGGATGCTGCCCGCGGGGCCGCTGCGCGAGCCCGCGTCGCGCCTGGCCGAGGTGGACGCGGTCGTGCGCCTGGTCGACGCCGCCGCGTGGCGCGCGACCGGGGACGCGCGCGAGACGCTGATGGCGCACGAGCCGCTGCGCTGGCGCAACGTCGCGGAGCCTGCGCGGGAAGAGGACCCCGCGTCGTTCCGCCCCGGCGGCGCGTGGGCGATCGCCGGGACCGCGAATCCCGCGCGCTTCTTCGCGCTCGTCGCCTCGCTCGGCATCGACGCGAGGACGCGCGCGTTCGCCGACCACCACCGCTACGTCCCGGCCGACCTCGACCTGCCGGATGCACGGGCGATCCTGATGACGGCGAAGGACGCGGTAAAATGCGCGCGTTTCGCCGACCGGCGGTGCTGGGCGCTCGAGATCCGCGCGCGCATCGATCCGGCGCTCGTCGACCGCATCGAGGAGGCCCTGAGGTGGACACGAAGCTCCTTGAAATCCTCGTCTGCCCGGTGACCAAGGGCCCGCTCGTCTACGACCGCGCGAAGCAGGAGCTCGTCTCGAAGTCCGCGCGGCTCGCCTACCCGATCCGCGACGGCATCCCGGTGATGCTCGAGGACGAGGCGCGGCGCCTCTCGCCGGAGGAAGTCGAGAAGCTCGGCGAGGCGTGATGCTTCGCGCGGAAGCCTCGCCGTGACACTCCTCGACGGTCCTGCGCGATGAACCGCGAAGGGCGCATCGCCGAGCCGGGGCATCGACCGTCGCGGCCCGGCGACGTCCTTCGTCGCGCGGGATCGCGCTTCGTCGCCTAGCGCCATGTTCACGGTCCTGATCCCGGCGCGCTACGCCTCGACGCGCCTGCCCGGCAAGCCGCTCGCGGACCTCGGCGGCCGGCCGATGGTGGTCCGCGTCGCCGAGCGCGCGCGGGACAGCGGCGCGGCGCGCGTCGTCGTCGCGACGGACGACGAGCGGGTGAAGCGCGCCTGCGAGGCGCACGGCGTCGAGGCGCTGATGACGCGCGACGACCATCCGACCGGCACCGACCGCCTCGCGGAGGCGGCGGCGCTGCTCGGGCTGCCCGCCGAGGCGATCGTCGTGAACGTGCAGGGCGACGAGCCGCTGCTCGCGCCGGCGCTGATCGACCGCATGGCGCGGCTGCTCGCACGGCACGGCGACGCATCGATCGCGACCGCGTGCCACGCGATCGACGACGCCGACGAGGCGTTCAACCCGAACGTCGTCAAGGTCGTGCGCGACGCGCACGGCTATGCGCTCTACTTCAGCCGCGCGACGATCCCCTGGGCGCGCGACGCGTTCGCCGCGGACCGCGGCGCCTTGCCCGCGGGCCTGCCGATCTTCCGCCACTACGGCCTCTACGCGTATCGCGTCGCGTTCCTCGCCCGCTATCCCACGCTCGCGCCGGCGCCGATCGAGCGCTTCGAGGCGCTCGAGCAGCTGCGGGCGCTGTGGCACGGGCACCGGATCGTCGTCGACGTGACCGAGGGCACGCCCGCGCCGGGCGTGGACACGCCCGAGGACCTCGAGCGCGTGCGGGCGATCCTGGCCGGGCGTCCCTGAGCGGACGCGAATTTGACCGCCCGCGGCGGTTGCAGGGACAATCCTTGCGCCCGGTTCAGCGAGCGATCGCCCTTTCGCGGGCCCCTCCCCATTCCGACGCCACGACCATGCGACTCATCCTGCTCGGACCGCCGGGCGCCGGCAAGGGAACCCAGGCCGCGTACATCACGGCGAAGTACGGCATCCCGCAGATCTCCACGGGCGACATGCTGCGCGCGGCGGTCAAGGCGGGCACGCCGCTCGGGCTCGCGGCGAAGAAGGTCATCGACTCCGGCGCGCTCGTCTCCGACGACGTCATCGTGAGCCTGGTGCTCGGGCGCCTCGAGGCGCCGGACTGCGCGAAGGGCTACCTGTTCGACGGCTTCCCGCGCACGATCCCGCAGGCCGAGGCGATGCGGAACGCCGGCGTCGGCATCGACGTCGTGCTCGAGATCGACGTGCCGGACGCGGCGATCGTCGAGCGCATGAGCGGCCGCCGCGTGCACCTCGCGTCGGGCCGCACCTACCACGTCGCGTTCAATCCGCCGAAGGTCGCCGGCCGCGACGACGCGACGGGCGAGGCGCTGATCCAGCGCGAGGACGACCGCGAGGCGACGGTTCGCAAGCGCCTCGAGGTCTACCACGCGCAGACGAAGCCGGTGGTCGCGTACTACGCGCGCTGGGCCGCGACGGGCGACCGGCAGGCGCCGCGCTACCGCAAGGTCGACGGGACGGGCAGCGTGGAGGCGATCCGCGACGCCTGCTTCGCCGCGCTCGCGTCCTGAGGGCCGCCCGCGCGCAGGCGCGGGACCCGTCGTGACGGCACCGTCGATCAGCGTCGTCGTGCGGAGCATGGATCCGCCGACGCTGCCGCGCGCGCTCGCGTCGGTGGCGATGCAGGACTACCCCGCGGTCGAGGTCGTGCTGGTCGCCGCGTGCGGGCCGATGCACCGGCCGCTCGACGCGTCGGCCTATCCGTTCAGGCTCACCTGGGTCGTGCGCGACGGGCCGCTCAAGCGTCCCGCCGCGGCGAACGCCGGCATCGAGGCGGCGAGCGGCGACCTCGTCACGATGCTCGACCACGACGACGAGTTCCTCGCGGGCCACCTGTCGGCGCTCGCGGGCGCGCTGGCCGCCCACCCGGAGGCGGGCGCCGCGTACTCGGGCTTCGAGGTGGCGGAAGGCGGCGCGCTCTACACGACGGTGAACCGCCCGTTCCACCGGCTCGCGCTCTTCGAGAAGTCGTACATCCACCACTCGGCGCTGCTCTATCGCCGCTCGCTGCTGGCGACGGGCATCCGCTACGACACGGCGCTCGACATCCACGACGACTGGGACTTCGTGCTGCAGCTCGCGGAGCGGACGCGGTTCGTCCACGTCGACCGCACCTCGTTCCGCTGGCACGCGGACACCGGCACGTCGGGCGGCGGCGGCGCGAGCAACTTCGATCCGGAGAAATACGCGAGGCAGCGGCAGCACGTGCTCGACAAGTGGGCCGCGGCGCGCGAGCGCGAAGCAGCGCGCTTCGCGGACGGGATGTCGCGCGCGGCCGCGCAGGCCGAGGCGGGCGAGCTGGCCGGCGCCGAGGCGACGCTCGCGGCGCTCGCGGAGGACGCGGCCGAGGATCCCGACCTCCTCAACCTGCTCGCGATGGTGCGCGTCCGTGCGGGCGATCCCGCGGAGGCGGCGAGGCTGATGGAGCGCGCGGTGCGCGGGCGTCCCGACGACGCGCGGCTGTGGTTCAACTGCGGGCTCGCCTGCGCGGCGGCGTCGCGGCCCGGTGCGGCGCGCCACTGCTTCCATCGCGTGCTCGACCTCGACCCGTCGCACGCGGGCGCGCACCTGCGGCTCTCGAGCCTCGCCGGCGGCGCACGATAGAATGGGCGCCGCTCGCCTCGCCCCGGCCGCAGCCATGCCCAAGCGCAACGTCTTCTACGCCCAGTCCGGCGGCGTCACCGCCGTCATCAACGCATCGGCGGCCGGGGTCATCGAAACCGCGCGGCGGCACCGCTCGAGGATCGGCAAGGTGTACGCGGGCCGCAACGGCATCCTCGGCGCGCTGACCGAAGACCTGATCGACACGTCGAAGGAGCCCGCCGCGGCGATCCGCGCGCTCATGCACACGCCGTCGGGCGCGTTCGGCTCCTGCCGCTACAAGCTGAAGGGCCTCGAGGAGTCGCGCGCGCAGTACGAGCGGCTGATCGAGGTGTTCCGCGCGCACGACATCGGCACCTTTCTCTACAACGGCGGCAACGACTCGGCCGACACCTGCCTCAAGGTCTCGCAGATCGCGGAGAAGCTCGGCTACCCGCTGCAGGCGATCCACGTCCCGAAGACCGTCGACAACGACCTCGCGGTCACCGACAACTGCCCGGGCTTCGGCTCGGTCGCCAAGTACGTCGCCACGTCGATGCGCGAGGCGGCGTTCGACGTCGCGTCGATGGCGAAGACGTCGACGAAGATCTTCGTGCTCGAGGTGATGGGGCGCCACGCGGGATGGATCACCTCCGCCGTCGGCATGGCCGACGACGAAGCGACCCCGATCCCGCTCGTGCTGCTGTTTCCCGAGATCCCGTTCGACGAGGCGGCGTTCCTCGCGGCGGTCGACGCGAGGACGAAGGCGCACGGCTACTGCTGCATCGGCGTCTCCGAGGGGCTCTCCGACGCGAGCGGCAAGCTGCTCGCCGAGGCGGGCACGAAGGATGCGTTCGGCCACGCGCAGCTCGGCGGCGTCGGGCCGCTGATCGCGTCGCTCGTCAAGGAGCGGCTGGGGTACAAGTACCACTGGGCCGTCGCCGACTACCTGCAGCGCGCGGCGCGGCACCTCGCGTCGAAGACCGACCTCGACCAGAGCTACGCGGTCGGGCGCGCGGCGGTCGAGTACGCGCTCGCGGGGAAGAACGCGGTGATGCCCGCCATCGCGCGCGTGTCGGACAGGCCGTACCGGTGGAAGATCGTCGAGGCGCCGCTCTCCGCGGTCGCGAACGTCGAGAAGATGCTGCCGCGCGACTTCGTCTCGAAGGACGGCTACGGGATCACCGCGAAGGCGCGCGCCTACCTCGCTCCGCTGATGAAGGGCGAGGCGCCGCCGCCGTACAAGGACGGGCTGCCGCGCTACGTGCGGCTGAAGAACGCGCCGGTCGCCCGGAAGCTCGCGACGTCGTTCAAGCCCTGACCGCGGCGCTGCGTCGTCGGTCCGCGGACGCCGTGAACGCCGACCTGCTGGAGTTCGTGCCCGAAGGCGCCGTCCGGGTGGTGGAGGCCGGCTGCGCCGACGGCGCCTTCGGCCGCGCCTGGCTCGACCGCCATCCGCGCGGCGACTGCGTCGGGATCGAGGTCGACGCGGCGCTCGCGGCGCTCGCGCGCACCCGCTTGCCGCGCGTCCTGGCGGCGGACGTCGAGCGCCTCGACGACGCGATGCTCGCGGCGCTCGCACCGGTCGAAGCGTGGGTGTTCGGCGACGTGCTCGAGCACCTCGTCGATCCCTGGGCGCTCCTCGCGCGCATCCGCGCGACGCTCGCGCCTTCGGGCGCCGTCGCGGCGTGCATCCCGAACATGCAGCACTGGATCGTGACGGTGCGCCTGGTCACCGGCGAGCTGCACTACGAGGCGGCGGGCCTGCTCGACCGCACGCATCTGCGCTGGTTCACGCGCGCGACGATCGACGCGATGTTCCGCGGCGCCGGCTACGACGTCGTCCGCTGGGGCCGCCGCGTATACGACGCGCCGATGCGCGATCGCGCGCTCGCGGCGATCGGGAACATGGCGGCGGTCGTCGGCGCGGACCCGGACGCCGCGAGGTCCGACGCGGATGTGTTCCAATGGCTGGTCCTGGCGCGCGCCGCGCGATCCCCGGAGCCCCGATCGTGAAGTCCATCGACTACTACCTCGCCACGAACTCGCCCTGGACCTACCTCGGGCACGAGCGCTTCGTCGCGCTCGCGAACCAGCACGGCGCGACCGTCAACGTCTACCCGGTCGACCTCGGCAAGGTCTTCCCGGTCTCCGGCGGGCTTCCGCTCGCGAAGCGCGCGCCGCAGCGGCAGGCGTACCGGCTGGTCGAGCTCCGTCGCTGGAGCGAGGTCCTGCACGTCCCGATCCACCTGCAGCCGAAGCACGCCGGCGCATCGCCCGAGCTCGGGGCGCGCTGGGTGATCGCGGCCCTCGAGCACGGGACCGCCGAGGGGCTCGCGATGGCGGGCGGCGTGCTGCGCGCCCGGTGGGCCGAGGAGCACGACACCGCGGACCCGGCGACGCTGCGCTACGTCGCGCAGCACCTCGGGCTCGACGCCGACGCGCTCGCCGCGCGGGCGGCGACGCCCGGCGTCCAGGCGAAATACGAGGCGTTCACGCAGCAGGCGATCGACGCCCAGGTTTTCGGCGCGCCCTGGTACGTGTACCGGGGCGAGCCGTTCTGGGGACAGGACCGGTTGGACTTCCTGGCCCGCGCTCTGTCAAAATAGCGCGTTTTCCCCGCAGGCGGCCCGGACGGCCGCCGGGCCGGGGAGGGGGATCCGCTCCGCCCGCGCCGACCGATGGCGCGCGCGCCGCGGGGGCGAGGGGCGCCACGACGCGCCCCCATGCCTCGCCGAACTGCACGTTTTCGCCTTCAGGGAGAAGCTCGCATCATGTCCACCGCGCTCGTCTTCGCGCTCGTCTGCGCGATCGCGGCCATCGCCTACGGCGCCTGGTCGATCAACTGGATCCTGGCCAAGCCGGCCGGCAACGCCCGCATGCAGGAGATCGCGGCGGCCGTGCAGGCGGGCGCCAAGGCCTACCTCAACCGCCAGTACATGACGATCGGCATCGTCGGCGTCATCCTGTTCGTCGTCATCGGCGTGTTCCTGTCGTGGACGACGGCGGCCGGCTTCGCCGTCGGCGCGATCCTCTCGGGCCTCGCCGGCTACATCGGGATGAACGTGTCGGTGCGCTCGAACGTGCGCACGGCCGAGGCGGCGCGCACCGGCCTCAACGAGGCGCTCGCGGTCGCGTTCCGCGGCGGCGCGATCACCGGCATGCTGGTCGTGGGCCTCGGGCTCCTCGGCGTCGCCGGGTTCTACTGGTTCCTCGTCAACTCGGCGCACTACGCGCCGAACCTGATGCGCGAAGGGCTCCACCACGCGATCGAGCCGCTCGTCGGACTCGCGTTCGGCGG
>JBGAHH010000105.1:0-11602 GCA_044226265.1 Casimicrobiaceae bacterium | reverse complement strand
CTACGACCGCCGCGGCCACGGCGAGACGCTGCACGCCGACGAGCGCTGGTCGGCGGTCGGCGACCTCTGCGCGGTGCTCGACAAGGTGGCGCCGCGCTCGCGGGCGATCCTGGTCGGATGCTCGCTCGGCGGCAGGATCGCGATCGACGCGGCGCTCGCGCACCCGCGGCGCGTGCGCGGCCTCGTGCTCGTCGCGCCCGGCGTCGGCGGCGCGCCGGCGCCGGACGACTTGCCGCCGGCGATCCAGGCGTGGATCGACCGGATGGAGCGCGCGGAGGCCGCGTGCGACGTCGACCGCATCAACGCGCTCGAGGCGCACGCGTGGCTCGACGGGCCGCTCGCGCGCGAAGGACGGGTGGGCGGAGCGGTTCGCGACCTCTTCCTCGCGATGAACGAGCTCGCGCTGCGCGCGGAGCCGCGCGGCACGGAAGAGCCGGCGCCACCCGCGTGGGACCGGCTCGGCGCCATTCGCGCGCCGACGCTTGTCGCGTGGGGCGACCTCGACTTTCCCGACGTCGTCGCCGCAGCCGAGCGCGTCGTCGCGAGCGTCGAGGGCGCGCGGCGCCACGTCTTCGAGGGCGCCGCGCACCTGCCGAACCTCGAGCGGCCGGCCGCGTTCAACCGGCTGCTCGTGGATTTCTGCAGCGACTGCGTGGCGGGCGACTGACCGCGCCCGTGCTTCCTCAGCCGGTCGCCTTCACCGCCAGGTGATCGACGACCGAGACGACGCCGTCGATCGACTGCGCGAGCCGGAGCGCACGATCCTTGTCGTCCGGCGTGCCGACGCTGCCGGACAGCGTGACGACGGCGTCGTGCGTGTCGACGTCGATCTGCAGCGACTTCAAGCCGGGTTCCGCGAAGATCGCGGCCTTCACCTTGCCGGTGATCGTGGCGTCGGCGACGAGGTCGGCGGCCTTGCCGGCCGCCGCGCCGCTGGTCGAGGCCACCTGGCTCGCCGTGCGGTCGACGCTTCGGCCGACCTTCTCGGCGGCCTGGTCGCCGCAGCCGGCGGCCAGCAGGCCGGCGCCGGCGACGAGCGCGGCCAGCAGCCTGATGCGGGGTTTCGCGTCCATCGTTCGCATCCTCTGTCGTGAGCGGACGGGAGATTCGGGGTCCGCGACGGGAGCATCGTGCCCTCGAGCCGCCGCCTCCGCCGCAGGCGCCAGGACGAGGCTCCTGTCGGACTTTCGCCGGAGCGCTGTCGGCGTCCGCCGGAGACCGGGCGCGAATTTGCGACAATCGCGTCCGTGCTCGCCGTCCTCGCCGTCACGTTCCCGTTCTTCGCGCTGGTGCTGTGCGGCTACGTCGCCACGCGCCGCGGCCTGCTGCCGCAGGCGGCGATCCCGGGGCTCAACAGCTTCGTGCTCTACTTCTCGCTGCCGTGCATGCTCTTCCGGTTCGGCGCGACGACGCCGATCCTGCGCGACCTCACCGCGGGGCTCCTGGCGGTCTACCTGGGCTGCGCGCTCGCGATGGTCGCGCTCACGGTCGCGTTCACGCGCTCGGCGCGCGTCGGCTGGAACGACGCGGCGTTCGGCGCGCTGGTGGCGGCGTTCCCCAACACGGGCTACATGGGCGTGCCGCTCCTGCTCGCGCTCCTGGGCGAGGCCTCGGCGGGCCCGGCGATCGCGACGATCCTGATCGACCTCCTGTTCACCAGCTCGCTCTGCATCGCGCTCTCGCGGGCCGACAGCGCGGACGAGCACGGCGCAGCGGCGGCCGCGCGCGCCGCGCTCCGCGGCGTGGTCGTCAATCCGCTGCCCTGGGCGATCCTCTCGGGCGTCGCGGTGTTCGTCGCCGGGATCGAGCTCCCCCGGCCGCTGATGCAGACGATCGCGCTGCTCGGCGACGCCGCGTCGCCGACCGCGCTGTTCACGATCGGCGCGGTGCTCGCGCGCTCGCAGATGACCGCGCACGACCGCACGCCCGCCGCCGAGGTGCTCCCGGTGGCGATGGCCAAGCTCGTGCTGCATCCGTTGCTGGTGCTCGGCGCGGGCCGGGCCGCGATCGCGCTCGGCGTTCCGCTCGACCCGTTCGCGCTCAACGTCATCGTGCTGGTCGCCGCGCTGCCGTCGGCTTCCAACGTCGCGATGCTGGCCGAGCGCTTCGGCGCGCACAGCGGGCGCATCGCGCGCATCATCCTCGTGTCGACGGCGCTCGCGTTCCTGACGTTCTCGGGCGCGGTCGCGATGCTCGTCCCCGCGCGCTAGCGGGTCCAAGCCGGCTTCCAAGCGAACCCGAAGGCGAAGGACGCTCCATGCAGTGGAAGATGAACGAGAACTCGCTGTTCGCGATCCTGCTGCGCTCGCCGTGGTGGATGAGCGCGGCGCTCGCGGCGGCGCTGGGAGGCGTTGCGGCCGCGGTGATGCCGTCGAGCTGGCGCGTGTTCGGCGCGCTCACGGCCGCGCCGTTCGCCGTGATCGCGGTCATCGCGTTCGCGCGCCAGATCCGCGCGCCGTCCGCGCGGCGCGTCGCGGCGACGCTGGAGGCGGTGCGCGCGATGCCCTGGACGGCGTTCGCCGATGCGCTCGAGCTCGGGTTCCGCCTCGACGGCTACGAGGTCATGCGTCTCCCGGGCCCGGGAGCCGATTTCGAGATCGCGAAGGAGGGCCGGCGCGCGCTCGTGAGCGGCAAGCGCTGGAAGGCGGCGCGCATCGGGGTCGAACCGGTGAAGGAGCTCGTCGCCGAGCGCGAGGCGCGCGAGGTGCGCGACGCGATCCTGGTGGTCGCCGGCGAGCTATCCGAGCAGGCCCGGGCCCTCGCGGCGCAGAAGCGCGTCCGGATCTACGGCGGCGCCGAGCTCGCGACGCTCCTGCCGGACGCGGGACGCAAGGCGCGCTGACGCCCGCGCGGCGGCCGCCGGCTCAAAACGAGCCGAGCCAGGAGCCCAGCACGATGACCGCGGCGAGCGCGAGGAGCGCGCTCACGATCGCGACCATCA
This sequence comes from Casimicrobiaceae bacterium, assembly GCA_044226265.1. Classification (GTDB taxonomy): domain Bacteria; phylum Pseudomonadota; class Gammaproteobacteria; order Burkholderiales; family Casimicrobiaceae; genus VBCG01. The sequence continues at coordinate 8,661 of JBGAHH010000105.1, read as the reverse complement.
CGATGTCGAGGTAGCTCTCCTTGTGCGTGCAGCCGCAGATCCCGAGCAGCGTCACGACCGCGCCGTTGTGCGGCAGGCTGTCGAGGGTGCCCGCGCCGATGACCGCGACGCGGTGCAGCAGCGCCGGGTCGATGCCGAGCAGCGCGGCGAGCTTGAGGTAGGTCTCGCCCAGCGTGTCCAGCGCGATCGTGAGGCCGCCGGACGCCGATCCCGTGAGCGCGGACAGCACGTTGGTCGCGAACGCGAGCGAGACGAGCGGGCCGCCCTCGATGCCGAGCACCCAGTCGCGGACCTGGCCGAACGCGGGCATCGCGGCGACCACCGCGCCGAACCCGACGAGGCTCGCGACGCTCACGACCGGCAGCACCGACGCGTGCGCGCCGTTGTCCACGCTCGCGCGGATCGATGCGATGCGGCGGGCGTTGAGCGCGACCACGGCGACGATGCCGCAGGCGAGCGCGAACAGCACCGACCACACGCCGCTCGCCGCGAAGAGCGCGCCCTGGTCGAAGCGCATGCCGCCGATGCGCTCGAAGTCGAGCCGCGGCAGCACGAGGAAAGAGGCGACGAGGTTGACGGCGACGACGACGAGGAGCGGCAGGATCGCGACGAAGGGCGTGGGGCCGTCGAACGCGGGGGCCGCGTCCTCGATCTCCGCCGTGTCGAACCCGCTCGCGGTGCTGGCGCGCGCGCGGAGCTCCGGCGCGTCGACCGCCTCCGCGGGCGCCCCCGCGGCGAGGCCGCGGACGCTGAAGCCCTCGCCGGCGCGGCGCGCGCGCGCCGCCGCGCGGCCGAGCCACCACAGGCCGAAGCCGCCCATGATCGCCGAGGCGATGATGCCCAGCCCCGGCGCCGCGAACGGCGTCGTGCCGAAGAAAGGCATCGGGATCGCGTTCTGGATGGCGGGCGTGCCGGGCAGCGCGCTCATCGTGAACGTCATCGTGCCGAGCGCGACAGCGGCCGGAAGGAGCCGGTTCGGGATGTCGGCAGCGCGGAACAGCGCCTGTCCCATCGGGACGATCACAAAGATCGCGACGAACAGGCTCACGCCGCCGTAGGTCACGACCGCGCCGGCCAGCACGACGGCGAGGATCGCGCGCTTCGGGCCGAGCTTCTCGGTCATGAAGCGGGCGATCGACGTCACCGCGCCGCAGTCGTCCATCAGCTTGCCGAAGATCGCGCCCAGCAGGAACAGCGGGAAGAACTGGCCGATGAAGCCGGCGGCCGAGCCCATGAACGTGAGCGTCCAGTGCGCGAGCAGCGGCTCCGCGGCGAACGCGGCGGCGACGAGCGCGCCGACCGGCGCGAGCACCAGCACGCTCCAGCCGCGGAACGACAGCCAGACCAGCACGCCCAGTCCCAGCAGGATGCCGAGGAGGCCCATGGCGCGCGGCAGGCCCCCGTCAGATGCCTTCGAGCAGCGCGTCGAAGTCGAGCGTCGATCGGACGCCGAGGTCGCCGCGGTGCGCTTCGAGGAACGCCGAGGCCGACGCGCGCCCCTCGTCGCGAAGCATCGTGAAGAACGGCCACTCGGCCAGGAGCTTCGACGAGTAGCCGAGCTTCAGCATCACGTCGCTCGCGATCCGGTGCACGCGCATCTCCGCCCACATCCGTCCGTCGCCGCTGCCCGGGTCCAGGACGCGGCGGAGCAGCGCTCCGGCGCGCAGGTCCTTGAGCAGCGTCGCGTTGAACGAGATCTCGTTCAGGCGGTTCTGGATCTCGCGCGCCGTGCGCGGAGTGCCGGGTCGCTCGATCGGGTTGATCTGCACGAGGATCGTGTCGGACGCCTGGCACTCGTGGATCAGCGGGTACATCGACGGGTTGCCCGAATAGCCGCCGTCCCAGTACGGGTCGCCGTCGATCTCGACCGCCTGGAACATCGTCGGCAGGCAGGCGGACGCGAGCAGCACCTCGGAATTGATCTCGGCGTTGCGGAAGATGCGGCCCCTGCCGGTGCGCACGTTGGTCGCGGTGACGAACAGCTTGACCGGCGCCTGCGAGAGGCGGTCGAAGTCGACGCACTCGTCGAGGATCTGCGCGAGCGGATTGCCGCCGGTGAACATGCTGTACGGCGACAGCACCTGCGAGGCGAGCTCCATCGCCACGAAGGCCGGCGAGTAGTCGAGCGTCCACGCGCCCGAGAGCATCTCGAGCGGGCCGCGCCGCAGCGGGCTCAGCATGGCGGCGTCGGACACGCGCTTCCAGAACGTTTCGAGCGCGGCGCGCGCCGCATCGTGGCCGCCGTGCGCGAGGCCGCCCGCGAGCACCGCCGCGTTCATCGCGCCCGCCGAGGTCCCCGAGATGCCGTCGATGCGCAGCCACGGCTCCTCGAGGAGCCGGTCGAGCACGCCCCAGGTGTACGCGCCGTGCGCGCCGCCGCCCTGCAGCGCGAGGTCGACGAGCACCTCGCCTTCACGGCGAGCGCGCCTGGCCGGCTTGCGCGGCCCGGCCTTGCGGCGTGGCGAGGGGGATCGGGGCTTGCTCACGCGACGCCCGGGCGCGGGGTCGCAGCGAAGCGCGACGCGCCCGACGATCGCGGGAAGGGGGAATGGCGGAAGGATGGATGCATGCGTCGATGGTAACACCCGCGCGCGGAGGGCCCATGACGCAGGTCAATGCAGCCGGGCGGAGAGCGATCGCGCCGCTTCGATGTGCGCGCGGATGCGAGGAGGCGATCCCGCCGGGACCGATCGGCAGCGTCGATGGCCGCGATCCAAAGGAACGATTGGATTTCGGCGCGCGTCGTCCCTACCGTGATGGAGCGGCGCAGCGTCGCCGCTTCCTCACGAAGGAGACGCCATGGGATTCGAACCGAAGCTCGCCCGCACGCCCGACCCGATGCCCTGGTCCACGATCGAGAGCGGCCTGTGGATCCGCCTCGGCATCGCCGGCGGCGCGGTGGCCGCCGCCACGCCGTTCCTCGCGCTCGCGGGCGAGGCCTCGCCGGCCGGCTCCGCGATCGCGTTCGCGATCGGCGCGGCGCTCGCCAGGCTGTCGTACGTCCGCGCGCGCAAGCTCCTGGGCGTCGAGGCGAACGAAGCGGCCCCGCCGGCACGCGGCAACATCGCGAGCGTGCACGCCGCGTAGCGCCTCGCCCGCGCCGCGCTAGCGCGCCAGCCCGAACAGCGCCATCGCGCCCCGGATCACGAGGGCGACTGCGCCCAGCGCCGCGACGCCCCCGGCCCACAGCACGAGCATCCACGCGACCCGCCGCCGCCAGGACACCGGCGGCGCGCCGCCGTTCGCGTGGCCTGCGGCCATCAGTGGTAGCCGTGGCCCGGCTCGACCTTGCCGCGGAACACGTAGTAGCTCCACGCGGTGTACATCAGGATCACCGGCAGGATCAGGAGCGCGCCGACGAGCGCGAAGCCCTGGCTCTGCGGCGGCGCCGCGGCTTCCCAGATCGTGAGCGAAGGCGGCACGATGTGCGGCCACAAGCTGATGCCCAGCCCGCTGTAGCCCAGGAACACGAGCGCGAGCGTCAGCACGAACGGCCCTGCATGGGGCTCGCGCCCGAGCGAGGCGAGAAGGCGCCACGCGCAGAGCGCGACGAGCACCGGCACCGGCGCGAACCAGGCGAGGTTGGGCAACGAGAACCAGCGCTCGCGGATCGCCGGATGCGCGAGCGGCGTCCACGCGCTCAGCACGACGATCACCGCGACGAGCGCGAGCGTCAACGGATGCGCGAGCCCGACCATGCGCCGCTGCAGCGCGCCGCCGGTCTTCAGGATCAGCCAGGTCGCGCCGAGCAGCGCGTAGGCGACGACGAGGCCGAGGCCGGTGAACAGCGGAAACGGGCGCAGCCAGTCGAGCGCGCCGCCCGCGAACGCGTGGTTCGTGATCGGGACGCCGTCGATGAACGCGCCGAGCACGACGCCCTGGAAGAACGTCGCGACGACCGACCCTCCGATGAACGCCGCGTCCCACCGCGGCCGGTGCGCGTCGCCCGACTTGAAGCGGAACTCGAACGCGACGCCGCGGAACACGAGGCCGAGCAGCATGAAGACGAGCGGCAGGTAGAACGCGGACAGGATGACCGAGTAGGCGACCGGGAACGCCGCGAATAGCCCCGCGCCGCCGAGCACGAGCCAGGTCTCGTTGCCGTCCCACACAGGCGCGACGGTGTTCATCGCGACGTCGCGGTCCTCCTTGCCCGGCAGGAACGGGTAGAGGAGGCCGATGCCGAGGTCGAAGCCGTCCATCACGACGTACATCATCACGCCGAACACGATGATGAGCGCCCAGACGAGCGGGAGGTCGATGCCCATCGCGTCACGCTCCCGCGGCGAGCCGGGGCTCGCCCGCGCCCGACATCGGCCGCATCGGCTGCCGCGAACGCCCCGGTCCGCCCTCGACGTCGCCGGCCGAGGGCGCGGGGCCCGCGCGCAGGATCGCCAGCATGTAGCCGATGCCTGCGCCGAAGACCGTCACGTAGACGACGACGAACAGCGCGAGCGAGAGCGCGAGCGACGCCGCGGGCGCCGGCGAGACGGCGTCGGCGGTGCGCATCACGCCGTACACGACCCACGGCTGGCGCCCGATCTCGGTGGTCATCCATCCGGCGAGGATCGCCAGCACGCCGGCCGGCCCCATCGCGACCGCGAAGCGGAGCAGCGGCCGCGAGGCGTACATGGTGCCGCGCCAGCGCGCGAGCGCGGCCCATGCGCCGAGCGCGATCATGAGCACGCCCAGCCCGACCATCGTGCGGAAGGTCCAGAACACGATCGTGGCGTTGGGGCGGTCCGCCTTCGGGATCTCGGCGAGGCCCGGGAACTGTCCCGACCACGAGTGCGTGAGGATCAGGCTGCCGAGGCGCGGGACGTCGACGGCGTAGAGCGTCGTCTCGCGCTCCATGTCGGGCCAGCCGAGGAGCGTGAGCGGCACGCCCTCGCCGGGAGCGTTCCGCCAGTGCCCCTCGATCGCCGCGATCTTCGCCGGCTGGTGCTCGAGCGTGTTGAGCCCGTGCTGGTCGCCGACGATCGCCTGCAGCGGCGCGACGGTGACGAGCATCCCCATCGCCATCGCCATCATCGTGCGGATCCCGGGATCGTCGCGGCCGCGCAGGAGGTGCCACGCCGCGGTCGCGCCGACCATCAGCGCGGTCGCGAGGTGCGCCGCGAGCCCCATGTGCACGAGCCGGTACGGGAACGACGGGTTGAAGATCACCGCGAGCCAGTCGACCGGAACGATGCGGCCGTCGACGATCGCGTGGCCCGCGGGCGTCTGCATCCAGCTGTTCGACGCGAGGATCCAGGTCGCGGAGATCAGCGTGCCGAGCGCGACCATCACGGTCGCGACGAAGTGCAGCGCCGGGCCGACGCGGCTCCAGCCGAACATCATCACGCCGAGGAAGCCCGCCTCGAGGAAGAACGCGGTGAGCACCTCGTAGGCGAGCAGCGGGCCGGTGACGCCGCCCGCGAACGTCGCGAAGCCGCTCCAATTGGTGCCGAACTGGTAGGCCATCACGAGGCCCGAGACGACGCCCATGCCGAACGACAGCGCGAACGCCTTCAGCCAGAAGCGGTAGAGGTCGCGGAACACCTCGCGCCCGGTGGCGAGCCACAGCCCCTCGAGCACGGCGAGGTAGCTCGCGAGGCCGATCGTGAGCGACGGGAACACGATGTGGAACGCGATCGTGAACCCGAACTGGATCCGGGCGAGCAGGAGCGCGTCGAGGGCGTCCATCGCGGGAGGGGGCGGGGCTTCCCCGCATTCAGGCACAAACCGCGGCGCTTGGAAAGCGGCCGGGCGCGTCCCGCAGCGCGTCGCCGCGGCGTCCGGCGGCCGCGTGCGGCGCCGTCCGACAGGCGAGGTGGCGCGGGCCGCGCGACCATGGAACGTCACTCACGAAGCGAAGGAGGCCCGCATGAGCATCCGACGACGCACGATGACCCTCGCGGCCGGTGTCGCGCTGGCGACGCTCGCGACGACCGCGTCCGCGCAGCTCACGTTCTACCAGCAGGAAGGCCTGCACGGCCGGGCATTCACGACGAACGGCGCGGTGTCGAACTTCGAGCGCTACGGCTTCAACGACCGGGCCTCGTCGGCGATCGTGCAGCGCGGGCAGTGGGAAGTCTGCGAGGACGCGGGCTTCCACGGCCGCTGCGTGATCCTGCGGCCGGGGCAGTACCCGTCGCTCCGCGCGATGGGCCTCGACGATCGCGTGTCGTCGGCGCGTCCGGCGCGCGGCCGCGCGAGCGTCGCCTACGCGCCCGCGCCGCCGACGCCGTCCTACGGCTACTACCCGCGCTACGGCGAGCGGCTCTACCAGGCCGACGTCGTCGCGGTGCGCGCGGTGATGGGGCCGCCGGAGCAGCGGTGCTGGGTCGAGCAGCGCCAGGTCGCGACCGGCGGCGGGCCGAACGTGCCGGGCGCGATCGTCGGCGGGATCCTCGGCGGCGTGCTGGGCCACCAGATCGGCAACGGGCGCGGCAACGACGTCGCCACCGCGATCGGCGCGGTCGGCGGCGCGGCGATCGGCGCGAACGCGTACCGGGGCGGCACCACCTACGCCACGCAGGACGTGCAGCACTGCACCACGGCGCCCGCGGGCCGGCCCGCCTACTGGGACGTGACCTACGATTTCCGCGGGCGCGAGTACCGAGCGCAGCTCGCGAGCGCGCCCGGATCGACGATCACGGTCAACGAGAACGGCGAGCCGCGCGCGTGACGCGCGCGGGGAGGGCGGCTGCCCGGGCGCGGCCGCCCTTCGCCGGAGGGGCTATCATGGCGCCATGCCGCCGGCCGATCCCGACCGCGATCGCTTCGACGACCGCAACGTGCTCGGCGGCAAGCTCGAGCCCTGCTCGATGTCGCCGCGCACCGGCTTCTTCCGCGACGGCTGCTGCAACACCGGCCCCGCGGACCGCGGGCTGCACGTCGTGTGCGCGCGCGTGACGCGCGACTTCCTGCTGTTCGCGCGCAAGCAGGGCAACGACCTCATGACGCCCGCCCCCGAGTACCGGTTCCCGGGGCTCAAGCCAGGCGACCGCTGGTGCGTGTGCGCGGCGACCTGGCGCCAGGCCTACGAGGCGGGCGTCGCGCCGCCGGTCGTGCTCGCCGCGACGCACGAGGAGACGCTCGCGGTCGTGCCGCTTTCCGCGCTCCGGGAGCTCGCCGTCGACTAGCGCGGGATGGGCGCGTCGCGCAACCGCTGCACGACCCACCACAGGTGGCCCTCGGGATCGAGCGCGCCGTAGCTGCGGTCGGTCCAGTAGTCGTCGCCGTAGTCGCTCGTGACGGGCCCCTCGACGATGCGGGCGCCGCGCTCGCGAGCGTGCGCGCAGTGCGCGTCGACGTCGTCGACGAAGAACATCATCGCCTGCGTGAACGCGCCGTTGATCGACGCCGGGCTGCGGAACGACGCCTTCCACCGCCGCTCCGACGCGACATCCTCCTGGCTCACCATCACGAGGCCGCCGCCGTACACGAGCTCGCTGTGCACGATGCGGCCTTCATCGTCCTCGACGCGCAGCTTGACCTCGAAGCCGAACGCGTCGACGAGCCAGTCGATCGCCTTCGCGGCGTCCCGGTAGCAGGCCGTGCCCGAGAACCTCGGCCAGCCGGGCGGGGTGGGTTTCATCGCGGGGTTCCTCCGGGGCGGACGGCGATCGCCGGGCGATGCGCGGACGGCGCCGGGAACGTCGACGCACCGCGCCGGCCGCGCCGCGCCGACGGGCCGGTCGCGCCGACGCATCCGCTATGATGACGCAATTCGACGCCCGGGAGTCTCCATGTCGCGCCCGCTCTTTCGAACCCTGCTCCTCGCGGCGCTCGTCGCGAGCCCCGCCGCCTTCGCCCAGGTCACGCTCTACGCGCAGGAGGGCTTCCGCGGCCCGAGCTACGCGATCAACTGGGACACGCCGAACCTCGATCCCTACGGGTTCAACGATCGGACCAACTCGGTCATCATCGACCGCGGCCGGTGGGAGTTCTGCCAGGACGCCTATTTCGGCGGTCGCTGCACGGTGCTCACGCCGGGCCAGTACCCGTCGCTCTACGCGATGGGCATGAGCGGCAGCATCTCGTCGCTCCGGCGCGTCGGCAACAACGTCGCCGGCAACTATCCGCCGGCGCCGCCGCCTTCGTACACGTACTACCCGCGCTACGGCGAGCCGACCTACCAGGCCGACGTGATCTCGGTTCGCGCGGTCGTGGGCCCGCCCGAGCAGCGCTGCTGGGTCGAGCAGCAGGGCTACAGCGGCAACAACGTCGCCGGCGCCGTGATCGGCGGCATCCTGGGCGGCGTGCTCGGCCACCAGATCGGCGGGGGCCGCGGCCAGGACGTCGCGACCGCGCTCGGCGCGGTCGGCGGCGCGTACGTCGGCTCGAACGCCGCGGGCGGACGGCCCGGCACCGTGCAGAAGTGCACGACGGTGCCGAATTCCGGCCAGCCCACCTACTGGGACGTCGTCTACCGCTTCCGCGGCCGCGACTACACGGCGCAGCTCTCGTTCCCGCCCGGCCCGACGATCACCGTCAACGCCCGCGGCGAGCCGCGCGTCTAGCGCCGCCCCCCGGGGATTTCCCCCGGCCCGGCCCGGCGCCGCGCCGGTCCGGGCGCCGCCGACCCGCTTGCATCGCCCGGTGAACGGGCGAGAATGCAAGCCGGCGCCGCGCGGGATCGGGCTCGCCGCGCGGCGTACCGGTGCCTGGCAGTCT
>JBGAHH010000104.1:0-11923 GCA_044226265.1 Casimicrobiaceae bacterium | reverse complement strand
CGCGCGCCGCCGGGCGGCACGAGGCTAGCGCCGGCAGTACTCGGGCAGGTAGCGCGACGGGATGTCGACGGGCACGCAGACCCACTGCACGCGCTCCGCGTCGTCGACGGTGGGCGCGAGCAGGATCGACTTGCCCGCGGCGCCCGGCACCGAGGGCCCGAGCGACACGCGCACGCGGCCGTTCGACGCATCGACCGCGACGTCCTCCACGTAGCGGCCGTCGCTCTGCGCGAGGAGCCTGCCGACGTTCCGCGCGTGCGCGATCGTGCCGGTGCGGTCGCGCGCGGCCTCGACCGCCTCCTGGACGACGCGGAGCGACGAGAGCGTCCGCGCCACTGCCTCGCGCGCGGCGTGGGCGACGTACTCGGCGCGGATCGGCGGCCCGAGCGCGGCGATCGCCAGCGCGATCGCGCCGCCGCCCAGCACGACCGCGGCCGCGACCGACGTCGGGCGGCCGCCGGCGAGCGCCTCGACCGCCTTGGTGGCGCTCTTCGCGGCCGCCTCGGCGTTCGCGACGACGCGCCGCATCCGGCCCCAGAGCAGCGCATCCGCCGACAGCCCGGAGAGCACCGCCGGCAGCAGCCACACGAGGACCGCGAGCGCGATCCACCACGCGGCCCCGGTGCCCTCGAGCGAGCCGCCGAACGCGGCGAAACCGAACGCGCCGGCGACCGGGAGCAGCGAGAACGCGATGCCCTCGGGCCAGAGCTTCCGGTAGAACGCCCAGACCGGGGGCGCGAGGAAAGCCGGCCAGTTCCATCCGGGGCGCGCGTGGCCCGCGCGCTCGAACTCGAGGAACCGCGGCACGTAGCGATCCGCCTCGGGCCCCACGGCCACGCGGAACAGCACCGCGAGCGCGGGACGCACGACGACCGGCGCCGACGAGGTCATCCCCGGGATCCGGACCGTGTCGTTCGTGAGCGTCGGCCCGGGCGGGGCGCCCGGGAGCCCGGCGTGCAGCGGGCCCGGCGCGGACACGCCCGCGCGATCGGAATCCCGGCCGCTCGCCTCGATCATCCCGCGATTGTTGCCCCCCGTCGCGCGGAAGGCAACCGGTCCGCGCCCGCGGACGGGCGCGTCAGGCGCCCTGCGACTCGAACTCGACCGACTCGCTCGGGTCCTCGGCGTACGCGTGGCCGAACGAGATGCGCCCGCGCCCGCGCAGCGTGAATTCCTCGCGACGCAGCTCGATCTCGTTCTCCCCGTGCACGGTGCAGAACGTGCCGTTCGTGCTGTGGTCGATCAGGACGAACTTGTCGCGGCGGCGCTCGATGCGCGCGTGCTGGCGCGACGCCATCTTGTCGCCGATCACGATGTCGCTCTGCGCGTCGCGCCCGAACGTGAAGAGGTTGACGTCGGGCCCGAGCTCGACCTCCTTGGCGCCGTGACGAAGCTTGAGCGACGCGGCGCGGAACGTCGCGCGCGGCGCCATCGCGGTCAGCTCCTCGCGGGACTCCTGCCAGATCAGCTCGAACACCGCGATGTCGGCCTGCTTGCCGCGGACCGTGTGCGTGTCCTGCGGGCGGGTGCGCGAGCGCAGCGACGGCGACAGGATCGCCAGCGTGTCGGCCGACAGCAGCGTCTGCCCGGACTTGGCGAGGGAGGTGAGCCGCGCCGCGAGGTTGACCGAGTCGCCGAAGACGTCCTTGCTGTCCTCGATGACGGGCCCGTAGTGGAACCCGGCGTGGATCGCGAGCGGCGCGCCCCGGCTCGTCTTGAGCGCCGAGACCTGCGTCTGCATCGTGATCGCGGCGTAGGCGGCGTTGGCGGCGTTCGGGAAGATCGCCATCGCCTCGTCGCCGATCGTCTTGACGATCCGGCCGCCGTGCTCCTCGCAGATGTGCCGGATCACGTCGAGCGCGTGCGCGATCGTCGCCAACGCTTCGCTGTCACCAAGTGTTTCATACAACCTGGTGCTGCCGGCGATGTCGGCGAAGAGGATCGCGGCCTGTCGAGGTGCGGGGGCGGGGTCCGTCGGCATTGCGTGGGCGCTCGCGTGGAGCGGAAGATTACAGGGGATATGCCGGGGGCATCAAGGCCGGGCGTCAGCCTCGATCCGGGCGAGGGACGGCGTCAACGCGAAATTTCGCCCCGATTCGCCGCAAGGCGGGGCTTTGCCGGACCGCGCCGCCGCAGTATCCTCGCCGGGGCGCCGGGTCGTCTGGCCGGGCGCTCCATAAGGACGAGCGCAACGATGGAACGACTGGGACGCTATCAGATCCGCGAGATCATCGGCGAAGGCGCGATGGCCCGGGTCTACAAGGGCTACGACCCGGAGATCGACCGGGAAATCGCGATCAAGCTGCTGAAAAGCCAGCTGGCCGACGACGACCAGTACCGGCTGCGCTTCCTGCGCGAGGCCAAGGGCGCCGGCACGCTCTCGCACCCGAACATCGTCACGATCTTCGACGTCGGCGTCGACGGCAAGCATCCGTACATCGCGATGGAGCTGGTCGACGGCATGACGCTGACCGACCTGATCCGGTCGGAGCAGCGCCTCTCCACGCGCGACGTCGTCGAGATCGGCATCCAGCTCACCCGCGCGCTCGACTACGCGCACAAGAAGGGGATCATCCACCGCGACATCAAGCCCGGCAACATCATGCTGGTGTCGTCGGGCAACCAGGTCAAGGTGACCGACTTCGGCATCTGCCGGATCGACGGCTCGGACCACGAGCTCACGCAGCACACCCAGCTGGGCGACGTGCTCGGCACGCCGAACTACATGTCGCCCGAGCAGGTGCTGGGCCAGAAGGTGGACTCGCGCTCCGACCTCTTCAGCGTCGGCGTCGTCCTCTACAAGCTCGTGACCGGGGCGCTCCCCTTCGAGGGCGACTCGATCATCAGCGTGGCGATGAAGATCACGCAGACCGATCCGCCGACGGTCGACAAGCTGCGGCCCGACGTCCCGCTGTCGCTGCGCCGCGTGATCGAGCGCTCGCTCAAGAAGCAGCCCGAGAAGCGCTACCAGACCGGCGAGGAGTTCGCGCAGGCGCTGATCGGCGTCGCGCGCGAGCTGAAGGAGGAGGAGGACCGGAAGGGCGAGAAGGGCAAGGGGCTGTCGCTGGGCGTGCGCTGGGCCGCGATCATGGCCGCGATCGTCGCGGTCACGATGACGCTGACCGCCGGCATCCTCTACCAGCGCCAGTACGCGGCGATGCTCGACCAGGTGAAGGGCTACGGCGGCTCGCTCGCCAAGTTCATGGCGACGCAGAGCGCCGTGCCGCTGCTCGCCGAGGACTTCGCGGCGATCGACGTCTTCGTGCAGGACACGCTCGGCCGCCAGGACTTCCCGTACCTGATCGTGAACGACGATGCCGGCGTCGTGCGCGGGAGCAACGATCCGAAGCAGGTCGGCCAGAAGTACGTGCCGCCCCCGAACGCGACGCTGGTGGGCTCGCCCGACGCCGAGGTCACCGTGCGCACGCACGAGATCGACGGCGGCAAGGTGCTCGACTTCGACGTGCCGGTGCTCTTCCAGAAGAAGCCGATCGGCGCGGTGCACCTCGGCATCTACGAGGCGCCGCTCGCGCGCGTCGCGAACCTCGTGTTCGTGCTGCTCGCGATCCTGACGCTCGTGACGGTGGCCGCCGTGGCTGCCGGCACCTACCTGCTCGCAAGACGCATCGCCGCACCGATCCGGGTGCTCAGGAGCTCGCTCGACGAGATCGCGCACGGCCGCTACGACGTGCGCATCGGCGAGACGAGGAAGGACGAGTTCGGCGAGCTGTACGCGGCGTTCGACAAGACCGCCGCGGCCCTGGAGGCACGACATGATCCCGAGTCCGCGACCGCTCACGCCGCCGCGCCCGAGTCCGAGGCCGCTCCTGCCGTCCCCGGCTGACCTCCGCCGCGCCGGCGCCCTCGCGCTCGCGGCGCTCCTCGTCGCAGCGTGCGCCGAGGCGCCGCAGCAGCCGTCCGAACGGCCGCCGGCGGTCACGCTCGCCCCGGCCGAGACCGGCCCGCTGCTCGCGCGCGACGCGTCGTTCGTCGTGGTCGTTCCGCGGGCGGGCGAGGACCTGGGCGCGCTCGCCGAGCGCTACCTCGGCGACCGCTCGCGCCGCTTCGAGATCGCCGAGTTCAACCGCGTCGACGAGGCGCGGCCCGGCAGGCCGCTGGCGATCCCGGTGGCGCCGCTCAACCCGGGCGGCGTCGAGCCCGCCACCGTGCAGACGGTGCCGATCCTCTGCTACCACCGGTTCGGCCCCCGCGCGAACACCACGACGGTGACGCCGCAGGCGTTCGACGCGCAGATGCGCTACCTCGCGCAGAACGGCTACACGGTCGTGCCGATGGCGAAGCTCGTCGATTTCCTCGAAGGCAAGATCGCGCTGCCGAAGAAATCGGTCGTCGTCACGATCGACGACGGCTACAAGTCGACCTACGAGATCGCCTGGCCGATCCTCAAGAAGTACGGGTTCCCGGCCACCGTCTACCTGTACACCGACTTCGTGGGCGCGGGCGACGCGCTCACCTGGGCGCAGATGAAGGAGATGTCGGCGGGCGCCATCGACATCCAGCCGCACAGCAAGACGCACGCGAACCTGACGCTCAAGCTCGCGAACGAGAGCGACGCGCGCTACCGCGAGCGCGTCCGCCAGGAGGTCGACGCCCCGATCGACGTGATCCGCGACCGGCTGGGCGAGCCGACGGTGTCCTACGCGTTCCCGTACGGCGACGTGAACGACACCGTGGTCGAGTTCCTGAAGGCGAAGAACGTCAAGATGGGCGTCACCGTCACGCCGGGCGGCAACGCGTTCTACGCACCGGCGGTCATGCTTCGCCGGAGCATGATCTTCGGCGGCGACGACCTCGACGTATTCAAGTCCAAGCTCGTGACCGCGCTGCCGGTCGCCCGTCCGTGAGCGGCGGAACGGCGCGGTCCCGGGCCGCGGTCCTGGCCGCGGCCGTGCTCGCCGCCTGCGCACAGGCGCCCACGGCCCCGGAGGAAGCGGCCCCTGCGCCGCGCATCGTGCGTCCCGACGGGCCGCGCGAGGAGGCCGTGAGGCGACACCGCGAGCTCGCGCGCGAAGCGCGCGCCGCGGGCGACCTCGCGACCGCGGTCGACCACCTGCAGGTCGTCGTGCTGCTCGCCCCCGACGACGCCGCCGCGAAGCGCGACATCGAGTCCCTGCGCGCCGAGATCCGCAAGGGCGTGCGCGAGGGCCTCGAGGCGGGCCGCAACGCGATGCGCGCCGGCGACGCCGCGCACGCGTCGGCCTCGTTCCTGCACGTGCTCGCGCTCGATCCGAAGAACGCCGAGGCGGCGCGTTCGCTGCGGGAGCTCGACCGCCAGAACATGGCGCGCACGCAGTCGAGCCGCGCCGCGCGCGTGAACATGCAGGAGATGGTCGCCGAGGCGCGCGCGACCCGGCCGGCCGCCGCCGGCGCTCCCGCGGCGGCGGCGGCGGCGCCCGCCGCGGCCGCGACGCCGGCGAGCGACGCGCCGGTCGAGAAGGCGACCAGCGGCTCGAGATGTTCCGCGCGGGCGACACGACGGGCGCGTTGCGCGAGCTCAAGGCCTGGGTCGACGCGCATCCGAAGGATCGGGCGTCGCGGCAGAAGGTCGGCGCGGCCGTCGCGGAGCGCGCGAAGGAGCTCGAGGGCAAGCAGCAGCGCGAGGCCGCGCTCGGCCTCTACGAGCAGGCGCTCGCCCTGCGAGGCGAGCCGCAGCCCGAGTGGTCGGCGAAGATCGCCGCGCTCAGGAAGCAGGTATCGGCCGATTACTACAGCGCCGGCATGAAGCTCATGCGCACCGACATCAACGGCGCGGTGAAGGCGTTCGAGACCGCGGTGAAGCTCGATCCCCAGAACGCCAACGCGCAGCAGCGCCTGAGCGAGGCCAGCGCGGCCCGGGACAAGCTGTCACGCATGCCGGGCAAATAGCCCGGCGCCGCGGAAGCACCTTGTGCATCGGCCTTCAGGCCGACGCTTGGCGAACGCGGGAAATCGTCGGGCCGACGCCCGACCCACCGGCTGGAGCTCGACCTGCTGCGAGACGATGGCGCGCGCCCGCGCTCGATGCGCGGCTACGGGAGACGCCTGCGCGTCTGTCCCCCGTCCCCTGACTACTGCTTCGGCGCGGGCGCCGTCGCCGGCGCGGCCGCGGGCGCCGCGCCGCCGAACTTCTCGGCCATCCGCTTCTTGAGGTCGAGCGCGCGCTCGCGCTCGAGGCGCGCCTTGCGGTTGTTCGGATCGAGCTCGAGGATGCGATCCCACTTGGTGATCGCGAGGTCGAGGTTCTGGCGCTGGAACGCGACCGATGCCTCCCGATCGAGCGAGCGGATCAGGTTCGCCTTGGTCGCGTCGCGCTTCTTGACCGCGTCCTGGCTCGTCGGGAAGCGCGCGGCCGCGTCCGAGTAGGTCGCGTACGCGGCCTCGAGGTTGCCGGACTTCTCGAGGTCGGCGCCGCGCTTCAGCGCATCCGCGAGATCGGGCTTCGGCGGCTCGGGCTCCGGCGGCTTGGGCGGCGCGGCCGGCGTCTCGGCGACCGGCGCCGGCGGCGGCACGGCCGGCTGGCGGCCCGGGATCTTGATCACCTGGCCCACGGCGACGCGCGACGGGTTCGAGATGTCGTTGTACTTCGCGAGGATCCAGAAGCGGAACCGGTCGCCCATGTACTGCTGCGCGAGCTTCGAGAGCGATTCGCCGGACTGCACCGTGTAGCGGAAGAACACGCCGCCCAGCTCCTTCTGCGCGTCCGCGTTGATCTGGCCCATCAGGTTCTTCGCGAGCTCGTTGGCCGGGTCGAGCTTGAGCGCCTGGTCGAGCGTGCCGCGCGCGGACGCCTCGTCGCCGATCTGCAGCTGGTCGACCGCCTGCAGCGCGAGGCGCTGGGCCGCGGGCTTGGCCTCCGCCGCGGGAATCTCCGGGGCGGCCGGCCCAGCCGGCGTCGCGGACGTCGAAGGCGACGTCGGCCTGACGGACGACGGCGCCGCCGGCCCCTTCGCGGGCTCGGCGGGCTTCGGAGCGCCCGGCTCCGTCGCACAGGCGGCGACCACGAGCGCGGCGAGCACGGCGAGAGGAGCACGAAGGGCGCGTAGCGACAGGTCGGTCATGGCTTGGGCGGAAGACGGGGCAGGCGCCTGGACCGCGGCGGCGGTCGGCGAAGCGACACTATTGCATGCCTGGCGGTCCGCTGCCAACCGGGTCGCGCGTCCCCCCGTCGGATGCGCGGCGCGGGCGCCCGTCGTCGGGCTGCCTGAAGGCCGAGGTCGCCCGGGCGCGCTAGACTCGTGGCCCATTCGCCCACGGAGCCGCCATGCGCCTCGCCTCGATCCCCGCCGCAGCCCTCCTCGCCTTCGCGGCCGCCTTCGCCCCCCTCGCGCCGGCCGCCGCGCAGGCGCTCGCCGTCGGCCCTTCCGACACGGTCGTGAAGGTGCTCGCGGCGCAGGCGGGCAAGCGCGTCACGCTGAAGCTCGGCCCGGGCGACGAGATCACCGGCGTCGTCAAGCTCGTGACGCCCGACGTCGTGCACCTGTCCGAGATCGCCGGCCGCGAGTTCTTCGACGCGGTCATCGACACGAAGCACGTCGTCGCGGTGATCGTGCGCGTCAAATAGCGGCCCGCATCCGGCGGCGGCCTCCGCCGGTGTCTCGCGGCATGTCCGCCTGACCCGCGCTGCTCGTCGTCGCCGACGTCGCGGGCTGTACGCGCTTCATGGAGCTGCACGCGACGAGCTTCGTGCACTCGCACGACATCGTGTCGCGACTGCTCGAGACGGCCGAGCCGTTCTTCCGCCGCGTCGAGGCGGCCACCGCGCCGCTCGCGGGCGAGATCGAGGACCTCGGGCCGACACCGACCTGGTACGTCGACC
The DNA here is from genome assembly GCA_044226265.1 of Casimicrobiaceae bacterium. Lineage (GTDB taxonomy): Bacteria > Pseudomonadota > Gammaproteobacteria > Burkholderiales > Casimicrobiaceae > VBCG01. The sequence continues at coordinate 4,107 of JBGAHH010000104.1, read as the reverse complement.
TCGCGGCCGTCGAGCCTGCCGCCGATCCCGCCGCGAAGCTCGGCCACGGCGCGCGCCTCGCGCGCCACCTGCGGCTCACCTGGCGCTCGCTTCCCTACCTCGTCGGCCGCAAGCGCGCCTGCGAGGGCTTCCGCAACGTCGGCCGATCGACGGCGGCGGCCCTGGGCCGGATCAGGAACCAGCCGTCCCCTGCCCTCTGACGCCTGATCCCCGGCTAGTTGCCGTAGTCGCGCTCGACCTTCGCCGGACAGGGGGCGACGCGGCCCCAGTAGCCCTCGCAATGCTCGATGCGCAGCGACTCCTGGCAGACCGCGCGCTTGAACGCGTCCGCCGGGCAGGCCGCGAGCTGCTCCGCCAGCACCTGCCAGCGATCCGGGACGGCTTTCGGAGCGGGCGCCTGCGCCACGACGACCGGCGCGGGTGCCGGCGGCGGCTCGGGCGCGGCGATGACCGGAGGCGGCGGCGGCGGCGCGGCCGGCGGCTGGCTGGGCGCGACGCGCGGCACCGCGATGCTCGACGGCATCTTGCGCGGATCGAGCGGCTCGTGGACGGGCGGCAGAGGGTGATCGACCGCAGTGAGCGCGGCCTGCACCGGGGTCTGCGCGGCAGTCGCGTCCGAGGCGGCCGCCTGCGCGGGATCCCCGGTCGCATCCTGCGCGACGGTCGCCTTCGCGGCGCTCGCACCCGCGTCGGTGTGGCTGTAGACGAACCAGCCGATGCCCACGGCGACCGCGAGCGCGGCCGCGATCGCCCAGCTCAGGCGCGGACCGCGCGTAGCGGCGACCGCCGGCGTTTCCGGCGCCGGCGCGGCCGCAGCCGCGGCCGTCGGCGCAACCACGGGCCCCATCGGACGCTTGCGCCCGCGCCGGACCGGCACGATGACTTCGGATACCGTGGTGTCGCGCGCGCGCTTCAGCGCGGACCGGCAGGGCACGCACAGCCGCCCGCCCGCGGTCGCGGGCTGCCCGCAGATCGAGCACTTCGTCAGGCGCGACAACCGGCGCGGCGTAGGCATGGGTGCGCACACGCTCCCTTGGGGCGGACCGTGCGCCTCCCGACTATGACATTGTCATCGGGAATGCCGCAACGCCGCCCGTCGGTCCCGGGTACCCGGTCGACGGGATGCGGTCCCCGGCACCGTCCGCTAGCATCCGGGTCATGCGACACCCTGCAATTCCCGTGCTCGCCGTCCTCCTCGCGCTCCTGCCGGGCTGCGATCGCGTCGGCGCGATCGCCGACTCCGCCTCCCGGCAGGCGTTCGAGCGCCGCTGCGACGCCCTCCCGCAGGGCGGCGTCGCGGTCGTCCGGACGCCCAACGGCGTGGCGGTCGACGGTTCCTTTCCCCAGCGGGACCTCGAGCGGCTGGCCGAATCCGCCTCGCCGCAGCACCGGACCTTGGGCCTCACGCGGGCGTCGTTCGGCTACCGCTCGACGATCGAGCTCGACGGCCTCGAGGATGCGCGCGGCGGCCGCGCCTGCGCGCATCCGCGGGTGCGCGTCGAGGTCGAGCTGGGCTCGATGACCGTGTACGTCGCGCGCGAATACCGCGGCGACGCATGCCGCGAGCCGCTGATCCTCGAGCACGAGCAACGCCACGTCGCCGTGTTCGAGCAGTACGCCGACGAGGCCGCGCGCAAGCTCGCGGACGAGCTCGGTGCGCGCGTGGGCCGGCGCGTGCGCTACGGATCCACGATGGCGGGCATGCAGGACGCGCTCAAGGCGGACCTGTCGCAGTGGCTCGACGCCTTCATGGCGCGCTCGCGCGACGAGCTCGCGGTCCGCAACGCCGCGGTGGACACGGCGGACGAATACGAGAAGCTCGCGCGGGCGTGCGGACCGGCGCCCTGAGCGCGGGCGGGCGACGACGCTGGGGAGACGACGATGACGATGACCGGCTGGACGGTGAAGACCGAAGGTGTGATCGCGCCCGACGAGCGGCTGCCCTGGCCGCAGACGATCGCGATGGGCGCGCAGCACGTCGTCGCGATGTTCGGCGCGACGGTCCTCGCTCCGCTGCTCATGGGCTTCGACCCGAACGTCGCGGTGCTGATGTCCGGCGTCGGCACGCTCGTGTTCTTCGCGATCACCGGCGGGCGCGTGCCCTCGTACCTCGGGTCGAGCTTCGCGTTCATCGGCGTGGTCATCGCCGCGACCGGCTACGCGGGCAACGGGCCGAATGCCAACCTGCCGGTCGCGTTGGGCGGCATCGTCGCGTGCGGGCTCGTCTACGCGCTCATCGGCGCCGCCGTCGCGGCGTCGGGCACCGGATGGATCGAAAGGCTGATGCCGCCGGTGGTCACCGGGTCGGTCGTCGCGGTGATCGGACTGAACCTCGCGCCGATCGCGGTGAAGAGCGCCGGCGCGAGCGCGTTCGACACGTGGATGGCGGTCGTGACGATCGCGTGCGTGGCCGGCGTCGCCGTGTTCACGCGCGGACTCGTGCAGCGGCTGCTGATCCTCGTCGGCCTCGCCGCCGCCTGCGCGATCTACGCGGTGCTCGCGAACGTCATGGGCCTCGGCAAGCCGATCGCGTTCGGCGCGATCGCCGCGGCGCCCTGGCTCGGCGCGCCGCGATTCGTGACGCCGGTGTTCGACTCGGGCGCGATCGCGCTGATCGCGCCGGTGGCGGTGATCCTCGTCGCCGAGAACCTCGGCCACCTGAAGGCGGTCTCGGCGATGACCGGCCGCAACCTCGACCCGCTGGTCGGGCGCGCGTTCATCGGCGACGGCGTCGCCACGATGATCGCGGGCGGCGTGGGCGGCACCGGCGTCACGACCTACGCCGAGAACATCGGCGTGATGGCGGTCACGAAGATCTACTCGACGCTCGTCTTCGTCGTCGCGGCCGCGATCGCGATCCTGCTGGGCTTCTCGCCGAAATTCGGCGCACTGATCCAGGCGATCCCGCAGGCCGTCCTGGGCGGCGTGTCGATCGTCGTGTTCGGCCTGATCGCCGCGGCGGGCGCGCGTATCTGGGTCGACAACAAGGTCGACTTCTCCGACAACCGCAACCTGATCGTCGCGGCCGTCACGCTGGTGCTGGGCGCCGGCGACTTCACGCTCAAGGTCGCCGGGCTCGCGCTCGGGGGCATCGGGACCGCGACCTTCGGCGCGATCCTGCTCCATCTCGCGCTCGGACGGCGCGCCTAGCGGGCCGTAACGGGGGAATCGGAAGTGTCTGACTTGCCCTTCGCGCCGATCGCGTCGTTGCCCTTGCTTGCCAGGGGATGGGCCATTGCGGCGCAAGGGCGCCTCGCCCTCGGCGCGAATAGCGGCGTCAGAACGCCAGCGCTCACCTCCGATCGCCCGTTACGGCCCACTGGGGCCCGACGGCCCCGCGAGCGGATGCGCGGGGTGGACAGGCCCGCGGGATCGCGGTTGAATGGCGCATCGTTCCGAAGGAGGCCCGTCATGCGATCGAGAGGTTCTCGCACCTCGAAGGCTCGCCTCGCGCAGGCGGTGCTCGCCGCCGCGCTGGCCGCCGCCTCGACCGCGGCGCTCGCCGCCTCGACCTGCTACACGGTGTACGACCACCAGGGCGCGATCGTCTATCGCGCGTTCCAGCCGCCGTTCGACGGCGCGCAGGACTTCGCGTCGCCCGGCCGCGAGGCCATGCGCGCGCGCGGCGAGAACCTCGTGTTCTTCCCCGCCGACTTCTGCGCGCCGGTCGCGAGCGTCGGCGGCATCGGCGGACGCAGCTACACGACCGACGAGATCGTCGCCGCGTTCCCCGGCTATGCCGTTCGCCCGGACGGCACGACCATCGGCGCGCGCTACGGCTTCCTGCCCACCTCGGCGACGCCGCAGGGCGCCGGCAGCGACGTCGTCAACCTGCAGATGGGCCCGGTCCGCTAAGGCAATCTCCGCGTTACTTCGCGGCGCGCGACCCCGCATGCGGGCATCGTGCGAGCTCGCCACGTTCCATTCGCTCGGCCGCCTCTCGGGCCGTGCCGAGCGGGCGCAACCATGGGTTTCGCAGCGCTCGCCCATCGTCCCGTTGCTGCGCACCGTCCTTTCTCCTTTCTCCTTTCTCCTTTCTCCTTTCTCCTTTCTCCTTTCTCCTTTCTCCTTTCTCCTTTCTCCTTTCTCCTTTCTCCTTTGTCCCCT
>JBGAHH010000103.1:0-11941 GCA_044226265.1 Casimicrobiaceae bacterium | reverse complement strand
TTCGCCTCGGTGACATGGTCGATCACCAGCCACGCCATCGCGTAGAGCGCGAACGCGGTGTCGATCGCGTAGAGCGCGACGAGCATCGGCGGCGACCAGCCCAGGAACACCATCCCGGCGATCGGCGCGATGTTCGCGGCGATCAGCGGCACGAGGTCGACGCGCTCGGGCTTCGACGGCGGGACCACGGCGGGATCGGTCATCGGGGCGCTCGCGGGTCGGCTCTCCGCCGCGACGATACGCCGGGCCGGGCTCGCGGTCGATCCGTCGCGGCCGGAATGCGCGATCATGCCGGCTTGAATCCCGACCGCCCGGCCGCGTGACCCCCGCCGTCGTTCTCGGCGTCGCCCTGCTCGCGATCTACTGGGCGTGGATCGCGTTCTTCTTCGCCCGCGTGCGCCCCTGGCTCTCGGCCAGGCTCGGCAGCCGCCTCGGGGTCCGCGTGCGCGAATCGACGAGCCCGCTCGACGCCGGCACCTGGGACGCTTCCGGTCGCGGCGCGACGCTGCCGAAGACCGGCGTGGTGCTCGTCGCCGACCTCGCGATCCTGCTCGTCGGCACGGTCGGTGTCGCCGCGCTGCTGTTCGTGCCCGCGTTCGTCGTCGCGGAGAGCGGCGCGCTGCTGCCGATCGAGGCGCGGCTGACGGGCCGGGGCGCGGAGTTGCGCGTGTTCGACGCCGCCGAGATGTCGGCGAGCGAAGGCGTATCGCGCCTGCCGCTCGACGTCTGGAACACCGGGCGCGAGCCCTTGCGCGACTGCGCGGGCCAGGTCGACGGCTATTCCGCCCGCAACGGCTACCTGCACGGACGAACCGAGCGCTTCGATCTCGCGGTGGGCGAACGACGCCCGGTGTGGATCGCGATGGAAGCGACGCGCCCGCCGGCGGGCGAGCACCGGTTCCGATTCGAGCTCGAATGCGCGAATGAGCGCCTCGCCGTCGCGGAAGCGACGTTGCTCGTGCGCTGAGCGCCGCACCGATCGCGGGTCGCCCGTGCGCGTCGCGCTACTTGCGCAGCGCGTCCATCCCTTCCGAGACGCCTTTGAGCGTCAGCGGGAACATCTTCGGCCCCAGCGCCTTCAGCACGATCTGCGTCGAGCGCGTGTACTCCCACGAGCGGGGCGGCTCGGGGTTGAACCAAGCCTTGTGACGGAAGTGCTCGAAAAGGCGCGTGAGCCAGGCGATGCCGGGCTCGTCGTTGTCGTACTCGACGCTGCCGTGCGCCTCGAGGAGCTCGTAGGGACTCATCGCCGCGTCGCCGACGAACACGACGCGCCAGTCGGGGCCGTAGGTGCGGATCAGCTCGAGCGTGGGCGTTCGCTCTCCACGGCGGCGCAGGTTGTCTCGCCAGACGTGGTCGTAGACGCAGTTGTGGAAGTAGAAGTGCTCGAGGTGGCGGAACTCGCTCTTCGCCGCCGAGAAGAGCTGCTCGCACACCTCGACGTGCGGATCCATCGAGCCGCCGACGTCGAGGAACAGCAGCACCTTCACGCGGTTGCGCCGCTCGGGCTGGAGCTTCAGGTCGAGCCAGCCCGCGTTGCGCGCCGTGCCCTCGATCGTTCCGTCGAGGTCGAGCTCCTCGGGAACCCCCTCGCGCGCGAAGCGGCGCAGGCGGCGCAGCGCGATCTTGAGGTTGCGCGTGTTGAGCTCGACGTTCCCGTCGAGGTTCGCGAACTCGCGGTCGTCCCAGACGCGCACCGCGCTGCGCTGCCCGCCTTCCTTCTGGCCGATGCGGATGCCCTCGGGGTTGTAGCCGTACGCGCCGAACGGGCTCGTGCCGCCGGTCCCGATCCACTTCCTGCCGCCCGCGTGCCGCTCCCGCTGCTCCGCGAGCCGCTGCTTGAAGAGCTCCATCAGCTTGTCGAGGCCGCCCAGCGCCTCGATCCGGCGCTTGTCCTCCTCGGAGAGCGTGCGCATGAACTCGCGCTTCAGCCACTCCTCGGGAATCTGCGCGCGGACGTCGAAGATCGCGTCGACGCCCTTGAAGTAGCTGCCGAACGCGAGGTCGAAGCGGTCGAAGTGCTGCTCGTCCTTGACGAGCGCCGCGCGCGAGAGCGCGTAGAAGTCGTCGATCGACAGCGAGACCACGCGCGCCTCGAGCGCCTCCAGCAGCGTGAGGAACTCGCGCGTGCTGACCGGCAGCTTGAACGACTTGAGGTGCAGGAAGAAATCGACGAGCATCGCGGCCTCAGGCGACGACGAGACCGAGCGCGACGAGCACCGGCGTCGCGAGGTTCACGATCACGTTGCGGCCCATCGCCGGCAGCAGCGCCTGCGGCTCGTCGGCGTGGCGCAGGGCGTCGCGCGCCGCGAGGGCCGCGAGCGGCAGCGTCGCGAATCCCAGCAGGCAGGCGCGCGGAAGCACGCCCGTTGCGACACCCCAGGCGAGCGATGCGTACGCGAGCGCGTAGAGCGCGACGAGCACCCGCGCGGCGCGCGGACGCCCCCACGCGATCGGCAGGTGGCGCCGGCCCGCCTCGCGATCGGCCTCGACGTCGGGAAACTGGTTGAGCAGCAGCAACGCGTCGACCAGGAAGAATGAAACGAGCGAGGCGACGCCCGCCGCCGGATCGTAGTGCCCCGCGGCCGCGATGTGCGTGCCGACGACCATCAGGGGGCCGAAGCCCAGCCCGGGCGCCACGAGGCACGCGAAAGGGCTACGCGTGAGCCAGCTCGTGTAGGCGAGGACGATCGCGACGCCCGCGATGCCGAGCGGGAGGAGCTGCGGCCCGCGCGCGACGACGAGCCGCAGTCCGCAGACGACGGCGACGACGAGCGACACGACCGCGATCGCCAGCGCGAGCGGCGCGGCGGAGGGGTCCGCCGGGAGCGTGCCGCTTCCGCCCGAGAACGGCGTCCGCGTCGTGCGGAGGTCGAGCCCGCTGCGGAAATCCAGGTATTCGTTGAATGCGTTGACGCTGACGTGCGCGGCGACCGCGGCGGCGAGCGCGAGCGCCGTGTATCCCCAGTCGACCCTGCCGGCGTGCCAGGCGGTCGCCACGCCCAGCGCGGCGCAGACGACCGCGAGCGCGAGGAACGGCACGCGCATCGGACCGAGGATCCGGCTGGCCGCGCTCATCGCCGCTCCGAGGCCCGGGCTCCGGCCGCTCAGCGCGGCTTCTCGAGCTGGAACGCGAGGTGGCGCTTCACCGCCGGCCACTCGCTGTCGAGGATGCTGAACACGACGGTGTCGCGCCTGATGCCGTCGGCGCTCACCTGGTGGTTGCGCAGCACGCCGTCCTGCTTGGCGCCCAGCCGCGCGATCGCCTCGCGGCTCGCGTGGTTGAACCAGTGCGTGCGGAACTCGACCGCGATGCAGCGCAGCGCCTCGAACGCGTGGGTCAGCAGCATCAGCTTGCACTCGGTGTTGAGCGGCGTGCGCTGGACGCGCTTCGCGTACCAGGTGTGGCCGATCTCGAGCCGGCGGTTCGCGGCGTCGACGTTGAAAAAGCGCGTGCAGCCGACGATCGTCCCGGCCGTGTCGCGCACGACGAACGGCATCGCGTCGAGCCGCGTGCGCATGTCGAGCGCGGTCGCGACGTACTCGGCCATCTTCGCCGGCGTGGCGACGCCCGTGTACCAGAGCCGCCAGAGCTCGCCGTCGGACGCCGCTTCGGCGAGCGCCGCGACGTGCGACGCGTCGAGCGGCTCGACCGTCGCGTGGCGACCCTTCAGCGTGACTGGCTCGATGAATCGCGATGGGATCAGAGACGACATTCGGATGCCCGGTCTCCGGGTGGTCAGACTCGCGGGCCGAATGTCGTCTCTGACCCCATCACCGCCCCGCCCGCGCCATGAACGCGACGCGCTCGAACAGATGCACGTCCTGCTCGTTCTTCAGCAGCGCGCCGTGCAGCGGCGGAATGAACGCGCGCCGGTCGGCGCTGTGCAGCGCCTCGGGCGGAATGTCCTCGGCGAGCAGGAGCTTGAGCCAGTCGAGGAGCTCGGAGGTCGACGGCTTCTTCTTGAGGCCGGGCACCTCGCGCAGGCCGAAGAACACCTCGAGCGCCTCGGCGAGCAGCGCCTTCTTGAGCCCCGGGTAGTGGACGTCGACGATCTTCGTCATCGTCTCGCGGTCCGGGAAGCGGATGTAGTGGAAGAAGCAGCGGCGCAGGAACGCGTCGGGCAGCTCCTTCTCGTTGTTCGACGTGATGACCACCAGCGGCCGGTGGCGCGCCTCGATCGTGCGGTGGAGCTCGTAGACGTAGAACTCCATCCGGTCGAGCTCGCGCAGGAGGTCGTTCGGGAACTCGATGTCGGCCTTGTCGATCTCGTCGATCAGCACGACGGCGGGCGCCTCGCTCTCGAACGCCTCCCACAGCACGCCCTTCTTCACGTAGTTCGCGATGTCGGCCACCTTCGACTCGCCGAGCTGCGAGTCGCGCAGCCGCGAGACCGCGTCGTACTCGTAGAGGCCCTGCTGCGCCTTGGTCGTCGACTTGACGTGCCACTGGTAGAGCGGGCGGCCGAGGCTCCGCGCGACCTCGATCGCGAGCAGCGTCTTGCCGGTCCCGGGCTCGCCCTTGACGAGCAGCGGCCGCTCGAGCGCGAGCGCGGCGTTGACCGCGAGCTTCAGGTCGTCGGTGGCGACGTAGGTGTCGGTGCCTTCGAATCGCATGTCGGGGTCCCGGAGGGAACAGTCGACATCTTACCGTCCGATGCCCCCCGTCCACGGGGGCTTCAAATCGGGGCGCTGCTCGCCCACAATGGCCGGTGAAGCAGCACGGCGGCACGCAGGCCGGCAGGCTCGGAAAGGGGAATCCGGTGACCGACCGACGATCCTTCGTTTGCGCGGCGGCGCTGGCGCTCGCCGGCGTGCCGGTGCTGGCGGCCGGGCAGCGCGCGAGCGCGCTTCCGCGCGTCGGGATGCTGACCCCGGGACCCAATGCGACGGAGGATGCGTTCTGGGACGGCATGCGCGACCTCGGCTACGTCGACGGCAGGACGATCGCCGTGGATCGCCGCTCGGCCGAAGGCGACCCGTCGCGATTGCCCGGGCTCGCCGCCGAGCTCGTCAAGGGCCGCCCCGAGCTGATCGTGTCCCTCGTCACCGCGGCGACGATCGCGGCCAGCCGCGCCACGAAGACGATCCCGATCGTGATGGTGGCCGTCGGCGACCCGGTCGCGGCCGGCATCGTCGGCAACCTCGCGCGGCCCGGCGGCAACGTGACGGGCACCTCCTCGCTTTCCACCGCCGCGATCGGGAAGCAGATCGACATCGTTCGCGAGGTCCTGCCCCGGGCCAGGCGCATCGCGATGCTGTGGAATCCCGGCAACGCGGTGTTCCAGCAACAACTCCTGGGAGAGGCCCTCACCGCCGCGGCGCGCGCGCAGATGTTCGCGCGCATCCTGGAAGCGAGCAGCCGCGACGAGATCGAACGCGCGTTCGCCGCGCTGGGAAGCCAGCGGCCGGACGCGGTGCTCGTCTTCATCGATCCGCTCTTCACGCCCCACGCGGCGCGGATCGCGGAGCTGGGCGCTGCGCTGAACCTGCCGATATTCGGAGGATCGCGGCTGTTCGCGCAGGCGGGCTTCGTCGCGACCTACGGGTCCGACCTGGCGGCCAGCGCGCGACGCTCGGCCCTCTACGTCAAGCGGATCCTGCAAGGCGCGAAACCCGCGGACCTGCCGATCGAGCAGCCGACCGAGTTCGAGCTCTTCGTGAACGCCCGTTCCGCGAAGGCGCTCGGCCTCGACCTGCCGCCCGCGCTGCTCGCGCGCGCCAACGAAGTCTTCCGCTGATCCGATCAGCGGGCCAGCGCCTCGAGGAGCCAGAGCGCGGCCATGCCGACGCCCAGCGTCTTGAGCGTGCTGTGCGTGAAGTACGCGACGATCGCGGCGAGGATCGCGGCGGGGATCCGCGGATTGACGCCGGCGAGCGCGCCGGCCGCCGACGGCGACAGCACCATCGGCAGCACCAGCGCGGTCAGCATCGCGGCCGGCACGAACCGGAGCGCGCGCGCGAGCAGCGGCGGCATCTCGCGGCTCGCGAAGAACGCGATGAACGACAGCCGCGACGCGTAGTTGAGCGCGCCGACCGCGAGGATCACGATCCAGAGCTTCACCGCGCCGTCCATCGCTCCCTCGCGACGTCGACGAGCGTGCCCGCGACGATCCCGCACAGCCCCGCCGCGATCAGCGCGAGCTTCATCGGCAGCGCGTCCAGCAGCACGACGGCCGCACCCGCCACCAGCGCGGCCGCGATCGACGGCGCGTCGCGGAACAGCGGCGCGACGAGCGCGATGAAGCAGAGCGGCACCGCGAAGTCGAGCGACCAGGACGCGGGGATCAGGTTGCCCGCCAGGAAGCCGACGACGGTCGTCGCCTGCCACATCACGTAGAGCGCGAGGCCGGAGCCGAGGAAATGGAGCCCGCTCCCGCGCGGGTCCTCGCCCGCGTTGAAGCGCCGGATCGCGGCCGCGAACGCCTGGTCGGTCAGCAGGAACGCGAGCGACCGCTGCCAGGCGGGCGGCAGCGGCCTCAGGTACGGCGCCATCGCCGCGCTGTACATCAGGAACCTCAGCCCCAGCACGAAGCAGGTGAGCACGATCACCGCGGCGGGCGCATTCGCCGCGTAGAGCTGGACCGCGAGGATCTGCGCGGCGCCGGAGAAGATGATCGCGCTCATGCCGATCGCCGAGAGCAGGTCGACGCCCGCAGCCGCCGCGCCGACGCCGCAGACCAGCCCGAACGGCGTCAGGCCGACGCACGCGGGCAGCATCTCCACGAAGCCTTCGCGGAACTCCTTCGCGGCGACCAGTCGGCGCATCGGGCACGGGACGAAAAGAAGAAGGGGAGGCGGGCGCCTCCCCTCGGCGCGTCGATTCTACGCGACCGCGCGATCGCCCGCTTCGCCCGCGACGTCAGCCCTTGACGCCGCCCGCGGTCAGGCCGCCGACGACGCGCTCCTGGAACACCGCGATCAGGATGCAGATCGGCACGATCGCGATGACGAGCGCCGCGGAGATGAGCGGCCACGGAAACGCGAACTCGCCCTGGTAGAGCGTGATGCCGACCGAAAGCGTCCGCATGTCCGCGCGGTTCATCATCGTGAGCGCCAGCAGGAACTCGTCCCACGCGTTCACGAACGCGAGGATCGCCGCCGTGAACACGCCGGGCGCCGAGAGCGGCATCACGACGCGGAACAGCGCGCCCACGCGCGAGCATCCGTCGACCATCGCGGCCGCCTCGAGGTCCGGCGGGATGTCCTGGAAGAACGCGGCCATCACCAGCGTGCACACCGGCAGCGAGAGCACCGCGTACGGCAGCACGAGCGCGGCGTAGGTGTTGAGCAGCCCGGCCTCGCGCATCAGCTTGAACAGCGGGACCATGAGCGAGATCAGCGGGAACATCGCGATCGCGAGCAGCACGGAGAGGATCAGGTTGCGATACGGCATCCGCAGCCGCGTGAGCGCGTAGGCCGCGAGGGCGCCGACGAGCACGCACAGCGCGGTCGACAGCGTCGCGACGACCAGGCTGTTCCACATGAACCGCAGGATCGGCTGCGCGGTGAACGCCAGCACGTAGTTGTCGAGCGTCGGCGCGTCGGGCAGGAAGGTGATCGGGACCTTGAGGAGCTCGGTCTCCGTCTTGAACGACGTCAGCAGGATCCAGATCGCGGGGAAGAAGCCGTTGACGACGACGATGCCCGCCGCGAGCCAGAGGAGCCCGCGCTTCGGCATCGGCATTCCGAACAGGCGGATCGGCTCGGGCATCGGGTCAACCCCGCGCGCGCCGGGCCGCCCCAAGCGCGCGGAGCCCCCTGGGGGGAGGCGAATGAAGTTCGCTTCGGGGGGATGTCATTCGCTTCGGGAAGCGCTTCGACGCGTGTAGCGGAGGTAGCCCGCGGTCGCCGCCATGCTGATCAGGAACATCAGCGTCGCGAGCGCGGACCCGTAGCCGAAGTCGAGGAAGTCGAGCGTCGTCTTGTGGATGTACATCGCGAGCGTCTCGGTCGAGTCGCCCGGCCCGCCGCCGGTCATCGCGTAGGGAATGTCGAAGGTCTGCACCGCGGTGATCGTGCGGAAGATCAGCGCGACGAAGATCGCGGGGCGCAGCATCGGCAGCGTGATCTCGACGAACTGCTGCCAGCGCGAGGCGCCGTCGACCTCCGCCGCCTCGTAGAGCGATCGCGGGATCGTCTGCAGCCCGGCGAGCAGCATCAGCGCCATGAACGACGACGCCTTCCAGACGATCGCGATCGCGATGGCCGCGCGGGCGAGCCCCGGGCTCGACAGCCATTGCAGCGGCTCGACGCCGAACCAGATCAGCGTGCGGTTGACGATGCCGGTGTTGTACTCGAAGAACCAGCGGAAGATCAGGCCCGCGAATACGAGCGGCAGCGCCCAGGGCAGGAGAAGCCCGAGGCGCACCGGCCACTTCACGCGGAACGACTGGTTCGCGAGAAGCGCGAGGCCCAGTCCCACGACGAGCGCGCCGGGCACCGTGACGACGATGTAGAGGAGCGTGTTGCCGGTCGAGCGCCAGAACCGGTCGTCCTCGAACGCGCGCAGGTAGTTGCCGAGGCCCACGAACTGCTCGCCGGCCTGCGGGTTGTTCGGATCGACGCTCGTCAGGCTCGTCCAGAGCAGTGTCGCGATCGGGTAGACGACGATCGTCGCGAGCAGCAGCGCCGCGGGCAGCAGCAGCAGCGTCCCGAGCGCGCGCTCGGACAGATCCTTGCGGAGCGGCGTGTCCGTCAACGAGCACCCCTCAGCCCGGCCCGCTCACGCATCGACTCGAGTCCCCTCTCCCCGCGATGCGGGGAGAGGGCCGAGGCGAGCGGCGCGCCGCTCAGGCTTCACCGGAACACCGGCGCCAGCCGGTTCTTCATGTCCGCGAGCGCGACGTCCGTCGTCTTCGTCCCCGCGAGATAGGCGTTCATGTTGCCGCGGATCACGTCGGAGACGAGCGGGTACTGCGGCGACACCGGCCGGGACCTCGCGCCCTCGACGACCGGCAGCGCGTCGGCGAACCAGGGATTCGCCTTCAGCACCTCCGGATCCTTGTACACGCTCGGGAACACCGGCATGTGCGACGCCATGATCGCCTGCATCTTCGACACTTCGGGCGACGACAGGTAGCGCACGAACTTCACCGCCTCGGCCTTTTGCTTCGAGAACGCCGAGACCGCGAGCTGCCATCCGCCGATGCAGGTCGCGCTCTTGCCGCCCTGGTCGTGCGGCAGCATCGCGACGCCGATCCGGCCCTTCACCTTGCTGTCTGCGTCGTTCTCGAGCCGGTTCCAGACGTAGCCCCAGGTCATTCCGAAGATCAGGTTGCCGGCCTGCATGTCGATGCGGATGCGGTCGGTCGGGATCTCGGCGATGTTCTTCGGCAGCACGCCCGACTGCTTCATGCGGCCGTAGAGCTGGAACGGCTGGCGCGCCTCGGGCGTGTCGAGATTGAGCTTGCCGCCCTTCGTGAGGTCGCTGCCCATCCCCCAAAGCGGCACGAGGTAGGTGCACACCGTCCCCTCGATCGGCGCGCCGGCGGTCGAGAAGCCCTGGAGCTGCGGATTCTTCTCGCCGTCCATGATGACGCGGGCGGTCTCCATCATCTCGTCCCAGGTCTTCGGCACCGGGCGCTTGTACTTCTCGAGCAGGTCCTTGCGGTAGTACATGAACTGCGAGTCCGCGAAGTACGGCAGCGAGATGAGCTTCCCGTTGACCTGGTTGGCGTCGGCGTAGGCCTTGAGGTAGCCCGACAGGATCTTCGCCTTGTCGGCGCCGAGGTAGGCGTCGAGCGGCTCGGCCCAGCCCTGCGCCGCCCACTGGGCCGGGCGGATCACGTCGATCAGGATCACGTCGAGCGCCGCATCCTTTGAAGACAGCACCGTCGACAGGTACTGCTGCTGGGCCTCCGACGTCGCGCCGCCCACCTCGACCTCGATCTTCACGTTCGGGTTGCGCTTCGTGTACTCGTCGGCGATCTTGCGCATCACGTCGGGCCGCTGCTGGCCGCCGGTGAAGATGCGCAGCGTCGTCGTCTGCGCCGTCGCGCTCGCCGCGAATGCGACCGACAGCGCGGCCGCGACCAGGAACTTCAGCGTCTTCATCGTCTCCTCCTGCGGGGGATCCGTCACCAGTCGGCGCCGCGGATCGCGGCGCCGCTCTGCGGATCGAATAGATGGAATTTCGTCATCGCGAGGCTCGCCGCGATCGCGCGGCCCGGCGCGATCGCCGCGTCCGGCGGGAACCGTCCCGTCATCTCGCCCGCATCGTCGCGCGCGCCGAGCTTCACGAGGCCGAGCGTGTCGGATCCGAGCGGCTCGACGAGCACCACGCGCCCGGCGACGCGCGCCGCGTCGGGATCGTCGCCCTGCGCGAGCCCGATGTGCTCGGGCCGTAGCCCGAAGACGAGATCGCGTCCCGCGTGTCGCGCGCACTCCGCGACGCGCCGCGCGGGCACCGCCAGCTCGACCCCGCCGGGCAGGTGCAGCATGCGCCCGCCTTCGCCTACCCGCGCGGGCAGGAAGTTCATCGGCGGCGACCCGGTGAAGCCCGCGACGAACCTGGTGGCCGGCCGGTTGTAGACGCCGTCGGGCGTGTCGCACTGGACCAGGTTGCCGGCCTGCAGCACGACGATGCGGTCGGCGAGCGTCATCGCCTCGACCTGGTCGTGCGTCACGTAGACGATCGTGTTGCCGAGCCTCTGGTGCAGCTTCTTGATCTCGACGCGCATCTCGGCGCGCAGCAGCGCGTCGAGGTTCGACAGCGGCTCGTCGAACAGGAACGCCTTCGGCTGCCGCACGATCGCGCGGCCCATCGCGACGCGCTGGCGCTGGCCGCCCGAGAGCTCGCGCGGCTTGCGCTCGAGCAGGTGCGAGATCTGGAGGACGTTCGCCGCGTCGCCCACGCGCGCGCGCACCTCGTCGTCGGGCCGCTTCCGCAGCCTGAGCCCGAACGCCATGTTCTCGTAGACGGACTTGTGCGGGTAGAGCGCGTAGTCCTGGAACACCATCGCGATGTCGCGCGAGCGCGGCGGGAGCTCGTTCACGACGGTGCCGCCGATCGCGATCTCGCCGCCGGTGATCTCCTCGAGCCCGGCGATCATCCTGAGCAGCGTCGACTTGCCGCAGCCCGACGGGCCGACGAACACGACGAACTCCCCCGAGCGCACCTCGAGGTCCACGCCGTGGATCACCTCGTTCGTGCCGTAGGCCTTGACGACCTTGCGCAGGCTCAGTTCGGACATCGGTTCGCGGCCGCCGGGTCGCGGCGGCTACTCCTTCGCTGGAAGGTTCGAGGCGGCGGGTCGTGCGACGACCGCCGAGTGTATGCCCGGGTCGATGACGGCGGAAGGCTACACGCGCGCCCGCGGCAGGGAACCGTCGGCGCCTCGGGGCGCCCGCCGTCGCCCGTCCCCGCCGCTGCGGCGCCACGCTAGCAGCGGGCACCGGAAGGGCGGACGCTTTCCCGGCCGCAGGGGGCCTTCCGCAGCGGCGACGATCCCTAGAACGCGACGCTGGTCTGCGCGAGCCCGGCGTCCACGACGAGGCTTTGCCCGGTGATCCCGCGCGCCTCCTCGGACGCGAGGAAGAGCGCGGTCCGCGCCACGTCGTCCTCGGACAGCCGGAACTTGAGGCACTGCTGCTCGAGGAACTCGCGCTCGGCGTCCGGCGTCGTCCACAGGCGCGTCTGGCGCTCGGTGACGATCGCGCCGGGCACGATCGCGTTGACGCGGATCTTCTTCGGGCCGAGCTCGCGCGCGAGCACCCGCGTCATCCCGCCGATCGCCGCCTTCGCCGTCGTGTAGCTCACCATCGCGGGGCGGCCGCGCATCCAGGACACGGAACCCAAGTTCAGGATCGCGCCGCCGCCCGCGGCCTCCATCATCGGCGCGACCGCCTGCGACGCGAACACCTGGTGGCGCAGGTTGACCGCCTGGTTCTCGTCCCAGTACTCGACGGTCAGGTCGGCGAGCGCGTGCCGGTCGTCGCG
>JBGAHH010000102.1:0-11952 GCA_044226265.1 Casimicrobiaceae bacterium | reverse complement strand
ACGTCCACGCGCCGACCGGCATCACCATGAAGTCCTGCACGTCGACGCGCCGGCCCGCGTGCGCGCCGCCACCGAAGATCTGCACCTCGGGCAGCGGCAGGCTCGCCTGCCCGTTGCCCGCGAGGTACTTCCAAAGCGGCACGCGCATCGCCGCCGCGGCGGCATGCGCGACCGCCATCGAGACCGCGACCGTCGCGTTGCCGCCGAGCTTCGCCTTGTTCGGCGTCGCGTCGAGCGCGACGATCGTCGCGTCGATCGCGGCCTGGTCGAGCGCGTCGCGCCCGCGCAGCGCCTGCGCGAGGTTCGTGCGCACGTGCTCGCAGGCCTCGAGCACGTCGAGCCCGCCGAAACGCGTCCCGCCGTCGCGCAGGTCGACCGCCTCGCGTGAGCCGCGCGACGCTCCCGCGGGCGCGATCGCGCGCCCGCGCGCGCCGCCGGAGAGCTCGACGTCCGCTTCCACGGTGGGGCGCCCGCGCGAATCCCACACGCGGCGTGCGCGGATCGCGGCGATCGAGGTCGCGCTCATCGGGATCGGGTCGGCGTGGCGGCGCGGCGCCGCGAGATGCGCGGGATCGCGTGCGCCGAGCGAGCATTCTGCCCGATCAGCGCGCGCCCCACGCGCTCGCGATCGCGTCGAGACTCCGCGGAGCCGAGGCGATGCGCGGCCGTGCGAACGCGCGCACCCCCTCGCGGTCTGTCTCGCTCGTCAGGTACTCGACCGGCGACTTGCCGTCGATGCGCGCGAGCAGGAGCGCCGGCAACAGCGCCGCGGTGCGGCGCTCGACGTCGCGCCAAGGCTCCCATGCGACGCGAGCGCGGTAGCCGTCGACGAGGGCCACGTAGGCGTCGAGGTAGCGCTCGCGCCACTCGGGCTTCCACGCGCCCTTCAGCAGCAGGTGATTGAGCACGAACGCGAGGTCGAACGCGGGATCGCCGAACCACGCGCACTCGGCGTCGAGCACGACCGGCCCGGCGGGGCCGACCAGCAGGTTCTTCGGGCTGTAGTCGCCGTGCACGAGCACGCGGCGCGTCGATGCGGTCGTCGCGACGAGCTCCGCGAAGCGACCGGCGAGATCGGGATGCGCGCGCCCCGTCGCCTCGAGGTAGGGCTCGAGGCGGAGCGCGTGGAAGGTCGCATCGTGGGCGAACGCGGCGGCGATGTCCGCGCGGTCCGCGGTCGCGGCGTGGATCCGTCCCAGCACGTCGCCGACGGCGCGAGCGGTCGACGCCTCGACGATGCCGTCGCGCAGCAGCGACTTCCAGACCGGGTGGCGGTCCGGCGCGAGCCAGGTCATCGCGAAGGCGCCCGCCGCCTCGTCCTCGCCGAGGATCGCGGGGACCGCCTCGGGGGCGATCTTCGCGACGGCCCGGAACCAGGCGACCTCGTTGCGGTTGCGGCCGACCGGCGCCTGCCAGTCGGCGGCGACCTTGAGTCGGGCGAGCGCTCGCTTGACGCAGAACGTCGCGCCCGGCACCTCGACGCGCCAGATGTCCGAGGACACGCCGCCGGCCAGCGGGATCAGCCGGATCGATTGGTGAGCGCTCACTAGCGCCATTCGACGCAGCGCGTCGCGAATTTCGCGATACACTTCATCGACTTCCGGCACCGGCGGCAGCGGGGCCTCGTCGGTCATCGGAAGCATTCGGTCGCGGGGAACGGGTCTTGCATGCAGGTCCGGAACCGGCACGAGAGGGAACGCCGCCAACTCGTTGATGCGGCGGGAAGCCGGGATGGGGGCAGGGAGGAACGATGGTCCGCTACGGATTCACGATCAAGACGCGCTACGGCCAGCGCGTCGACAACATCCACATCATGGCCGGCACGCAGGACGACGCCGAGCGACGCCTGCGGCAGATGTACCACCACTGCGAGATCCTCGAGTGCCGCGAGCAGGCGGTCGCGCGGCGCAACGACACGCTGGACGTCGAGAGCGTGATCGGCATGATCAGCGCGTCGCCGCATTCAGCGCAGAAAGCCGGCACCCACTAGCTCGTCCAGCAATTCCTCGTAGTCGCGCGCGCCCCGGCTGTCCGGCGCGTGGCGGAACACGTCGAGCCCGGCCGCCGGGCTCTCCGCGAGCTTCACGTTCTCGCGGATGCGCGTGATGCAGACCTCCTCGGGCCGGAACGCCCGCCCCATCTCGGCCACGACCTCGGCGCTCATGCGCCGGCGCATGTCGAAGCGCGTGATCACGTAGCGGCGCGGCAGGCGCTGCTTGAACACCGGCTCCAGCGCGTTCAGCGCCCGCTCGACCTCCTTGGCGCCCTGCACCGCGAGGTAGTCGGCCGACACAGGCACGAGCAGGAGGTCGCAGGCGAACAGCGCGTTCAGCGAGAGCACGTTGAGGAGCGGGCAGCAGTCGATCACGACCGGGCCGGCCATCGCGTCCTTCGCGCGGAGCGCGTGGCGCAGCCGCGTGACGACGTTGAAGCCCTTGCCGAGCATCGCGTCGAGCTTCGAGAGCTCCATGTGCGCCGGGCACACGACGACGCCGCTCGCGCTCACGCGCGCGATCTCGACGATCGGCCGCTGCCGCGCGAAGAAGCCGTACATCGTCTCGTCGGCCGCGCGGGGCTGCGTGCCGAACACGTGGGAGAGGTGCGCCTGCGGATCGAGGTCCACGCCGATGGGGCGCTTGCCCTTGCGCGCGACCGCCGCCAGCAGGTTGAGCGCGGTCGTCGTCTTGCCGACGCCGCCCTTCTGGTTGAAGACTGCGAGGATCGTCATCGACGCGAGGATACCGTGATTGCGTTCCCGGTCCGCCGAGGGCTGCGCGGAGCGGCCTCGCGCCGGGCGCCCGCGGCGTGCGAACGCCCTCGGCGGCGCGCTCGCCGCGCGTAGAATGGCGCGACTCTTCGACGCCCACGCCCCTTGTCCGCGACTCCCGTCCACGTCGTCGTGATGGCCGCCGGCCAGGGCAAGCGCATGCGCTCGTCCCGGCCGAAGGTGCTGCACCCGATCGCGGGCCGGCCAATGCTCGCGCACGTGCTGGACGCGGCGCGAGCGATCGCGCCGAAGGCGATCGCGGTCGTCGTCGGCCACGGCGGCGACGCGGTCGAGCGCGAGCTCGCCGCGCCGGGGCTCGCGTTCGTCCGGCAGGATCCGCCGCGCGGGACCGGCGACGCGGTGAAGGTCGCGCTCTCGAAGCTGCCGCGCGACGGCGTCACCGTCGTCGTCAACGGCGACACGCCGCTCGTGCCGGCCGCGCTCCTGCGGGCGCTCGCGGATCGCGCGACGCGCGGGCGGCTCGCGCTGTTGACCGCGCACGCCCCCGACCCGTCGGGCCTCGGCCGCGTCGTGCGCGACGGGGACGCGGTGTGCCGCATCGTCGAGGACCGCGACGCGTCGGCCGCCGAGCGGGCGATCGACGAGATCTACACCGGCGTGCTCGCGGCGCCGACGGCGCTCCTCGCCGCGTGGGTGGCGAAGCTCGCGCCGCACAACGCGCAGAACGAGTACTACCTGACCGACGTCGTCGCGTCGGCGGTCGCCGACGGCGTGGCGGTCGACGCGATCGTCGCGCCCGACGAGCGCGACACGCGCGGCATCAACGATCGCGCGCAGCTCGCGGACGTCGAGCGCATCGTGCAGCGCCGCCTCGCGGACGCGCTGATGCGCGCGGGCACGACGATCGCCGACCCCGCGCGCTTCGACCTCAGGGGCACGCTCGAATGCGGCGCCGACGTCTCGATCGACGTGGGCTGCGTGTTCGAGGGGCGCGTCGCGCTGGGCGACGGCGTGCGCGTCGGCGCGCACTGCGTGCTGAAGGACGCCGACGTCGGCGCGGGCGCCGAAATCCGCCCGTTCTCGATGCTCGAAGGCGCGAAAGTAGGCGCGAATGCGCGCGTCGGCCCCTACGCGCGCCTGCGCCCCGGGACCGAGCTCGGGGACGAGGCGCACATCGGCAACTTCGTCGAGGTGAAGGCCTCCACGATCGGCGCGGGCTCGAAGGCGAACCACCTCGCCTACGTCGGCGACTCGACCGTCGGCGACCGCGTCAACATCGGCGCCGGCACGATCACCGCGAACTACGACGGCGCGGCCAAGCACCGCACGGTGATCGGGGACGACGCGTCGATCGGCTCCAACGTCGTGCTCGTCGCGCCGGTCGAGGTCGGAGCGGGCGCGACGATCGGCGGCGGCAGCACGATCACCGAGGACGCGCCGCCCGGCGAGCTCACCGTCGCGCGAGCGAAGCAGGTCACCGTCGCCGGCTGGAAGCGGCCGGTGAAGAAGCCGCGCTGAAGCGTCCGATCCCGGTGGCCGCCGCGATCGATCCCGCGCGCTGCCCGCGTTGCGGGCGTCCCAACGGGTGCACGATGGCGGCGGGCCGGCCGTCGGAGCGCTGCTGGTGCACGGACGTCGTCGTGCCCGTCGCGCTTCTCGACGCATTGCCCGCGGAAGCGCGCGGCGCCGCGTGCCTGTGCGCGGCGTGCATCGCCGAGGCGAACCAGAACCGGGGTCAGATTCGAATCTGACCCCGGTTTTTCTTGGCCGGATTCAGCCGCGCGTCGATGCGCGCGCCGGCAACGGTACCGCCGGCGCGAACTTGGCGCGCTTCGCGACGAAGAAGCTCCTCACGTTGCGCACGTGCGCGTCGTCGGTCATCACGCGCTGCAGGAACGCGTGCCACGCCGGCATGTCGGCCACCGTCGCGACGAGGACGAAGTCGGGGCCGCTCGCGGTGCGGTAGCACTGCTGGACGGCGGGATCCGCGGTCGCGCGCGCCTCGAACGCGTCGAGCGTCTGCGCGGTCTGCGGCTCGAGCGTCACCTCGACGACGGCCGACAGCCCCGGCGCGAGCTTGTCGGCCGACAGCAGCGCCACGGTCCGCTCGATCCAGCCCTCGTCGACCAGCCGTTTCGTGCGCCGCAGGCAGGTCGCGGGCGACACGTGGACGTGCGCCGCCAGCTCCAGGTTGGTGAGCGACGCATCCCGTTGGAGCTGGTCGAGGATTCGAAGGTCGATAGCGTCGAGCGGCATGACGACATAATACATTGTGCGGTCTATGATGCAATAAAATCCCATAAGCACAGCATGACGCAATAAAACGTCTTATGATGCTTAGGAACGACGAATCATTTCTCATCAGCTCGCATACCGTTCTGACTCCTGTCCCCTGACTCCTGACTCCTGATGTGCGGCATCGTCGGCGCGGTCTCCCCGCGCAACATCGTCCCGGTCCTCGTCGAGGGCCTGAAGCGACTCGAGTACCGGGGCTACGACTCCTGCGGGATCGCCGTCCACCAGGAGGGCGCGCTGAAGCGCTCGCGCAGCACCGAGCGCGTCGCCGAGCTGGACGCGCTCGTCGCGCGCGATGGCGTCGAGGGCGGCACCGGCATCGCGCACACGCGCTGGGCGACGCACGGCGCGCCGGCGGTCCACAACGCGCATCCGCACTTCTCGCACGGCGCAGGTGCCGACGCCACGCGCAAGCGGCCCGGGCGCATCGCGCTCGTGCACAACGGGATCGTCGAGAACCACGAGCAGCTGCGCGCGAAGCTCGAGGCGCGGGGCTACGCGTTCGCGAGCCAGACCGACACCGAGGTGATCGCGCACCTGATCGACCTCCATTACGAAGGCGACCTCTTCGAGGCGGTGAAGCGTGCCGCGGTCGAGCTCACCGGTGCGTACGCGATCGCCGTCTTCTGCCGCGACGAGCCCCATCGCGTCGTCGGCGCGCGCCTGGGCTCGCCGCTCGTGCTCGGGCTGGGTGACGGCGAGACCTTCCTCGCGTCCGACGCGATGGCGCTCGCCGGCGTCACCGAGCGCATCGTCTACCTGGACGAGGGCGACGTCGCCGACCTTCAGCTCGGCCGCCACTGGATCGAGCACCGGATCGACGGCACCGACCGCTGGCAGCGCGTCGAGCGCGAGGTGCGCCGCGTCCCCGCGTGGACCGGCGCGGCGGAGCTCGGCCCCTACCGCCACTACATGCAGAAGGAGATCTTCGAGCAGCCGCGCGCGATCGCGGACACGCTCGAGGGCGTCGAGGGCGTCACGCCCGACCTCTTCGGCGACCGGGCGCACCGCGTGTTCGGCGAGGTCGAACGCGTTCTGATCCTCGCCTGCGGCACGAGCTACTACGCCGGCATGACGGCGAAGGTGTGGCTCGAGTCGATCGCGCGCATCCCGACCGACGTCGAGATCGCGAGCGAGTACCGCTACCGCGACAGCGTGCCGAATCCGCGGACGCTGGTGGTGACGATCACGCAGAGCGGCGAGACCGCGGACACGCTCGCGGCGCTGAAGCACGCCCGCTCGCTGGGCATGGAGCGCACGCTCACGATCTGCAACGTCGCGACGAGCGCGATGGTGCGCGAGTGCATGCTCGCGTACGTCACGCGCGCGGGCGTCGAGATCGGCGTCGCGTCGACGAAGGCGTTCACGACGCAGCTCGCCGCGCTGTTCCTGCTTGCGCTCGCCCTGGCGCAGGTGCGCGGCAAGCTACCGGACGCCGACGCCGAGAAGCACCTGGCGACGATGCGCCACCTGCCGGTCGCGCTGCAGGCGGCGCTCGCGCTGGAGCCGCAGGTGATCGCGTGGGCGCAGGGCTTCGCCGCCAGGCAGCACGCGCTGTTCCTCGGCCGCGGCCTGCACTACCCGGTCGCGCTCGAGGGCGCGCTGAAGCTGAAGGAGATCAGCTACATCCACGCCGAGGCGTATCCCGCCGGCGAGCTCAAGCACGGGCCGCTCGCGCTGGTCGATGCCGAGATGCCGGTCGTCGCGATCGCGCCGAACGACGCGCTGCTCGAGAAGCTCAAGAGCAACCTGCAGGAGGTCCGCGCGCGCGGCGGCGAGCTCTACGTCGTCGCCGACCGCGACAGCGCGATCCGCGCGGGCGAGGGCGTGCACGTCATCCGGCTGCCCGAGCACGTCGGCCTGCTGTCGCCGATCATGCACGTCGTGCCGCTGCAGCTATTGGCGTATCACGCCGCGGTCATCCGCGGCACCGACGTCGACAAGCCGCGCAACCTCGCGAAGAGCGTCACCGTCGAGTGATCGCGGGACGCCGGCGACGCCGGGGCTCCCGCCCCGCGACGTTCAGCCGCGCCGTGCCCTCTCGATCGCGGCGATGTCGATCTTGCGCATCGTCATCATCGCTTCCATTGCGCGCTTCGCGGCGGCCTTGTCGGGGTCCGAGATCGCCCGCATCAAGGCGCGCGGGACGATCTGCCACGACAAGCCGAACTTGTCCTTGCACCAGCTGCACTCGCTCTCCTGCCCGCCGTTGCCGACGATCGCGTTCCAGTAGCGGTCGGTCTCCTCCTGCGTGTCGGTGAAGACCTGGAACGAGATCGCCTCGTCGAACTTGAAGGCGGGGCCGCCGTTGAGGCCGAGGAAGGCCTGGCCCAGGACGGTGAACTCGACGGTCAGCACGTCGCCGGCCTTGCCGTTCGGATAGTCGGTTGGCGAGCGCAGGACCGCGGTGACGCGGCTGTCGGGAAACGTCGCGGCGTAGAACCTCGCGGCCTCCTCGGCGTTGCCGTCGAACCACAGGCAAGTGGCGATGCGGACCTTCTCGTTCACGGGTACCTCCGAAGGGGGATGGTCGGTCGCGGCGGGATCGCCTGCTGCCGGGACGTCGCCGATGCGCGTGTCGGTCGCGCACGGACCGCTTGGATCGAATGCGCGAATGCCAATCCGCGCGAGCGCGGCAGCGCCGCGCCCGCACCGCCGGCGGCGCGTCAGCTTGGCGCGACGCGCCTTCGAGACGTCGTCACTCGGGCTTGATGCCCGCGTCGCGCATGATCTTGTGCCACTTCGCGCCATCGCTCGCGACGATCGCTGCGAACTCCGCGCTCGGCGTCCAGCGCGCCTCGACGCCGTTGGCGATCATCTGCTGCTGCACGTCGGGCTTCTGCATCACCTTGGCGATCTCCGCCTGCAGGCGCGCGATCACCGCCGGCGGCGTGCCGTTCGGCACGAAGATGCCGAGCCAGCCGGTCGCGTCGAAGCCGGGGAATCCGGATTCGGCGACCGTCGGCACGTCGGGCAGCGCCGCGCTGCGCGTCGGCGAGGTCACCGCGAGGCCGCGGACCTTGCCGCCCTTGATGTGCGGGATGCCCGACGCGACCGACAGCGCCGCGAGCTGCACGTGGCCGCCGAGCAGGTCGGTGATCGCGGGCGACGCGCCCTTGTACGGCACCTCGATCCACTTGAAGTTGCCGTTCTGCATCAGGAGGTCGACGGCGAGCTGCGGGAACGTGCCGTGGCCCGCGGTGCCGTAGTTGATCGCGGTCGGATTGGCCTTCGCCGCGGCGATCGCGTCGCCGAGCGTCTTGAACGGCGAGTCGGCGCGCGTCATGATCAGCGACGGCGAGCTCGCGACCTGGATCACCGGCGTCAGGTCCTTCAGCGGATCGAGCGGCGGCGACTTCATCGTCGGCGCGGCGATGATCACGTTGTCCGCCTGCCCCATCACGATGTCGTAGCCGTCGGGCGCGGCATGGGCCGCCTCGGCGAGGCCGATCATCCCGGACGCTCCCGCCTTGTTCTCGACGACGACGGTCCAGCCGGTCGACTTGGCGAGCTCGGCCGCGACCAGCCGCGACGAGATGTCGGTGCCGCCGCCCGGCGGGAACGGGACGATCAGGCGGATCGGCTTGCTGGGAAACGTCTGCGCCTGGAGCGGCGCGACGAGTCCGACGAGCGCCAGCGCGGCGCAGAGCAGGCGAAACATCATGGCTCCTCCTTCGTGGTCGACTTCGTGTCAGCCGACGGCGCGTCTCGCGCCCTCGATCGTGTATTTGCGCAGGCGGGGGCCCGCCTTCATCACCTGGCCGGGCAGCGGCCGGCCGACCAGCGACTCGACGCGCTTCGCGACCGCGATCAGCGCGTCGAGGTCGACGCCGGTGTCGTACCCCGACTCCTCGAGCAGGTAGGCGAGGTCCTCGGTGCAGATGTTGCCGGTCGCGCCCGGCGCGAACGGGCAGCCGCCCAGCCCGCCGATCGACGACTCGAACTCGCGGACGCCGAGCCCGAGCCCGACGACGACGTTGGCGAGCCCGATGCCGCGCGTATTGTGGAAGTGCAGCGCGGTTTTCATCGACGGGAAGCGGTCGGCGATCGCGCGCACGAGGCGCGTCACCGTCGGCGGCGTCGCCATGCCGGTCGTGTCGCCGAGCGTGAGTCGCTCGATGCCGAGGCCCGCGTACGCCTCGACGAGGCGCAGCGCCGCGTCGACCGGCACCTCGCCCTCGAATGGGCAGCCGAACGCGCAGGCGATCGCGCCGCGCAGCGGGATGCGGCCGGCCACCACGCCGTGGAGCTCGCGGACGTTGGCGAGCGACGCCGCGATCGGCGCGTTCAGGTTCGCGAGGTTGTGCGTCTCGCTCGCCGACACGAACACGACGATCTCGTCGACGCCGGCCGCGAGCGCGCGCTCGGCGCCGCGCGCGTTGGGGACGAGCGCGGCGATGTGCGCCTCCGCGCGGCGCTTCAGGCGCGCGAGCACCTCGTGCGCGTCGGCGAGCTGCGGGACCGCCTTCGGGCTCACGAACGACGTCGCCTCGAGGTGGCGGATGCCGGCGCCGATCAGCGCGTCGATGACCTCGGCCTTCGCGTCGGTCGGGATGAAGTCGTGCTCGGCCTGGAAGCCGTCGCGTGTGCCGACCTCGGTGATGCGGACCGGGGGGCGCGTCGAGGAGCCGGGAGCGTTCATCGTCGGGTCGTCAGGGTCGGGCGGCGCGGCAATAGGCGTCGGGCTGAAGCCCGATCCACAGGTGCGCTTGTCGTGGCTCGGGCTTCAGCGCGACGCGGGGGCCACGGGTCGCACGATACCGCATCGCGGCCCTCCTCACGCCGCGCGCTTCGCGCGGAGCGCCGCGATCTCGCCCGCGCCGTAGCCCAGCTCGCGCAGGATCGACTCGGTGTCGGCGCCGAGGTCGGGGGGCGGGCGGTGGATTCGGCAGGGGTCGTCGGTGAACTTGATCGGGAAGCCCAGCACGTCGAGCCGGCCGAGGCGCGGGTGGTCGATCGTGATGCGCATCTGCTGGTGGCGCACCTGCGGGTCGTCGAACACCTCGGGCAGGCTCATCACGCGCCCGCAGGGGACGCCCGCCGCGTTCAGCACGTCGAGCCAGTGCGCGACCGGGCGCTTGCCGATCTCGGCGTTGACCAGCGCATTGATCGCGCCGCGGCGCTCGAAGCGGTCGCGGTTCGTGCGGAAATCGGGGTGCTCGCGCAGGTGCGGGAGCCCCAGCGCGTCGAGCAGCTTGTAGTAGACCTGGTCGTTCGACGGCGCGATCGCGACCTCGCCGTCGGACGCCTTGAACAGGCCGTAGGGCGAGACCAGCGCGTGGTCGTTGCCGGTGCGCAGCGGCTGCTCGCCGGTCTCGAAAGTGTGCGTCGCGAGGAACGCGAGGTTCGCGATCAGTGCGTCGGTCAGCGCGACCGACACCTCCTCGCCGGCACCGGTCCGCTCGCGGCGGACGAGCGAGGCGCAGATGCCCATCGCGGTGTACGCGCCGGCGATCAGGTCGGACAGCGGCGGCGCGGCGCGCATGGGCGGCTCGCCCTCGGCGCCGTTCACGCTCATGAAGCCGCTCATCGCCTGCGCGATGAAGTCGAACGACGGGCGGTCGCGGTAGGGACCGTCGTTGCCGAAGCCGGTGATGTGCGCGACGACCAGGTCGGGTTTCAGGCGCGCGAGATCGTCGCGCGAAAGGCCGATCTTCGCCATGACGCCGGGACGGAAGTTGTCGAGCACGACGTCGGCGGTCGCGATCAGCCGGCGCAGCACCGCCTTGCCCTCGGCGCTCCGAAGGTCGAGCGTGAGTGAGCGCTTGTTGCGGTTGAACGATGCGAAGTAGAGCGAGAACCCGTCGCGTTGGTGCCCCTGGTGGCGCACCGGGTCGCCGTCCTCGACGTCCTCGATCTTGATGACCTCCGCGCCCATGTCCGCGAGGAACATCGAGCAGAACGGCCCGGAGAGGATGCGGGACAGGTCGACGACGCGGATGCCTTGGAGCTGCATGGAAAAAGTAGAGTCAGGCTCGACTTTCGATTTCGACCGAGCTTCGTCGCCGCAGTTTCGGGAAAGTCGAGCCTGACCCTACTTTTCCCGAATCCGACCCCGATATTACGCGGCGACCGCGAGCTCGCTCGCCGGCGTCGCGACCGGCGCGCGGAAGCGCGCGAGGAGCTCGGCCTCGCGCGCCTTCGCAGCGTCGAGGTTCTTGCGCTTGACATGGCCGTAGCCGCGGATCGTCGCCGGGATCGAGGCGATCTCGGCGGCGAGCGCGAGATTGTCCGCGCGCAGCGCGCGCTCGAGCTCGTCGAGCGTGCGCTCGTAGTCGTCGCGCAGGGCGCGCTCGAGTCGCCGCTCCTCGCTGTGGCCGAACGGGTCGAGCCAGGTGCCGCGCAGGCCCTTCATGCGCGCCAGGATCGCGAACGCGTGGCGCATCCAGGGGCCGTAGCTGCGCTTCACCGGCTTGCCGGTGACCTTGTCCGGCTTGACCCACAGTGGCGGCGCGAGATGGTAACGGAGCCTGTAGCCGCCCTCGAACGCGGCGGCGACCTGGCGCTCGAACTCGCCGTCGCTGTACAGGCGCGCGACCTCGTACTCGTCCTTGATGGCGAGGACCCTGAAGTAGTTGCGCGCGACGGCGTTCGCGAGCGGGCCGGCGCTCCCGGCGACGCGCGCCTCGGCGGCGCGGACGCGATCGACGCGCGCGCGGTAGCGCTCCGCCAGCGCGGTGTCCTGGTAGCCGGTCAGGAACTCGACGCGCCGCGCGATCGCGGCGTCGAGGTCGATCGCCATCACGCGGTCGCTGCCGGCGTCGACGTCGGCCGGCTTCGCGTGCTTCTCGACCGTCGCCGGATCGTGGAACGCGAGTCGGCCCCATTCGAACGCGCGCCGGTTCGCGTCGACCGCCGCGCCGTTCAGCTCGATCGCGCGCCAGAGCGCCTCGCGGGAGACGGGCACGAGCCCCATCTGCCACGCGTAC
>JBGAHH010000101.1:0-12263 GCA_044226265.1 Casimicrobiaceae bacterium | reverse complement strand
TGCGGCCCGCCGGGCGCGCCGCGCGGCTTCTGCATCGCGTGGAAGTAGCGGCGCCCGCCGAGGCCCGCGCCGGCCCGGGCCCGGGCGCGCGTCCGCGACGCGGCCGGCGCGGGCGCGCGGACCGCGAACTCGCGGAACGGCTTCGCCTTCACGCCCGCGCGCCGCGCGATCGCGGCGAGCTCGCGACCGAGCTCGCGCGAGACCGACGGCGCCTTCGCGAGCGACGCGGTCGCTCGCGTCATCTGCAGGAACTGCCCCTGCGCCGCGAGGCCGGCGCGCCGCTCCTCGCGGCGCTCGCGCTGGCCCGCCGCGTCGGCCGCCGGGACCGACTTGCGCGATCGCGCGCCGGTCCCGCGTCCGCGCCGCGCGCCCGCGCGCGGCGCCTCCGCCGCCGCAAGGACCGGGTGGATCGACGGATCGCCCAGCAGGATGAACTGCGCGAGCGTCTTGAGATCGAGCGGGTCGATGTCGACGCGCCCGCCGACGAAGTCCTGCCGAGCCTTGAGCGCCGCGTGCCCGAGCGACATGCCGCCGAGCGCGTTCAGCAGGAAGTGGCGGACGATCAGGTCGGCGGCCGTGTTGTCGCTCCTGTCGTCGCCGTACGCGATCGTCGTGCTGCCGAAGAAGCCGTACGCGCCCTGGGCGAGGTAGCTCTGGCAGATCGGCAGGTCGGTCCCGATCAGGTCCGGCGGGTAGAGTTGCGCGCCGTAGCAGCACTCCGCCGCGGCGATCGTCCCCGGCGCGATCTTCCCGTCGATGCCGCGCGTCGTGAGCGCGACCGGGTAGCGGTCCTTGTGCCGGTCGTCCTGGCCCTGGAACTCGGGCGAGCCTTCGCCGCCGTGGCAGTTGATGAAATGCGCGAGCGGCGCGAGCGCGGAGGCGCCGAAGCGAGGGCCCGACGGCGGCGAGGTGCGCAGCGCGTCGCGCAGCCCGAAGATCTCGAACAGGTTGCGCGCGCTCGACGCCTTCCAGATCTTCGCGGAGAGCGCGAACGGGTCGCCGTAGGCTTCCGCGGGACGGCTGACGTGGCCGGCCGCGACGTCCAGCAGCTTCACGAGATAGGACGCCTGCGACGCCTTGTGCGCGCCGCGCACGTCGGGGAGTCGCCCGACGACGCGCGTCGGCCCGACGAACGACGCGATGTCGGTGTCGTAGCGCCCGCTGCACGCGAAGGGCAGGTCGCTCCACGCGACGTCGTCGGGATCGTCGGGCGGATCGAAGGCGGGATTGAGGATCGGCTGGTGCGGGACGACGTCGCTCGCGCCGAGGATCATCAGGTAGGCGGGCGTCGCGGCCCGGAACGCCGCGTCGACGGCGTCCTTCGCGCCCCGATAGTCGCGGGGATCGGAGAACGGCCGCCCGCCGCGCGCGCGCATCGAGCGCGCGTCGTCGAGCAGCACGAGATTCGTGACGAGCCCGCGCCGGCGGTCGGCCGCGACGAGCCGGCGGTCCGCGTCGCGGAGGCGCCGCCAGCCCGCCGCTCCGTACTTGGCGCGCAGCGCGCCGCCGTTCGTGACGATCAGCTTGTCGGTCATGCGCCCTCCTCGTCGCGAGTCGGGGCACGCCCGCGGCGGCGCGCGCCCGCGCTACGTCGCCAGCGTGTTGCCCAGGAAGTCGGACTTGCCGATCTCGACGCCGTTGTGCCGCAGGATGTCGTACGCGGTCGTCACGTGGAAATAGAAGTTCGGGATCGCGCGCGCGAGCAGGAACTGCATGCCGGCGTAGGTCACGTCCTTGCCCGCGACCTTGACCACGGTCTCCTTCCGCTCGGTCCCGTCGACCTGGGCGGGCATGATCGACTTCAGGTAGGCGATCGACTTCTCGATGCGCACCTTCATGTCGGCGAAGGTCTTGTCGTCGCCGAAGGTCGGCGCCGCGACGCCGGACAGGCGCGCGGCCGCGCCGTTGGCGGCGTCGCAGGCGATCCTGACTTGCGCCGTCAGCGGCAGCATGTCCGGGAACAGCCGGGCCGACGGCAGGACCGAGGGATCGATCTTCTTCGCCTCCGCGTGGGCCTCCGCCTTGTCGAGGATCGCCGAGAGGTTCTGCAGCATGTGCGCGAAGCGGGGAATGCTCACCTGGTACATCGAGATCGTCACGCCTGCCTCCGTCGGATGGGGAACCCGGCGGGGCGCGCCGACTCCAACGAGGCGCCCCGGCCGGGCCTGCAAGGATAGCGCAACGGGTCCGCGGGACGCTCTCGCGGTATCCTCGCGGGTCGATCCCCGGCGCCGCGGCCCTCGAGGACCCCGCGCCGCCCGCCTCCCGCCCCATGCGTTTCACGCGACCGTGGTACGACCTCTCGACCGGCGCGGAAGGACACCGCCGGTTCGACGTCGCGATCGCGATGTCGCTGCTCCTGCACGCGGCCGCGCTCTTCCTCGTCGCGCCGCAGATCGCGAAGAACGTGCTGACGCCGGGCGAGGTCGAGGGCCCGATGTCCGCCCCGATCTCGGTCGCCCTCGTCTCTCGCCCGCGACCGCCGCAGCCGCCGGTCGAGTCGGCGGCCCGGCCGTCCCCCGCGCCCCCGCCGGCGACGCCGGCGCCGGCGCGACGCGCGCCGGCACCCCGTCCCGTGGCGCCTCCGATGGCGACGCTTCCCCCCGTGCCCACGCCCGAGGCGTTCAAGGTGCCCGCCCCCTCGGCGGTGCCGGCGCCGGCGCCGCCGCAGCGCGCCGAGCCGCGCCCGGTCCCGCCGCCGGCGGAGACCGACCTCGCGGCCTACATCGCCGCGCGGCGCGCGGAGCGGGGCGAGTCGGCGCCCCCCACGTCCGCCGCCGAGAGCGAGGCCGCGCGGCGCGATCGCGCGCTCCAGCGCAACCTCGCGAGCCTCAACGCGCCGCGCGCGTTCATGGGCGACCCGAAGAACGGCGGCGGCCTGTTCCAGGTCACCCTCAAGAGCTACGACTTCGCCGAGTTCCGCTTCTACGGCTGGAACCGCGACGTCATGCGAACGATCCCGCAGCGCTTCGAGGTGCGCAAGGGCGACAACCCGACGATCGACATCGCGATCGTCAAGCGCATGATCGAGATCATCCGCCAGACCGAGAAGGGCGACTTCACCTGGCGTTCCGAGCGCCTCGGCAAGGACGTCACCCTCTCCGCGCGCCCCGAGGACAACCAGCGCCTCGAGGACTTCCTGCTGAAGGACCTGTTCGGCTAGAAAGAAGGGGCAGACTCGACTTTTCCGCGACAATGGCGCGCCAAGCTCGATCGTTCAAAGTCGAGTCTGACCCTCCTTTCCTTCCATGCGCCCGACGCTCGCCCTCGCCGCCCGCGCGCTCGCCTTTGCGCTCGCTTCGCTCGTCGTCGCCCCGGGCGCGCTCGCCGCCGACCCTGCGAAGGTGCTGCGCGTGGCGAGCTTCGACATCGACACGCTCGACCCGCAGCAGTACAGCGACGATCCGTCGTTCCAGGTGATCCAGGCGATGTTCGAGCCGGCGTTCGAATGGGACTACCTGTCGCGGACGCCGAAGCTCGTCCCGCTCACCGCGGCCGCGCCCGCCGAGGTGACCGACGGCGGGCGCACGTGGACGATCCGGATCAAGCCGGGCATCCGCTTCGTCGACGACCCGGCGTTCAAGGGCAAGCCCCGCGAGCTCGTCGCCGAGGACTACGTCTATTCGTACAAGCGCTGGCTCGACCCGAACGGCCGCCGCGCCGGCCAGCCGGTGCTCACCGACCTCATCCTCGGCATGCGGCCGGTCGTCGAGGCGGCGAAGAAGACCGGCCGGTTCGACTACGACGCGCCGGTCGAGGGGCTGCGCGCGCTCGACCGATACACGCTGCAGGTCCGGCTCTCCGAGCCCAACTACCCGAACATGGGCGACCTCGTCGGCTTCGTCGGCGCGGCGGCGCGCGAGGTGGTCGAGGCGGCCGGCGGCGACGTCCGCGCGCGCCCGGTCGGCACCGGCCCCTACCGGCTCAAGGAGTGGAAGCGCGGATCGCGCATCGTGCTCGAGGCGAACCCGGATTACCGCGAGGCGCATTTCCCGGCGAGCGGCGATCCGGCCGACGCGGCGCTCGTCGCGTCGATGCGGGGCAAGCGCGTGCCGATGGCGGGCGTGGTCGAGGTGAACTTCATCGACGAGGACCTGACGCGCCTGCTGCTCTTCGAGCAGGGCGGCCTCGACTTCGTGCAGCTGCGCGGCGAGATCGCCACGCGCCTGCTCGCCGACGGCAAGCTCAAGCCGGAGGTCGCCGCGCGCGGCGTGACGCGAGTCGTGCACGCGGAGCCGTTCCTGTTCGCGCTGTACCTCAACACGAAGGACCCGATCCTGGGCGGCATGGCCAACGAGCGCGTCGCGCTCCGCCGCGCGATCGCGATGGGCTGGGACACCGAGACGCTCATCAAGGTCGTGCTCGCGGGCCAGGCGGTGCCGGCGTCCCAGTTCGCGCCGCCGGGCACGACCGGGCACGACCCGACGCTGCCCGCGAAGCCGCTCTACGACCCGGCCACCGCGAATGCGCTGCTCGACCGCTTCGGCTACGGCAGGCGCGACCCCGACGGCTACCGGCGCGCGCCCGACGGGAGCCCGGTGACGCTCACGATGTCGCTGCGCACCGGCGGCATCGCGCGCGAGACGCAGACGCTGTGGAAGAAGAACATGGACGCGCTGGGGCTGCGCACCGCGTTCGAGCTCGCGCCGTTCCAGGAGATCATCAAGAACCTCGAGCACGGCAAGTTCCAGATGTACCAGGGCGGGTTCGGCGGCTCGCCGTCGGGCTACAACGAGTACGCGCAGCTCCACGGCGTCCAGCCGCAGCGCGTGAACACCGTGCAGTTCAGGAACGCCGAGTACGACCGGGCCGCGGCCCGCTTCATCGCCGCGGGCACCGACGAGGAGCAGATCGCGGCCGCGCGCACGATGAACGAGATCGCGCGCACTTACATGCCGATCCTGCCGGTCTACTTCCGGCTCGAGTCGAGCTACGTGCAGCCCTGGCTCCTCGGCTACCGGCCGCCGGTGTTCTCGAGCTATTGGAAGTACCTGGACATCGACCTCGCGAAGCGCCGGTGACGCCGCGAAGCCGCTCGCGTTCGCGGGCCGGGCTTCGGCCCGACGCCCTTCGCCCCGCGAATGCCGTCCTGCCGACGCACGTCCCGCGATGAATGACTGACGACGCGTCCTGCGACCTGCTGGTGATCGGGGCCGGCGCCGCGGGTCTCTCAGCCGCGGTGACGGCCGCGCACCACGGGCTGCGCGTCGTCGTCGTCGAGAAGGACGCGGTCTGCGGCGGCGCGACGTCCTGGTCCGGCGGCTGGATCTGGGCGCCGCGCAATCCGCTCTCGCGCGCCGACGGCGTCGTCGAGGACGCCGACGGCCCCCGCACCTACCTGCGGCACGAGCTCGGCGCGCAGTACGACGAGGCGCGCGTCGAGGCGCTGCTCGATGCCGCACCGAAGATGGTCGCGTTCTTCGAGACGCGCACGTCGCTCAGGTTCGTGAGCGGCACGAGGATCGCCGACATCCACGGCGCGACGCCCGGGGCGGGCACCGGCGGCCGCTCGGTGGCACCCCTGCCGATCGACGGCCGCGAGGTCGGGCGCGACCTCCTCGCGATCGCGCGCGGCCAGAAATACGAGACGTCGCTCTTCGGCATGGGCGTGATGGCGGGCCCGGACCTGCAGCGGTTCCTGCACGCGACGCGCTCGTTCCCCGCGTTCGCCCACGCGGTGCGCCGCTTCGCCCGCCACGCGCGCGACCTCGCGGTGCACCGCCGCGGCCTGCAGCTCGTCAACGGCACCGCGCTGATCGCGCGGCTGCTCGTCTCCGCTCGCGACCTGGGCGTCCGGATCGAAGTGTCGTCGCCGGCGACGCGGCTCGTCGTCGAGGGCGGCGCGGTGCGCGGCGCGATCGTGAAGACGCGCGGCGCGGAGCGCGAGATCCGCGCGTCGCGCGGCGTCGTCCTCGCGACCGGCGGCTTCGCGCACGATGCGATCCGCCGCGGAGCGCTCGTGCCGCGGCTCGAGCGCGGCGGAGAAACCTGGGCGCTGCCGCCTGCCGCGGTCGACGGGGACGGCGTGCGCCTGGGCGAGTCGGCGGGCGGGCGCCTCGCGCGCGACATCGCCTCGCCGATCGCCTGGTGCCCGGTGTCGATCGTGCGCTATCGCGGCGGGCGCACCGGCCTCTACCCGCACATCATCGACCGCGGGAAGCCCGGCGTCATCGGCGTGCTCGCCGACGGCCGCCGCTTCTGCAACGAGGCGAACGGCTACCACGACTACGTCGCCGCGATGCTCGACGCGATTCCCGACGGGCGCGAGGTCGTCTCCTGGCTCGTGTGCGACCACGCGTTCCAGCGCCGCTATCCGTTCGGCATGGCCAAGCCCTTCCCGGTGCCCGCGTGGCCCTACGTGCGGAGCGGCTACCTCGTGCGCGCGCGGACGGTCGAGGCGCTCGCGCGGGCCTGCGGCATCGATCCGGCGGGCCTCTCGCGCAGCGTCGCCGAGTACAACCGGCACGCCCGCGAGGGCGAGGATCCGGCGTTCGGGCGCGGGACGACGCCGTTCAACCGCGGATCCGGGGATCCGGACCACCGCCCCAACCCTTGCGTCGCGCCGATCGAGAAGCCGCCCTACTACGCGATCCGCGTGCTGCCCGGGAGCTTCGGCACGTTCGCGGGGCTCGCCACGGACGCGAGCGCGCGCGTGCTCGGCGCCGGCGACCGGCCGATCGACGGCCTCTACGCGGCGGGCTGCGACCAGGCGAACGTGATGGGCGGGCACTACCCGTCCGGCGGCATCAACCTCGGGCCGGCGATGACGTTCGCCTATGTCGCGGGCTGTCATGCCGCCGGCGTGCCGCCCTGAGGCGGTCCGGCGAAGGGAATGGCGGGCGCGGTCGCGCTGTTTGCTGCGCCAAGGGCGGTCGCCGCGCCATAGCCGCCGGGCCCGTCGCCGCGAATTTCGCCAGGCCGGGCGCGCCGGCGTATCGTAGCGAGGCGTCCCCGTCCACGAGCCACCCGTCCCACTCCGAAGGAGCGATCCGATGAGATTCAACGAGTCGAGCAAGCGCAACACCGTCCGCGTCCTGGCGCTCGCCGGCGTCGCCGTCGTCTTGGCCGCGTGCCAGTCGATGGGCATGCCCCCGTCCTACACGCAGACCATCGCGCTCTCGGGCGCGAACGAGGTCCCGGCGGTCGGCACGGCGGCGAGCGGCAACGGCACCGTCACCGTGACGCCGGAAGGCATGGTCACCGCGACGATCGTCGTGACCAACATGTCGGCGACCGCGTCGCACATCCACGTCGGCGCCGCGGGCACGAACGGCCCGGTGATCGTGCCGTTCGTGAAGTCCGGCGACAACACGTTCACGGCGCCCCCGGGCGCGAAGATGACGCCCGAGCAGTACGCCCAGTACAAGGCGGGCAACACCTACGTGAACGTGCACAGCCCCACGTACCCGGGCGGCGAGGTCCGCGCGCAGCTCAAGGGCCAGTAAGCCCCTCGACGCCGGGGCGCGGCCGCCCGCCGCGCCCCGGATCTCACGCGCCGGCGAACGCGATCAGCGCGACCGTCGGCACGCCGCGCCGCTCGATCCTCGCGCGGCCGCCGAGATCCGGCAGGTCGATCACGAACGCGCAGCCGGCGACCTCGCCGCCGGCCATCGCCACGAGCGCCAGCGCGGCCTCCGCCGTGCCGCCGGTCGCCACGAGGTCGTCGACGACCAGCACGCGCTCGCCGCGCGCGATCGCGTCCTTGTGCATCTCGAGGCGGTCGGCGCCGTACTCGAGCTGGTAGTCCTGCCCGAAGTTCTCGGCCGGGAGCTTGCCGCGCTTGCGGATCGGCACGAAGCCGGTCGCGAGCGCCGCGGCGACCGCCGCGCCGACGATGAACCCGCGCGACTCGATGCCCGCCACCTTGTCGACGCGAAGGCGGCGGTGCGCGTCCGCGAGCCGGTCGACGGTCGCGCGAAAGCCCTCGGCGTGCTTGAGGAGCGTCGTGATGTCGCGGAACCGGACGCCCGGCTTCGGGAAATCCGGCACCGTGCGCACGAGCGCCGCGAGGTCGAGCTCCGCGTCCACCCGTGCTATTGCCCGTGCAGCGGCGACTCCTCGAGGTCGCCCGCGGACTCGACGAAGGCGAACGCGACCGTCGCCGCGCGGTCGCCGCGGCCCTCGCGCAGCACCTCGCGCGTCGTGCCGTGCACCTTGAGCTTGATCCGCACGTCCTCGCCGAACGTGCGCTCCCAGTGCGGCAGCACGCGCCGCAGGTACTCCCGCTCGCGGTTGAGCCGCCCGATGACGCCGACCGTCTCCAGCAGCGTCAGCTTCGGCCAGGCCTCGCCCCCGGGGCGCCCGTAGGTCACGATCCCCATGAATCGCGCCAGGTCGTCGGCCCAGGGATCGGCCGCCTCGACCCATTTGCCGTTCGAGTAGATCGCGTCCATCAGGTAGGTGAGCGTGTGGTGGCGCTGCGGCTGGCGCGACCAGCGCAGGATCACCTCGTGCACCGTCGTCGACAGGCAGAGCTCGAGGTGCCCGCCGGCGACGAACACGTTGGCCGGCACGTCGAACCCGAGCTCGCCGTCCTGCGAGCGAACCCAGTAGTCGGGGCGGCAATCCTCCATGAAATAGAGCTGCGGCGATTCGTCGTCCTGCAGGTAGACGACCGGGATCGCGTGCGCCTTCGCGAAGCGCACCGCCTCGTCGACGCCGGGCTTGGTCGCGTAGCGCGCGTCGTGGAACGCGGTCGCGTGCGTCACGATCAGGGCAGTATCGCCCTTGAGGCGCACGTCGCCGGGCGGGGTGAACGCATGGGGCGGGCACGCGGCGCCGAAGGCCGCGCCGGCCAGCGCGGCGAGCGCCAGGGCGGCGAGGCGGGCGACGATGCGGCGCGGGCGGTTCATCGCACTGCTGAGGCGGGAACCGCGATCATAGCGTTTCCGTCCTCGCTCCGGACGACGGCTGCGCCGGCAGCGTGAACGTGAACGTCGACCCCTTGCCCGGCTCGCTCGCCACGCCGATGCGGCCGCCGTGGAGCTCGACGAACTTGCGGGAGATCGCGAGCCCGAGACCGGTGCCCTCGACCTTCCTCGCCGCGGCGCCGACCTGGCGGAATTCCTCGAACACCGACTGCTGGTCCTCGGGCGCGATCCCGACGCCGGTGTCGGTCACCGAGATCTCGGCGCCGCCGTCGAGCGCGCGCGCGGCGACCTCGACGCGCCCGCCCTCGGGCGTGAACTTGAGCGCGTTCGACAGGAGGTTGAGCAGCACCTGCTTCAGCTTCCGCTCGTCGGCGCGGAACGCCCCGAGCGAGGGATCGATCGCGCTCCTGAGCGCGACGCCGCGCCGCTCGGCGCGCTCGCGCACGAGGATCAGCGTGTTGCCGATCGCCGTCGGAAGGTCGAAGTCCGACAGCTCGAGCTCCATGCGGCCGGCCTCGATCTTCGACAGGTCGAGGATGTCGTTGATGAGCGCGAGCAGGTGGCGCCCCGACTCCTGGATGTCCTTCAGGTACTCGGCCTGCTTCTCGTTGATCTCGCCGAAGATGCGCTCGGACAGGAGCTCGGAGAAGCCCAGGATCGCGTTGAGCGGCGTGCGCAGCTCGTGCGACATGTTCGCGAGGAACTCGCTCTTGTGCCGGCTCGCGCTCTCGAGCTCGCGGCCCTTGTGCTCGAGCTCGCGGAACAGCCGCGCGTTCTGGATCGCGACGGCCGACTGCGTCGCGAAGGTCTCGAGCAGCGCGACCACCTCGGGCGAGAAGTCGCCCGGCGTGTCGCGGTTGACGGTCAGGCCGCCCAGCAGGCGCCGGTCGCGCAGGAGCGGCACCGCGACGAGCGCGCGGAAGCCGTGCCGGACGAGGACGTCGCGCACGCGGCTCTGGTACGCGCCCTCGTCGCGGATGTCGCGCACGACGACCGGCCGGGCGGTCGCCGCCAGGCGGCCGATGACGCCCTCGCCCTTGCGGATCGGCGTCGCGCGGAGCGCCTCGGCGACCTCGTCGGCCTGGTGGTGCGTCGCGTGCAGGTGAAAGAGCTCCTCGGCCTCGTCGTACTCCCAGATCGAGCCGCCGTTCGTGCCGGTGAGCTCGGTCGCGCGCGTGACGATCGTGCGCAGCACGGTCTCGAGGTCCAGCGACGAGGCGACCGCCTGGCCCACCTCGCCCAGCGCGCGCAGCTCCTGCACCGAGCGGTCGAGCGCCGCGGTGCGGTCGCGCAGCTCGGAGAGCAGCCGGACGTTCTCGATCGCGATCACCGCCTGGTCGGCGAACGTCGAGACGAGCTCGATCTGCTTCTCGGTGAACGGCTCGACGCGCGTCTTCCAAAGCACGATGACGCCCAGCAGCGCGTCGCCCTTCAGCATCGGCACGCCGAGGATCGTGCGGTAGCCGCCCAGGCGCTGCGCCTCCCGGCGCGCGTAGCCCTTGACCTCGAGCACGTCGTGCCAGTGGATTGCCCGCCTCTCGAGACCCGCGACGCCGGCGATCGTCCCGGGCCCGAGCGGCAGCGGGTTCGCCCGGAGGATGTCCATCATCCCGGGATCGCCGCCGTAGCTCGCCGCGAGCCGCAGGAGCTGCCCGTCGTAGCGGTGCATGTGGCAGTGCTCGGCGCCGCAAAGCCGCGCGGCGCTCTCGAGCACCGTGTTCAGCACCGGGTCGACGTCGAAGCCGGCGCGGCTGATCGCGCGCAGCACGTTCGAGGTGCCCGTCTGCCGCTCGAGCGCCTCCTTCGTCTCGTTGAACAGGCGCACGTTCTCGATCGCGATCACCGCCTGGTCGGCGAACGTGGCCACGAGCTCGATCTGCTTGTCGGTGAAAGGCTCGACGCGGGTCTTCCACAGGACGATCACGCCGAGCAGCGCGCCGTACTTGACCATCGGCACGGCGAGCAGCGTCCGGAAGTCGCCCAGGCGCTGCGCCGCGAGCTGCGAGTAGCCCTCGACCTCGAGCACGTCGTGCCAGTGCACGGGGCGCCGCTCGAGCGCCGCGACCCCCGCGATCGACGTGCGGTCCAGCGCCAGCGGGTGCTCCCGGATGTGCTCCATCATCCCCGGATCGCCGCCGTGGGAGGCCGCGAGTCGCAGGCGCTCGCCGTCGTAGCGCATCACGTGCGCGTGCTGGGCGCCGCACAGGCGCGTCGCGCTCTCGAGCACCGACGCGAGCACCGGCTCGAGGTCGAACGCCGAGCGGCTGATGACCTTGAGGACGTCGCCGGTCGCGAGCTCGCGGTCGAGCGCTTCCTTCGTCTCGTTGAACAGCCGCACGTTCTCGATCGCGATGACCGCCTGGTCGGCGAAGGTCTTCAGGAGCTCGATCTTGCTCGGCGGGAACAGGCCCGCTTCGGCGCGGGCGACGAAGATCGCGCCGATCACCTCGTCGCCGCGCAGCATCGGCACGGCCGCGCAGCCCCGCCAGTCGGCGGCGACCGCCGCCTCCTTCGTGCCGTAGTCGGGGTCGGCGAACACGTCCGCGATGTGCTCGACCGCGCGCTTGCGCACCGCCCGCGCGGTCGCCGACTGGGTGTCGCGCGTCATCGGGAATTGCGCGCGCACCTTCGCGACCGCGTCGGGCGCGACGCCGCCGATCGCGACGGCGTCGATCCGGTCGCCCGCGACGCGCGAAACGACCGATACGCGAGCCTCGCACAGCCGCGCGGCCCGCTCGCCGATCACCTCGAACACCGGCTGCACGTCGCCCGGCGAGCGCGAGATCACGCGCAGGATCTCGGCGGTGGCCGTCTGGTGCTCGAGGGCCTCGGTGATCGCGCGGTTGCGCCGCTCGATCTCGTCGAACAGGCGCGCGTTCTCGACGGCGATCACCGCCTGGTCCGCGAAGGTCCTGAGGAGCTCGAGCTTCGACGGCGCGAGCGGCCCCGGCGACGTTCGCCCGACGAAGATCACGCCGACCACCTGGCCGTCGAGGAACATCGGCACGCCGGTGCCCGCGCGCCACCCGGCGGCCCTCGCTGCGTCCTTGGGCGCGTAGGCCGCGTCGGCCATGACGTCGGGGATGTCGACGACCGCCTGGGCGCGCCAGGTCCGCGCGGACGTGGCCTCGGCATCGAGCCGCATCGGGAAGTACGCGGCGACCGTGGCCGTCGCCACCTCGCTCATGCCGTGGACCGCGACGAGCTCGAGGCGCTCGCCTCTCACCTGCGACACGACGGCCACCTGCGCGTCGCACAACCGCGCCGCGCGCTCGCCGATCGTGTCGAACACCGGCCGCATGTCGCTGCGCGACCGCGCGATGACCCGCAGGATCTCGGCGGTCGCGGTCTGGTGCTCGAGCGCCTCGGCGAGCGCGCGTTCGACCTCGCCGC
>JBGAHH010000100.1:9639-12583 GCA_044226265.1 Casimicrobiaceae bacterium | reverse complement strand
CCGGTCGGCAGCAGCGCGCCCCACGCCGACCTGCCGCGGCGGCCGACCACCGACAGCGTCTTCGGCGGGCCGTCGAACGACGCGCTGACGACGATCGGCTCGCCGGCGTAGAGGTCGGGCAGCCGCGACGGATACACGTCCGCGCCGACCGGCCAGGTCAGCGAGAGGTCGGTGAGCGCCGGTCGCTCGAGCTTCGCGAAGAGCTCGGTCATGCGCTCGCGCACTTCGCGCACGTCGCCGATGAACGTCGAGGTGCCGCGGCCGAGCTGCGCGGCCTTGCGGATGAACCAGGCGTTCGGCGCCGGCCCGATCGCGACCGTGTAGAGTCGCCGGTCGCCGAGGCGGTCGCGGATCAGCGCGAGCAGCTCGTGCTCGTTGCCGACTGCGCCGTCGGTGAGGAAGAACACCTGCCGCGCGTAGCCCGGCGCGGCGTCCGGCGAGAGCGCCGCGGCGAGCGCGGGCTTCATCTCGGTGCCGCCGTCCGCCCGCAGCGCGTCGACGAACCGGGCCGCGGCGTCGATCGTCGACGGATCGACTGGCATCGGCGCGGTGAACAGCGCCCGCGTTCGCGAGTTGAACTCGATCACGTTGAACCGGTCGCCGGGCTTCAGGCGGGAGAGCGCGTACCGCGTCGCTTCCTTCGCCTGCGCGATCGAGGTTCCGCTCATCGATCCCGACGTGTCGACGACGAACGTCGCCTCTCGCGGCAGCACGGGGCCCGCGACGTCGGCGGACGGCGGCAGGATCATCACCAGCGCGTGCGTGCGGCCGTTGCGCTGCTCGGTGAACACGGCCGCGCCGGGCTCGCGGCCCACGGCGGGCGTCCAGGCGAGCTCGAGGTCGCGGTCTGCCGGCACGACGCCGTCCGCGAGCGCGACGTGAACGCGGCCGTCGGCGAGCGTATCGACGTCGATCGCGTGCGTCGTGCTCTCGACCGCCGCGAGCGGGAAGCCCGCGTCGATCGTGATCGACATCGTCACCGGCGCGGTCGTGCCGTCGCCCGGGAGCGCGAAGGGCGCGACGATTCGGCTCGCGTCGGGCACCGCGTCGGTGCCGATCGCGTCCGTCCCCGCCTCGGCCGTCGACGCCGCGAGGAAGTCGCCGGGGACGTAGCGCGGCGTGACCGCGAGCGGATGGCGCAGGCGGAACGAGCCCGAGTCGTACCGGAGCGTCTCCTGGAACGCGATCGTGACGACGACCTCCGCGTCGGGCGGCAGCAGCGCGACGCTCGTCGTGAAGAGGTTCGGGCGCTCCTGCTCGACCAGGCCCGCCTGCCGGCGTTCCTTCTTCGCGGCCTCGTACGTCTTCTTCGCCGCCGCGCGCTCCTGGACCTGTCCCTCGATCACGCGACCGCCCGATTCGACGCGCAGGTGGTCGACCGCAGCCCCCTCGGGCAGCGGGAACAGGTAGACGCCTTCGCGCCACGCTCCGGTCGGGTTGACGAAGCGCTGCACGACGGTCGTGCGCGAGACGATGCCCGCAACGTCGATCGTCACGTCGGTGGCGACGAGCGGCGCTGCGGCGGCCGGGAGCTCGCCGCTCCCGGCGAGCCTGAGCGCGCCGCCGCGCGATTCCGAGGCGAGCGCGCCGGCGGACCTTGCCGACGGCGGCGCCGCCTGCGCCTGCGTCGCGGCGATGAACACCGCGAGCGCGAGCACGAAGCTCGCGAACAATCCGGCCGCGAGGCCTTCGAGCGCGAGGCGGGCGAGGCCGCGCCAACCTTCGGGCGGGAGGAGGCGTTCGTTCGTCGCGGCGGGGCGGGCGGGGGCGGTCATCGTGTCGCTCTCGGGATCCGCGCGGGCTCGGGCGATCCGGGGGGGATCGCACTTCGCGCGTCGCGGATCCCTCGAGCCTCCTTCGTGGTGACGTGGTTGACGGCGGTCGGTCTCGTCGACGCTTGCGGCGCCCCGCCGGGCCGGCGACCGCACGATGCGCATTCCGCGCTCCGAACGGGGCGCGCGGGCGGCGCGAATCGGGCGAGCCGGCGAGCAATTGTGGAAAACCGATGACGGCCCCTCATCCCCGCCGCTCTCCTCGCTCGCGCGGAGAGGAGAGCAGGGCGCGCGCCACGTTCGGCGTTCGCCGCGACCGGGGACTTCCTCGCCTCGCATCACGGGGAGGGGGTCGAGGCGAGGGGCGGTCGACGGAAAAGCCGGTGGGCCTCGAGGCCGACCCGCGAGGTATATTCGCCGCACGATGAGCCGACGCATCGCCATCGTCGAGGACGAGCCCGCGATCCGAGCGAACTACGCCGACGCGCTGCGGCGCCTCGGCTACGAGGTGTCCGCGCACGCGACGCGCGACGCCGCGCTCGCGGCGTTCCGCACGCGCCTCCCGGACCTCGCCGTCGTCGACCTGGGGCTCGGCGACGATCCGGACGCGGGCTTCGCGCTGTGCCGCGACCTTCGCGCGATGTCGCCGACGATCCCGATCCTGATCCTGTCGGCGCGCGACGCCGACGTCGACATCGTGTCGGGCCTGCGCGTCGGCGCCGACGACTACCTGACCAAGGACGCGAGCCTCCCGCACCTCGCGGCGCGCATCGCGGCGCTCTTCCGCCGCGCCGACCTCGCGGCCTCGCCTGCATCGGCCGAGGACGTGGTCGAGCGCGGGCCGCTCGCGCTCGACGTGAAGCGGATGACGGCGCGCTGGCGCGGGCAGCCGGTCGACCTGACGCTCACCGAGTTCTGGATGGTGCACGCGCTCGCGCGCCACCCGGGACACGTCAAGGACCGCGACGCGCTGATGCGCGAGGCGAACACCGTCGTCGACGACGGCACGATCACGTCGCACGTGAAGCGCATCCGCCGCAAGTTCCAGGCCGTCGATCCCGCGTTCGACCGCATCGCCACCGTCTACGGCATGGGCTACCGGTGGTCGGCCGACTGAATTTCCGGTGAGCGGGAGCACCGCCGCCCGCCGGGCCGCCCCAAGGGCGGCGGGC
>JBGAHH010000100.1:0-9592 GCA_044226265.1 Casimicrobiaceae bacterium | reverse complement strand
CCCGCCGGGCCGCCCCAAGGGCGGCGGGCCCCCTGGGGGGAGGCGCGCGCAGCGCGCTTCGGGGGGAGCGCGCCGCCGCCCGCCGGGCCGCCCCAAGGGCGGCGGGCCCCCTGGGGGGCGGCGCGCGCAGCGCGCTTCGGGGGGAGCGTTGACCCGCCTCGGCATCCGCGCCCAGCTGCTGCTGGTGCTGACCGTGTTCCTCGCGCTGCCCTGGCTAGGCGTCGAGTACGCGCGCGAGCTCGAGCGCGTGCTGCGCGACGCGCAGGACCGGACGCTCGCCGGCACCGCGCAAGCCGTCGCGATCGCGCTGCACGACCGGCCGCGGCTGTTCGAGGCGCCGGTGCGCCTCGTCGCGCCGAAGGGCGGCGCGCCGCAGGACCTGGTCGACGCGGCGGCCGCCCGCCCCCTGCGGGCGGCGGGCGCCGCGGCCGCCGCGCCGGAGCTCGAGCAGATCCTGCAGGGCCTCACGCGCACGACCGCGCGCATCCGCATCGTCGACCGCGACCTCGGCATCCTCGCGCACGCGGGCAGCCTCAGGCGCCCGCAGGCCGAGGATCCGGCGTCGCGCTCGCTGCTCGAGCCGTTCTTCTCGCTGTTCCTGTCGCGGCCGACCGAGGACTTCGTCGACGATGACGGCAGCGGCAGCGTGCCGGCGCGGCGCGAGATCCTCGCCGCGCTCGACGGGATTCCCGCCACCGATCGGCGCAACACCGCGGACGCGCGCGCGGTCGTCGTCGCTGCAGCCTACCCGATCTGGGTCGCCGATCGCGTTCGCGGCGCCGTGCTCGTCGAGGAGACGACGAACGCGGTGCTGGCCGAGCGCAATCGCGCGTTCGAGCGCCTGTTCTCGATCGTCGCGGCGATCCTGCTCGTCGGATCGATCGCGCTCACCGTCTACGCGACCTGGCTGTCGTCGCGCATCCGCCGCCTCGCGCGCGA
Source organism: Casimicrobiaceae bacterium (assembly GCA_044226265.1). Classification (GTDB taxonomy): domain Bacteria; phylum Pseudomonadota; class Gammaproteobacteria; order Burkholderiales; family Casimicrobiaceae; genus VBCG01. Next base: position 8,653 of record JBGAHH010000100.1, on the reverse strand, counting down.
CGCCGAGGCGGCGATCGACCGCGACGGGCGCGTGCGGGGGCCGCTTCCGGGCAGCGGCGCGCGAGACGAGATCGGCGACCTCGCGCGGAGCTACTCGGGCGTGCTCGCGCGCCTCGCGGGCTACGCGAGCTACCAGGAGCAGCTCGCGGCGCGCCTGTCGCACGAGCTGCGCACGCCGCTCGCGGTGGTGCGAAGCTCGCTCGACAACCTCGCGGCGTCGCCGATGCCGCCGGAGGCGCGCCCGTATCTCGAGCGCGCCGGCGACGGGATCGACCGCCTGTCGACGATCCTCGCGCGCATGACCGAGGCCGCGCGCCTCGACCAGGCGCTGGGCGACGCCGAGCGGGAGCGCTTCGACCTCGCGCAGGTCGTGGCCGGATGCGTCGAAGGCTACCGCCTCGCGTACCCGCAGCGCCCGTTCGCGTACGCGCCGCCCGGCGAGCCGCTGCCGGTCGACGGCGCGCCCGAGATCGTGGCGCAGATGCTCGACAAGCTCGTCGAGAACGCGGTCGACTTCGCGACCGGCGGGGCCGTCGAGATCGAGCTCGCGCGCGACGGCGAGCGCGCGCGGCTGTCGGTCGCCAACGAGGGCCCGCCGCTCCCCGAGGGCGCCGGCGACCGGCTGTTCGAGCCGATGGTGTCGATGCGTCCCCAGGATGCCCGCGCTCCGCACCTCGGCCTCGGGCTCGCGATCGTCCGCATCGTCGCAACGCGGCACGGCGGCGAGGCGCGGGCCGCGAACCGCGCCGACGGCCGCGGCGTCGTGGTCACCGTCTGGCTGCCGATCGCGTCGCCCAGCGTATTCGCCTGAGCGTCGGGCGCGCGGCCCGGCGTCCGTGTCCGCCGCCGATGCGCGACAATGGCGGCCGTCCCGTCGCCCGCCCCCAAGCCCATGCCCGCCTTCGCCCTGCAGCACCCGGCGCTCGTCGCCGCCGTGATGCTCACCTGCTCGAACCTGTTCATGACGTTCGCGTGGTACGGGCACCTGAAGCACCTGGGCGAGCGCCCGTGGTGGATCGCCGCGCTGATCTCGTGGGGGATCGCGCTGTTCGAGTACCTTCTGCAGGTGCCGGCGAACCGGATTGGGTTCACCGTGCTCTCGCTCGCGCAGCTCAAGATCATGCAGGAGGTGATCACGCTCGCGGTGTTCGTGCCCTTCGCGGTGGTCTACATGGGCCAGCCGATCAAGCTCGACTACCTGTGGGCGGGCATCTGCCTGATGGGCGCCGTCTACTTCATCTTCAGAGGATGACATCCCCCCGAAGCGCGCTGCGCGCGCCTCCCCCCGAGGGGGCGCGGCGCCCGCGGTTCGACCTCGGGGCGGCCCGTCGGTCGGCGGGCGCCGCCACGGTCGCCCGGGCCGGGAACGCGGCATGACCGATTCGACGGCCGTCCCGTTCTCGCGCATCTACCTGCCGTTCGCGGCCGGGTACCTGATGTCGTACCTCTACCGCGTCGTCACCGCGGTGATCTCGCCCGAGCTCACGCGCGAGCTCGCGCTGCCGCCATCGGCGCTGGGGTTCCTGACCAGCGTCTACTTCGTCGCGTTCGCGGCGATGCAGATCCCGGCCGGCATCCTGCTCGACCGCTACGGCCCGCGACGCGTCGAGCCTTTGCTGCTGCTCGTCGCCGCCGCCGGCGCGTTCGCGTTCGCGGCGGCGGGCGGGCTCGCCGAGCTCACGGTGGCCCGCGCGCTGATCGGCGCCGGCGTCGCGGTGTGCCTGATGGCGCCGCTCAAGGGCTTCGCCGTCTGGTATCCGCAGCCGCGCCAGGCGTCGCTCGCGGGCTGGGTGATGGTCGCCGGCGGCGCGGGCGCGCTCGTCGCGACGACGCCGGTCGAGATCGCGCTGCGTCACGTCGACTGGCGCACGCTGTTCGTCGCGTTCGGGCTCGCGACGGTCGCGGTCGCGGCCGCGATCGCGTGGCGCGTGCCAGACCTGCCGCGCGCGGCGAAGGCGCCGTCGTTCTCGGAGCAGTGGCAGGGCGTGCAGCGCGTGTTCGGCGAGCGCCGCTTCTGGTGGATCGTGCCGGTGGGCGCGGTCGGCATGGGGTCGTTCATGGCGATCCAGGGCTTGTGGTCGGTGCCGTGGATGATGGAGGTCGAAGGCCACACGAGGGCCGAGGCCGCGCGCATGCTGCTCGCGATGAGCGTCGCGACGCTCGCGGGCTACCTGGGGCTCGGGACGCTCGCGACGCGTCTCGCGCTGCGCGGCTTCGGCACTCGCCACTTCTACTTCGTCGGCTGGTCTGTGAACCTCGCGGGCCTCGCGGCGATCGTCCTGCGCGTGCCGGGCGAGCCCTTCTGGTGGTGCCTCTACGGCTTCGGCGCCGCCGCCAACATCCTCGCTTTCACGCTCCTCAACGAAGGTTTCCCGTCGTCGCTCGCCGGGCGCGCGAACACCGCGATCAACCTGACGATGTTCTCGGGCAGCTTCGCCGCGCAGTGGGGCATCGGAGTCGCCGCGGACGCGGTGCGCCTCGCGACCGGCGCGTCGGTGGCCGAGGGCCTTCGCATGGCGTTCGTCGGCGTTCTCGTGCTGGTCGCGGCGTCCTACGTGTGGTTCCTCGCGGGCTGGCGGCGCTACGCCGCGCCGCGCGCGCCGGCGGGCGCCTGACGATGCGCGTCCACGTCCTCGGCATCTGCGGCACGTTCATGGGCGGCCTCGCCGCGATCGCGCGCGCGGAAGGCCACGTGGTCAGCGGCTGCGACGCGAACGTCTACCCGCCGATGTCGACGCAGCTCGCGTCGCTCGGCATCGCGCTCACCGACGGCTACGACGCGTCGCAGCTCGACGGCGTCGCGCGCGACGCGGACGTGTTCGTGATCGGCAACGTGGTGTCGCGCGGCAACCCGCTGATGGAGGCGATCCTCGACCGTCGGCTCCCGTACGTCTCCGGCCCCGAGTGGCTGCGCGACCACGTGCTGGCCGGCCGCTTCGTGCTCGCGGTCGCGGGCACCCACGGCAAGACGACGACCTCGTCGATGCTCGCCTGGATCCTCGAGCGCGCGGGGCTCGCGCCGGGCTTCCTCATCGGCGGCGTGCCGGCGAACTTCGGCGTGTCGGCGCGTCGCAGCGAGAGCGCGTTCTTCGTCGTCGAGGCGGACGAGTACGACACCGCGTTCTTCGACAAGCGATCGAAGTTCGTCCACTACCGGCCGGCGACCGCGATCCTCAACAACCTCGAGTACGACCACGCGGACATCTTCCCCGACCTCGCGGCGATCGAGACGCAGTTCCACCACTTGGTGCGCACGGTGCCGCGGCTCGGCCGCCTGGTCGTGAACGGGCAGGACGCGGCTCTCGCTCGCGTGCTCGCGCGCGGCTGCTGGTCCGAGGTCGAGCGCTTCGGGCAGGCCGAGGTCGCGGGCACCGGCCCCGGATGGACGATCGCGGTCGACGGGACGATCCTGCTCGGCGGCGCGCCGCAGGGCACGCTGCGCTGGCCCGCCGACGCGCCGCAGCTCGGCGTGCACAACCGGTTGAACGCGCTCGCCGCGATCGCCGCCGCGCGGCACGCCGGCGTCCCGGTCGCGCAGTCGCTTGCCGCGCTCGCCGAGTTCCGCGGCGTCGCGCGCCGGATGGAGACGCGCGGGCGCGCCGGCGGCGTGACCGTCTACGACGACTTCGCGCACCATCCGACCGCGATCGCGACGACGATCGAGGGATTGCGGCGCGCGGTCGGCGCCGCGCGCATCCTCGCGGTCCTCGAGCCGCGCTCGAACACGATGAAGCTCGGCGCGATGAAGGACCGGCTCGCGGCGAGCCTCGAAGGCGCGGAGCGCACGTTCTGCTACGCGGCGGGCCTGGGCTGGGATGCCGCCGCCGCGCTCGCGCCTCTCGGCGCGCGTGCGAGCGTGCACGACGACCTCGGGGCGCTCGTCGCCGCGGTCGCGCGCGAGGCGAGGCCCGGCGACCACGTGCTCGTGATGAGCAACGGCGGGTTCGGCGGCGTGCATGCCAAGCTCCTCGAGGCCCTGGGCGCGGCGGCGCCCGGATCGCGAAGGGCGTCGGGCTGAAGCCCGACCCACGGGAAGCCCGGGTCGTGCGCCGCTCGAATGCGAATCCGGCTTCTGCCCGACGTTCCCGGCCTGAGAATGTGGGTCGGGCTTCGGCTCGACGATTTTCGGCATGGCATTGATCGTCTACCTGCACGGCTTCCGCAGCTCGCCGCAGTCGACCAAGGCGCGGGCGATGGTCCGGCACGTCGAGGCGATGCCGCCGGCGGAGCGGCCGCGGCTCGTCGTCCCCGACCTCGGGCATGCGCCCGCGGCGGCGATCGCGAAGGTGCTCGACCTCGTGCGCGGCCACGCGGGCCCGCTCGCGTTCGTCGGAAGCTCGCTCGGCGGGTACTATGCGACGCATCTCGCCGAGCGCCTCGGCGCGCGTGCCGTCATGATCAATCCCGCGATCCGGCCCTACGAGGATCTCGCCCCGTACCGGGGCGTGCAGACGAACATGGTCAGCGGCGAGGCGTTCGAGGTGACCGACGCGCATTTCGACGAGCTGCGCGCGCTCGCGGTGCCGCGCATCACGCGTCCCGAGCGCTACTTCCTGCTCGTGCAGAGCGGCGACGAGGTGCTCGACTGGCGCGAGGCGGTCGCACACTACGCGGGCGCCTTCCAGCTCGTGCAGGGCGGCGGCGATCACGCGTTCCAGGGCTTCGAGGCGCAGATCCCCGCGATCCTGCGTTTCGCCAACCCGGGGTCGGATTGATGTCCGGCCCCGGTTTCGACATCGCGATCGTCGGAGGCGGGCTCGTCGGCGCCGCGATCGCGTTCGGGCTGCGCGAGCGGGGCGGGCGCGTCGCGATCCTCGACGAGGGCGACCGCGCGCATCGTGCGTCGCGCGGCAACTTCGGCCTCGTCTGGGTGCAGGGCAAAGGCGCGGGGCTCGCGTCCTACGGAAGCTGGACGCAGCTCTCCGCGCGCCTGTGGCCGAGGCTCGCGTCCGACCTCGCGCAGTCGACCGGGATCGACGTCGCGCTCTCGCAGCCGGGCGGCGTGCACCTGTGCCTGTCGCGGCGCGAGCTCGACCACCGCGTCGCGAAGCTCGAGGCGATGCTCGCGCAGCCCGGCTTCGAGCGCTATCCCGTCGAGGCGCTCGACCACGATGCGCTCGCGCGCCGCCTGCCGGGGCTCGGACCCGACGTCGTCGGCGGCACTTGGACGGCGCTCGACGGCCACTGCAATCCGCTGCGGCTCCTCGACGCGCTGCACGCGGCGTGCGCGCGATCGGGCGTCGCCTACCGCCCGGGCGCGGTGGTGCGAGCGATCGCGGCGCGCGGCGACGCGTTCACGCTCGACACCGCCACCGGGCTCGTGCGCGCGGAGCGCGTCGTGCTCGCCGCGGGGCTGGGCAACGCGCGGCTCGCGCCGATGGTCGGCCTGAACGCTCCGGTGGCCCCGAACCAGGGGCAGGTCGTCGCGCTCGAGCGCGTGAAGCCCTTCCTCGCGGTGCCCGTCGAGACGCTGCGCCAGACCGACGACGGCACCGTGCTGATCGGCGATTCGCAGCGCGACGTCGGCTTCGACGAAACGCTCGCGACCGACGTGCTCGCGACGATGGCATCGCGCGCGGTCCGCATGTTTCCCGCGCTCGCCGGCGTGCGCGTGACCCGCGCGTGGGCGGCGCTGCGCGTGATGTCGCCCGACGGCTTCCCGATCTACGCGCAATCGCGCTCGCATCCCGGCGCGTTCGTCGCGACCTGCCACTCGGGCGTCACGCTCGCCGCGGCGCACGCGTTCCGGCTCGCCGCCGCGTTCGGCGAAGGCGCGCTGCCGGGCGAGCTCGATCCCTACGGCGACGGGCGCTTCGATGTTCGCGCGGCCGCCTGACGATCCGCGGACGCGCGTCGAGCTCGCGTTCGACGGCGAGCCTGTCGAGGCGCGCCGCGGCGACTCGATCGCCGCCGCGCTGCTCGCGTCGGGCCGCGTCGCGAACCGGACGACGCCGGTGTCCGGCCGGTCGCGCGGGCCGTGGTGCCTGATGGGCGCATGCCAGGATTGCCTCGTGACCGTCGACGGCGTGCCCAACGTGCAGGGCTGCATGCACGCCGTCGCCCCCGGCATGCGCGTCGAGACGCAGCGCGGAGCGCGATCGCTCGATGCGGACGCCGCGGCGCCTGGCGCGCTCGCCGATCCCCTGACGCTCGCCGCCGACGCCAGCGAGGAGGCCGCGCGGGCGGCGGTCGACGTGGCGGTGATCGGCGCGGGGCCGGCCGGCCTCGCCGCCGCGACGGTCGCCGCCGAGTGCGGGCTCGCGGTCGCGCTCTACGACGACCAGCGCGGGCCGGGCGGGCAGATCTACCGTGCGATCGGCGCGTCGCCGCTCGCGCGGCCCGACGCGCTCGGGGCCGACTACTGGGCGGGAGGCGCGCTCGTTCGCGCGTTCGAGCGCTCCGGCGCCGCGCACGTCGCGGGCGTGTCGGTCTGGTCGATCGCGCCCGGCGCGGACGGCACGCTCGCGCTCGCGATGTCGACCGGCACGCCGCGCGCGCCGGCGTCGCACGTCGTGCACGCGCGCGCCGTCGTCGCGGCGACCGGCGCGATCGAGCGCGCGATGCCCGTTCCGGGCTGGACGCTGCCCGGCGCGATGAGCGTCGGCGCCGCGCAGATCCTGCTCAAGACGGCGGGAATCGTGCCGTCGCGAGGCACGGTGATCGCGGGGAGCGGACCGCTCCTTTGGCTCTATGCGCACCAGTGCCTCGAAGCGGGCGGCGCGATCGACGCGATCCTCGACACGACGCCGAAGGGCCGCCTCGCGTCCGCGCTGCGCCACGCGGGCGGGTTCCTCGTCTCGCGCTACCTCGCGAAAGGCTGGGCGCTCGTGCGGTCGGTGCGCGCGAGGGTGCGCGTCGTCGAGCACGTCGACAGCGTGGCCGCGCTCGGCGAGGACCGCGTGGCCGGCGTGCGCTGGTCGGCCGACGGCGCGTTCGAGACGCTCGCCTGCGACACGCTGCTGCTGCACCAGGGCGTCGTGCCGGGCGTTCACCTCGCGGGCGCCGCGGGCGCCGCGCTCGCGTGGGACGACGCGCAGGCCTGCTTCGCGCCGGTCGTCGACGCGTGGGGCGGGTCCACGCTGCCGGGCCTCTGGATCGCGGGCGACGCCGCCGGCATCGCGGGCGCGGACGCCGCCGCGCCGCGGGGCGCGCTCGCCGCGCTCGCGGCGGCGAACGCGCTCGGGCGCTTCGACGCCGCCGAGCGCGATCGCAAGGCGCGGCCGCATCGCGCGGCGCTCGAGCGGGCGAGGCGGGGCCGGGCTTTCCTCGACACGCTCTACCGGCCGGCGGACGCGTTCCGCGTGCCCGTGGGCGACACGATCGTCTGCCGCTGCGAGGAAGTCACCGCCGAGCGCATCGCGTCGGCGGCGCGCGACGGCGCCACCGGCGCGAACCAGGCGAAGGCGCTCACCCGCTGCGGCATGGGTCCCTGCCAGGGGCGCACCTGCGGCGGCACCGCGTGCGAGATCGTCGCGGCCGCGCGCTCGATCGCGCCCGCCGACGCGGGCTACGCGCGCCTGCGCTTTCCCGCGCGCCCGGTGACGCTCGGCGAGCTCGCGTCGCTGCCGTCGAGCGAGGCCGCCCGGCGCGCGGTCGTGCGCGTCGACGAGTAGCGTCGAACGAGCGGCGCTTCGCGCATCCGGCGCGCGCCGGGTGGCGGCGGAGCGGAGCGATGAGGTAGGATCGGCGCACGTTCCTTCGCCTCCGGATCCCCCGACATGCGCACCCGCCCGACGTCGCTCCCGTACGCCCGCATCGCTGCCGTGACCGCCGCCGCGCTCGCGTTCTCCGCGCTCGCGCACGCTCAGCCGAAGACCTTCGTCGCGGGCTCCGGCCCCGACGAGCTGTGGGACGTCACGATGAAGATGGAGATCGTCGGGATGCCGATGGCGATGCCGGCGCAGACCCACCAGGTGTGCCTCAAGAAGGACCGCAAGGCCGAGGACACGATCCCGCAGCAGGACGATTGCCGCGCGACCGACGTCCGCACGTCGGGCAACAAGGTCAGCTACAAGATGGTGTGCACCGGCAAGAACCCGATGACCGGCGAGGGCGAGATCACGTCGGGCCCGAACGCCTACGAGGGGAAGATCCGCGCCCGCTCGACCAAGAAGGGCGAGGAGATGGAGTTCCAGCAGTCGTTCACCGGCAAGAAGGTGGGTGCGTGCACCGACCAGTCGCAGCAGGTCGCGGCGGCCACGAAGGCGCAGGGCGACGCGATGACGGCGAAGGCCTGCTCCGAAGGCATGGACAAGCTGTACGCGAAGTACTTCTTCGACAAGGGCGCGCCCTGCGCGTCGCAGCAGAAGCAGTTCTGCGACAAGGTCGCCGGCCACGCCCGCGAGATGCGCGAGCCCTCGGGCTTCCGCGCCGTCGTCGCGAAGGCACAGGCGCCCACGGTGAAGGAGGCGTTCGCCGCCTGCAACCAGGACTTCGACGCGACCGCGAAGGCCGCGTGCGGCAAGGCGGCGTCGACGAAGGACTGGTCGTTCGTCGGGAGCGGCAGCTGCGACCCCGAGGTGCTCGCGGTCGGCGGCACGCAGTGCAAGGGCCGCGACTACTACACGATGGACCGCACGATCGCGCCGGTGTGCAACCGCTACGCGATGCTCACGCGCGGAAGCGCGGGCTCGCAGGCGGCGTCGCAGAGCGC
>JBGAHH010000099.1:0-12811 GCA_044226265.1 Casimicrobiaceae bacterium | reverse complement strand
CCGCCGCTCCGGGACACGAACGCCTGGCTGACGAGCGCGTCGGGCGACGTCGGGGCCGGCGGATAGTCGTCGAAGCGGAGCACGCCCTTGTCGTCGAACGCGAGGACGTAGGTGCGTCGTTCCGCCGGGAACGCGTCGAAGGGCACCGGCACGGCGGTGAGCCAGCGTTGCGCCGAATCGAACGTCTCGAGCATCAGGTCGCCGTTCGGCCAGGGACTGTCGCCGACGCGCTCGAGCTGCACGAACTGGACGTCGCCGGACGACGTCGAGAACAGGCGCGAGAGGCGGACCGTGCCGGCATCGACGACGGCAGGCAGGCCCGCGAGGGCGAGCAAGAGGAAGGCGAGGGCCCGGGGCATGTCGGTTCCTGGGGCTTGCGCGTCGGTCGTCGTCGCGTCGTGGGCTTCGCGGCGATCAGCGCCAGGCGTCGGTGCACATCGCCACGCCGTCCGGGCTGCTGCCTTCGGAAACCCAGCCGTCGGCCACCATCGCGTCGCGCGTCGTCTTCCAGTGCACGAAGCGATGGCTCACGCCCAAGGCGTCGCGGTGCCACAGCCGGTAGAGCGGAAGGCTCGTCCCAGGGCACTCGCCGGACGCGGGATCGGGCAGCGCCGCGAGGAACGCCTGGCTCGTCTCGAGCACCATGCCGGCGATGTTTCGCAGCGCCAGCGCGCACTCGTCCTGCGACGCCGAGTAGAAGTGCTCGGGTCCCCCGGGCGGCGGCAGGTAGAGCCTGCACACCGGCTGCAAACCGTCGGCCGGCGGTTCGTAGATGCCCCACGAGTCGCGGCTGATCGCCGCGAGGAACCATTCGCCCGTCCGCGTCCAGCCCGCGACGCGCCCGCGGTCGAGCGCCTCGATCTCGGTGGCGAGCATCGTCACGAAATACCGGTCGCTGGGCTCGTGGTGGAATTCCACGAACGCTTCCTGCGCGACGAAGGCCGGGAACGCCTCGTTGAAGAACGTGAGGAAGATCGACGGCTGCGACGGGTCCGTGGCCGTCATTCCGTCGCGCACGAGCGTGCCGATGCCGTCCTGCGGCAGCGGGCCGATGTCCCAGCGATCGACGCCGGCCAGCTCGAGCGTTCCGCCGCCGGTCGGCACGAATCCGGAGGGAATGACGAAGTCCGCGTCTCCATACGTCGCGAACAGCGCCGATCGGTGCGCGGTTCGATCGTTGGGGAGGTCGTGCGGGATCGTGTAGCGGCGGATCTCGCCGTAGCGATCGGTCGACACCAGCGTCATTCCTCCGAGATGGTGCTGGCCGTCCGCGCCCTCCGTCTCGGAGATCTGGATCAGCTGGGTGCCGCCCGACGGCGCCGAGAACACCTTCGTGAACCGGAACGTGCTGGGCGACTTCGGAACCGCCGGCGGGTCCGGGCAATCGAGGATGTAGTGGTTCTTGCACGGCCCCTCGATGCCGGCGGCGAGCGAAGCGCCCGGCAAGGCGAGCCACGCGGCGGCGCATCCGATGCAGAGCAGCTTCACGCGGTCCCCCGATCGACGACGAGGCGAGCCATCCTACGTCGTGCCGCCGTGCGCATGGGGCGCCGGCGCCCGCAACTATCGGAATCCGCAACGGATTTCCCCGGCCGCTCGCGGGGGAAGCGATCGATATACCTTACGGGAATGGAGAAATAGCGATTCATTCTTTCCGGCAATAAGTTCGCGACCTTAAGGTGGCGCCTTCGCGCGGGCCGGAACCGCGCGCAAGAAGGAATCGCCTTGGGCGCCACCGACCGCTTCGACACCGTCCTCCCCCCCGGCACGGCCGGCCCGCTCGCGGACCTCGACGAGATCGCTCGCTACGAGGCGGCAATCGCCGGGTTCCGCGCCGGCGCGATCCCCGAGGACCGGTTCACGTCGATGCGCCTCCAGATGGGCTGCTACGGCCAGCGGCAGCCCGGGGTGAACATGCTGCGCGTCAAGGCGCCGGGCGGGAAGCTCGACCCGGCGAAGCTCGACGCGATCGCCGAGGTCGTCGACACGTATTCGCGGGCGGACCAGGCGCACGTCACGACGCGCGAGTCGATCCAGATCCACTCGATCCCGCTCGGCGACACGCCCGAGGCGATGCGGCTGCTCGCGCGCGCGGGCCTGACGACCCGCGAGGCGTGCAACAACACCGTGCGCAACATCACGGCGTGCGGCATGGCGGGCGCGTGCGCGCTCGAGCACACCGACGTCAACCAGCACCTGGACCGCGCGGTCGTGCACTTCATGCGCAACCCGCTGACCCAGCAGCTGCCGCGCAAGTTCAAGATCAGCTTCTCGGGGTGCGAGCGCGATTGCGCGCAGGGGCTCCTGCACGACCTCGCGGTGATCGCGACGCGGAACGAGGCCGGCGAGCCGGGCTTCAGGCTCCTCGCGGGCGGCGGGCTCGGCCACAAGCCGCGCGAGGCGATCCTCGTGCGCGCGTTCGTGCCTGAGGCGGAGCTCTTCGCCGCGATGGAAGCGGTGATCGAGCTGCACGAGAAGCACTCGGACCGCACCAAGCGCGCGAAGTCGCGGATCAAGTTCCTCGTCGAGCGCTTCGGGCCGGAGGGATTCGTTGCGCGATTCGACGAAGCGTTCGAGCGCTCGCGCGCCGCCCACGTAGCTTCGCCCCTGCCGCCGCAGCAATGGCGCACCCCGATCGTCGGCAAGGCGCCTGGCCCGGGCGCGCCGCGCGGGCCACTGGAGCAGCGGCAACGCGGCCTGGTCGCCGTGCCCGTGGCCGTCGGCCTCGGTCATCTGCCGGCGGACCGGCTGCGCGGGCTCGCCTCGCTGATGCGCTCGCACGGCCTCGACGACGTACGCACGACGCAGGACCAGAACCTCGTGATCCGCAACGTTCCGCAGGCGCGCGTCGGCGACATCGTCGCCGGCCTCGAGGCGCTCGGGCTCGGCACGCCGAGGACGGGCGACGACGTCGTCGCGTGTCCCGGCACGTCGACCTGCCGGCTGGGCATCACGGCGAGCCCGCCGCTGGGCGCGCGCCTGAGCGGCCGCGGTCACGACCTTCGCATCCGCGTGTCCGGTTGCCACAACGGCTGCGCGCAACCGGAAACCGGCGACATCGGCATCTACGGCGAGGGCTCGCGCCAGCACGGCCGCCTGATCCCGCACTACCAGATCTACCTCGGCGGCGACGGCACCGGCGGCGGCCGCATCGCGCGCAAGGGGCCGAGCGTGCCGGTCGCGCGGATCGAATCGGCGATCGATCGCATCGTGGGCGCATACGAAGGCACGCGGCGGGACGGCGAGCGCTTCCACGATTGGGTGCACGCCCAGGCCGACGACGCCTTCGCGACGCTGCTCGCGGACCTCGTCGAGGTGAAGGAAGAGGACCTCGAGAGCGTGCTGCGCGACGTCGACGGCGAGTCCGAGTTCAAGGTGGCGCAGCTGGGCGGCGGCGAGTGCGCGGGCGTGAGCCAGGTCTTCATCGGCGCGGCCTTCTACGCGGCGGGCCACGAGCGCCGCTACCGCGACGCCTTCGCGGCCCAGGGGCAGCGCGCGAAGGCGGTCGAATGCGCGGCGGCGACGCTGCGCCTGATCGGCCAGGGCATCAACGACCTCGTGAATCCGGCCGCGTCGTTCCGCGTGCGCAAGGTGCTCACCGACCTCGGCGATCTCTCGCGGGCGCTCGCGGGCAAGGCGCCCGACGAAGTCGCGTTGCCGTTCGCGCGCTTCGCCGCGGCGCTGTCGGCGGAAGTCGCGCGCGACGACGTCCGCGCGCTCTTCGCGGACATCGACGCGTGGGTCGTCGCCGCGGCGCGCTTCTGCGTCGAGCGCGATCCGCAGCTCGACGTCGCGGGCGCATTGCCGAGGCCGGCGGCACCGGCGCCGATCGCGATCGTGCGGCGCGATCGGGTCGCCGAGACGGCGGACTGACGTGGGCAAGGTCTGGCTCGTCGGCGCGGGACCGGGGCGGCGGACCTCCTGACGGTCCGCGCGGCGCGCCTGCTCGCGCAGGCGGACATCGTGTTCCACGACGCGCTGATCGGCGACGACGTGCTGGATCTCGCGCCGCGCGCCGAAAAGATCGCGGTCGGCAAGCGCAGCGGCGCGCACTCGACGTCGCAGCGATTCATCAACAAGCGCCTCGTCGACGCCGCCGCGAAGCACCGCGTCGTCGTCCGGCTCAAGGGCGGCGACCCGATGCTGTTCGGCCGCGCGCAGGAGGAGCTGGACGCGCTGTCAGCGGCGGGCGTCGAGGTCGAGGTCGTGCCCGGCGTGACCGCCGCGCTGGCGGCGTCCGCCGACCTCAGGCGGTCACTCACGCGACGCGGCGTGGCGCGCAGCGTCGCGCTCGTGACGCCGCGCATCGGCGAGGGCGAGGCGGCGGGCGACTGGGCGGACGCGGCCGCGTTCGCGGACACCGTCGCGATCTACATGGGCGCCGGCGACGCGATCGCGATCGCGCGCGCGCTCGTCGACCGCGGTCTCGCGCCCTTGACGCCGGTGGCGCTGGTCGAGAACGCCTCGCGTCCGGACGTCGCGCTCGCGTCCGGGACGCTCGCGTCGCTGCCGGCGCTCGCCGCCGCGCGCGGCACCGGGCCCGCGCTGATCGTCGTAGGCGAAGTGGTGCGCGACGCCGCAGCGGCGGCGGGCGCCGCGGTGCGCGAGCGGCGCTACGCCGCGCGCTGATCAGGCGGCGCGGCGCGCCGCCTGACGATTCGCCATCTTCGCCGCGAGCAACACCGCGGCGCGCGTCGCGCCGAGGTTCGCGATCCCCTTGCCGGCGATGTCGTAGGCCGTGCCGTGCGCCGGCGTGCAGATCGGGAACGGGCAGCCGCCGAGCAGCGTCACGCCGCGATCGAAGCCCATCAGCTTCATCGCGATCTGGCCCTGGTCGTGGTACATCGTGAGCACCGCGTCGTAGTCGCCCGGCGTGCGCGCACGAACACCGTGTCGGCCGGGAACGGGCCCTCGCAGCCGATGCCCTTCGCCTTCGCGGCGCGCACGGCGGGCTCGATGACGTCGATCTCCTCGCGGCCGAAGTTGCCGCCGTCGCCCGCGTGCGGGTTGAGCGCGGCCACCGCGATTCGCGGCGGCTCGAAGCCGGCCGCCCGCAGCGCCGACGCCGTGAGGCCGAGCGCGCCGACGATCGCATCGACCGTCAGGAGCTTCGGCATCTCGGCCATCGGGACGTGCGAGATGACGCGCGCGTTCCAGAGGCCCTCGAGGATGTTGAACTCGGTCGCCGGCCCCTCGACGCCGAGGACGCCGGCGGTGAAGCCGATCTCGTCGTCGTAGGATCCCTCGGCGAGCCGCATCGACTGCTTGTTGAACGGCGTGAACGTGACGGCCGAGACGACGCCCCGCTTGGCGAGCTCGAGCGCGTGCCGGTAGTTCGCGAGCGCGAACGCGCCGCCCGCGCGCGAGGGCACGCCGCGCTGGACCGTCGCCGGATCGAGGTGGTGCAGGTCGACGAACACCGGGCGGTCGGTCGCCGGGATCGGATCGCGCGGGCCGACCTGGACCATGTCGGGCGCGACGCCGGCGACCTTCGCGCCGGCGTCGAACACGCGGCGGTCGCCGACCACGACCAGCCGCGCCGCGGCCCGGGCCTCGTCCAGCACGACGAGCTTCGCGGTAAGCTCCGGGCTGATGCCGACGGGGTCGCCCATCGCGAGCGCGACGAGCGGAAGGGAGGAAGCGTCCAATCGGATCTCCTCCTCGAGGCGCTCAGTTGCCGAGCGCCCAGGTCGGGATCCAGGTCGTGATGCCCGGAACGTAGGTGATCAGGAGCAGCGTGATCGCGAGCGGCACGTAGTAGGGCGCCATCTCGCGCAGCACGTCTTTCATCGTGACGCGCGCGATGTCGCCCACGAGGAAAAGCGCGAGCCCCATCGGCGGCGTGAGCAGGCCGATCATCAGGTTGAACACGACGACCATGCCGAGGTGCACCGGGTCGACGCCGGCCGCGACGAGCGGCTTCGCGATGATCGGCGCGATGACGAGGATCGCCGTCGTGCTGTCGAGGAACATGCCGACGACCAGGAGCAGGACGTTGACGATCAGGAGCAGCACGTACGGATTGGTCGAGATCGACAGCATCCAGCCGGTCAGCACCTGCGGCACGCTCTCGACCGACAGGATCCAGCCGAAGAGCGCGGCCACCGCGACGATGATGAGGATGCCGGCCGACGCGCGTATCGTCTCGAAGCCGGCGTCGAGCAATCCCTTCCAGGTGAGCTCGCGGTAGAAGAGGCTGCTGATGAGGATCGCGTAGAGCACGGTGACCGATGCGATCTCGGTCGGCGTGAAGTACCCGAGCAGCATCCCGGCGGTCAGGATGACCGGCGCGGCGATCCGCCGCGCCGCCGGCTTGAAGTCGTGCCAGAGCGTCGCCATCGGCCAGCGGTCGGTGCGCGGATAGCGGCGGCGGATCGCGAGCCATCCGGTCATCAGCATCAGCATCGCCACGCACAGGAGCCCCGGCAGGATGCCGCCCAGCAGCAGCTGGATGACCGAGACGCCGGTGACCGTGCCGTAGATGATGAGCGGGATCGACGGTGGGAAGATCGGCCCCACGATCGCCGAGCTCGCGTGACCGCGGAGGCGAACGCCGGCGAGAAGCCCTTGCTCTTCATCGCGTCGATCTCGATGCGACCCAGCCCGCCGATGTCGGCGAGCGCCGAGCCGGACATCCCGGCGAAGATCAGGTTGCCGAAGATGTTCACCTGGGCGAGCCCGCCCGGGAGGCGTCCCGCGGCGGTGTCGGCGAACCGGTAGATGTAGCGCGAGATCCCCGCGCTGTTCATGAGGCTGCCGACGAACAGGAACACCGGCACCGCGACGAGCGGGAACGAGTCGAGCGCGTAGAGCGCAGCGCTGCGCGACGAGGTCGGTCGGCAGTCCCTTCGCGAAGATGTAGACGATGCGAAACCGATCGCCAGCACGACCGGGAACTCCTGAGCACGAATAGCCCGACGAACGCGAAGACGACGAGGAATCCGTCCATGGCGGCGCCCGGTCAGGTGAGCACGGTGTGCTTCTCCTCGGGACGCTTGCGGCGCCACGTGGTGTGGACGAGCGTCATCGCGGTCTCGACGACGAGCAGCGCGGACCCGACGGCCAGCGGGCCCATGAAGAGCCAGAACGGCATCTCGAGCGTCGCCGTCTGGTTCGACAGGTTGTTCGAGATCGTGACGGCGCCCGCCACGAACAGGATGCTGAACTGCTGGCGATGCACCACCTCGATCGCGAGCTGCAGGAACACGCCTGGGCGCGGCGGGATGAGCCTTGCAGCTCCTCGCGGATCTGGCCGCCCTCGCAGGTCCGGCAAGGAAGGCCGCCACGAACGTGAAGCGGTCAGGAAGCCAAGCTCCTCCGCGCCCGCCATCGGCACGTTGAAGACGCCCCGCATCAGGATCTGCGCGAGCGGCGTCACGACGAGCAGCCCCAGCAGCGCGAGGCTCAGCCAGCGCACCGCCGCGCGAACTGCATTCAAGACGGCCATCGATGTTTCTCCCACGTATCGAGCGATCCGTTCGGCGCGGCCGTCGGGCCGCGCCAGCCGCGATGGCTTTCGGCGGAGTGATTCTGCCGGCTCGGGTCGCGGGCTTCGCCCGCGACCTTCGAGCGATACTGCCGTTGGCGCGATCACCAGATCGCGGGTATTTTGCCAGCTCCGGGTCGCGGGCTTTCGCCCTCGGCGCCTTCGAGCGATACTGCCGTTGGCGCGATCACCAGATCGCGCCGCCTCCACCCGCCCGCGACCTTCGAGCGATACTGCCGTTGGCGCGATCACCAGATCGCGCCTACTTCACCGCGCGGATCTGCTCGATGTACCCGCTCCACTCCGGGAAGTCCTTGTTGATCTGCGCGAGCACGGCCTTCCGGAACGCCTCGACGTCGAGGCCGTCCTTCTGCTCGACGAACACCATCCCCTTCGCCTCGAGGTCCTTGCGGTACTTGGCGGAGGTCTCGCGGTCCCAGTCGAGCGTGCGCTCCCCCACCTCGATCATCGTGTCGACCATGATCTTGCGATCGGCCTCGGGGATGCTCTGGTAGACCTTCTCGTTGATGAAGACCGCCAGCACCGACTGCATGTGGTCGGTCATCATCACGTACTTCTGCACCTCGTAGAGCTTGAGGTTGTAGATGTTGGGCAGCGGGTTCTCCTGGCCGACGACGAGCCCGGTCGCGAGCGCGGTGGCGAGCTCGGAGACCTCGACCGGCGTGGCCACGGCGCCCATGCCGGTCAGCATCGACGACCACAGCTTGATCGGGACGCCGCGGTACTTCTTGCCCGCCATGTCCTTGGGCGAGAGCACCTTCTCCTTGCTCGTGAGCTCGCGCGTGCCCTGGAAGAGCGACGCGATGATCCGCATGTTGCCCTTCTCGATCAGCTGCTGGTTGATCTTCTGCAGCGCGGGCGACTGGCGCGCATCGGTCGCGCGCATCGCGTGCGCGGCGTCCCGGTACATGAACGGCGTGTTGAACACCGCGGTGTCCGAGACGATCTTGCCGAGCGAGCCGAAATCGTGGTGGCCCATCGAGATCGCGCCGGACTTGACGCCGTCGACCAGCTCCCCGACGCCGCCGAGCTGCGAGTTCGGGAACACCTGGATCTCGATGCGGCCGTTCGTGCGCTCCTTGACCAGCTTCGCCACTTCGTCGGCGTACTGGGTCTGCGGCGCGCCGGCGACGCCGACGTGCGCGTAGCGGAGCTTGATCTGCGCCTGCGCGAGCGGCGCCGCGGCGAGCGCGGCGAGGGCGAGCGCCGCAAGCGGCGCCAGGGTGCGGAGCTTCGGTTGCATGGTGTTGCCTCCTTCGGTGGGTCGGGCGCGCGCGCCCTCGTCGTCGATCGAGCGTCAGTCGCGCTCGTAGAGCTTGAACACGGCCGAGGTGTCGAGCTCGGCGTATCCGAGGTGGATCAGCATCCGGTAGAGCGAAAGCGCCTCGGCGGTCATCGGCGCGGGCGCCTTCAGGCCGCCGGCGAACTCGTGGACCATCTCGAGGTCCTTGAGCAGCTGCCGCGCGTAGCCCTGCGGCGCGAAATCGCGCGCGGCCATGCGCGGGTAGAGCCGCTGCAGCAGCGTTCCGTCGGCGTGGCCGCCGGCGAGGCATTCGGGAACGCGCTTCGCGTCGATGCCGGCGGCCTCGGCCATCACGAGCGCCTCGGCCATCACCGCGTGCGTGCAGCCGACGATCAGCTGGTTGATCATCTTCGCGACGAGTCCCGCGCCGGGCGGTCCCATCGGCGTGAATCGCGCAGCGAGGTCCTTCATGAGCGGCGCGACGCGCGCGAGGTCGTCGGGGACGCCGCCCGCCATGACGGTCAGCGTCCCGGTGCCCGACGCGGGCGGGCCGCCCGACACCGGTGCGTCGACCCAGCCGCAGCCCGTCGAGCTGCGAAGCTTCGCCGCGAACGCGCGCCCTTTGTCGACCTTCACCGTCGAGAAGTCGATCACGAGCTGCGGGGGCGCGATCGCGCTCGCGACGCCGTCCGGACCGAACGCCGCCGCCTCGACCGCGTCGGTCGTGGGCAGGTTCAGCAGGACGAGATCCGCGCCGCGCGCGGCCTCGGCGGGCGAGCCCGCGACCGACGCGCCGGCGGCGCGCGCCTTGTCGTTCTGCACGGGGACGATGTCGTAAGCGCGCACCGGGTAGCCGAGCGAGACGAGGCGCGTGACCATCGGCAGCCCCATGAGGCCGACGCCGACGTAGCCGATCGAGGGACGCGCGGACATGAGGTTCGCGTTCACTTGATGTCGTAGACGCGGATCGCGTTTTCGCGGAAGAGCGCCCGCTGCTCGTGCGGCGCGAGGTCGGCGACGATGTCGCGGAAGCCGCCGAAGATCGTCGGGAACGAAGCGCAGAGCGAATCGACCGGGAAGTTGCTCGCGAACATGCAGCGCTTCGCGCCGAACAGGTCGATCGTCGTGCGCACGACGCCGCGGTTCGCCTCGGTCGTCCACGCCTGGCCCGCCTGGCCGATGCCCGAGATCTTCACCGCGACGTTCGGGCACGCGGCGAGCGTCGCCATCGCGCGTTTCCAGCCTTCGAGGCCCGCGGGCGAGCGGTCGGCGGGCAGCCCGGTGTGGTTCAGGACGATCGTGGTGCCGGGGAAGTCGGCGGCGAGGCGCGCGGCCTCCTGCAGGTGCCACCAAGGCGTCTGGAGGTCGAAGCGCAAGCCCAGGCGCGCGAGGATCGCGAAGCCGTCGCGCCACGCGCGGTCGGTCATGCCGCCCGGAGCAGCGTTGCCGGGCGCGCGATTGGCGCGCGGCTTGTGGCGCACGCTGCGCACGAACGATCGCGCCGCGTGGCTTTCGAGCACCGGCGCGGCGTCGTCGCGATCCAGCCACGCCTGCGCGACAGCGACGCTCGGCAATCCGTGCTCGCGCCGCAGCGCCTCGATGTAATCCATCTCGCCGACGGGGTCGCGCGGATCCCACTCGGCTTCGACGTAGACCGACTTCTCGACGACGAACGGCGCCGCGTCGCGACGGTAGTCCGGCGGAAGGTAGCGCCTGCGGATCGGGCGGTAATCGCCGTAGCGGAACGCGATCGGCGGCTCGTCGACGAGCCAAGGATAGTAGTGCGCGCCCGGGTCCCAGAAGTGCTGGTGCGCGTCGACGATCGGGAAGGGGAGCGGGGCGGCCGCGCCGCTCGCCGCTGCTTCCCGCATTTCCGCTTCCGCCACGCGCGCCTCCCCGGATGGGCGCCGGATCGCTGCCGGCCTCGCGGCAGGGTCCGCCGTCGAACGCTCAGTATGCCCCAATTTCCCCAAAGTGTATACTGAATGCAGA
The DNA here is from genome assembly GCA_044226265.1 of Casimicrobiaceae bacterium. GTDB lineage: Bacteria > Pseudomonadota > Gammaproteobacteria > Burkholderiales > Casimicrobiaceae > VBCG01. The sequence continues at coordinate 2,069 of JBGAHH010000099.1, read as the reverse complement.
TTCAACGCCGGAGATCGAGTCGACCGGGCGGGCGCTCCGGGGCACGATCCCAAATGCCGCGAGCGAAGGGGCAGCGATGGAAGAAAGTGCGGGTCGGGGTGCGCCGGCGTCCGAGGCGCCCGCGCCGATCGCGAGGCGCAGCCTTCACGACCAGGTCGTGGGCCGCGTGCGCGACCTCATCACCGACGGCACGCTCGCGCCCGGGACGCGGATCAAGGAAGGCCAGCTCGGCGCGCAGCTCGGCGTGTCGCGCACGCCGCTGCGCGAAGCGCTCAAGTTCCTCGCGAGCGAAGGGCTCGTCGAGCTCGTCGCCGCGCGCGGCGCGATCGTGCGCCGGTTCACCGCGAAGGACGTGCGCGACATGCTCGACGTGCTCGCGGTGCTCGAGTCATTCGCCGCGCGCCTCGCGTGCCGCGTCGCGAGCGACGAGGACATCGCCGAGGTGCGCCGGCTGCACGACCGCATGGTCGAGCGCTACGCCGCGCGCGACCGGCTCGAGTACTTCAAGCTCAACCAGCAGATCCACTCGGCGTTCCTGCGCCTCGCCGGCAACGCGACGCTCGAGGAGGCGCACGCCTCGATCCAGTCGCGCATGAAGCGCATCCGCTACGTCGGCAACGAGGAGCCGCCCAAGTGGGCGGCCGCGCTCGCCGAGCACGAGACGATGATCCGGGCGCTGGAGGCGCGCGACGGCGACGCGCTAGCGGCGATCGTCACGAGGCACCTCGAGAACACCTGGGAGCGGGTGCTCCCGACGCTCGCGCCCGCCTGAGCCGTCGTCCGCCCGGACGACTGCCCGGCCTGTGGCGCCGCGCCCGGATCCCCCCGGCGCGCGCCCGTTGGGTTAGACTTCGCGCGTCCGGTCCGAAAGCACGGAAAAAACAAGGACGTAGCAAGGGGACTTCGCGCGCGTCGCGACCGCTGTCACAGCGCGCGCCTACAACATGACCTCGGGCATCCTGTTCGCGCTCGCGATCGCCGCGCTGTCGGTGGCGGTGATCGTCGGCCTCGTGCGCCGCAGCCGCGGCGAAGGGCCCGCGACGCGGACCGGCATCGACTCGACCAACACGGTTGCGCAGTGGACCGAGGGCGAGACGACGCGGCTGTTGTCGTCCGCGGAGCTGCCGGGCCTCTACCTCTTGCGCCCGCGCTTCCTGTCGAAGGCGGAGAGCGTCGTCTTCCTGCTGCTCAAGGCCGCGTTCCCGCGCCACGAGATCTTCGCGAAGATCCGGCTCGCCGACGTGCTGCAGGTGAAGATCGGGCCGCAGGGCATGGAGCGCCTGCGCGCGTTCCGCAAGATCGCGAACCAGCACGTCGGCTTCGTCGTCTGCGACAAGGACATGACGATCGTCGCGATCGTCGACGCGAAGGAGCCGGAGCAGGTCACGAATCCGCGCGACCAGAAGCTCGAGATCATCAAGCAGCGCTGCCTGCAGGCCGCGCAGGTCAAGTACATCGCGATCTACCCGCCGCAGCTCCCGCGCTACCGCGAGCTGCGCGAGCAGATCCTCGGGCCGGCGGCGGATCTCGTCTAGCCGAACGCCGCACGCCGAAAGGCGGAGAAAGGAGAAAGGACATAGGGGTCGCGATGACGCCAACGTCGTCGGCGTCCGAGCGACGAAGCGGTGTCGCCGTCGTTGGAGACGACTCAACGCCAACCCCTTTCTCCTTTCTCCGCCTTTCGGCCCCTCGGCCCCGACCTTCCGATGTTCCGCCTGACCTACTCCACGATGTTCGACCCGCCGGAGGACCTCCACCGGCACTTCGACGAGGCCGTCGCGAGCGTGCGGCGGACGCTCGGGGCCGAGCACGCGATGGCGATCGGCGGAGAGGACGTGCGGGCGCCGGCGCAGTACGCGGTGCACGGCCCGATCGACCGGCGCGTGGTGCTGGGCCGCTTCCAGGCCGGCGACGCGACGCACGCGTCCGCCGCGATGGCCGCGGCCGCAGGCGCGTTCCCCGCATGGTCGGCGACGCCGTGGCGCGAGCGCGTGGCGATCCTGCGGCGCGCGGCGTCGATGCTCGAGCAGCGCGTGTACGAGATCGGCGCGGTGCTCGCCCTCGAGGTC
>JBGAHH010000001.1:0-123483 GCA_044226265.1 Casimicrobiaceae bacterium | reverse complement strand
CTCGGCGAGGAACGCGAATGCCGCGTCCCGCTCGACGAGCGCGGCGACCTGGCGAGCGAGCCGCTCCGGATGGTGGCGGTCGTCGTCGTCCCATTGCGCGACGAGCTCGCCGACCGCGCGCTCGACCGCCCGGTTGCGCAGCTCGCCGAGCGTGAGCCCGGCCGGCGCGCGGTCGACGGTCGCCCGCAGGCCCGCGCGGGCGGCCATCGCCTCGACCGCGACGTGGAACGCCGCGTCGCCGTCGTGCACGACGACGAGCTCGAGGTCGACGCCCCGCTGGCGCGCGAGGTCGCCGATCGAAGTCGCGAGTTGCGGCATCGACGACGGGCGCGTGACGGTGAGCGCGCTGATCAGCATGGGATCAAAGGGGGCCGGACGCGATGGCAGGTCGATCGGTGGGCTCGCCCGTTCATCACGGCCCGTCCCGATTCGAGTCCGACCCCTTCGATCCGGGTAAGATGGAAGCGTTCATCGGTCGGGTCCGGGAGCTGTCGACGTGCGCGCGAGCGCCATTCTCACCTATCGCGGCGACGCCGGCGGCGACCGCCGCGCGAACCTCGACGCCGTGCTGCGCTGGCTCGAGGGCACGCCCGACCTCGAGGTGGTCGTCGTCGAGCAGGACGCGCACCCGCGTCTCCTGCCGCCGCTCGCGCATCCCGGGGCCCGCGTCGTGCATGCCTACCACGCCGGGCCCTTCAACAAGGCCTGGGGCCTCAACGTCGGCGCGCGCCACGCGGGCGGCGACGTGCTGCTCTTCGGCGACGCCGACGTGATCGTCCCCGGCAACCTGTCGGTCGCCTCGGCGCACTGCGCGGCCAGCATGCAGGTCGTGAAGCCGTACCGCACGCTCGTCGACCTGACGCCCGACGAGACGCGCGTCGTGCGCGAGCGGGGCCCCGGCGCGTTGCCGCCGATCGACGCCGCGGCGCGCCGCGACCGCGACGCGATCGGCGAGCGGCTGGCGCTGTGCGGCGGATGGTTCGCGATGCGGCGCGACGCGTTCGCCGCCATCGGCGCGTTCGACGAGCGTTTCGTCGGCTGGGGCGGCGAGGACGACGCGATGACGCTGAAGGTCGAGCTCGCGCGCCTCGCGACCTGCGAGCTCGATCCGGGCCCGGCGCTGCACCTTTGGCATCCGCGCTCGCAGGCGACGACGGAGAGCCACGCGAATTACGCGTCGAACCTCGCGCTGCTGGCCGATTACGCGCGCTACGACGAGGCGACGCTCTCGCGGCTGTTCGAGGTGCAGCGGCAGATCCACGGCCGGCGCGACAAGTACGTGCCCGACGCACGATGAGCGAGACGCGCGAGCGCGCCGGCGCGCCGGTGGCCGATCCGGACCGTGAGGCGTACCTGATGGTCGCCACGCCCGCGTACGGCGGCATGGTGCACCTCGACTTCGCGTCGACGCTGCTCGACCTGCGCGCCGCGGGCGTCGCGTTCTCGCTGGTCGGCATGGGCAACGAGAGCCTGATCACGCGGGCGCGGAACGCGCTCCTCTCGTCGTTCCACGTCCGCCGCGAGTTCACGCACCTGCTGTTCCTCGACGCCGACGTGGGGCTCGCCGCCGCGTCGATCGTCCGGCTGCTGTCGCATCGGCGCGACGTGGTCGCGGCGCCGGTCCCGCTCAAGGGCGCCGGACCGTCGGGCGAGCGGCTATTCAACGTCGGGCGCGCGGTGGGCGAATCGGGCCCGCTTTCCCTCGTCGACCGCGTGGGGACCGCGGTGCTGCTCCTGTCGCGTCGGGCCGTCGACGCGCTCGTCGAGGACGCGAAGGCGGACGGCCGCGTCTACGACCGCCCGTCGACGCTCGCCGGTGACCCGGGGACGCGCGTGCACTACGACGTCTTCCGCGTCGGGGTCGTCGACGGCGACTACCTGTCCGAGGACTTCTGGGCGTGCGCGAGCCTGCGGCGCCTGGGGTTCGCGATCCACGTCGACCCGGCGATCGTCGTCCGGCACCATGGCACGCTGGCGGTCTGACCCGCGAGCCGAACGTTTGCCGCGCCGGCCGGTCTGAGCGAGGATCGGCGGTCGGGCCGGCCGAGGCGCGCGAAGGGGTGCAACGATGAGCGACAACGAGGAGTGGGCGTTCCCGCCCGAGTTCCAGCCGGACGCCGACGCGGCCCGCTTCGACCTCGAGCGCGCGCTCTCGGCCGTCGTGGCGCTCGAGGCGCGCATTCCCGCCGACGCGATGACCGCGTCGATCCTGGGCACCGAGCGCACCGGCAGCGCGATCGTGATCCGCGAGGACGGGCTCGCGATCACGATCGGCTACCTCGTCACCGAGGCGACCGGCGTGAAGCTCACGACGCGCGCGGGCCGCACGGTGGAGGCGCATCCGATCGCGGTCGACTTCGCGACCGGCTTCGGCCTCGTGCAGCCGCTGACGCCGCTCGACGTCGCGCCGCTGCCGCGCGGCGGGATCGGGTCGCTGTCGCCCGGCGACCCGGTGACCGCGATCTCGCACGGCGGGCGCCACCACGCGCTCGCGGCCCGCGTCGTCGCGAAGAGCGAGTTCGCCGGCTACTGGGAATACCTGCTCGACGAGGCGATCTTCACCGCGCCGCTGCATCCGGTGTGGAGCGGCGCGGCGCTCGTCGATGCGCGCGGGCGCCTGGTCGGCGTCGGGTCGCTCTTCGTGCAGCAGGTGATCGACGGCGAGGCGACGCGAGGCAACATGTTCGTGCCGGTCGAGCTGGTCGAGCCGATCCTGCCCGACCTGCTCGCGCACGGGAAGCGCGACGAGCCCGCGCGGCCCTGGCTGGGCGTCTACCTGCACGACGAGGACGGCCGCGTCGTCGTGCAGGACGTCGCGCCGCAGGGCCCGTCCGCGGAGGCCGGCATCAAGCCCGGCGACCAGGTCGCCGCGATCGCGGACCAGCCGGTCGTCCAGGTCGGCCACGCCTGGCGCGTGCTCTGGCGGCAGGGCGCCGCGGGCGTCAGGGTGCCGCTCACGATCGTGCGCGACGGCAGCGCGCGACGCGTCGCCGTCGTGACGGTCGACCGCGCGGCGCTGCTGCGCAAGCCGAGGCTCCAGTAGCGTGGCGGCGCACGCGCACGCGGCCGACGCGAGGCAGGAGGCGTACGCGCTCGCGCGCGTCCGGCGGCGCGCGTGGGTGTACGCCGGCGCGGCGGCGTTCCTGTGGATCGCGCTGCGCTTCACGTTCGGGCCGATGCCGCAGTGGGAGAGCTACCACGACCTCGCGGACACGCGCGTCTACCTCGGCGTCCCGCGCGCGGGCGACGTCCTCACCAACCTCGCGATCCTCGTCGCGGGCCTGTGGGGCTGGTCGATCGGCCCGCGCGCTCACCTCGCGCCCGAAGAGCGACCGGCGTACGCGCTGCTCGTGCTCGGCACGATCGCGACCGCCGTCGGGTCCGCGTACTACCACCTCGCGCCGTCGAACCCGACGCTCGTGTGGGACCGCGTGCCGATGACGATCGTGATGGCCGCGCTCCTCGCGCTCGTGCTGGCCGACCGCCTCGACATGCGCTACGCGCGCGCGGCGCTGCCGCCGCTCCTGACGCTGGGCGTGGGCAGCGTCGCGTGGTGGGGCCTCACCGAGGCGATGGGGCGCGGCGACCTCCTGCTCTACGGCATCGTGCGGATCGGCACGATGATCGCGCTGGTCGTGCTGCTGATCCTGCGGCGCGGCCGCACGCGCGGCGGCGGCTGGCTGTGGGCGTCGGTCGCCACGGCGATCGCGATGATGCTGGCCGAGAGCTACGATCGCCCGATCTTCGAGGCGACCGGCCACGTCGTCAGCGGGCACAACCTGAAGCACGTGCTCGCCGGCGGCGTCATCGCGTTCATGTTCGCCTGGCTGCTGAACCGGCGCCCGCGCGGCATCGCTTCCTGAAACCGCAACCGACCGGAGAACGGATGGACCCGCGAATCCTCGCGCTGTACGACGAATACACGCACGCCCCGCTGCCGCGCCGCGCGTTCCTCGAGCGGCTGGCGGCGCTCGCCGGCAGCGCGACCGCCGCGTCGGCGCTGTTGCCGCTGCTCGAGAACAACTACGCGCAGGCGGCGATCGTGGAGCCGAACGACCCGCGCGTCGCGACGGAGCGCGTCAGGATCAAGGTGCCGAGCGGCGAGATGCTCGCGTACGTCGCCACGCCGCGCTCGGGGCCCGCGCGGCGCGCAGGCGTCGTCGTCATCCACGAGAACCGCGGCCTCAACCCGCACATCGAGGACATGACGCGCCGCGTCGCGCTGGCGGGCTTCACGGCCGTCGGCGTCGACATGCTGAGCCCGCAGGGCGGCACGCCGCCGGACGAGGACAAGGCGCGCGACATGTTCGCGCACATCGACCTCAAGGCCGCCATCGCCGACCTGGTCGCGGTCGTCGCCTGGACCGCGTCGCGCCCGGACGCGACGGGCCGCGTCGGCGCGATGGGCTTCTGCTGGGGCGGCGGGATATCGAACCTGCTCGCGACCGCGTCGCCGGCCGTCGACGCGACCGTCACCTACTACGGCGTCGCGCCGCCGGCCGACGACGTCGCGAAGATCCGCGCGAAGCTGCTCCTGCACTACGCGGGCAACGACGCTCGCGTGAACGCGACGCGCGCCGCGTACGAGACGGCGCTCAAGGCCGCGAACGTCGACTACCGCGTGTTCGTCTACGAAGGCGTCGAGCACGCCTTCAACAACGACACCAACGCCGCGCGCTACAACGAGGCCGCGGCGAAGCTCGCGTGGGAGCGGACGGTCGAGTTCTTCAGGGCGACGCTCGGCGGCGCGGCTTAGCGCGCCTTCGCGGCGGCTTACGCGCTCGCGCCGGCCTGCGATTCGACGAAGCAGCGGAAGATGTCGCTCTCGGTGATGATGCCGACGAGCGACCCGTGGTCGACGACGGGCAGGCCGCCGACGCGGTGCTCGAGCATCAGGCGCGCGGCGCCGGCGAGGTCCATGCCGGGCGTCGCGGTGACGAGCCTGGTCGCCATCGCTTCGCCGACGTCGACCGCCGCGCCGGGATAGCGCGTCGCGGCGAGCAGGAGGTCGCGCTCGGCGACGATGCCGACGAGCTCGCCCTTGCGGTCGACGACCGGCAGGCGCCGCAGCCGCTTCTGCTGCATCAGCTCGAGCGCCTTCCGGTGCGTCGTGTCGCTGGACACGGTGACGACGGGGGAGGACATGCGTTCGCGGACTTGCATCGCGGTCTCCTGGGAAGGGAATCCACGATGCGCCCGGCCGGCGGCGAGGGCTTTGACGCGGCGCAAGGCGCGGCCGTTGCGGGCGCCGCGAGCGTCGCGGCTGCGGTTAGGCGCCGCCGTTTCGCGCGGCGAACGCCGGGCCCGCCTTCGCCCTCAGCAGCGGTCGTAGTGCAGCCAGCCCTCGGTCCGCGCGCGCGGAGCCGGGGCCGCGATGCGCTCGAGCCGCCCGCAGGCGACGATCGGGGGCGGATCGCGGAACGGGTAGAACACCGGCGCGCCGGCGCCGCCCGGGGTCGCGCCCGCCGCGGGCGCGAACTGCGGCTTCGTCTTGCCGGCGGCGTCCACCGAGCAGGTCCACGCCTTGCCGTCGGCCGCGACGACCGTCGCGACGACCTGCGAGCGCTCGGCAGGCATCGCCGTCGCGACCTCGCGCACCGCGACGGCGGGATCGTTCGCGCAGCGCTGGACCGCGGCGCCGATCTCGGGCCAGCGGCGCGACCAGTCGCCCTCGGGCTTGGACGCGAACGCCGCGAGGGGCGCTTTCAACGCGTCGAAGCCGCTCGTCACCGTGCAGCAGCCGGTGATCGCCTCGCCGGGGCGCGACGTGAGGATCGCGCGCCACGCCTGCGCCTGCCCTTCCTTCATCGTCGATGCGCAGGCTTCCTCGCGCAGCGTCGCGACGATGGTCTGGCTCGGCAGGTGCGTCGAGCTTCCCCGCCAGACGATCGCCTTCGGCGCGAGGAACGGGATCGCCATCAGCTCGCCGCGATACTCGACGACCTGGCGCGTCTTGCCGCCGAGGCTCTTCATGACGCCGGTCGCGCGATTGGCCTCGAGGCTCCAGAACGGCTCCTCGCCGCGGCAGGCGATCTGCTGCGGGATGACCGGAAGCGCGGGCGCCTGCGCGAGCGCGTCGAGGGCGGCCGTCGAGGCGGCCGCGCCGAGCACGAGCGTGAGGAAACGCGCCGATCGCATACGCGACGGAAGTCTACGCCATCCCGACGACGAAGCCGGTGCCGCGGGGCCCCACCCCCCGCCGCTCTCCCCGCTCGCGCGGGACGAGGGTTGACGTGAGGGGCGGCCGCGCTTCTACTGCATCGCCGCGTCGAGGGGGAACGGCTGCCACCCGCCGCCCAGCGCCTTCGCGAAGGCGACGATCGCGATCTGCGTGTCGCGCGCGGCGACGATGCGCTGCGTGTCGGCCTGGAGCAGGCTGCGCTGCGCGTCGAGCACCTCGAGGAACGACGTGCGGCCCGCGTCGTAGCGCAGCTTCGCGACGTCGAGCGCCGCCGCGAGCTGGTCGCGACGCATCGATTCCGCGGCGAGGACGTCGCGCGCGGTCCGGTGCACGACGAGCGCGTCGTGCACCTCGCGGAACGCCGTCTGCACCGTCTGCCGGTAGAGGACGACGGCCTCGTCGCGCCGCGCCTCGGACGCCTGCACGTTCGCCTCGATGCCCTTGAGGCCGATCAGCGGCTGAAGCAGCGCGGCGCCGAAGCGCCAGATCGACGCGGGCGACGTGAAGAGGTCGGCGAGCGCGGCCGACTCGGAGCCGTACGCGGCGGTGAGCGAGATCGACGGGTAGTACGCGGCCTTCGCCTGCTGGATCCGGAGCTCGGATGCCGCGAGCAGCGCTTCGGCGCGCCGGATGTCCGGCCGGCGCTCCATCAGGCCCGACGGCAGTCCCTCGGGCAGCTCGGGGACCGAGAGCAGCGCGGCGGTCGGCGCGGCGCGCGCGACGACCGGCGCGTAGACCTCGCGCGGCGAGCGCCCGGTGAGCGTGGCGAGCGCGCCTTCGAGGAGCCCGATGCCCTGCTTCGCGCGCGCGATGTTCGCGACGACGTCGGAGCGCTCGGCTTCGGCCTGCCTCAGGTCGTACTCGCCGATGACGCCCGCGTCGAAGCGATCCTTCTGCAGGCGCACCGTGTCCTCGCGCGTGACGAGCGTCTCCTGCTGCAGCTTGAGCTCGGCGTCGGCCGCGCGCAGCCGGAAGTACGTGGTCGCGGTGTCGGCGGCGACCGCGGAGCGCACCGATTCCTGGAAGTAGCGCGACGCGGCGAGCTCGTTTCGGGCCGCGAGCGTGCCGCTGCGGTACTTGCCCCACAGGTCGAGCTCGTAGCCCAGCTCGAAGCTCACGCTGAAGTCGTTGGCGACGAGCGGCGGCGGGATGACCGGGTTGCCGGCGCCGGTCACGCGCGAGCGCGACGCGCCGACGGCCAGGTTCCCGTACGGGTACAGGTAGGACGTCGCGAGCAGCACCTGCGCGCGCGCGAGCTCGACGCGCGCGAACGACGACGCGACGTCGAGGTTGTTCGCCAGCGCCTCGTCGACCAGCGCGGTCAGGCGCGGATCGTCGAACGCGGTCCACCAGCGCTCGAGGAGCGCGACCTGGGCCGGGGTCGGCGGCGTCGCCGGGGGCAGGTCGGAGGTCGGCGCCTGCGGCTGCGTCACGGCGCAGCCGGCGATCGACGCGGCGAGCGCGATCGCGACGAGGGCTCGCGAAGGGAGGTTACGCATGGTCGCCTCGCGGTTCGGGGATGGGCGGGTGCCCCGGCGTCTGCGCCGGGGGCCGCGCGTGCATCGTGTGGGCGTGCTCGATCTCGGCGATGAGCTCGTCGTGCGAGCGGTGCTCGGTCAGGCGGCGCTCGAAGATCACCTTGAAGAACAGCGGCACGAAGAAGATCGCGAGGAACGTCGCCGCGAGCATGCCGCCCATGACGCCGGTGCCGACCGAGTGCCGCGCGCCGGCGCCCGCGCCCACCGAGATCGCGAGCGGCAGCACGCCGAGGATGAACGCGAGCGAGGTCATCAGGATCGGCCGGAAGCGCAGGCGCGCCGCCTCGATCGCGGCGGCGGAGGCCGACAGCCCCTCCTCGTGCTTCAGCACCGCGTACTCGACGATCAGGATCGCGTTCTTCGCCGCGAGGCCGAGAAGCGTGACGAGGCCGATCTGGAAGTAGACGTCGTTGGTGAGCCCGCGCAGCCACACCGCCGCGAGCGCGCCGAACGTCCCGAACGGCAGCGCCATCAGCACCGAGAGCGGCAGCGACCAGCGCTCGTACTGCGCGGCGAGGATCAGGAACACCATGATCACCGCCAGCGCCAGCGCGAACGTCGAGGCGCCGCTCGAGCGCTTCTCCTGGTAGCTCGTGCCGCCCCAGTCGAAGCTGAAGTCCGGCGGCAGCACCTCGCGCGCGATCGCCTCGACGCGCGCGATCGCCTGGCCCGACGACACGCCCGGCGCGCCCTGGCCGATGATCTTCACCGCCGGCAGGTTGTTGAAGCGGTCGAGCGAGTCGGGGCCGGAGGTGAACTTCACCTCGGCGAGCGAGCTGATCGGCACCATCGAGCCGTCGCGCGCCCGGACGTAGACGCCGCCGATGTCGTCGGGCCGCTTGCGGAACTGCGGCTCGGCCGACATCAGCACCTGCCAGGTGCGGCCGTACTTGTTGAAGTCGTTGACGTAGTAGGTGCCGAGCGTGCCGGCGAGCGCGCCGTAGAGGTCGTCGAGCGAGACGCCGAGCTTCTTCGCCTTCTCGCGGTCGACGTCGACGCGCACCTGCGGCACGGTGGCGCGCCAGAGCGTCTGCGCGCCGGCGAGCATCGGGTCCTGGTTCGCGCGGCCGAGGAACGCGTAGGTCATCTCCTGCAGCCGCTTCGCGCCGCCGTCGCCGCGGTTCTGGATGTAGAACTCGAATCCGCCCGCGGTGCCCAGGCCGAAGATCGCCGGCGGGCCGAACGCGAGCACGAGCGCCTCCTTGATCCCCATCGTGCGGCCGTAGAGCTCGCCGACGAGCTGCTGCGTGCCGACGTGCCGCTCGTCCCAGGGCACCTGCGTGACGAAGATCGTCGCGGCGTTGTTGCGGAAGCCGCCGCCGATGAAGTCGAAGCCGGTGAACGCGACGATGTCCTTGTTCGCCGGGTTCGCGCGCATCGCCTCGGTGACCTGCGCGACGACCTTGTCGGTGCGCTCGAGCGACGCGCCGTCGGGCAGGATGACCGCGCTGATGTAGAAGCCCTGGTCCTCGTCGGGCACGAGGCTGCCGGGCGTGAAGCGCCAGAGCCCGGCGGTGACCGCCACCATGCCGACGAACAGGACCGCGCCCAGCGCGCCGCGGCGGATCATGAACACGACGCCGTCGACGTACCGGTGCGTGACCTTCGCGAAGAAGCGGTTGAACGCCTGGAAGAAGCGGTTCGGCTCCTCGTGCGAATGCGAGAGCATCAGCACGCACAGCGCGGGCGAGAGCGTCAGCGCCATCAGGCCCGAGATCACGACCGAGATCGCGATCGTCACCGCGAACTGCCGGTAGAGCTCGCCGGTGAGCCCGCCGAGGAACGCGATCGGCACGAACACCGCGGTCAGCGTCAGCACGATCGCGATGATCGGCCCGGTGACCTCGCGCATCGCCTTGATCGCGGCCTCGCGCGGCGGCACCCGGTCCTCGCGCATGATCCGCTCGACGTTCTCCAGCACGACGATCGCGTCGTCGACGACGATGCCGATCGCGAGCACCATGCCGAACAGCGTCAGCGTGTTGATCGAGTAGCCGAGCAGCTGCAGCCCCGCGAAGGTGCCGATCAGCGAGACCGGCACCGCGAGGAACGGGATGACCGCGGCGCGCCAGCTCTGCAGGAACAGGTAGACGACGAGGAACACGAGCAGCATCGCCTCGCCGAGCGTCTTCAGCACCTCGCGGATCGACACCTCGACGAAGCGCGTCGTGTCGTAGGGCACCGCCCATGCGAGCCCCTCGGGGAAGCGCTTCGACAGCTCGGCCACCCGGTCGGTCACGCTCTTCGCGACGTCGAGCGCGTTGGCGCCGGGCGCGAGGAAGATCCCCATCAGCGTCGCCGGCTTGCCGTTGATCCGGCCGATGAACTCGTAGTCCTTGCTGCCGAGCTCGATGCGCGCGACGTCGGACAGCCGCACGATCGAGCCGTCGGGGCTCGCGCGCACGATGATCTCGCCGAACTGCTTCTCGTCGGCGAGGCGGCCCTGCGTCGTGATCGTGTAGACGAGGTCCTGCTTCGGGCCGATCGGCGCGGCGCCGACCTTGCCGGCGGCGAACTGCGCGTTCTGCTCGTTGACCGCGGCGATCACGTCGCCCGGCGTGAGCTTGAGCTGCGCGAGGCGGTCCGGCTTGAGCCAGATGCGCATCGCGTAGTCCTTCGCGCCGAAGATCTGCACGTTGGTCGTGCCGGGCAGCCGCTTCAGCTCGTCGAGCACGTTGAGCGTCACGTAGTTCGACGTGAACAGGTCGTCGCGGCTGCCGTCGGGCGAGTAGAACGCGAGCACCTGCAGGAACGCGGAGGAGCCGCGCTCGACGGTCACGCCCTGCCGGCGCACCTCGAGCGGAAGCCGCGCCTCGATCTGCTTGACGCGGTTGCTGACGTTGATCGTCGCCTGGTCGACGTTGGTGCCGATCTCGAAGGTGACCTGGATCTGCACGAGCCCGTTCGACGACGAGTTCGAGCTCATGTAGATCATGCCGGGCACGCCGTTGATCGCGTTCTCGAGCGGCGCGGCGACCGTCTGCTCGACGACCTCGGCGGAGGCGCCCGGGTAGACCGCCTGGACCGTGACGACCGGCGGCGCGATCTCCGGGTACTGCGCGATCGGGAGCACGCGCATCGCGGCGAGGCCCGCGAGCACGAGGAAGATCGAGATGACCGCCGCGAACACCGGGCGGTCGATGAAGAAGCGGGAGAGCATGGCGGCGCGCTCGCGTCAGGACTTGGGCGCGGGCGCGGACTTCGCGTCGCCCTTCGCGGGCGGCGCGCCCGGCGCGCCGGGGGCTCCCGGCGCCCCGGGCGGCGGCCCGAGCATGATCGGCGAGCCGGGCGCCATGATGCGCGCCACGCCGTCGACGATCACCTGCTCGCCGGCCTTCAGGCCCGACTCGACGACCCACAGGTTCACGCCGTCGGCCTCGACCCAGGGGCCCAGCACGACCGGACGCGGCAGCGCGACGTCCTTGCCGTCCTTGTCCTTGCCCGGCACGTAGACGAACTTGCCCTGCGGTCCGTCGAGCACCGCGACCTGCGGGACCGCGATCGCGTCCTTGCGCACCGCGCCCTTCAGCGTGACGCGCACGAACTGGCCGGGCTTGAGCGCGTTGTCCTTGTTCGGCACTTCGGCGCGCATCTCGTAGGTGCCGGTCGCCGGGTTCACGCGCGTGTCGGCGAAGTTGATCCTCCCGTTGCGCGGGAACGTCGTGCCGTCGGCGAGCTTGATCGTGACCTCGAAGCCGTTGTCCTTCGGCAGCTGCAGCAGGCCCGCCGCGACCGCGCGGTTGATCGCGAGCTGCTCGTTCTCCGAGATGTTGAACGGCAACCAGATCGGGTCGACCTGCGAGATCACGGTGAGCAGCGTCTCGTTCGCGTTGACGAGGCTGCCTTCCGACTTCATCGCGCGCGACGAGAGCCCCGCCACCGGCGCGACGACGCGCGTGTAGCCGAGGTTGAGCTCCACCTCGGCGTAGCGGGCCTCGGCGGCCTTGAGCGCGGCGCGCGCGAGCTCGGCGGCCGAGATCGCGTCGTCGGCCTCCTTCTGGCCGACCGCGCGGCGCTCGGCGAGCGGCTTCAGCCGCGCGGCCTCGCGCTCCGCCTGCGCGACCTGCGCCTGAGCGCGGACGACCTCGGCCTGCGCGGCCGCGGCCTGCGCCTCGAGCGGCTTCGGGTCGATCTCGAAGAGCGGCTGGCCCGCCTTCACCGGCGCGCCTTCCTGGTAGAGCTTCTTCTCGAGGATCCCGGTGACGCGCGCGCGCACCTCGACGTCCTTGGAGCCGGTGGTCTGGCCGACGTATTCCCAGGAGACCGGGAGCGTCCGGGGCGCGAGCGTCAGCGTCGTCACCTGGGCGGGCGGGAATCCCATGTGCCCGCCCTGCTGGCCCTGGCCGCATCCGGCGAGGGCGGCGGCGATCAATGCCGCGGCGACGAGGGGGAGGCGCGGGAGCTGGCGGTCGGGCAGGGCAGGGGCCATGGCGGGGATCTCGAGGATGGGGGTGCTGCAGTGCAACTTGACCGGGCCGGCCAAATTACATACATTCATGAACGTTTGCAACCGTTTTCTCGCCGAAGATTGACCGCCCCCGATGGTTCGTCGAACCCGTGAAGCCGCCGCCGCCACGCGCGAGCAGCTGCTCGACGCCGCCGAGCGCGTGTTTCGCGACCGGGGGGTGACGCGCACCTCGCTGTCGGAGGTCGCCGCCGAAGCCGGCCTCACGCGCGGCGCGGTCTACTGGCACTTCCGCGACAAGGCGGACCTCTTCGTCGCGATGTGCGAGCGGGCGACGAGCCCGATGGACTCGCTGATCGAGCAGGCGCACGGCCAGAAGGACGGCTCGCCGCTCGCGACGCTGCGCGCGCTGTGCATCGACGCGCTCGAGCACCTGTCGGGCGACCCGCGCGCGCAGGCGGTGTTCGAGATCATGTTCCACAAGAGCGAGCTCGCCGGCGAGCTCGCGGGCGTCGCCGACCGCCACGACCGCGAATGCGCCAACGCGCGGGCCTGCGTGCAGACGGTGATGCACCGCGCGGTCGCGGCCGGCGAATTGCCGCGCGACACCGACGCGACGCTCGCGACGCTCGCGATGCACGCCTACGTCACCGGCCTCATGCACGAGTGGACGCTCGATCCCGCCGCGTACGACCTCCGCGCAGCGGCGCCCGCGCTCGTCGATGCGTTCATCGCCGGGCTGGTTGCGAACCCGCCGCGCCTCAAGACGCCCGCGCGCGCCGCGGCGCCCGAGCCGCAGGCGCCCGTCCTGCGCGACGCCGCGACCGGCGACTAGGGCCTGTCGAACCTTTCGGGGCGTTCGCGCTCCTGTCGCGCTGGCCCCCAGGGCTGGGCGCGAGCCAAAAGTCGGGTCAGACCCGACTTTCCGCCGCGATCCCCCGGAAAGGCCGACGGCAGGAAGCAGGGTCAGATCTACTTTCGGCCACGATAGGGTCCACCCCCTTGGCGGGCCGGCGTCGGCAGGTGGGGTCTGACCCTACTTTTCCCTCCGGCATAATCCGCGATTCGGCATCGCGGAACGGAGACGGGCATGATCAGCGTGAGGACGGTCGGCGTGATCGGCGCCGGCACGATGGGCAACGGCATCGCTCAGGCTTGCGCGGCCTCGGGCATCCGGGCAGTGATGATCGACGTGTCGGAGGCGGCGCTCGAGCGGGGCCGCGCGACGATCGCCGGGAGCCTCGACCGGCTCGTCAAGAAGGACAAGCTCACGACCGCGCAGCGCGACGCCGCGCTCGCGCACGTGCATCCGACGACGCGCTACGAGGAGCTCGCGCACGCCGACCTCGTGATCGAGGCGGCCACCGAGAACCCCGCGATCAAGGTCGAGATCCTGCGCAAGGTCGACGCGATCGCGAAGCCCGAGGCGGTGATCGCGTCGAACACCTCGTCGATCTCGATCACGCAGCTCGCGGCGGTCACGCAGCGCGGCGACCGGTTCATCGGCATGCACTTCTTCAACCCGGTGCCGCTGATGGCGCTGGTCGAGCTGATCCGCGGCCTGCAGACCTCGGACGCGACGGTCGCCGTCGCCGAGGGCCTCGCGAAGCGCCTCGGCAAGACGCCGATCGTCGTGAAGAACAGCCCCGGGTTCGTCGTAGACGGATCCTCTGCCCGATGATCAACGAGGCGGTGTTCGCGCTGCAGGAAGGGCTGGCGAGCGCCGAGGCGATCGACGAGGGATGAAGCTCGGCTGCAACCACCCGATCGGCCCGCTCGCGGCTCGCCGACATGATCGGGCTCGACGTGCTGCTGGCGGTGATGAACGTGTTCTACGCCGACTTCAACGACCCCAGAGTACCGGCCCGCCGCTCCTGAAGAGATGGTCCGCCGCCGGCTGGCTCGGCCGGAAGTCCGGCAAGGGCTTCTACGACTACCCGGCGAAGTAGCGGCGGCGACCGCGGCTGACCAGGACGGGGCGCCCCGGCGTGCTAGGTCTTCGCCCCCCGCATCCGATCGGAGCGTCCATGCCCGGCCTCCTCCCCGCCGTCGACCCGGACGGCCTGCTCGAGTTCTCGGTCGTCTTCACCGACCGGTCGCTGAGAACCACATGTCGCAGCGCGCCAGGGCGCGATGCGCGACATCGCGGGCGTGCTGAAGCGCGCGTACCGCGCCCACGCCGTCGCGCTCGTCCCGGGCGGCGGGACCTACAGGATGGAAGCGGTCGCGCGCCAGTTCGCGAGCGGCCGCCGAGGCTTCGTGATCCGCAACGGCTGGTTCAGCTACCGCTGGACGCAGATCTTCGAGATGGGCTCGATTNTCGTCGATCTCGATCACGCAGCTCGCGGCGGTCACGCAGCGCGGCGACCGGTTCATCGGCATGCACTTCTTCAACCCGGTGCCGCTGATGGCGCTGGTCGAGCTGATCCGCGGCCTGCAGACCTCGGACGCGACGGTCGCGGTCGCCGAGGGGCTCGCGAAGCGCCTCGGCAAGACGCCGATCGTCGTGAGGAACAGCCCCGGGTTCGTCGTGAACCGGATCCTCTGCCCGATGATCAACGAGGCGGTGTTCGCGCTGCAGGAAGGGCTCGCGAGCGCCGAGGCGATCGACGAGGGGATGAAGCTCGGCTGCAACCACCCGATCGGCCCGCTCGCGCTCGCCGACATGATCGGGCTCGACGTGCTGCTGGCGGTGATGAACGTGTTCTACGCCGACTTCAACGACCCCAAGTACCGGCCCGCGCCGCTCCTGAAGGAGATGGTCGCCGCCGGCTGGCTCGGCCGGAAGTCCGGCAAGGGCTTCTACGCGTACCCGGCGAAGTAGCGGCCGCGACCGCGGCTGACCAGGGACGGGGCGCCTCCGGGCGTGCTAGGCTCTTCGCCCCGCCGCATCCCCTTCGGAGCGTCCATGCCCGGCCTCCTCCCCGCCGTCGACCCGGACGGCCTGCTCGAGTTCTCGGTCGTCTTCACCGACCGGTCGCTGAACCACATGTCGCAGCGCTTCCAGGGCGCGATGCGCGACATCGCGGGCGTGCTGAAGCGCGCGTACCGCGCCCACGCCGTCGCGCTCGTCCCGGGCGGCGGGACCTACGGGATGGAAGCGGTCGCGCGCCAGTTCGCGAGCGGCCGCAAGGCGCTCGTGATCCGCAACGGCTGGTTCAGCTACCGCTGGACGCAGATCTTCGAGATGGGCTCGATCCCGGCGCAGTCGACCGTGCTGAAGGCGCGGCCGGTCCGCGCGGGACGCCAGGCGCCTTACGCACCGGCGCCGATCGACGAGGTGACCGCGGCGATCCGCGACCAGCGCCCGGACGTGGTGTTCGCGGCGCACGTCGAGACCGCGTCGGGCATCCTGCTCCCCGACGACTACCTGCGCGCCGTCGCCGAGGCGACGCACGCCGCCGGCGGCCTGTTCGTGCTCGACTGCATCGCGTCGGGCGCGATCTGGGTCGACATGGAGGCCTGCGGCGTCGACGTGCTGATCAGCGCGCCGCAGAAAGGCTGGAGCAGCTCGCCCGGTTGCGCGCTCGTGATGCTGTCGGCGCGCGCGCGCCAGGCGATCGATGTGACGACGAGCACCAGCTTCGCGCTCGACCTCCGAAAGTGGCTCGCGATCACGGAGGCCTACGAGAAGGGCGGCCACGCGTACCACGCGACGATGCCCACCGACTCGCTGCTGCGCCTGCGCGACACGATGAAGGAGACCGAGCGCATCGGGTTCGAGCGCCTGCGCGAGGCGCAGTGGGAGCTGGGCCGCAAGGTGCGCGCGCTCATGGCGCGCGCCGGCTTCCCGAGCGTCGCGGCGGACGGCTTCGCCGCGCCGGGCGTCGTCGTGAGCTACACCGACGACGTCGGGATCCACAACGGCAAGCGGT
Source organism: Casimicrobiaceae bacterium (assembly GCA_044226265.1). Taxonomy (GTDB): domain Bacteria; phylum Pseudomonadota; class Gammaproteobacteria; order Burkholderiales; family Casimicrobiaceae; genus VBCG01. The sequence continues at coordinate 107,484 of JBGAHH010000001.1, read as the reverse complement.
TCCTCGACGCGGGGCTGCAGACCGCGGCGGGCGTGCCGCTGCAGTGCGACGAGCCGGCCGACTTCCGCACGTTCCGCGTCGGGCTCTTCGGCCTCGAGAAGCTCGGCAACGTCGACCGCACGGTCGCGACGCTCGAGCGCGCGCTCGCGACGATCGGCGAGCGGCGAAGCGGCCCGCCACAGGAAGCTCAACAGCCCGCCAACCCCATCTCCGAAGAGCGTGCGACGCGCCGCCACCGGAATCGCCGCCGCGCCTGATCCCGGATCTCCGACTACATCGAGAGGTTGACCGCTCCGCCGTCGATCAGCAGGTTCTGGCCGACGACGAACCCCGCCTGCGCGCTGCAGAGGAACGCGCAGGCCTGGCCGAATTCCTCGGCGGTGCCGAACCGTCCCGCCGGCACTTCCGCGCGGCGCGCGGCCGCGAAGGTCTCGAACGGCACGCCGGCCTTCGCCGCGCGCTTCGTGAGGCCGTCGAGCGTGCGCGCGGTCTCGAACGGTCCGGGCAGCAGGTTGTTGATCGTCACGTTGTGCTTCGCGACCTGGCGCGCGAGCCCCGCGACGAATCCGGTGAGCCCCGCGCGCGCGCCGTTGGACAGGCCGAGGTCGGGCAGCGGCGCCTTCACCGAGCGCGACGTGACGTTGACGATGCGACCGAACTTCCGCGCGACCATGCCGTCGACGACCGCGCGGATCAGCATGATCGGCGTCACCATGTTGTCGTTGACCGCCTTCTGCCAGACCTTCTCGTCCCAGTCGCGGAAATCGCCGATCGGCGGCCCGCCCGCGTTGTTCACGAGGATGTCGGGCTCCGGGCACGCGGCGAGCACCTGCGCGCGGCCCTCGGGCGTCGTGATGTCGCACGCGACGGCGGTGACGCGCACGCCGGTCGCGCGCCGGATCTCGTCGGCCGTCGCCTCGAGCGTCGCCGCGGTGCGCGCGTTCAGCACGACGTCGACGCCCTCGCGGGCGAGCGCGAGCGCGCAGCCCTTGCCGAGCCCCTGGCTCGACGCGCAGACGATCGCCTTGCGGCCCCTGATGCCGTAGTCCATGCCGACTCCTCGGTGCTTGCTGATGGTTCGGGGGATCTTCTCCCTCCATCCGCATCGCGGGGAGAGGGTCCTGGAGAGGGGCGTCAGGCGGCGGCGCGTCGCGCCCGCGCGGGGCGCGGCGCCGGCGCCTTGTGGAAGGCGCCGTTCTTCATGATCCCGTCGAGCTTCGAGCGGTCCTGCAAGAGCCGCAGGTCGTCGAGCGGATCGCCGTCGACGAGCAGGAGGTCGGCGAGGAAGCCTTCGCGCACACGCCCCAGGTCGTCCCGGCCCATGATCGCGCCGCCCCACGCGGTCGCCGCGACGATCGCCTCCATCGGCGTGCAGCCGAGGAGGTCGACGAAGAACGCGAGGTCGCGCGCGTTGTTGCCGTGCGGGTTCCACGGGAAGCCGTAGTCGCCGCCGGGCAGCACGCGCACCCCGCGCCGCCTGAGCTCGCGCATCCGCTCGCAGGTCATGCCGAGGTCGTTCTCGATGCGCGCCTTGAGCGCGGGAGAAGCGGGCAGGCCGAAATGGCCGGCCTCGTGCAGCCGCGTCCAGGTGACCGACAGCGCCGGCGCGACGAACACGCGGTCCTTCGCCGACTCGACGAGGTCGAGCGCCTCCTCGTCCGCGCAGGTGAGGTGGTAGAGCACGTCGACGCCGTGGCGCACGCACATCTTGATCGACTCGGCGCTTCGCGCGTGCGCGGCGACGCGCTTGCCGCGCTGGCGGCCGACCTCGCAGACGGCCGCGACCTCGTCGTCGGTCATCAGCGTGACGGCGGCCGGGATGTGCGGCGTCGACGTGTCGCCCGACGGCACGATCTTCAGCACGTCGACGCCCTCGCGGCAGGCTTCGCGCGCGGCGCGCCGGAACTCGAGCGCGCCGTCGCAGGGCTTCGTGTACATCGCGTCGCCCGGGTCGAGGTGGAGCTGGCGCAGGTCGCCGACGCCGCCGGTCGGCGTGAGCTGCACGCTCGCGGCGAGCGTGCGCGGGCCCGGGTGCTCGCCGCGATCGATCGCGTTGCGCGCGACGACGTCGAGCCGCGGCTTGGTCGCGGCGGCGGAGAAGCAGGACGTGAAGCCGCTGTCGAGGTAGAGCTTCGCGTGGCGCAGCGTGGCGAGGAGGTGTTCCTCGACCGGCAGGAACGCGTGCTGCTGCAGCGTCGTCGTGTCGACGAACGACAGGTGCGAGTGCGGCTCGACGAGGCCCGGCATCAGCGTGCGGCCGTCGCAGTCGACGACGGTCGCGTCGATCGTCGCGGCGGCGAGCCCGCCGCGCGCGACCGCCGCGATGCGCTCGCCGTCGACCAGCACGTCGGCGCGGTACGGGCGCTCGCCGCTGCCGTCGAGGAGCGTCGCGTCGCGGAAGATCGTTCTCGTCATCGTGGTCGCCCGGGCGCTCGCGCCGCCCGCCGGCTCGTAGCGTAGCAGCGTTTCGGCCCGGCCGGCGGCGTCATTCGCCCTTGATGTCGGCGTCGCGGATGAGCTTCTCCCACTTGGCGACATCCTGCGCGAGGAACGCGCGGAATGCCTCGGGGCCGAGCGGCGGCGCCGCCGCCGCCATCGTGTTCTTCTCCAGGCGCTCACGTACCGTCGCGTCGCCGTAGGCCTCGGCGAACGCGCGGTGCAGCTTCTCGCGCACGTCGGCCGGCGTGCCCTTCGGCACGACGAATCCGACCCAGTCCTGGACGTCGAAGCCCGCGAGGCCCGCCTCGGCGAAGGTCGGGACGTCGGGCAGCGCGGCGAGGCGCTGCCGCGACGTGACCGCGAGCGCCTGGACCTTGCCGCCCTGCACCTGGGGCAGCGCCGCCGAGGCGGTCGCGAACATGAGCGCCGTCTCGCCGGTGACGACCGACAGCACCGCGGGCGGCGCGCCCTTGTACGGCACGTGCGTCATCGACACGCCCGTGCGCAGCCGGAACATCTCGCCCGACAGGTGCCCGGGGCTGCCCACGCCGCCCGACGCGTAGTTCACGCCGTTCTTCGCCTTGAGCGCCGCGACCAGCGCCGGGACGTCCCTGGCCGGGATCGACGGCGTCACGATCAGCACGTTCGAGAGCCAGGCGTAGAGCCCGACCGGCTCCAGGTCGGCGACGAGGCTCGTCGCCTTGTTCCGGATGAGCGTCTCGTTGGCCGCGTTCGCGGCGGTGACGAGCGCGACCGTCGCGCCGTCGGGCTTCGCGTTGCGCACGGCGTCGGCGGCGACCGTGCCGCCGGCGCCGGGCCGGTTCTCGACGACGACGGGTCCGCCGAGGATCGCGGCGAGCTTGTCGGACGCGAGCCGGGCGGCGATGTCGGTGTTGCCGCCCGCGGGCCCGCCGACGACGATGCGGAGCGCCGGCGTTTGCGAGTGGGCCGGCGGCGCGAGCGACACGGCGAGCGGCAGCGACAGGACGGCGAGCAGGCGTTTCATGGGAAGGTCTCCGAAGCGGCGTCAGCGGAAGGCGTCCGCCCAGTCGCGGGTCCGATACGCGCCGTCGAGGCGCCAGGCGTGGAGCCGCTCGACGAGCTCGCCGCGGATGCCGGCGCACGCCGGATCGTCGAAGCGGTTGCGCTCCTCGTGCGGATCGTCGTCGAGGTCGAACAGCTGGCCGAAAGGCTCGTTCAGGAAATGCACGAGCTTCCAGCGGCGCGTGCGCAGCATCGTGACGAAGTCGGCGAACTGGAACACCACGTCGCGTCCCTGCTCGCACCAGACCGCGTCGCGGCCGTCGAACGGCTCGCCGCGCAGCGCCGGCGCGAGCGACGTCGTCTCGAACCACGCGGGCGCGTCGACGCCCGCGAGCGCGAGCAGCGCGGGCGCGACGTCGTGCAGCTGCACGAGCGCGTCGACCTCGCCGCGGCCGCGCAGGCGCGAGCGCGACCACACGACGAGCGGCACGCGCACGACCTCCTCGTACATCGTCCACTTCTGGCTGTGGCCGTGGTCGCCGAGCATGTCGCCGTGGTCCGACGCGAACACGACGATCGCGCGATCGAGCCGCCCGGCGTCGTCGAGCGCCTCGAGGACGCGCGCGACCTCCGCGTCGATCATCGCGACGTTCGCCAGGGAGTGCGCGCGCGGGCGCGCGCGCCACGCGGGCGGCGCGTCGATCGTGTGCGGCGTCGCGTCGTGGTCGCCGACGACGTGCTTGTCGCGCAGCTTCTGGTAGGGCGGCGGCTGCCGCGCGAGGTCGGCGCGCAGGACCGGCCGCACCGGCATGACGCGATCGCGCGTCCGCTCGAGCCAGCGAACGGGCGGATCGTAGGGCGGGTGCGGCCCCGGGAACCCGACCTGGAGGAAGAGCGGCGCCGCGTCGCGGGCGTGGCGGCGCACCGCGTCGACCGCCGCGCCGCCGACGAACGCGTCGGCGTGGAGCGCCTCGTCGAGCGGCCACTCGTACGCGCCCATGCGCTGCGGGTAGTCCGGCATCAGGCGATAGGTGGGCAGCCCGGGCTTGGTCTCGCCGGCCTCGGCGAGCGCGCGGTCCCAGGCGTCGACGAACTCCCGGCCGCGCTTCGCCATCGAGCGGTCCTTGTTCTCGACGACGACGCGCTCGTGGAAGCCGGCCGGCGCGTCCATCGGCTGCGTGTGCATCTTGCCGACGTTCACGCACCGGTAGCCCGCCGCCGCGAGCGACTCGACCCAGGTGTGGCGCCACGACGACGCGTTGGTCAGGATGCCGTTGGTGTGCGGGTAGACGCCGGTGAACAGGCTCGCGCGCGAGGGCACGCACGACGCGCCGCTGACGTAGCAGCGCGAGAACCAGGTGCCCTCGCGGACGAGCCGGTCGAGCGTCGGGGTCAGCGCGTACGGGTAGCCCAGCGCGCCGATCGTGTCGTACCGCTGCTGGTCGGTGATGACGAAGACGAGGTCGGGGCGCTCGTCGCCCGCCCGCGCGCTCATCGCGGCAGGCTCGACGCGCGTCGCGCGAGCGGCCAGCGCTCGCCCAGCGTCCGCGCCGCGTCGAGCAGGAGCGGCGCGAGCGCGCCGACGCGCGATTCGTCGAGGCGCGCGCGCGGCCCGGCGATCGAGACGGTCCCGACCGCCGGCGAGCCCGGCGTCGGCGCGAACGCGGCGGCGAGCGCGACGATGCCGACCTCGCCCTCGTCGACGGCGATCGCGTAGCCGCGCGCACGCGTCGCCGCGAGCTCGCGGGCGAGCGCGTCCGGCGTCCGCAGCGCGCGGGCTCCCTGGCCCGGCCGCGGCTCGAAGCCCTGCGCGCAGGCGATCCGCATCGCATCGGCCTCGGGCAGCGTGGCCAGCCACGCCTTGCCGGTCGCGGTCGCGTGCAGCACGACGTCGTTGCCCATCGGCGGGTCGTAGCGCAGGCCTTGCGGCGCGCCCTGCGCGCGCGCGACCCACGCGAGGCGGGTGCCGTCGACCAGCGCCATCCTGCAGTACTCGCGGACGCTGGCGGCGAGCGCGTCGAGCGCGTGCTGCGCGAGGTCCGGCAGCGAGGTCTCGTCCAGGTAGCGGAAGCCGAGCGTCGCCAGCTTGAGCGACAGCCGGTAGCGCTCGCCGCCCGCGTCCTGGTCGACGTAGCCGCGGTCGGCCAGCGTGTGGAGCACCCGGAACGCGGCGCTCTTGGGAAGCGATAGGCGGTCCGCCAGGTCGCCGAGCGCGATCCCGGTCGGGGAGGCCGCGAGCGTTTCCAGGACGGTCAGGCAGCGATCGACGGCGGCGACGGGCATCGCGGCGACTCCTATCGGCAAGCCTTTCGGCGAGAGTAATGACTCACTGCACGATCGGCGGATTTTTGGAACGCCGTTTCATTTTGCCATCCGATGGCATGATGTCAACTGCGCGGCCGGTCGCGCGAGGACGGAGGGAGCGCATGGCGCTGGCGGGCAAGGGAGCGGTCGCCATCTGGCACGACATCGCGCCGGAAGGCCGCGAAGCCTTCTACGCGTGGCACGGCCGCGAGCACATGCCGGAGCGCGCCGCGATCCCCGGCTTCCTGCGGGGTCGCCGCTACGTCGCGGTCGCGGGCGTGCCGGAATTCTTCAACCTGTACGAGACGTCGGCGACGTCCGTGCTCGCGGGCCGCGACTACCTCGAGCGGCTCAACCATCCGACGCCGTGGACGGTGGAGACCGTCAGGCATTTCCGCGGCGTCGCGCGCTCGCTGTGCGAGGTCGCGCACACGCGCGGCGACGGCGAGGGCGGGCTGGTCGCGACGTTCCGCTACGACGTCGACGCGCCCCGCGCCGCGGCGCACCGCGCGCGCATGCGCGAGGCGATCGACCGCCTGGTCGACGCGAACGGCGTGGCCGGGGCGCACCTGCTCGTCGCGGACGAGGCCGCGAGCGCGATCGAGACCGCGGAGAAGAAGGCGCGCGCCGGCGGCACCGAGATCCCGCGCTGGATCGTGCTCGTCGAGGGCTGGGGCGACCTCGCGCCTTTCGAGGCGCAGGCGCGCGCGTTCGCGGCGGGCGATGCGTTCCGCGACGCCGCGCGGGCGCCGGACGTCGCCGTCTACCGGTTGCAGAACACGCGCACCCACGCCGCGCACGGCGGCGGCGCGGCCTGACCGACGCGGTTCGTCAGCCCTTCGCGGCGACGAACGCGAACGCGACCTCGCCGACGCCGGCGATCCTCGCGCGCACGCGGCAGGGCTTGTCGATCGGAAGCGGCTTGTTGAGGCTGCCTGTCGTGATCACCTGGCCGCGCGCGAGGCCGCCGAGGCGGTCGCGTTGCGCGCCGGCCCACGCCACGAGCGGCGCCCAGGGATCGCCCTGCGGATGGCCGCCGACCGCGTCGTGCACGAGCGTGTCGTCGATCCACAGCTCGACGCGGCAGGCGTCGAGGGCGATTTCGCGGAAGGCGCGCGTCTCGCCTCCGCAGACGTACCCCGCGTTGCCCTGCAGGTCCGCGACGAAGCGCGGGAACGGCGCGCCTGTCGACGGCATGCCGGCGCGCGCCGCGATGATCTCCGCGCCCGCGAGCGCGACGTCCACCGCGTCCTCGACTTCGCCGCGCGTGTACGGGCGGCCCGGACGCGGCGGCAGGTCGCGCGCGAGCCGGAACGCGATCTCGATCTCGAGGATCGCCGGGCGGTCGGGCGGCAGCGCGACGCGGGCGCCGCTCTTCGCGACGGTGCCCGCGAGCATGGGCGCAGCGACCGAGGCCTTGTCCGGGCCGAATCCGGCCTTCCAGCCGCCCACGCGCTCGCCGAGCGCGATCGCGGTGCCCGCCTGCACCGCGTAGGCCTCCGCGATCGAGACGTCGAGCGCGTCGAGCTTCCCGCCCGGGACGGCGCGTCCGGTGCGGTGGGCGGAGGCGAGCTCGTGGACCAGCATTTCGACCGTGGACGCCATCGATGCCTTCCGGGGACGGAAAGGCGCGATTCTAGCCACCCTTCGAGCGCGCCGCCCGTCGGCGCCTTTCCCGCCCGGCGCATGTCGAGGTTCGTCGGCCTGAACGCCGACCCACAGGGGCGCGTTGCGGGTCAGGCCTCAGCCGACGCTTTTCGCGAGCTAGTCGCCGTAGCTTCGAAGGCGCGCGAGGTCGAGGACGGTGACGCTGCCGTAGTCGACGCGCACGAGGCCCTCGGCCTCCAGGCGCTTCAACGCCTGGTTCACGCGCTGGCGCGAGAGGCCGACGAGCTGGCCGAGCTCCTCCTGCGACACCGGCAGCGACGGGCCGACCCCCGGATAGAGCACCGGATTGAAGAGCCCCGCGAGCGAGCGCGCGAGGCGCGCCTCCGGACCGTGCAGGCGGCCGTGCTCGACGAGCGCGATGAACTGGCCGAGCCGCTCGTTCAGCTGGACGATCAGGAACCGGTTGAACGCGAGGTTGGTGTCGAGGAGCCGCAGGAAGGTGGCGCGCGGCATGTGCGCGACGAGCGACTCGCGCAGCGCGACGATGTCGTAGCGCCGCGGCTCGTCCTTGAGGAGCGACCCCTCGCCGAACCAGCCGCCGCTGCCGATGCCGGTGTAGCTCGTGGCCTTGCCCTCGGCGGAGACGTTCGCCATCTTGACGAGCCCGTCGACGACGCCGATCCAGTGCTCGACGCGCTCGCCCTTGTGGCAGACGAGGCCGCCCGCCGGGCAGGTGCGAACCGCGGTCTCGGCGGCGACCCGGTCGAGGTCGGCGGGCGACAGCGCTCGCGCCCACGCGCTCGCCTCGAGCATGCGGCGCAGGCGAGGATGGGGAGTGGTCATCGCGGTCGGGGTTCGCGGCGTGGCCCGGGCGGAATGTCGGCGCGGCGACAGCCCGTGACCGGGCGCGCGGCTTAACGTTCGCGCACCCTTCCGGGATTCTACGGGTCCGGGGCGCCGTCGAGTCGCGGCCCGGGCCGGGTGCCGCGTTGCCTGCGAGGATCGCAGGACCTAAGATGGCCGGCCGCACCGCCCGACGGCGCGACGCGGCAAACGGAGCGGGGCGCGACCGCGCGGGACAGCGACGGCGCGGGCGGGACGGGGCGATGCCGGCCCCGGGGCGAGGAGGAGGAGGATGGAGAAGGCGCTCGACACGTTTCCGCGCCGGCTGCTGCACCACGCGGCGGTCCGGCCGCGCCATCCCGCGACGCGCGAGAAGGACCTCGGCATCTGGCAGACCTGGACCTGGCGCCAGGTCGCCGACGAGGTGCGCGCGCTCGCGTGCGGCCTCGCGTCGATCGGCCTCGAGCGCGGCGACCACCTCGCGATCGTCGGCGACAACCGGCCGCGGCTCTACTGGGCGATGCTCGCCGCGCAGTGCGTCGGCGGGATCCCGGTGCCGATGTACCAGGACGCGCCGGCGAACGAGTTCATCTACGTGCTGAACGACGCGGGCATCGGCTTCGCGATCGTCGAGGACCAGGAGCAGCTCGACAAGTTCCTGGAGGCGCGGCCGCAGGTGCCGACGCTCGCGCACATGGTGTACGACGACCCGCGGGGGCTGCGCAACTACGTCGGCGAGGGCTACGAGGGCGTGACGGGCTACGACGCGCTCGTCGCGGCCGGACGCGAATACGACAAGGCGCACCCCGGGTTCTTCGATGCCGAGGTCGCGAAGGGCCGGGCGTCCGACGTGTCGGTGATGCTCTACACGTCGGGCACGACGGGCAAGCCCAAGGGCGTGCGCCAGAGCCACGCCGCGTTCATCACCGCCGCCGAGGGCGGCGTCGGCTTCGACAAGCTGGGGCCCGACGACAGCGTGCTGTCGTACCTGCCGATGGCGTGGGTCGGCGACCACCTGTTCAGCTTCGCCCAGTGGCTCGTCGCCGGCTTCACGATCAACTGCCCCGAATCGGCCGACACGGTGCGCATCGACCTGCGCGAGATCGGCCCGACCTACTACTTCGCGCCGCCGGCGATCTTCGAGAGCCTGCGCACGCAGGTGATGATCCGGATGGAGGACGCGGGCGCGATCAAGCGCGCGATGTTCCACTGGGCGATCGGCGTCGCGAAGCGCTGCGGCGTCGACATCCTCGACGGCCGTCCGGTGTCCTTCGGCGACCGCCTCGCCTACCGGATCGGCGACGTCCTCGTCTACGGCCCGTTGCGCAACGTGCTGGGCATGAGCCGCATCCGCGTCGCGTACACGGCCGGCGCGGCGATCGGGCCGGACCTGTTCCGGTTCTACCGCTCGATCGGCATCAACATGAAGCAGCTCTACGGCTCGACGGAGACCTGCGCGTACGTTTGCCTGCAGCCGGACGACGCGGTGCGGCTCGACACCGTCGGCAAGCCGGCGCCGCACGTCGAGGTGAAGATCGCCGGCAACGGCGAGGTGCTCGTGCGCGGGCCGATGCTGCTGACCGAGTACTACAAGCGCCCCGACGCGACGGCCGAGTCGATCGACCCGGACGGCTACTTCCGGACCGGCGACGCCGGCGTGTTCGACGCCGACGGGCACCTCAGGATCATCGACCGGGCGAAGGACGTCGGGAAGCTCGCGAACGGCGCGCTGTTCGCCCCGAACTACATCGAGAACAAGCTCAAGTTCTCGCCGCACGTGAAGGAGGCGGTCGCGTTCGGCAACGGCCGCGACCAGGTGTGCGTGTTCGTCAACATCGACATGGGCTCGGTCGGCAACTGGGCCGAGCGGCGCGGGCTGCCGTACTCGGGCTACACGGACCTCGCCGCCAAGCCCGAGGTGATCGAGCTGGTGCGGGAGGTGGTCGAGGGCGTGAACGCCGAGCTCGCCGCCGAGCCCGCGCTCGCGGCGTCGCAGATCCACCGCTTCCTCGTGCTGCACAAGGAGCTCGACCCCGACGACGACGAGCTCACGCGCACGCGCAAGGTGCGGCGCGGCTTCGTCGCCGACAAGTACGCGGTGCTGATCGATGCGCTCTACGGCGGGCGCAAGGTCCAGCACATCGAGACGCAGGTCAAGTTCGAGGACGGCCGCACCGGCAGCGTCGCCGCCGACCTGCGGATCGAGGACGCGAAGACCTTCGAGCCCGGCGCCGCGCGCCGGGCCGCGTGATGACGCTCCCCCCGAAGCAGCCTGCGGCTGCCTCCCCCCGAGGGGGCAGGCGCGCTTGGGGCGGCCCGGCGCGCGCCGTGATGGGCAATCGGCCATGACGAGGGACATCGGCGACGTGATCCTGAAGCTCGAGGGCATCTCGCTCGCGTTCGGCGGCGTGAAGGCGCTGACGGACATCAGCTTCGACGTCCGCGAGCACGAGATCCGCGCGATCATCGGCCCGAACGGCGCGGGCAAGAGCTCGATGCTGAACGTCATCAACGGCGTCTACCGGCCGCAGCAGGGGACGATCACCTTCCGCGGGCGCCAGCGCCGCGACATGGACACGCACGACGCGGCGGCCCAGGGCATCGCGCGCACGTTCCAGAACATCGCGCTGTTCAAGGGGATGACGGTCCTCGACAACATCATGACGGGCCGCAACCTGCGGATGAAGGCGAGCTTCCTCGAGCAGGCGATCTGGATCGGCCGCGCGAAGCGCGAGGAGCTCCGCCACCGCGCGCGCGTCGAGGAGATCATCGACTTCCTCGAGATCCAGCACATCCGCAAGACGCCGGTCGGACGCCTGCCCTACGGGCTGCAGAAGCGCGTCGAGCTCGCGCGCGCCCTCGCCGCGGAGCCGCAGCTCCTGCTGCTCGACGAGCCGATGGCCGGCATGAACGTCGAGGAGAAGCAGGACATGTGCCGCTTCGTCCTCGACGTCAACGAGCAGTACGGCACGACGATCGTTCTGATCGAGCACGACATGGGCGTGGTGATGGACATCTCCGACCGGGTGGTCGTGCTCGACTACGGCCGCAAGATCGGCGACGGGCCGCCCGACGAGGTCCGGGCCAGCAAGGCGGTCGTCGATGCGTATCTCGGGGTGGCCCATTGAATGCGAAACGCAGGAGGGTGTCGTAGATAGGGATTGTCGAATTCGTTTCCCGCGACTTCGTTGCGGCAGAAAGGCAAGCGGGCGAAGTTGGTAGGGTTTGACGAACTCGACTCCCGCGACATTCACGACGTTCATCCGACGCACGCCAAGTCGACCGGCTCGCAAGACCGAAGCGCCAAAACCTACCTACTCTTGCCTTTCGCCTGCCTCCATGTCCTTCTTCTTCGAAGTCCTGATCGGCGGCCTGCTCTCGGGCGTGATGTACTCGCTCGTCGCGCTGGGCTTCGTGCTGATCTACAAGGCGTCGGGCGTGTTCAACTTCGCGCAGGGCGCGATGGTGTTCTTCGCCGCGCTCACCTACGTGGGCCTGCTCGAGGTCGGGCTGTCGCCGTGGCTCGCGCTGCCCGCGACGCTGGCCGTGATGGTCGTCGTGGGCCTTCTGACCGAGCGACTCGTGCTGCGGCCGCTCGTCAACCAGCCGCAGATCACGCTGTTCATGGCGACGATCGGCCTCACGTTCTTCATCGAGGGCTTCGCGCAGTGGCTGTGGGGCGCGAACGTCCGCGGGCTGGACCTCGGCCTGCAGGACGAGCCGATCGAGTGGCTCAACGAGAACGCCAACATCAACGTCTCGAAGTTCGACCTCGCCGCCGCGGGCATCGCGGCGATCCTGGTCACCGCGCTCGCGCTGTTCTTCAATCGGACGCGCATCGGCCGGGCGCTGCGCGCCGTCGCGGACGACCACCAGGCCGCGATGGCCGTCGGCATCCCGCTGAAACAGATCTGGGCGATCGTCTGGAGCGTGGCGGGCGCGGTCGCGCTCGTCGCCGGGCTCCTGTGGGGCGCGCGCAACGGCGTCCAGTACGCGCTCACGTTCGTCGCGCTCAAGGCGCTGCCGGTGCTGATCCTCGGCGGCTTCGACTCGATCCCGGGCGCGATCGTCGGCGGGCTCATCATCGGCGCCTCCGAGAAGCTCGCCGAGGTCTACCTCGGCCCCTTCGTCGGCGGCGGGATCGAGGGATGGTTCCCCTACGTGCTCGCGCTCGCGTTCCTGCTCGTGAGGCCGGAGGGGCTGTTCGGCGAGAAGATCATTCGAAGGATCTGACGCCGGAAGGCGTAGAAAGTAGGTAGTAGATAGTGTTTAGCGCTGTGCCGAATCATTGCCGTGCCGACATCCCGATGTCGGAGTGAGTTGCATGACGCCTATGCCAATCACTATCTACTTTCTACTCTCTACGCCTTTCGGCTGCTAGAAATGCTCTACCGCGAATCCGGCCAGTTCAAGGCCTCCTACGAGGCCGACAACGCGATCTTCCCGATCCGGCAGGACCGGGTCGCGATGGCGATCGTCCTCGTGGCCGCCTTCGTCGTCGTGCCGCTCGTCGCGTCGCCGTACGTGTTCACCGGGATCCTGATTCCGTTCCTGATCCTGACGCTCGCGGCGATCGGGCTCAACATCCTGACGGGCTACGCGGGCCAGCTCTCGCTCGGCACGGCCGCGTTCATGGCGGTCGGCGCGTTCGCCGCCTACAACTTCGTGCTGCGCGTGCCCGGCATCCCGTTCCTCGTCGCGTTCGCCGGCGGCGGCGTGGTGGCGGCGCTCGTCGGCGTGCTGTTCGGGCTGCCGAGCCTGCGCATCCGCGGGTTCTACCTCGCGGTCGCGACGCTCGCCGCGCAGTTCTTCATCCTCTGGTTCCTGACCAAGGTGGGCTGGGTCAGCAACTACACGCCGTCGGGCGTGATCACCGCGCAGCAGGTCGTCATATTCGGCTACGCGTTCACGTCGCCCGCGTCGAAGTACCTGCTCGTGCTGTCGATCGTGGCGCTGATGGCGCTCGCCGCGAAGAACATGGCGCGCGGCAACGTCGGGCGCTCGTGGATGGCGGTGCGCGACATGGACGTCGCCGCCGAGGTGATCGGCATCCGGCTGATGCGCGCGAAGCTCCTCGCGTTCGCGGTGAGCTCGTTCTACTGCGGCGTCGCGGGCGCGCTGTTCGCGTTCCAGTACCTCGGGACGGTCGAGCCGGAGGCGTTCAACCTCGACCTGTCGTTCCGCATCCTTTTCATGATCATCCTCGGCGGCGTCGGCACCGTGCTGGGCTCGTTCCTCGGCGCGGCGTTCGTGACGCTCGTGCCGGTGCTGCTGTCGGTCACCGTGCGCACGCTCGACTCGGCCTTCGGCCTGCGCATCGCCGAGAGCACGATCTCCAACCTCGAGCTCATGGTGTTCGGCGGCCTCATCATCTTCTTCCTGATCGCCGAGCCGCACGGGCTCGCGAGGCTCTGGCAGATCGGCAAGGAGAAGCTGCGCCTGTGGCCGTTCCCGCACTGATGCTGCGCCGCCACATGCGACCGGCGTTACCATTCCCCCACAAGACATCCGGGCGGCCGCTTCGCGCGGCGGCCGAAGGCTTGCCTGCAGTCCCGACCAACACGTTCCATGGAGGAGTAGCGAGATGAAGACCCTCAAATCGGCGCTCGTCGGCGCCGCGCTGTTCGGCGCCGCCACGCTGGCCGGCGCCCAGGCGACGCAGTTCATGCCGGTGCTGAGCTACCGCGTCGGGCCCTACGCGGCCGGCGGCTCCGGCTACTACGGCGGCGCGATCGACTACTGGACGCTCGTCAACATGACGGGCGGCATCAACGGCGTCCAGCTCTCGTGGGAGGAGTGCGAGACCGAGTACAACGCGTCGAAGGGCGTCGAGTGCTACGAGCGCCTGAAGAAGAAGAACGGCGGCGCGACGACGGTCGAGCCGCTGTCGACCGGCATCGCGTACGGCCTGTTCGACCGGGCCGCGCAGGACAAGATCCCGCTCACGACGTTCGGCTACGGGCTCGCGAGCTCCGCGGACGGCCGCGTCTACGACTGGGTGTTCCCGCTCGGCACGACGTACTGGGACCAGATGGCGGCGATGATCGCCTACCTCGGCCAGAAGGTCGGGGGCGTCGACAAGCTCAAGGGCAAGAAGATCGCGTTCCTCTACCACGACTCCGCGTACGGCAAGGAGCCGATCCCGGTGCTCGACGCGCTCGCCGCGAAGCACGGCTTCGAGACGCTCAAGATCCCGGTCACGCCGCCCGGCCAGACGATGGAATCGCAGTGGCTGCAGATCCGCCAGGCGCAGCCGGACTTCACGATCCTGTGGACCTACGGCGTGATGAGCACGGTCGCGCTCAAGACCGCGGCGAAGGTCGGCTACCCGAAGGACAAGCTGCTCGGCGTCTGGTGGGCGGGCTCCGAGGAGGACGTGGTGCCGGCCGCCGCCGCGGCGAAGGGCTACGTCAGCGCGACGTTCACCGAGTCGGGCCTGAACTTCCCGGTGATGCAGGACATCAAGAACAAGGTCTACGGCGCCAAGAAGGGCAACCTCGAGGATCCCGCGCGGCTCGGCAACGTGATGTACACGCGCGGCGTCGTCTACGGAATCATCATCGTCGAGGCGATGCGCGTCGCGCAGGCCAAGTTCGGCAAGGGCAAGCCGGTGACGCCCGAGCAGCTCCGCTGGGGCCTCGAGCACCTGAACCTGACCGAGGCGCGCATCAAGGAGCTCGGCGCGGCCGGCCTGTTCCCGCCGATCAAGACGAGCTGCGCCGACCACGAGGGCTCGGGCATGGTGAAGTTCCAGCAGTGGACCGGCAACGGCTTCAAGCCGGTGACGCCGTTCATGGCGGGCGACCGCGCGCTGGTGCGCCAGATGGTCGAGGAGCAGGCGGGCAAGTACGCCGCGAGCAAGAACATCAAGCCGCGCGACTGCGCGAAGGAAGGCTGAGCGCGATCCCCCCTCTCCCGCTCGCGGGAGAGGGTTGGGGTGAGGGCGCGCGCGCGCCTTCACGCCAGCCCCGGGATCCGCTCCTTCCGTCAAGCCTCGGATCGCAAGCACCGCGATGACCGCCACGCCCGCGCCCGCCGTCCAGCGTCACCTCTCGGTGAACAACATCGAGGTGATCTACGACCACGTGATCCTGGTGCTGAAGGGCGTCTCGCTCGAGGTGCCCGAGGGCGCGATCGTCGCGCTGCTCGGCGCCAACGGCGCCGGCAAGAGCACGACGCTCAAGGCGATCTCGAACCTGCTCAAGGCCGAGCGCGGCGAGGTGACGAAGGGCACGATCGACTTCCGCGGCCATCGCGTCGACCGGCTCACGACCCACGAG
The DNA here is from genome assembly GCA_044226265.1 of Casimicrobiaceae bacterium. Taxonomy (GTDB): domain Bacteria; phylum Pseudomonadota; class Gammaproteobacteria; order Burkholderiales; family Casimicrobiaceae; genus VBCG01. Next base: position 92,026 of record JBGAHH010000001.1, on the reverse strand, counting down.
CTCGTGCGCATGGGCGTCTGCCAGGTGATGGAAGGGCGCCATTGCTTCCAGCACCTGACGGTCGAGGAGAACCTGCTGACCGGCGCGTTCACGCGCAGCGTGTCGCGCGGCGAGCTCGCGGCGTCGCTCGAGCGCGTCTACCACTACTTCCCGCGGCTCAGGGAGCGGCGGGCGAGCCAGTCCGGCTACACGTCCGGCGGCGAGCAGCAGATGACCGCGATCGGCCGCGCGCTGATGGCGCGTCCCAACACGATCCTGCTCGACGAGCCGTCGATGGGCCTCGCGCCGCAGATCGTCGAGGAGATCTTCGAGATCGTGCGCGACCTCAACGCCAAGGAGCGCGTGAGCTTCCTCCTGGCCGAGCAGAACACGACCGTCGCGCTGCGCTACGCGAACTACGGCTACATCCTCGAGAGCGGGCGCGTCGTGATGGACGGCGACGCGAAGGGCCTCGCGTCGAACGAGGACGTCAAGGAGTTCTACCTCGGCCTGTCGACGGCGGGCCGCAAGAGCTTCCGCGACGTCAAGCATTACCGGCGGCGGAAGCGGTGGCTGGCGTAGGGCAGTAGATAGGACGTCGTAGATGGGGATTGACGCTCTGCAGAGGCCGAGGGCACAGGCTTCCGGCGGAAGGTTTCAATCGCGATCGAATCGATGCCTCAAGCATTTCCTTCGCCTGGCGAACAAGCCCTTTCTTCGACATCCTGTCTACGGTTTCACGCAATGAGCGAGCACCACGACGCGCTGGAGACCCGCGATCCCGAGGCGCGCGAGCACGCGATCCTCGAGCGGCTGCCGAAGCAGGTCGCGCACGCGAAGGCGCACGCGCCGGCGTTCGCGCGGCGGCTCGCCGACGTCGATCCCGCGGCGGTGACGACGCGCGAGGCGCTCGCGAAGGTGCCGGTCACGCGCAAGTCGGAGCTCGTCGAGCTCCAGAAGGCCTCGCGGCCGTTCGGCGGATTCGCGGCCGTCGGCTGGGGCGGCGGGCGCCCCGGCGCGAAGCGCGTCTTCGCGTCGCCGGGCCCGATCTACGAGCCCGAGGGCGGCGCGCCCGACTACTGGCGCCTCGCCCGCGCGCTCTTCGCCGCGGGGTTCCGCGCCGGCGACCTCCTGCACAACACGTTCGCCTACCACCTGACGCCGGCGGGCTCGATGTTCGAGACGGGCGCGCACGCGCTCGGCTGCACGGTGTTCCCGGCGGGCATCGGCAACACCGAGTTGCAGGTGCAGGCGATGGCGGACCTCGGGCCCGACGGCTACGGCGGCACGCCGTCGTTCCTGCGCATCCTGCTCGAGAAGGCGGACGAGTCGGGCGTCGAGATCCGAAGCCTCAGGAAGGCGCTCGTGTCCGGCGAGGCGTTCCCCGCGGCGCTCCGCGACCAGTTCGCCGCGCGCGGCATCGCGGCGTACCAGGCCTACGCGACCGCCGACCTCGGCAGCATCGCCTACGAGACGCCGGCGCGCGAGGGCCTCGTCGTCGACGAGGGCGTGCTGGTCGAGATCGTGCGACCGGGCACCGGCGATCCGGTGCCCGAGGGCGAGGTCGGCGAGGTCGTCGTCACGCTGCTCTTCAACGCCGACTACCCGCTGGTCCGCTTCGGCACCGGCGACCTCTCGGCGATCCTGCCGGGCCGCTCGCCCTGCGGGCGCACGAACGCGCGCATTCGCGGATGGATGGGCCGCGCCGACCAGACGACGAAGGTGAAGGGGATGTTCGTGCATCCCTCGCAGGTCGACGCGATCCTGCGACGGCATCCCGAGGTGCGCCGCGCGCGGCTCGTCGTCGACAATCCGGACGCGCAGGACCGCATGACGCTGCACGTCGAGATCGCCGACAACGCGACCACGCTGGCCGACGCGATCGTCGCGACGATCCGCGACGTCACGAAGCTGCGCGGCGAGGTCGCGTTCCACTCGCCCGGCGCCCTGCCGAACGACGGCAAGGTCATCGAGGACAAGCGCAAGCTGGATTAGCGGGGTCGCGCGCGGCGAGGGTCGTCGAGCGAATGGGGACGACGACGCGCGGTTGCGATCCGCGCCGCGGCCGACGCTCCACGTCTAGGCTCGCGCAGGCAACGCGACCGCGCTGGCGAGGGGCCCCGACGCGGAGCGTCGACGACGCGCGGCTGCGATCCGCGACGCTCCACGTTCAGGTTCTGCGCGGCGCTGCAGGAGGCCGCCGGGGTCCTGCGTCGGCGAGGGGCGCCCGCCGAAATGGGGATCGACGACGCGCGGTTGCGATCCCCGCCGCGGCAGACGCTCCACGTTCAGGTTCTGCGCAGGCGCTGCAAGGAGGCCGCCGGGGTCGCTGCGTCGGCGAGGGGCCTCGTTCGCGGAGCGAATGGGGATCGAGGACGCGCGATTGCGACGCGGCCGACGTCCGACGCTGCGCTTCGGCAGCGACAATGCGGATGAGGCATGCGCGAGGGCCGACGCCAGGACGCAGGCGTCCGCGGCGCGATGCGCGCGTAAGCCGTCGGGCTGGAGCCCGACCCACGAGCGCGTCGGGCTGACGCCCGACCCACGGATCCAGACTGTGGGTCGGCCTTCAGGCCGACGTGCGCAGCCCGGCCTTCAGGCCGACGATTCGCGTGCTAGCGCCCGCCGCGCTTGAGCATCTCGAGCGCGCGGTTGACGAGGTCGTCGCCGTTCGACGGGACGGCGCCCTGCGGCGTCATGTGATTGACGACGTCGGGCAACGCCGAGGCGACCTGGTCGGCCGCCTGCCCGCGCGACATGCCGAGCTGCTGCGCGATCTGGTCGAGCTGCCCCGAGCCCAGCACCTTCGACAGGATGTCGCCGCTGATCGGCATGTTCTGCCCGTTCGACACCCACGAGTTCGCGTGGTCGCCGTAGCCCGCCTTCTGGAATTGCGCGAGCAGGCCGCCGAGCCCGCCGTTCTGCTGCAGCAGCTGCAGCAGCACGGCCACGATGCCGCCCGCCCCCGCTGCGCCGGCCATCCCGCCGCCGCCGCCGCCGCCCAGCATCGACTCGAGCCCGCCGAGGCCTCCGGGGCTGGCGCCGCCGGGCGCGCGCGCCATCCCGCCCATGCCGGGCAAGCCGCGGTCGTCCGCCTGTCCGGGCGTCATCGCGCCCGAGAGGATCTGTCCCAGCAAACCGTCGAGCATGCCCATCGCGTTCTCCTCAGGATTAGGGCTTCAGACCTCGCGCTCGCGCGCGCACTCCCCGGGCACCGGGTCGCCTGCTGCCGCGAACGTCTGCCGGATCGCCTGCATCGCGTCGACGTGGACCTGCCGGTCGTGCTCGGTGCGCGCGCACTTGCGCACCGCGAGCTCGCTCCCGTCCGCGATCTTCGCGTTGCCGGCGCAAGCCCGAACGTCGTCGCGCGCGTCCGGGGACGATTGCCGGCGGAGCGATTGTGCGCGCGCGGGGCCGCGCCGGCAATGCGACGGCCGCCTACTCGCGCGGCGTCGGGACGATCGCCGCGAGCATCCGCTCCAGTCGCTCGATGCGCGCCTCGAGCGCGGCGAGGCGTTCGTCGGCCGGCGAAACGGCGTCGGACGTCGCCGGTTCCTCCGCCGTTGCTGGCGCGCCCGACAGCAGGTGCGCCCAGCGCCTCTCGCGCATGCCCGGCGCGCGCGGCAGCTCGGCGACGAGCGCGCCCGCGGGCCGGGCCGCCAGCTCCGCGAGGTAGCCCTCGACCGACGAAATGTCGGCGAAGCGGTGGAGCCGCTCGGTGTTGATGCGCAGCTCGCCCGGCGTCTGCGGCCCGCGCAGCGCGAGCGTCGCGACGATCGCCGCCGATTCCGCGGGGATCGCGAGCGCGCGCGGGACGTTGTGCGCGTAGCGCATCACGCGGCCCCCCGAGGACTCGACGACCAGCGACAGGCCCCTCAACTCGTCGAGCGCGGCCTGCGCGTCCGCCTCGCCGATCTCCATCAGCGGCGAGCGGCTCGTCTTCTGGTTCGCGCCGGTCACGATCGCGTTGAGCGACATCGGGTAGCTGTCGGGGACCGTGCGCTCCTTCTCGACGAGCACGCCCAGCACGCGGGCCTCGATCGGCGTGAGCGGGCGGAGCGGGGCGGGCATCGGCGGTCCGGGACGGGGAAGGGAAGCCGAGTGTAGCGCCCCGCACGCCGGCCGCCCCAGGGTACCCGGTACGTGCCGGGTACCGGGGGTGGTATCGTTGGCCCCGGCCCGGACGAGGCGAGACGATGGCACGCGAAAACGACACCTCCAACATGGCGCTGTTCTGCGACTTCGAGAACGTCGCGCTCGGCGTGCGCGACGCGAACTACGAGAAGTTCGACATCGGCAAGGTGCTCGAGCGCCTGCTGCTCAAGGGCTCGATCGTCGTCAAGAAGGCGTACTGCGACTGGGAGCGCTACAAGGCGTTCAAGGCGCCGATGCACGAGGCGTCCTTCGAGCTGATCGAGATCCCGCACGTGCGCCAGTCGGGCAAGAACTCGGCCGACATCCGGATGGTCGTCGACGCGCTCGACCTCTGCTACACGAAGGCGCACGTCGACACGTTCGTCATCATCAGCGGCGACTCCGACTTCTCGCCGCTCGTCTCGAAGCTGCGCGAGAACGACAAGACGGTGATCGGCGTCGGCGTCAAGAACTCGACGTCGGACCTCCTGATCGCGAACTGCGACGAGTTCATCTACTACGACGACCTCGTGCGCGAGCAGAAGAAGCGCGCGGCGAAGAAGACGGCGGGCAAGGCGAAGCCCGCCGCGAAGGCGGCCGGCGGAGGCAAGGCCGCGAAAGCCGACGCCGCGCCGGAGGAGGCGGCGCCGGCGCCGGCCGCGAAGAGCGACGACGATCGCCGCGCCGAGGCGATCGAGCTGATCGTCGGCACCGTCGAGGCGCTCGCGTCCGAGCGCGGCGGCGACGAGAAGGTGTGGGGATCGATGGTGAAGCAGGCGCTGAAGCGCGTCCGGCCGGGCTTCGCCGAGAGCTACTACGGGTTCCGCTCGTTCAACGCGATGCTCGAGGCCGCCCGCGACGCGGGGGCGCTCGCGCTGGAGCGCGACGAGAAGTCCGGCGGCTACGTCGTCCGGCTGGCGCTCGGCCACGACTAGGGCCCGACGGGGGCCGGATTCGGGCCTGCCCCCATTGAAATCGGGGTCTTCGGCCGCAGATCGGGAACGATCGCCGAGCGGTCCCGCGAGGGTCCCTCGAGCGGGGAGCACCGGGTCGCGGCCGGCGGCCGCGCCCGGGACGTAGAACGCCCTTCGAGGTGCGTCATGCGAGACGTCCGTCCGGCCGCGGTGGCCGGCCTGTTCTATCCCGGTTCGCGAGCGGAGCTCGCGGCTAGCCTGCGCGAATGCGCCGCGGCCGCCGCGGCGCCGGCGCGCGAGGCCGGCGGGAGTCGCCCCAAGGCGCTGATCGTCCCGCACGCGGGCTACGTCTATTCGGGCCCGATCGCGGCGGGCGCCTACGCGCGCCTCGCCGGGTCGCGCGGCACGATCCGCCGCGTCGTGATCCTGGGTCCCACGCACCGCGTCGCGGTCCGCGGGCTCGCGCTGCCGTCGGCGCGCGCGTTCGCCACGCCGCTGGGCGAAGTCGAGGTCGACCGCGACGCGATCGCCGCGCTCGCCGGCCTGCCGCAGGTCGTCGTGAGCGACGCCGCGCACGCGCTCGAGCACTCGCTCGAGGTGCAGCTCCCGTTCCTGCAGGCGGCGCTCGACGACTTCCGCATCGTGCCGCTCGCGGTCGGCGCGGCGTCGGCGGACGACGTCGCGCAGGTGCTCGACCGACTCTGGGGCGGCGACGAGACGCTCGTCGTCGTGAGCTCCGACCTCTCGCACTACCACCCCTACGACGACGCCCGCGCGATCGATCGCGCGAGCGCCGCGCGCATCCTCGCGCTCGACGCGACGCTCGACCACGAGGAGGCCTGCGGCGCGACGCCGGTCAACGGCCTGCTCCTGTGCGCACGCCGCCGCGGGCTCGCGCCCGAGCTCCTCGACCTGCGCAACTCCGGCGACACGTCGGGCGACCGTTCGCGCGTCGTGGGCTACGCGTCGTTCGCGCTGGCGGAGAAGGCGCGATGAGCGACCGCGACCTCGGCGCCGCCCTGATCGCGATCGCGCGCGACGCGATCGAAGGCGCGTTCGGCCGCGCCGGCGCGAGCGCTCGTCCGCACGCCGCGCTCGCCGAGCCCGGCGCGACGTTCGTGACGCTCGAGCAGCGGGGCGAGCTTCGGGGCTGCATTGGCAGCCTCGTCGCGCATCGCGCGCTCGGCCTCGACGTGCGCGAGAACGCGTTCGCGGCGGCGTTCCGCGACCCGCGCTTCCCGCCGCTCGAATCCCGCGAGCTCGCCGCGACGGCGGTCGAGGTGTCGCTGCTCTCGCCGCCGTCGCCCGTCGACGTCGCGGACGAGGAGGAATTGCTCGCGTGCCTGCGGCCCGCCGTCGACGGCGTCGTGCTCGAGCTCGGGTCGCGGCGCGCGACGTTCCTGCCGCAGGTCTGGGAATCGCTTCCCGATCCGCGCGCCTTCGTCGGCGCGCTGAAGCGGAAGGCCGGGCTGCCCGCGGATTTCTGGAGCGCCGGGCTCCGCGTCTCGCGCTACACCGTGGCGCGGTGGCACGAGCACGACGTCGATCTCGCGACCGCGGCGTCGGGAGCGCAACGATGAGCCTCGCGACGAGCGGAAACCACCCGGGCCGCTGGTGGCACCGCCTGGACGACGGGCGCATCCAGTGCGACCTGTGCCCGCGCGACTGCCGGCTGCACGAAGGCCAGCGCGGCGCGTGCTTCGTGCGCCAGCGCGAGGGCGATGCGATGGTGCTGACGACCTACGGTCGGTCGTCGGGCTTCTGCCTCGATCCGGTCGAGAAGAAGCCGCTCAACCACTTCTATCCCGGCTCGTCGATCCTGTCGTTCGGCACCGCCGGCTGCAACCTCGCGTGCAAGTTCTGCCAGAACTGGGACATCAGCAAGTCGCGCGAGATGGACACGCTGATGGACGCCGCGTCGCCCGAGGCGATCGCCGTCGCCGCGAAGCGCGCGGGAGCGCGCAGCGTCGCGTTCACCTACAACGACCCGGTGATCTTCGCCGAGTACGCGATGGACACGGCCGACGCCTGCCGCGCGCACGGGATCGCGACGGTGGCGGTGACCGCGGGCTACATCGGCGTCGAGGCGCGGCGCGAGTTCTACGCGAAGATGGACGCGGCGAACGTCGACCTCAAAGGCTTCACCGACGAGTTCTACGTGAAGCTGTGCGGCGCGAGGCTCGCCCCGGTGCTCGACACGCTCGTCTACGTGAAGAAGGAGACGGGCTGCTGGCTCGAGCTCACGACGCTGCTGATCCCGGGAAAGAACGACTCGCCCGCGGAGATCGAGGCGATGAGCCGCTGGATCGTGCGCGAGCTCGGGCCGGACGTTCCGCTGCACTTCACGGCGTTCCACCCCGACTACAAGATGACCGACCTCGCGGCGACGCCGCCGGCCACGCTCGCGCGCTCGCGCGAGATCGCGCTTCGCGAAGGCGTCCGCTACGTCTACACGGGCAACGTGCACGACCGCACCGGCGGCACGACGTTCTGCCCCGGCTGCGCGAAACCGCTGATCGTGCGCGACTGGCACGAGATCCTCGACTACGCGCTCACCCCCGAAGGGGCCTGCCGCCACTGCGGCACGGCGATCCCGGGGCGATTCGAGCGGTTCGAGCGGGCGTTCGGCTCGCGCCGCATCCCCATCCGGATGGCTGCGCCGGCGTAGATCGATCCGCGGGCCGGCGCGCGTCGCGTGGAGCCGGTATCCGCGATCCAGGTCCCGGTGGCGTACGGCGCTCCGTCGAAGGGCAGCCGGCCCGCGCATGCCCGGAAGCTGCTGTCCCCTGTCCAGGCGCCGAATCGCCTAATCCATTGAAAACAGGCGTCGGATTTCCAGGAACGGTGCGCCCGCCTAGGGTCGGTGAATCTATTCAATCGACATCCCGACCGATCGAAACTCGGTGTGACTGGTGTCGTCGAAGGCGTGGCGCGCGCGGCTGGCAGGCCCGCGGCACACGGAGAGATCGATAAGGAGGGCGTTGCAGAACAAAGAGATAGCATAGATAATTCTATGCAGAATTAATTCATGGCTCACTGGGAGCGTCACGATGGCGACGTCGAGCGAGGAGGCCCTGCTGCTCGAGCTGAGGCGCGCACCGCTCTCGCGTGCCGATGCGCTGATCCATGCGGCCGGGATCGGGTCGCAGGCGACCTTCTCCAGGCTGGTGACCGGAGCCGGCGACCGGATCGTGGCGATCGGGCGGGCCCGCGCGCGGCGCTACGCCGCTGCCCGCGACATCGCGGGGCTTGGCCGTGTGGTGCCGGTCTTTCGGATCGATCGTTCCGGAAAAATGGAAGCATCGGCGCGTCTGCGGCCGTATGCGCCGGCCGGCACGTTCGTCGACGATCCGGCGAGCCTCCCGCGCTGGATGCGTGGCGTGCGAGGCAACGGCACGTTCGACGGCCCGGCCGTGTTCGTGCGCGACCTGCGCCCGCGGGGGTTCCTGGGTGCGTCGTTCGCGGCGCGCCTGGGCGAGGCCAGCGGTCTCTCGGCCGATCCGGCGCGGTGGTCCGACGACGAGGCGATCGCGGCGATCGCGCGGGCGGGTGACGATCTCCCGGGCGACCTCGTGGTCGGCGACGAAGCCGCCAAGCGCGTCTACGACGCGTGGGCGAACGGCGCGCCGCCCATCCCGCGCGCCGAGCGGGCACGCGTCTATCCGGAGCTCGCGGGACGGGCCATCGCCGGCGTCGTGCCCGGTGGCATCGTCGGCGGCGAGCAACCCAAGTTCGCCGCGCTCGTCGCCGACGCAGTCGGTGGCGCGCGGAACGTCCTCGTGAAGTTCTCGCCTTCCGAATACTCGACGAGCGCGCGCCGCTGGTGCGACCTGCTCGTCTGCGAGCACCTCGCGCACGAGGCGATGCGAGCGAAAGGCTGGGCCGCCGCCGGATCGGAGATCGTCGAAGGCGGATCGCGCGTGTTCCTCGAGGTCGAGCGATTCGACCGCGTCGGCGAGCGCGGGCGGCGCGGCGTCGTGACGCTCGCGGCGATGAACGCCGAATACCTCGGCATGGCCCCGAACGCGGGACGCTGGGCCGAGGCCGCTTCCCGTCTCGTGGCGGATCGCTGGCTGTCGCCGGACACCGCGGCCCGCATTCGCGCGCTGGAAGCGTTCGGGCGCTTCATCGCGGACACCGACATGCACTTCGGCAACGTCTCGTTCCTTCCGCGCGACGACGGCTCGCTCGACCTGGCGCCCGCCTGCGGCATGCTGCCGATGGGCTACGCGCCGGTTGCCGGCGACGTTCCGCCGCGCGACTACGTCGCGCCGGCGCCGGAGCCCGGCCACGAGGCGGCGTGGTCGGAAGCGGGCGCGATGGCGGCGGATTACTGGCGCACGGTGGCGCGCGACGACCGCGTCTCGCGGCCGTTCCAGGCGATCGCCGCGGCGAATGCCGACGCGGTCGAGCGCGCGCTGGAGAAGCTGCGGCCGAAAGCGTCGGCCTGAAGGCCGACCCACGGGCGATGGACGTGTGGGTCGGGCTTCAGACCGACGCTCCTCGACTTCAGCCCGACGCGCGCTCGTAGAGCGTGACGACGCACGCGCCGCCGAGCCCGATGTTGTGCTGGAGCGCGAGCCGCGCGCCGTCGACCTGCCGCGCGCCCGCCTGCCCGCGCAGCTGCCACGCGAGCTCCGCGCATTGCGCGAGCCCGGTCGCGCCGAGCGGATGGCCTTTCGACAGCAGGCCGCCCGACGGGTTGGTGACGATGCGGCCGCCGTAGGTGTTGTCGCCGTCGAGGACGAACCGCTCGGCGCCGCCCTCGGCGCACAGCCCCAGCGCCTCGTAGCTGATCAGCTCGTTGTGCGCGAAGCAGTCGTGCAGCTCGACGACGTCGAGATCCTCCGGCCCGACGCCGGCGCTCTCGTAGACGCGGCGTGCGGCTTCCTTCGCCATGCCGTAGCCGACGACCTCGCGCATGTCGCGCGCCTCGAACGTCGACGGCCGGTCGGTCGTCATCGCCTGCGCCCGGATCGTGACCCGCGCGTCGATCCCGCGCCGCTCCGCGAACGCGGGCGTGCACACGACCGCCGCGGCGGCGCCGCAGGTCGGCGGGCACGCCATCAGCCGCGTCATGACGCCCGGCCAGATCGCGGGCGACGCGAGCACCTCGTCCTCGGTGACGACGGTGCGGAACAGCGCGAGCGGATTGTTCGCGGCGTGGCGGCTCGCCTTCGCGCGGATCCTCGCGAACGTCGAGAGCTTCGTGCCGTAGCGGCGCATGTGCTCGAGCCCCGCGCCGCCGAAGTAGCGCAGCGCGAACGGCACGCCCTCGGCGTGCACGAGCTCGTCGGTCGCCGCGTCGAAGCGCTGGAACGGGCTCGGGCGATCCGGGAACGCGAGGCCGAGCGCGCCGGGGCGCATCTGTTCGAAGCCGACCGCGAGCGCGCACTCGGTCGCGCCGCTTTGCACCGCCTGCCGCGCGAGGAACAGCGCGGCCGATCCGGTCGAGCAGTTGTCGTTGACGTTGACGATCGGCACGCCGGTCATGCCGACCTCGTAGGCGACGCGCTGGCCGCTGCACGAGTCGCCGTAGACGAAGCCCGCGGCGACCTGGCCGACGTCGCCGTAGCCGATCCGCGCGTCGTCGAGCGCCGCGCGGATCGCGCGCGCGCCCATCGCGACGTAGCTCTCGCTCGCGCCGGGCTTCGCGAACGGGATCATCCCGACGCCGGCGACGACGACGGCGTCGCGCGTCGCGTGCTGCGTCACTTGCGGCCGTACATCCCGGTGAAGCTCGCCTTGCCGATGCGGTTCGCGTTGATCATGAACCCGATGAGCGCCGCGGTCGCGTCGGCCGGCACCTCGAGCTTCTCGGTCTTGAGCGCGTGGACCGTGAAGATGTAGCGGTGCGGCTTGTCGCCCTGGGGCGGGCAGGGCCCGCCCCAGCCGGGCGCGCCGAAGTCGGTGCGGCCCTGCACGGCGCTCGCGGGCAGCTTCGAGCCCGCCTTGTCGCCGGCGCCGAGGGGAATCGACGTCGTCGACGCGGGCAGGTTGATCACGACCCAGTGCCACCAGCCGCTGCCGGTCGGCGCGTCGGGGTCGTAGACGGTGATGGCGAAGCTCTTCGTGCCGGCCGGCGCGTTCTTCCACGCGAGCGAGGGCGAGACGTTCTCGCCGGTGCAGCCGAAGCCGTTGAACACCTGCGCGTTGGCGATCGTCGCGCCCGGCTTGATCTCCGCGCTCGACAGCGTGAACGGTCCGGCCGCGAGGGCCGCGCCGCTCATCGCGAAGAGGGCCGTCGTTGCGATCCAGCGTTTCATCGTCGTCTCCGTCGTTGTCGGAAGTTGCTTCAGGGGTCAGGTACGCGGGCCTTCGGGCCGCGTACCCGACCCCGAGTCACACCTCGTCCGGGCACACCCGAACGAGGCCCTAATCAATTTTCGCCCCGCTCTCCCGGATCACCTTGCCCCACAACTCGATCTCGGACTTCACGAACGCGCCGAACTCGTCGGGCGTGTCGCCCACGGGCTCGGCGCCTTCGCTCGCGAGCCGCTCGTTGACGACCGGGTCCTTGAGCGCGGCGACCGCGTCGCGGTTGAGCTTCGCCACGACGTCCTTCGGCGTGGCCGCGGGCGCGAACAGCCCGTACCACTGCACCGCCGAGAAACCGGGATAGCCGGACTCCGCGATCGTCGGCACGTCGGGCAGGATCGCGAGCCGCTGCGGCGACGCGACCGCCAGCGCGCGCAGCCGCCCGGACTTGAGGTGCGCCGACAGCGGCGGCGCGCCGGTGATGATGACGCCGATCTGGCCGCCGAGGAGGTCGGCGAGCGCGGGGCCCGTGCCCTTGTACGGGACGTGCTGCATCGAGAGACCGGTGCGCATCTTGAAGTACTCGGTCGCGAGATGCGCCGCGCTGCCGTTCCCGCCCGAGCCGTAGAACACCTTGCCCGGGTTCGCCTTCGCGTAGGCGACGAACTCGGCGAAGCTGCGCGCCGGGATCGCCGGCCCGACGACGAGCACGTTGGGCACCTTCGCGACCTGCGTGATCGGCGCGAAGTCCCGGATCGGATCGTAGGGCAGCGGGTGGTACAGCGCCGGATTCGCCGCGAAGGTCCCGATGTGGCCCATCACGATCGTGTGGCCGTCGGGCGGCGACTTCGCGACGTAGTCGACGCCGACGTTGCCGCCCGCGCCCGGCTTGTTCTCGATCACGACCGGCTGGCCCCAGGTCTCGGCGAGCTTCTGCCCGATCGCGCGCGCGAGGATGTCGGTGCTGCCGCCCGGCGTGAACGGCACGACGATGCGGACCGGCTTCGAAGGGAATGCGTCCGCGGCGCGCGCCGGCGCCACGCCGACGAGCAGCGCGGCGCCGCCCGCGACCAACCGCGCGATCGTCGCGCGGCGGCGAGGATCCATCGGCACGTGCGCGCGCGTCGCGTTCGTCAGTCGTCGCGGTCGTGCTCGATCCACCAGGGCCCCATCTCGCGCAACCGCGCCCTCTGCTCCGGCGTCAGCACCGCGATCATTTCATTGCGCATCTCGAGGTGCGTCTTCATGAGCTGCCTGCGCAGGTCGTCGACCTTGCGCTGCTGGTCGATGGCCGCGGCCGCGTCGACGGTGTCCCCCCGAAGCATCTGCCGCAGCTTGAACTGCTCGGTGCGCAGCTGCCCCATCGTATCCCAGGACTTCTGGCGGGTCTGCTCGTGCAGCGCCGCCAGCTTGTCGCGCTGGGCGTCCGTGAGGTCGAGCGCTGCGAGCCCGCCACCGCGGCCCCATCGCGGCGCGCCTGGCGCCCCCGCGCGTCCGGGGCCGTAGCCGTAGCCGCCCGCTGCGCCAGGGCCATAGCCCCCGCCGCCCATCATGCCCGGGCCGTAGCCTCCGCCCCCCATCATGCCGGGGCCGTAACCGTAGCCGCCCTGCGCCGCGGGCGGACCCGCGTCGCCCATCATGCCCGGGCCGCGCGACGGCGGCGGGCCGCCCTGCGCCATCGCGACGGTGCCGACGGCCAGCGTCGACGCGAGCAATCCTGCGGCGAGGATCGAGGTTCGTTTCATGGCGTGCCTCCTTGCATGACGTCCTGACAAGGTATTGGACATCGCCGGCGCGCGGCGGTTGCTGATCCGCGTCAAGGGAATCGCGGTGGGGCATCGGCAGCGACGAACGGGGGGCGACGGCGGGCGAAGCCAGCACGGGGGGTCAGGTTCGCGGGCCTGCTGGCCGCGAACCCGACCCCGGTTCACACCTTGTCCGGGCACACCCGGACAAGGTCAGATTTGGTTGTAGATCTCCCCGCCCTTCTTCACGAACTCGACCGCCTTCGCCTCCATGCCCTTCGCGAGCGCGTCGGCCTCCGCGATGCCCTGCTTCGCCGCGTAGTCGCGCACGTCCTGCGTGATCTTCATCGAGCAGAAATGCGGGCCGCACATCGAGCAGAAGTGCGCGAGCTTCGCGCCGTGCTGCGGCAGCGTCTCGTCGTGGAACTCGCGCGCCTTGTCCGGATCGAGGCCGAGGTTGAACTGGTCCTCCCAGCGGAACTCGAAGCGCGCCTTCGACAGCGCGTTGTCGCGGACCTGCGCACCCGGGTGGCCCTTCGCGAGGTCGGCCGCGTGCGCGGCGACCTTGTAGGCCATGATGCCATCCTTGACGTCGGTCTTGTTCGGCAGGCCCAGGTGCTCCTTCGGCGTCACGTAGCAGAGCATCGCGGTGCCGTACCACCCGATCATCGCGGCGCCGATGGCGCTCGTGATGTGGTCGTATCCGGGCGCGATGTCGGTGGTGAGCGGGCCCAGCGTGTAGAACGGCGCCTCGCCGCACAGCCGGAGCTGCTCGTCCATGTTGTGCTTGATCATGTGCATCGGCACGTGGCCGGGGCCCTCGATCATCGTCTGCACGTCGTGCTTCCACGCGACCTTCGTGAGCTCGCCCAGCGTCGCGAGCTCCGCCATCTGCGCCTCGTCGTTCGCGTCGTAGCCCGAGCCGGGGCGCAGGCCGTCGCCGAGCGAGAATGCGACGTCGTACGCCTTCATGATCTCGCAGATCTCCTCGAAGCGCGTGTAGAGGAAGCTCTCGCGATGGTGCGCGAGGCACCACTTCGCCATGATCGAACCGCCGCGCGAGACGATGCCGGTCATGCGCTTCGCGGTCATCGGGATGTAGCGCAGCAGCACGCCCGCGTGGATCGTGAAGTAGTCGACGCCCTGCTCGGCCTGCTCGATCAGCGTGTCGCGGTAGATCTCCCAGGTGAGCTCCTCGGCCTTGCCGTCGACCTTCTCGAGCGCCTGGTAGATCGGCACGGTGCCGATCGGCACCGGCGAGTTGCGCACGATCCACTCGCGCGTCTCGTGGATGTTCTTGCCGGTCGACAGGTCCATCACCGTGTCGGCGCCCCAGCGCGTCGCCCAGGTCATCTTCTCGACCTCGTCGCCGATCGACGAGGACACCGCGGAGTTGCCGATGTTCGCGTTGATCTTCACCAGGAAGTTCCGGCCGATGATCATCGGCTCGGTTTCCGGGTGGTTGACGTTGCAGGGGAGGATCGCGCGGCCGCGCGCGATCTCGTCGCGCACGAACTCGGGCGTGATCGTCGCCGGGATCGACGCGCCGAAGCTCTGCCCCGGATGCTGCCGCGTGATCGACGCCGGCAGCGTGCGCAGCATCTCCTCGCGCCTCAGGTTCTCGCGGATCGCCACGAACTCCATCTCGGGCGTCACGATGCCGCGGCGCGCGTAGTGCATCTGCGAGACGTTCGCGCCTGGCTTCGCGCGGCGCGGCTTCCGGTTGAGGTCGAAGCGCAGGCCGGCGAGCGCCTGATCGCCGAGGCGCGCCCTGCCGTACGCCGACGTCGGCCCGTCGAGCTCGACGGTGTCGCCGCGCTCGGCGATCCACGCGGCGCGCAGCGCGGGCAGGCCCTTGCGGATGTCGATGCGGGCGGCGGGATCGGTGTAGGGGCCCGACGTGTCGTAGACGACGATCGGCGGGTTCTTCTCGGCGCCCTCGGTTGCGTTGTCCCACGCCGGCGTGTCCGACTGCCGTATCTCGCGCATCGGCACGCGAATGTCCGGCCGCGAGCCCTGCACGTGGATCTTGCGCGACGCGGGCAGCGGCGCGACCGCGGCGGCGTCGACCGCGGCGTCGCGCGCGTAGAACTGGTCGTTGGCGTTCATCGTGGCTCCTCGGAGGCTCGCCGGGCGGCGGAGGAGCGACGGCTTGTCGGGCCGCGCTTCCCTACGCCGGCATTACCCGGATCAGGTTCGTGAGGGTCTGTCTCACCCGTCCGCTCGCGCGGACAGGACCCCTAGCGCATGGCGCCCACGATACGCCGTTCGGCCCGCCGCGACAACGGCGCCGCGGTTGGTGCCAGAATGGCCGCACTCGAACGGCGACCGATCGCTCATGGGCGGAGAGGCTTGCGGGGACTGCGGGGCGGCGCTGCCGCCGCAGGCGCGCTTCTGCCCGCAGTGCGGCGCGCGCGTCGCGGCCGCGCCCCCGCCGGCGGCGGCGGGCGAGCGCCGCCCGGTCGCGATCCTGTTCGCCGATCTCGCGGGCTTCACTCGCCTCACCTCCGAGGCGGACGCCGAGGAGATCCATCGGCTGCTCGGCCGCTACTTCGACCTGGTCGACGGCGCCGTCGCGCGCGCGGGCGGCAGCGTCGACAAGCACATCGGCGACGCGACGATGGCGGTGTTCGGCGCCCCGGTCGCGCACGGCAACGACGTCGAGCGCTCGGTGCGCGCGGCCTGCGAGATCCACGAGGCGATGGCGACGCTGTCGGCCGAGTTCGGCAGGACGCTCGCCGCTCACGTCGGCATCGCGAGCGGCGAGGTCGTCGCCGCGTCGACCGGCAGTGCCGTGCGCGCCGACTACACGGTGACCGGCGACGCGGTGAACCTCGCCTCGCGTCTCGAGGAGCTCGCGGAGCCCGGCGAAAGCCGATCGCGCAGGCGGGCGACCTGCGCCGCGGGGTTCCTGGGTGCGTCGCCGGGCGACCTCGTGGTGGTCAACGCGACGATCGCGCGCGACGGGTGACGTCGCCGGAAGCGCTCGTGTGCTGGACAAGCTGGCGTCTATGGGCGAGCAACGCGCCGCCATCCCGCGCACGCCGAGCGGGCGCGTCTATCCGCCATGGGACGGGCCATCGCCGGCATCGTGCCGGGCGGCATCGTCGGCGGCGAGCAACCCAAGTTCGCGCGCTCGTCGCCGACGCTGCGGGCGGCGCGCGGCACGTCTCGTGAAGTTCTCGCCTTCGCTCGACGAGCGCGCGCTGCGCGGTGCGGCCTGCTCGTCTGCGAGCACCTCGCGCACGAGGCGATGCAGGCGAAAGCTGAACGCCGCCGGGACGGAAGATCGTCGAAGGCGGATCGGCGTGTTCCTCGAGGTTCGACCGCGTCGGCGAGCGCGGGCGCGCCGTCGTGACGCTCGCGGCGATGGTCTGGAATACCTCGGCATGGCCCCGGAACTGGGACGCTGGGCCGAAGCCGCTTCCAGGTCCTCGCGGCCGATCGCTGGCTGTCGCCGGACGCCGTGGCCCGCGTGCGCGCGCTGGAAGCGTTCAGGCGCTTCATCGCGGACACCGACATCACTTCGGCGACGTCTCGTTCCTTCCGCGCGACGACGGCTCGCTCTGAGCGCCCGCCTGCATGCCGCCGATGGGCTACGCGCCGGTTGCCGGCGACGTTCCGCAGCGCGACTACGTCGTGCCGGCGCCCGACCCCGGCCACGAGGACGTGGGCCTGGAAGCAGGGCGCGATGGCGGCAGGTGCTGGCGCACGGTGGCGCGCGACGATCGCGTCGCAAGGCCGTTCCCAGACGTCGCCGCGGCGAACGCCGACGCGGTCGGCGCGCTGGAGAAGCTGCGGCCAAGGCGTCGGCCTGAAGGCCGACCCGCAGGATGCGATGGACGTGGGTCAGGAAGCAGACCGACGCCGTTCGACAGCCGACGCGCGCTCGTAGAGCGTGACGACACGCGCGAGCCCGATGTTGTGCTGGAGCGCGAAACCGCGCGCGTCGACCTGCCGCGCCCGCCTGCCCGCTGCAACTGCCGCGCGAGCTCCCGCGCATTGCGCGAGCAGGTCGCGCGAGTGGGTCTTGCTGGCAAGAGCGCCCGACCGGGTTGGTGACGATGCGCGCCGCCGTAGGTGTTGTCGCCGTCGAGGACGAAGACGTTCAGCGCCGCCCTCGGCGCAGCCCCAGCGCCTCATGCTGATCAGCTCGTTGTGCGCGAAGCAGTCGTGCAGCTCGACGACGTCGAGATCACTCCGGCCCCGCGCCGGCGTCCTCGTAGACGCGGCGTGCGGCTTCCTTCGCCATGCCGTAGCCGACGACCTCGCGCATGTCGCGCCTCGAACGTCGAACAACCCGGTCGGTCGTCATCGCCTGCTGCGGATCGTCACCCGCGTCGATCCCGGCGCCGCTCCGCGAACGCGAGCGTGCACCTGACCGCCGCGGCGGCGCCGCAGGTCAGCAGGCGCACTCCATCAGCCGCGTCATGACGCCCGTGAGATCACGGGCGACGCGAGCACCTCGTCCTCGGTGACGACGGTGCGGAACAGGCCAGCGGTTGTTCGCGGCGGCGGCGCGCCCAGCCGCAGGATCTTCGCGAACGTCGAGCTTGGTGCCGTAGCGGCGCATGTGCTCAGCCCCGCGCCGCCGAGTAGCGCAGCGCGGGCCGCCTCGGCGTGCACGGCTCGTCGGTGGCCGCGTCGAAGCGCTGGAACGGGCTCAGGCGGTCCCGGAACGCGAGGCCAGCGCGCCCAGGGCATCTCGCCGAAGCCGACCGCGAACGCGCCTCGGTCGCGCCGCGCACCGCCTGCCGCGCAAGGAACAGCGCGGCCGGCCGGTCGAGCAGTTGTCGTTGACGTTGACGATCGGCACGCCGGTCATGCCGACCTCGCCGGCGCGCGCTGGCCGCTGCGCGTCGCCGTAGACGAAGCCGCGGCGACCTGGCCGACGTCGCCGTAGCCGATCCGGGCGTCGTCGAGCGCCGCGCGGGTCGCGCGCGCGCCCATCGCGACAGCTCGCTCGCGCCGGGCTTCGCAGACGGGATCATCCCGACGCCGGCGACGACGACGGCGTCGCGATCGCGTGTGCTGCGTCGGCCGTACATCGGTAAAGCTCGCCTTGCCGATGCGGTTCATTGATCATGAACGATGAGCGCCGCGGTCGCGTCGGCCGGCACCTCGGCTTCTCGGTCTTGAGCGCGTGCACCGTGAAAATCTAGCGGTGCGGCTTGTCGCCCTGCGGCGCAGCGCAGACCCGCCCCAGCCGGGCGCGCCGAAGTCGGTTCGGCCTGCACGGCGCCGCGGGGCTTCGAGGCCCGCCTTGTCGCCGGCGCCGAGGGGGATCACGTCGTCGTCGACGCGGCAGGTTGATCACGGCCAGTGCCACCAGCCGCTGCCGGTCGGCGCGTCGGGACCCGGTGATGGCGAAGCTCTTCGTGCCGGCCGGCGCGTTCTTCCACGCGAGCGAGGCGGACGTTCGCCGCGGTGCAGCCGAAGCCGTTGAACACCTGCGCGTTGGCGATCGTCGCGCCCGGCGTCTCGCGCTCGACGCGTGAGCAGTCCCGGCCGCGAGGCCGCG
This sequence comes from Casimicrobiaceae bacterium, assembly GCA_044226265.1. Classification (GTDB taxonomy): domain Bacteria; phylum Pseudomonadota; class Gammaproteobacteria; order Burkholderiales; family Casimicrobiaceae; genus VBCG01. The sequence continues at coordinate 73,475 of JBGAHH010000001.1, read as the reverse complement.
CCGCTCATCGCGAAGGGGCCGTCGTTGCGATCCAGCGTTTCATCGTCGTCTCCGTCGTTGTCGTCGTTGTGTCGCGCGGGGTCAGGTACGCGGGGCTTCAGGCCGCCTATCAGCGCGACGTTACCCCAGGGTCAGGTACGCGGGGGCTTCGCTGCGGCGATACCCGAGCGCGACTCAAGCGGGCTTCGCGTCGCGAACCCCTGCAACTCGTCTTGGCCCTGCAATCGATCTTCGCCCCGCTCTCGAAGATCTTGCCCCAAAACTCGATCTCGGACTTCGCGAACGCGCCGAACTCGTCAGGCGTGTCACCCTGAGCTCGGCGCCTTCGCTCGCGGGCCGCTCGTTCACGACCGGATCCGTGGGCGCGGCGACCGCGTCGCGGATTGGCTTCGCCACGACGTCCTTCGGCGCGGCCGCGGGCGCAGGAGCAGGCCGTACCACCGAGCCGAGCCGGGATAGCCGGACTCGCGATCGTCGGCGTCGGGCGGATCGCGAGCCGCGGCGACGCGGCCGCCAGCTGCCGCGCAGCCCTTGCCCGGACCTGAGTGCGCCGACGGCAGCGCGCGGTGATGATGACGATCTGGCCGCCGAGGAGGTCGGCGGGGCCAGGCCGGTGCCCTTCTTGGGGACGTGCTGCATCAGAAGGCCGGTGCGCATCTTGAAGTACTCGGTCGCGAGATGCGCCGTTCGTTGCCCAGGCCGTAGAAGACCTTGCCCAGGTTCGCCTTGTAGGCGACGAACTCAGCAAGAGCTGCGCGCCAGATCGCCGGGCCGGCGACGAGGCACGTTGGGCACCTTCGCGACCTGCGTGATCGGCGCGAAGTCCCGGATCGGATCGTAGGGCAGCGGGTGGTACAGCGCGGGATTCGCGGCGAAGGTCTGATATGCCCATCACGATCGATGGCGAAGCCGTCGGGCGGCGACTTCGCCACGTAGTCGACGCCGACGTTGCCTGCCGCGCCCGGCTTGTTCTCGATCACGACCGAGAAACGGCCCCCAGGTCTCGGCGAGCTTCTGCCCGATCGCGCGCGAGGATGTCGGTGCCCGCCCGGCGTGAACGGCACGACGTGCGGACCGGCTTCGAGGAAGGCGTCCGGGCGCGCGCGGCGCCACGCCGACGAACAGCGCGGCGCCGCCCGCGCAGTAACCGCGTCGTCGCGCGCCGGCGAGAATCCATCGGCACGCGCGCGCGCGTCGCCGTCCAGTCTTCGCGGTCGTGCTCGATCCGCCAGGGCTATCTCGCGCAACCGCGTCTCTGCTCCGGCGTCAGCACCGCGATCATTTCGTTGCGCATCTCGCGGGTGCGTCTTCATCTACACTGCACCAGGTCGTCGACCTTGCGCTGCTGGTCGATGGCCGCGGCGGGTCGACGGCGATGTCCCCTCGAAGCATCTGCCGCAGCAGACTGCTCCACGTGCACAGCTGCCATCGTATCCCAGGACTTCTGGCGGGTCTGCTCGGTGCAGCAGCTGGCCCAGTCGCGCTGGGCGTCCTGAGGTCGGTACTGCGAGCCCGCCACCGCGGCCCATCGCGGCGCGCCCTGTGCGCCCCCGCGCGTCGGGGCCGTAGCCGTAGCCGCCGCGCGGGCCATAGCCCCGCCGCCCATCATGCCCGGGCCGTAGCCTCCGCCCCCATCATGCCGAGGCCGTAGCCGCCCTGCGCCGCGGGCGGCCACCCGCATCGCCCATCATGCCCGGGCCGCGCGACATGGCGTGCCGCCCTTGCATCGCGACGGTGCCGACGGCCGGCGTCGACATCGCCGGCGCGCGGATCGAGTTCGTTCATGGCGTGCCTCGGAATCGACAGGTATTGGACATCGCCGGCGCGCGGGGTCAGGTACGCGTCAGGAATCGCGGTGGGGCATCAGCAGGCGACGAACGGGGGCACACGGCGGACGAAGCCCGGCAGGGTCGGGTTCACTTGCCTGCTGGCGCGAACCCGACGAGGATCACTGCTGTCCGGGCACACCCGGACAAGGTCATCACCTTGGTTGTAGATCTCGCCCTTCTTCACGAACTCGACCGCCTTCGCCTCCATGCCCTTCGCAGCGCGTCGGCGCACGGCGATGCCCTGCTTCGCCGCGTAGTCGCCGTCCTGCGTGATCTTCATCGAGCAGGAGCGGGCCGCATCAAGTGCGCGAAGCTTCGCCGTGCTGCGTAGCGTCTCGTCGTGGAACTCGCGCGCGTTGTCCGGATCGAGGCCGAGTTGAACTGGTCTCCCAGCGGAACTCGAGCGCGCTTCGACAGCGCGTTGTCTGCGGACCTGCGCAACCCCGGTAGCCCTTCGCGAGGTCGGCCGCGTGCGCGGCGACCTTGTAGGCCATGATGCCGTCCTTGACGTCGGTCTTGTTCAGCAGGCCCAGGTGCTCCTTCGGCGTCACGTAGCAGAGCATCGCGGTGCCGGCTACCAGCGTCATCATCGCCGCGCCGATCGCGCTCGTGATGTGGTCGTATCCGGGCGCGATGTCGGTGGTGAGCAGGCCCAGCGTGTAGAACGGCGCCTCGCCGCACAGGCGCAGCTGCTCGTCCATGTTGTGCTTGATCATGTGCATCGGCGCGGCGTAGGGCCCTCGATCATCGTCTGCGTCGTCTTCCACGACCTTCGTGGCTCATGCCAGCGTCGCGAGCTCCATCTGCACCTCGTCGTTCGCGTCGTAGCCGGAGCCGGGGCGCAGGGCGTCGCCGAGCGAATGCGACGTCGTACCTTCATGATCTCGCAGATTTCCTCGAAGCGCGTGTAGAGGAAACTCTCGCGATGGTGCGCGAGCGCCACTTCGCCATGATCGAACCGCCGCGCGAGACGATGCCGGTCATGCCTGCTCGCGGTCATCAGGATGAAAGCGCAGAGCACGCCCGTGGATCGTGGTAGTGGAAACGCCCTGCTCGGCCTGCTCGACGAGATGTCGCGGTAGATCTCCCTGGTGAGCTCCTCGGCCTTGCCGTCGACCTTCTCGAGCGCCTGGTAGATCGGCACGGTGCCGATCGGCACCGGCGAATTGCGCACGATCCACTCGCGCGTTTCGTGGATGTTCCTGCCGGTCGACAGGTCCATGACCGTGTCGGCGCCCCAGCGCGTCGCCCAGGTCATCTTCTCGACCTCGTCGCCGATCGACGACGACACCGCGGAGTTGCCGATGTTCGCGTTGATCTTCACGGGAAGTTCCGGCCGATGATCATCGGCTCGGTTTCCAGATGGTTGACGTTGCACGGGAGGATCGCGCGGCCGCGCGCGATCTCGTCGCGGACGAACTCGGGCGTGATGATCTCGGGGATCGCCGCGCCGAAGCCCTGGCCGGCGTGCTGGCGCGTGACGATCGGCGGCAGCGTGCGCAGCATCTCCTCGCGCTTCAGGTTCTCGCGGATCGCGACGAACTCCATCTCGGGCGTCACGATGCCGCGGCGCGCGCGTAGTGCATCTGGGAGACGTTCCGCCCGGCTTCGCGCGGCGCGGCTTCCGGGTGCAGGTCGAAGCGCAGGCCGGCGAGCGCCTGATCGGCGAGGCGCCCTGCCGGCCGCCGACGTCGGCCCGTCGAGCTCGATCAGGTCGCCGCGCTCGGCGATCCACGCGGCGCGCAGCGGCGGCACGCCCCTTGCGGATGTCGATGCGGGCGGCGGGATCGGTGCTAGGGCCCGACGTCGTAGACGACGATCGGCGGGTTCTTCTCGGCGCCCTCGGTTGCGTTGTCCCACGCCGGCGTGTCCGATTGCCGTATCTCGCGCATCGGCACGCGAATGTCCGGCCGCGAGCCCTGCACGTGGATCTTGCGCGACGCGGGCAGCGGCGCGACCGCGGCGGCGTCGACCTCGGCGTCGCGCGCGTAGAACTGGTCGTTGGCGTTCATCGTGGCTCCTCGAGGCTCGCCGGGCGGCGGAGGAGCGACGGCTTGTCGGGCCGCGCTTCCTACGCCGGCATTACCCGGATCAGGTTCGTGAGGGTCTGTTCACCTATCCGCTCGCGCGGACAGGACCCCTAGCGCATGGCGCCCACGATACGCCGTTCGGCCGGCCGCGACAACGGCGCCGCGGTTGGTGCCAGAATGGCCGCACTCGAACGGCGACCGATCGCGCATGGGCGGAGAGGCTTGCGGGGATTGCGGGGCGGCGCTGCCGCCGCAGGCGCGCTTCTGCCCGCAGTGCGGCGCGCGCGTCGCGGCCGCGCCCGCGCCGGCCGCGGGCGAGCGGCGCCCGGTCGCGATCCTGTTCGCCGACCTCGCGGGCTTCACGCGCCTCACCTCGAGGCCGACGCCGAGGAGATCCATCGGCTGCTCGGCCGCTACTTCGACCTGGTCGACGGAGAGGTGCGCCGTCGCGCGCGCGGGCGGCAGCGTCGACAAGCACATCGGCGACGCGACGATGGCGGTGTTCGGCGCGCCGGTCGCGCACGGCAACGACGTCGAGCGCTCGGTGCGCGCGGCCTGCGAGATCCACGAGGCGATGGCGACGCTGTCGGCCGAGTTCGGCCGGACGCTCGCCGCGCACGTCGGCATCGCGAGCGGCGAGGTCGTCGCCGCGTCGACCGGCAGCGCGGTGCGCGCCGACTACACGGTGACCGGCGACGCGGTGAACCTCGCCTCGCGTCTCGAGGAGCTCGCGGAGGCCGGCGAAACGATCGTGTCCGACGAGGTGCGCGAGGCGCTGGGCGCGCGCCTCGACGTCGAGTCGCGCGGCACGATCGCGGTGCGCGGCTTCGCGCGGGAGATGAAGGTGTGGCGCGTACTCGCGCTCAACGCCGCGCCGCCGACGCGGCACCGGATGGTGGGCGCGCCGCCGAGCGCATGCGCGTCGAGGCCGCGCTCGACGCGGCGCGCGCGCGGCGCGGCGCGGCGTTCCTCGTGCGCGGCGATCCCGGCGTCGGCAAGTCGCTGTTCGGCGAATCGATGCTGCCGCCGCCGCGGCGCGCGAATGCGCGTGCCACGCGGCGAGCGTGCTCGACTTCGGCGCGGCGCGCGGGCGCGACGCCGCGAGCGTGCTCGCGCGCTCGTTCCTCGGCCTCGCCGTGACGTCGGGCGCCGAGGCGTGCCGCGCGGCGCTCGACAGCGCGCGCGCGACCGGCCGCGTGCGCGACGCCGACGAGCCCTTCGTCGCCGACCTGCTCGGCCTGCCGCAGCCGCCCGGCGGCCGCTACGACGCGATGGACCCGGCGACCCGCGCGCGCGGCCGCGTCGCGGCGATCGCCTCGCTCGCCGCGGCGTCGTCGGTCGAGCGCCCGGTCGCGATCCTCGTCGAGGACCTGCACTGGGCGGGCCCGCCGGTGCGCGACGCGGTCGCCGCGATCGCCGGGCACGCGCGCGAGCATCCGATCGTCCTCGTGGCGACGACGCGCCGCGAGGGCGACGCGGCGACGGGCTTCGCGGCGCCGGAGGTCCTGCAGTCGATCGACCTCGCGCCGCTGTCGACCGGCGAGGCGCTGGAGGTCGCGCGCGCGTACCTCGAGGCGCGGCCCGACGTCGCTCGCCGCTGCGTCGAGCGCGCGCAGGGCAACCCGCTGTTCCTCACCCAGCTCCTGCAGAGCGGTGCCGACGGCGAGGCGATCCCCGGCACGATCCGCAACGTCGTGCTCGCGCGGCTCGACCAGCTCCCGGCGGCCGAGAAGGCCGCGCTGCAGGCGGCCTCGGTCGCGGGGCAGCGCTTCGATCCCGCGCTCGTCGCGCACCTCACCGGCGCGCCGGCGAATTTCGCGCAGGCCCGCGCGCGCGACCTCGTGCGCGACGCGGGCGCGGGCGGCGAGCTCGCGTTCACGCACGCGCTGATCCGCGACGGCGCCTACGCGTCGCTCCTGCACAGCGCGCGCCGCGACCTCCATCGCCGCGCGGCCGCGTGGTACGAGGGGCGCGACCCGGTGCTGCGCGCCGAGCACCTCGAGCGCGCCGAGGATCCGCTCGCGGCGCAGGCGTTCCTCGACGCCTCGGGCGCGCTGGCCGCGTCGCGCCGCCAGGACGAAGCGCTCGCGCTCGCGCAGCGCGGCGCGAAGCTCGCGGCGGACGGGCCGGTGGCCTACGCGCTCGCGATGGCGACCGCCGGCCTCGCGCTCGACCTCGGGCACGCGCCGGTCGCGGTCGAGGCGGGCCTCCGCGCGGTCGCCCTCGCCGCCGACGAGCGCGAGCGCTGCCACGCGCAGATCGGCGTCGCCGCAGCGCACCGGCTCACGAGCGCCGCCGCGCCCGCGTCCGAGGCGCTGGACGCGGCGCAGGCGATCGCCGAGCGCCTCGGGATGACGCGCGAGCGGGCGCGCATCGCCTACCTTCGCGGCAGCCTGCACTTCGCGCGCGGCGACATCGACGCCTGCGCCGGGGAGCACGAGCGCGCGCTCGCGCTCGCCCGCGAGGCGGGCGACGAAGCCTGCGAGACGCAGGCCCTCTCGGGCATCGCCGACGCCCTCTACGCGAAGGGCCGGATGGGGGCGGCGCAGGCGGCGTTCGAGCGCTGCGTCGCGCTGTGCGAGCGTCGCGGCGACCTGCGCTACTCGCTGATGAACCGCCTGATGGCCGGCATCATCGACTTCTACCTCGGCGACCTGCCGCGCGCGCTCGCCACCTTTGAGGACGTGCGCCGGATCGCGCGCGAGATCGGCCATCGCGTCGCCGAGGTCATGGCCGACGAGGCCGCGGGCGTGGTGCTGACGGGCGCGGGGCGCGACGCCGAAGGCAAGGCGGCGCTGGGGCGCAGCCTGGTGCTCGCGCGCGAGATCGCGTCGCGCCGGTTCGCGGCGTTCGACCTCGCGCTGCTCGCGCGCATCGCGGCGCGCGCGGGCGAGGCCGAGCGGGCGCGCGCGCTGCTCGACGAGAGCTGGGCGCTGCTCGAGGGCGTCGGCCCCGGCCTCGCCGGCCCGCTCGTGCTGGGCGTGCGCGCGCGCATCGCCGCGACGGCGGACGAGCGGCGCGCGCTGCTGGACCAGGGCGAGGCGCTCCTTCGAGCGGGCTCGATGTCGCACAACCACTACTGGTTCCGCGAGGACGCGATCGAGGCGTCGCTGGAGGCGGGCGACGCGGCGGAGGCCGCGAGGCACGCCGACGAGCTCGAGCGCTACGCAGGCGCCGAGCCCACGCCCTGGAGCCGGCTCGTCGTCGATCGCGCTCGCGCGCTCGCGGCGGCGCTGCGCGGCGCGCCGGACGAGGCGGCGCTGCGCGAATTGCGCGAACGCGCGCTCGGGCTGTCGATGGTCGTCGCGGTGCCGGCGATCGACGCGGCGCTCGCGCGGATCGCGCGCTAGCCGCCGTCGCCGCTCTTGCCGCTGCGGCGCTCGGGAATTTCCGGCCGGCGCGCGACGAGCATCAGCGCGCCGATCAGGATCAGCAGGATCGGGACGAGCAGGCTCCAGCGCGTGCGGTACTGGTCGTGGACCCACCACATCACGCCGATCGCGATCAGCGTGGGGCCGAGCACGACCGAGGACTTCGTGATCCCGTCCATCGCGAGGATCAGCACGCCGGCGGCGACGAAGCCGAGCGCGGTGATCACGTCCTTGTCGGGCAGCCAGCCGAAGTAGACGACGACGCCGATCACGCCGAGGACGATCAGCGTGACGGGCAGGGCGGCGTTGCGCATGCGGGCCTCCTCGCGGGGTCGATCGGCGCGATGTTAAACCGGGCCGGCGTCACGCGCGCCAGAGCGCGTGGAAGTGGTGGACCGGGCCGTGGCCGCCGCCGACGTCGAGCCGGTCCGCGGCAGCGATCGCCGCGGTCAGGTAGTCCTTCGCGGCTCGCACCGCCGTGGGCACGTCGACCGACTGCGGCAGGAGCGCCGCGATCGCGGCGGACAGCGTGCAGCCGGTGCCGTGCGTGTTCCTCGTGTCGACGCGCCGCGCGCCGAGCTCGATCATGCGGTCGCCGTCGGTCAGCACGTCGATCGCGTCGCCGCCCGGAAGATGGCCGCCCTTCAGCATCACCCAGCGCGAGCCCGCGTGCGCCATCCGCTCGCGCAGGCGCTCTGCGGCGCGGCGCATCTCCTTCAGGTTCTCGGGCGCGCGCTCGCCGAGCAGCGCGCCCGCCTCGGGAAGGTTCGGCGTGAGCACGGTCGCGCAGGGGACGAGCGCCTCGACGAGCGCGCCGACCGCGTCCTTTGCGAGCAGCGCGTCGCCGCTCTTCGCGATCATCACCGGGTCGAGCACGACGTGCGGCGGCTTCCAGTGCGACAGCCCGTCGGCCACCGCGCGGATCACCGGCGCGGCGCCGACCATGCCGATCTTGACCGCGTCGATGCGCACGTCGGCGAAGAGCGTGTCGATCTGCTCGCGCACGAACGCGGGCGGGATCGCGAGCACGCCGGTGACCGCGCGCGTGTTCTGCGCGGTGAGCGCCGCGATCACCGCGCACGCGTAGGCGCGAAGCGCGCTGATCGCCTTGACGTCCGCGAGCACGCCCGCGCCGCCCGACGGGTCGACGCCCGCGATCGTCAGCACGTTCGGGATCCTTCGGTCCTCCGCCATCGCTCGCTCCGCCTCCGTTCGTCGGCCGCCCCGGGGTGTAGAATCCGCCCGGCGCGGGTGTAGCTCAATGGTAGAGCAGAGGCTTCCCAAGCCTACGACGAGGGTTCGATTCCCTTCACCCGCTCCACGACGCCGCCGGCGTCCCGCCGTGGCGTGAACCGACTCCCGCTATTCGCCGCGCTCGGCGCCATCGCGCTGTGGGGCACGCTCGCCGCGCTGGGCGCCTCGCTCTCGCACCTGCCGCCTTTCCTGCTGACCGGCCTCGCGCTTTCGATCGGAAGCCTGCCCGGCCTCGCCCGCGTGCGCGCGTGGAAGGTGCCGCCCTCGACGCTCGCGCTCGGGATCTTCGGCCTCTTCGGCTTCCACTTCCTGCTGTTCATGGCGCTGCGCCTCGCGCCGCCGGTCGAGGCGAACCTCGTCAACTACCTGTGGCCGCTCCTGATCGTGCTGCTGACCCCGGCGATCCTGCCCGGATGGAAGCTCGAGCGGCGGCACGTCGCCGCGGCGCTCGTCGGCTTCGCGGGCGCCGCGATCGCGATCGGCGCGTCGCCCTCCCCGATCGACGCGCACGCGGCGACGGGCTTCGCGCTCGCGGCCGGATCCGCGACGACCTGGGCGCTCTACTCACTCTGCACGCGGCGCGTCGCGCCGTTCGAGACCTGGGCGGTCGGCGGATTCGCGCTCGCGTCGGGCGCGCTCGCGCTCGCCTGCCACGCGGCGTTCGAGCCCGCCGCGTCGATCGGGCGCGCCGACCTCGCGCGGCTCGCCGCGCTGGGGCTGGGCCCGATGGGCGCCGCGTTCTACCTGTGGGACTACGCGATGAAGCGCGGCGACCCGCGCGTCGTCGGCACGCTCGCCTACGCGACGCCGGTGCTGTCGACCGCGCTCCTCGCGCTTTCGACCGGCCGCGCGTGGACCTGGACGCTCGGTGTCGCGACGTTGCTGGTGGCGGGCGCGGCGGCGATCGCGCTCGCCAGGCGCTGACGGTCAGGGCCGGATGTAGGCCCAGCCTTGCTGCTGCCGCTGCATGAGCTCGACGACGCCGGCCGGCACGTAGTCGATGCCGTTCAGCATGTCCTGCTTGCCGAGCTTCTGGCCGCGCATCGTGTTCTCGCAGGCGACGACCTTGACGCCGGACGCGACCGCCTCGCCGATCCGGTTGCCGACGACCGAGTCGGCCTTGAGCATGCCGATGCCCGGCCCGTAGGCGACGATCTCGATCGCGACGTTGGACGCGCCGAGGTCGGCCTGGATGTTGCGCGCGTTGTTGAGCGCGAGGTTCCACTTGCCCGGGTCGTTGTCGCTCACCTGCATCACGACCTTGTTCGCCGGCTCGGCGGCCTGCGCCGTCAGCGCGGGCGCGATGGCGAGGCCGAAGGCGAGGAACGCGGCGAGCATCGGAAGGCGCTTCATCGGGGCACTCCTGAGGAGGGAGGGGGCGGCCATTATGCGCCCGGCGCCCGCCGGCGCCGTCGAGCCGCGACGCGCATGCGGTTCCGGTAAGATGCGCCGCTTCCGCCGCGGCCCCCGCGGGGCGCGGCCTCCGATGGTCCGTCCCTTCCCGACCCCGCCGTCGCCGCCGCGTCCCGCCCGCCGGACCGCCCCCGGGGCGGCCGCGTGAAGCAGCAGCACGTCCCGGTCCGGGCGGTGCTGCTGATCTGCGCGGCGACGCTGTGCTTCGCGTCGCTCGACACCGCGATCAAGTACCTGTCGGCGCGCTACCCGATCCCGCTGCTCGTCTGGGCGCGCTGGACGATCCAGGCGATCGCGATCGCCGCGTGGCTCGCGCCGAAGGCGGGCCGCGCGATCCTGCGCACGAAGCACGTCGGGCGCAACCTGGTGCGCGGCGTCGTGCTGATCGGCTCGTCGATCTCGTTCGTCTACGCGCTGCGCGACCTGCCGCTCGCGAACGTGACCGCGCTCAACTACTCGACGCCGATGATGGTGGTCGTGCTCGCGGTCCTGCTGCTCGGCGAGCGGCTCACGCCCGCGCGGATCGCGTTCGTCGCCGCCGGCGTCGTCGGGATGCTGCTGATCGTGCGGCCGGGCACCGACGTGTTCCGCGGCGCCTCGCTGCTCGCGCTCGCGTCGGCCGCGTGCTACGCGATGTTCCAGATCATGACGCGCAGGATGGCCGACGAGGACCCGGGCGTGCTGCTGTTCTATCCCGCGCTCGTCGGGTCGACCGCGATGGTCGTGCCGCTCGCGTTCTCGCTGGACGCGATCGAGGCGATGCCGTGGGCGCACGTCGCGATGCTCGTCGTCGGGGGCTTCGTCGGCACGCTCGGCCACTTCCTGTTCGTGCTCGCGTTCCAGCAGGGCGCCGCGTCGGCGCTCACGCCGTTCACCTACGTCCATCTGGTCTGGGCGACGCTGATCGGCTGGGCGGCGTTCGGGACCTTCCCCGACGGCTACGCACTCGCCGGCATGGCGATCATCGCCGGCAGCGGCCTGCTCATCACGCTGCACGAGCGGCGCCGCTCGTCGATCGAGGCCGCGAAGACGGGTCCCGTGACGGTCGATTGACGTAGAATCGTCGGTCCGTCCGCGCGTCCGCCGGGCGGGCCCCCGCATCGCCATCCCCGAGGAAGAAGAGACAACGATGAGCGCGAAACAACGCATCGGCATCGTCGGCGCCGGCCTGATGGGCCACGGCATCGCGAAGAACCTGGTCGAGAAGGGCTTCCCGCTGTCGGTCCGCGGCCACCGCAACCGCGCGCCGATCGACGACTTGGTCAAGCGCGGCGCGAAGGAGGTGAAGACCAACGCCGACCTCGCGCGGAACTCGGACATCGTCATCCTGTGCGTGACCGGCGCGCCGCAGGTCGAGGAAGTGATCTTCGGGGCGGACGGCGTGGCGAGCGCGGCGCGCGCCGGGCTCGTCGTCGTCGACACGTCGACCTCGGAGCCGGCGACCACGACGAAGATGCGCGAGGCGCTCGCGAAGCACGACGTGCGCTTCGTCGACGCCCCGCTCGCGCGCACGCCGGTCGAGGCGGAGCAGGGCCGCCTGAACACGATGGTCGGCGCCGACGACGCGACGTTCGCGGAGCTGAAGCCCGTGTTCGCCGCCTACTGCGAGAACATCATCCACGCCGGCCCGCCCGGGCACGGCATCGTGCTGAAGCTCATCAACAACTTCATCGCGCAGGCGATCTGCACGGCGACCGCCGAGGGCGTCGCGGCCGCGGCGAAGTCGGGGCTGTCGATCAGGAAGCTGCACGAGGTGATCTCGGCCGGCGCGGTGAATTCCGGGCTGTTCCAGATGATCGTCGGCAAGATGCTCGAGAGCGGCGACCTCTCGGGCCTCAAGTTCACGCTGTCGAACGCGGCGAAGGACCTCCGGTACTACACGCACTTCACCGAGTCGATGATGCTGCCGTCGGTGATCGGCGAGGCGGTGCACCAGAGCCTCGTCACCGCGAACGCCCTCGGCTTCGGCGACAAGTACGTGCCGTCGCTGGTCGAGGCGCAGGAGAAGCTCGGCAACGTGAAGATCGTGCCGAGGTGAGAGGAGATCCCCGGGTGCCCGGGGTGGCGACTCCATGACCCCCGACCACTACCTCGACTTCGCGTACCGCACGGCGGTGGCCGCCGGCGCGGTGACGCTGCCGCATTTCCGCGTCCCGATCGCGGTCGACGACAAGGGCGAGGGCGCGTACGACCCGGTCACCGCGGCCGACCGCGACGCCGAGGCGGTGATCCGCGCGGCGATCGCGAAGGCGTTCCCGGACCACGGCATCCGCGGCGAGGAGCACGGCTTCGAGCGCGGGCGCTCGCGCTACACCTGGGTCGTCGACCCGATCGACGGCACGCGCAGCTTCATCACCGGGCAGCTCCACTGGGGCGTGCTTGTCGCGCTCCACGACGGCGAGCGCGTCGTGTGCGGGCTCGCGCACCAACCCTACGTCGGCGAGACCTTCCTCGCGGTCGCCGGCGGGCCCGCGCGATGGCGGCGCGCGAACGTGGAGCGGACGCTCGCGACGCGGCGCTGCGCGACGCTCGGCGACGCGATCCTCGCGTCGACGTCGCCCGACCTGTTCGACACGCCGCGCCGCGCCGAGGCCTTCGCGCGCGTGCGCTCGCGCGTGCGGCTCACGCGCTTCGGCGGCGACTGCTACGCGTACTGCCTGCTCGCGATGGGGCTGATCGACGTCGTCATCGAGTCGGGGCTCCACGCGTGGGACATCCAGGCGCTGATCCCGATCGTCGAGGGCGCGGGCGGCGTGGCGACCTCGTGGGACGGCGGGAGCTGCGAGGAGGGCGGCGACGTCGTCGCGTGCGGCGATCCCGCGCTCGCGCCCGCCGTTCGCGCGCTGCTCCAGGGGTCGGGTCGGCAACCCGGTTCGTGACCCGGTTGCGAACCTCGTTGCCAACCTGACCCCATGCGTTTCCTCGTCCTCGGCGGCACGAAGTTCCTCGGACGCCACCTGGTCGAGGCGGCGGTCGAGCGCGGCCACACGGTGACGACGTTCACGCGCGGCCAGGCGCCGACGCACGAGCACGCGGCGGTGCTGCCCCTCGGCGGCGACCGCGACCCTCGCAAGGGCAACGGCCTCGCCGCGCTCGCGTCCGGCGCCTGGGACGCCGCGTTCGATCTTTCGGGCTACGTGCCGCGCATCGTCGACGCCTCCTGCGAGCTCCTCGGCGCGCGCGTCCGGCGCTACCTGTTCGTCTCGTCGGTGTCGGTCTACGCGGACACCTCGACGCCCGGCACGACCGAGGACGCGCGTCGCGAGACGCTCGCCGATCCGACGAGCGAGGACGTCGCGGCGCATTACGGCGCCCTCAAGGCCGCGTGCGAGGACCGCGTGCTCGCGCGCTACGGCGAGCGCGCGACGATCGTGCGGCCGGGCCTGATCGTCGGGCCCTACGATCCCACGGACCGCTTCTCGTACTGGGTGGCGCGCTTCACGCAGCCCGAAGTGCTGGGCGAGCGCGACGAGGAGGCCGCGGTTCCCGCGCCGGCCGAGCGGCCGATCCAGCTCGTCGACGCGCGCGACCTCGCCGCGTGGATGGTGATGCTGGCGGAAGGCGACGTCGGCGGGACGTTCAACGCGGCGAGCCCCGCGGATCGCTGGACGATGAACGATCTCGTCGAGGCCGCGACGCTGCTCCGGCGCGGCGATGCGCCTTCGCCGGTGTGGATCGATCCCGACGTGCTGCGCCGCGCGAACATCGAGCCCTGGACCGAGCTGCCGCTGTGGCTTCCCGCCGACGACCCGCAATACGCGGGCTTCTTCGCGATCGACGCGTCGCGCGCGGCCGCGGCCGGGCTCGAGTCGCGCCCGCTCACGGCGACCGTCGCGGACACCGCAGCGTGGCTGGGCGGCAAGTGGCGGCCCGAGGCGTGGCAGAAGGTGCTGACGGTCGAGCGCGAGCGCCGCCTCGTCGCGCTGCAGGCCGACAAGGGCTGAGCGCGGTCGCCTCGGATGAAGTTCGTCGGGCCGAAGCCCGATCCACAAGCGCGTGACTGCGGGTCGGCCTTCAGGCCGATGTGCGAAGCCCGCCCTTCAGCCTGATAGGCGAAGCCTCGGCCGGTTGCCGACGCCCGGGCGATCGGACCTCGCCCGATCGGCCGGCGGGCTCCCGGTCAATCGGCGCGCGATCGGTCGCGGTAGAGGAACGCCACGAGCAGGCCGAGCAACAGGACGAGGATCCCGTCGAACGCGATCTGCTTCGCGACGAGCGTGCCCGGCATCGGCTGCACCGCGTAGTAGATCAGGTAGGTCGGCGCGATCGTGAGCAGCACGATCGCGATGCCGAAGCGCAGCCCCTGCCCGAGCCAGTCGGCCGGCTGGACGCCCTTCGAGTAGATCCAGACGAGGGATCCCGCGAGCAGCAGGTGCGCGACGAGCATGTACGGGAAGTACGCCTGGGCGTCCTGCTCGGTGCGCATCATGCCGCCGAGCTTGCCGTAGTCGTCGTGCAGCATCGCGCCGTGCACGACCCAGCTCCCGAGGAACCATGCGACGAAGACGACGGCCCATGCGACGAGGAATTTCCGGTTCATGCCCCCTCCCGGGTTGACTTGGATCACGCGCCGAACAGCCGCGTGAGGTTGGCGAGGCCAGTTTCGTAGAACGTGCGGATGCGCTCGCGCGCCTCGGCGTCGGTCGCGCCGGGCGCCGCGTTGAAGCGCGCGTGGAACTCGACGATCGCGCGGTCCTTCCCGCGCGCGACGACGCGGAAATGCCCGACGTAGTCCGTGAACGGCGCCGGCGTCCCGCCGACGATCGCGTACGCGTACTCGCGCGAAGCGGCGTCGTAGTAGGCGAGCCGCTCGACGAGCTCGCGCCGGCCCGCGCTGCCGCCGTGGATCGCGACGCGGCGCCCGACGCCGCCGGGCACCGCCTCGAGCGCGCTCGACTCGACCCACGGGTGCCAGCGCGGCAGGCCGTTGAAGTCGCCGAGGACCTCCCAGACCTTCGCGGGCGGCGAGCCGACCTCCACCGAGAGCCTCAACTCCAGCATCGCCGCGCCTCCCCGCACGCCGGTGCCACGTCGGACCGAAGCGCGCATTGTGCGCCCGGCCGGCGCGCCGATCGACCCCTGGGGGCGCTCAGCGCGCCGCGGTGACCATGATCTCGACCTTGAGCTCCGGCCGGAACAGCGGCGCGCCGACGCAGGCGCGCACCGGCGGATGCTCGCGGTCCACCCACGCGTTCCACTCGGCGTTGTGCCGCTCGAAATCGGCCATGTCGGCGAGCCAGACCTGCGCGGTCAGGAGGCGCGACTTGTCGGTGCCCGCGGCCGCGAGCAGCCGGTCGATCCGCTCGAGCACCTGCCGCGTCTGCGCGGCCACGTCGCCGACCGGGTCCGACGTGACGCCGCAGAGGTACACGACGTCGCCGCGCACGATCGCCTTGCTGATCACCGGCAACCCGCCGTCGCCGGGGACGATGCCGAGATGCGTGACCGCCATGGCGTCCGCTCCTTTCGGTTGGGGAATCTCCGCGTCGCTCCGCGGCGCGCACGACTTCGCATGCGCGCATGCACGAGCTACGCCGGGCTTGCCTGGACGACGCGCTCCGCCTCGCGCTTGAGCGCCTCGTTCATCGCGACGAAGCCGCGTCGCGTGCGGTCCTCGAGCGCCGGCCGGAAGCGCGGCACGAGGAGCCCGGAGAACTGCTCGCCGTGCTCGAAGGTCGTCCGCGCGCCGCCCTTCGCGACCAACCGAAACCAGTGCTCGCCGTCGAACAGGCCGGGGATCAAGAGCTTGCCCTTCCAGCGCAGCTCGCGCCCCGGCTCGAAGGCGACGACGACCGGGCGGAAGCGCATCGAGCGCCCGCCCGGCGGCTCGAGCGACACGACGAGGCTCGCGCCGACCTCCGGCTCGCCCGAGATCGCGCGCACGAACGGATTCCAGCGCGGATAGCCGGGGAAATCGCAGAGGATCCTCCAGACGCGCTCCGCGGGTGCGTCGATGTCGATCGCGGTGTCGATGCGGTGCGTGCGGGCCGGGGCGCTCATCGTTCGTCCGGGGATGCGACGCGCCGCGCGGGGCGCCGCCCGTGCCGGTCACTTGCGGTATTTCGCCTGGTAGAGCTGGATCTCGAGGCCGCCCGGCGCCTTGAAATACGTGACGAGGCCGTAGCCGTGGTCCTCGACGGGCCGCGTGAATTCGACGCCGCGCCGCTCGAGGTCGGACACGGTGCCGAGGATGTCGTCGCAGAAGAACGAGACGTCCGCGGTGCCCGCCGGCACGCCGTCGCGCTCGGTCGGGTGCACGCCGAGGTCCGCCGACGGCATGTCGAAGATGAGCCAGCCGCCGCCGACGTCGGTCGCCGGGAACCCGAGCTTGTCGCGGAAGAACGCGCGCAGCTCGTCCGCGTGCGACGAATAGAACATCGCGTGCAGGCCCCGGATCATCGCCGGCCCGCGGCGGTCAGCGGCCGAAAATGGCGCCGCGCCATTCGTGCACGGGCGGGATCCCGCCCATCGCGAGCGCGACGACGTAGAGCGCGGCGATCGCGGCCGCCGCAATCGCGACGGCGCGCAGCCAGGATGCGGACGCGTGCGCCCGCTCGGCGCCGCCCCGCGCGAAGGCCCACGCCGGCGCGGGCGACAGAAGGAAGATCGCGGCGGCGAGCGGCCAGAGCCCGCGCAGCAGGCACAGCGCCGCGAGGCATGCGGCGGAGATGGCCCAGATCCGGGTGACGGGATGCATCGCGTCCTCCCTTCGCACGATTCACGACGACGGCGTCGCGGCGATGATACCGCGGCGCGCGCGCCGAGGCTGTCGGTCGGATGCCTCGGATTCGCCGTGCCGGAGACCGCACCTTGCGCGTCGGCCTGAAGGCCGACCCACAAGGGCATCGCGAAGCGTTGCGGGCCTGTCTTCGACGGGACGCCGCGAACGCCGTTGTGGCTCGGGCTTCAGCCCCACATGCGCAGCCCGGGCATCGGCCCGACGCCTCGCGGGGGACATGAGCAGCCCGGCTTCAGCCCGGCATGCGCAGCCCGGGCTTCAGCCCGACGCCTTGGAGAGCAACCGCCTGGCGGCGCTCGTCTGCCGCTACCCGCGGTATCCCAGGACGCGCGCGGGCAGGTAGAGCAGCGCCTTCACGAGCGCGAGGATCGCGCCGACGACGATCCACGCGAGCCCGAGCGGCAGCGCGATCAGGAGCGCGAGCGGGAACAGGAGCATTGCGGCGATCGCGAGCGGCCACGCGAACACCAGCAGCAGCAGCCACGCCAGCACCAGCAGGACCAGGTTCATCGCCATCCCTTCGTGTCGTCGCGGCGGGCGGACCTGCGTCGCCGCGCTCCCAATCTGCCCGCGGCGTGCCACGGGTCAAGGGGTCGCGCGATGAACGGAGCCGCGGCGCGACGCGCCGCGACGCGGCAGCATGAACGACGGCGCTGCCCGACGGGCGGCCGGCGGGAGAAGCGGACATCGGGAGGGGCGGCGCGGGGCGGAGACCGGGGGCGGCGATGGGGCGCCGCCCACCGCCCGCCCGGCCGACCCCGCCGTGCGCCCCGCGCCGCCCGGGAAGGTGCGCCTCCGGGGGGCTTGACACGCCATTCAATTAGATGGATAATCCATCCAACGTAAGGGAGGCGGCGACGATGGCGAGGCGAAGCTATTCGATGGAGACGCGCGCGGCGCAGGAGGCGGCGACCCGCGAGCGCATCGTGCGGGCGGCGGTGCGCCTGCACGCCGACCGCGGGGCGCTGGCGACCTCGTTCGCGGCGATCGCGAAGCGCGCGCAGGTGTCGCCGCAGACCGTCTACAACCACTTCCCGGACCTGGGCGCGCTGATCGGCGCCTGCACCGGGCACGTGGCGGCGCTCGCGCCGCACGTCGACGAAAGCTCGTTCCGGCCGGGCGTCACCGCCGAGGACCGGCTGCGCCGCCTGGCCCGCGCCGTCTACGCGCGCATCGAGTTCTACGCGCCGTGGCTGCGGCAGGGCTACCACGACGCCGCGAAGATCCCCGAGCTCGCCGCGGTTCTCGCGCAGGTCGACGACGAGGTGCGTCGGCTGGCGGTCGCGGCGCTCGCACCCGACCGCGAGCCCGCGCCCGGCTTCGCCGACGCGGCGTTCGTCCTGCTCGATTACCCGGCGTGGAAGGCGTTGACGCGCGGTCGCTCGACCGCGGACGCCGCGCGCCTCGCGGGCGACGGTCTCGCCGACCTCGTCCCGCGCCTCACCCGGCCCGTTCGACCCCGAAAGGAAGCGCCATGAACGACTCCCGCACCAGCGTCGACGAGATCGCCGACGGCATCTACCGCATCAGCACGCCGGTCCCGCCGAGCGTGGTCCCCGGCGGATTCACGTTCAACCAGTACCTGGTCCGCGACGAGTCGCCGCTCCTGTTCCACACCGGGCCGCGCATGCTGTTCGACGCGGTGCGCGGCGCGATCGATCGCGTGCTGCCGGTCGAGACGCTGCGCTACGTGTCGTTCTCGCACGTCGAGGCCGACGAGTGCGGCACGCTCAACCGCTTCCTCGCGCTCGCGCCCGGGGCCCAGCCGCTGTGCGGGCAGGTCGCGGCGATGGTGTCGATCGCCGACCTCGCCGACCGCGCGCCGCGCGCGCTCGCGGACGGCGAGACGCTCTCGCTCGGCAAGCGCATCGTTCGCTGGCACGACGCGCCCCACGTGCCGCACGGCTGGGAATGCGGCTTCCTGTCGGAGACGACGACCGGCACGCTGTTCTGCGGCGACCTCTTCACCCACTTCGGCGAGCGCCACCCGGCGCTGATCGAGGGGGACATCCTGGGACCGAGCGAGGAAGGCCGGGGCGCGATGGACTACTACGCGCACGCGCCGGACACCGGCGCGCGGCTCGCGCGGCTCGCCGACCTCGCGCCCACGACGCTCGCGCTGATGCACGGGCCCGCGTGGCGGGGCGACGGGGCCGCGATGCTGCGCGCGCTCGCGGCGCGCGTCGGCTAGCGCGTCACAGCTCGCGCTTGAGCAGGCGGTCCACCGAGATCGCGCCGCCGCCGTGGGCGACGAAGAAGAACGTGATCGTCGCCCACAGGATCGAAAGCTCCGCGCCGCCCGCGCCCCTGCCTTGCAGATACGCGTGCAGGTAGATCGTGACGAGGAGCATGATCGTCGCGCCCGTGGCGGCCACCCGCGTTAGGAAACCGGCGGCGAGCATCAGGCCGCCGACGAACTCGGTGCCGGCCAGCATCGGGGACCAGAACACGCCGGGCACGAAGCCCAGGTTCTCGACCATGCCGACGTTCCGGAAGGGCGCCTGGATCTTGGGCCAGCCGTGCGACGCCAGGATCAGGCCGGCGGCGATGCGCATCAGCGGCACCGACAGGAACGCGAGGAGGCCGTAGAGGCCGGCCAGTCGCGGGAAGACGAGGCGGGAGCGGTCGATCGGGGGCATCGGGGCGGGCTTTCGGGGCAAGCGCCGCCCGTCGGGCGGTTTCGCCGATCTGACCGCGGAACCGCCCGCATGGTTCCGACCTCGGGGCGGCCGGCGCCGCGACCGGCGCCGCGCTCGCGCGCAACCTGCGCCTTCCCCTCACCCCCTCCCTCTCCCGGCTTTCGTGCGGCAGGGGAGAAGCACCCCTCCCTCTCCCTGCATCGCGAGGAGAGGGCCGGGGTGGGGGCGGCGCGTTACTCGGGGATCGCCTGGCCCGTGCCGCCCATCTCGGCGGGCACGTCGTGGAGCTTCGGCAGTCCGTCGTGCATCCTGAGCTTCGTCTCGTGGTAGTTCACGTGGACACCCGGCTTGAAAGGGAAGTCCGGAATCACCGCCGCGTAGACGTCGGTCAGGCCCCAGTGCGGGTGGTGCGTGAACAGGTGCCCGCCGCAGTTGCGGCACCACTTGCGGTCGCTGCGCGGCGTCCGGTTGAACGTGCCGATCAGCTCGGCGCCCTGCGTGACCTTGAGCGCTTCCGGCTTCCAGAGCGTGAACGCGTTGACCGGGCCGGCCGACCAGTGGCGGCACGAATCGCAGTGGCAGTAGCCCATCGCCGCGGGCTCGCCGGTGACGGTGAACTTGACCGCGCCGCAGAAGCACGCGCCGCGGTAGGTCCCGGGCGGGCTCGCGTGGGAATGGGCATGCGACGCGTGGTCGTGAAGCTTGTCTTCGGGAACCATGGTGCTCATCCTCGTGTGAGTCGGGACCTCGCCCGACGCGACCCCCATGCCTCGGCGCGGATCGACGGGCCCGGGGCTGGCCCCCGGGCGACGTCCAGCCCGTCGCGTTCGGCGTGTTGCTACTATCGGAGCGCCGCCCGCCGGCGAGTTGCCCGCACCGCCGCCGTTCTTGACCGCGCTGCCATGGATCCCCTGTCGGACGTCCTCGCGTCGGTGCGCCTCGACGGCGCGCTCTACCTCGACGCGGAGTTCACCGCGCCCTGGTGCATCGTCGGGAAGTTCGGCAACGAGAGCATCCGCGCGCGCCTCGGCGACCTGCACATCGTCTACTTCCACTTCCTCACCGAGGGCGCGTGCCGCGTGCGCCTCGAGGAGGGGGCGAGACGCTCGACGTCGCGGCGGGCGACGTCGTGCTCTTCCCGCGCGACGACCGTCACCTGCTCGGCACCGACCTTCGGCTCCCGCCCTCGGGGAACGCGTTCCTCTACTCGATCGCGGACGCGTCCGACCCCGATTTCATCCGCATGCGGCTCGGCGGCGGCGGCGAGCCGACGCGCTTCGTCTGCGCGTACCTCGCCTGCGGGCGCACGACGATCCGCCCGCTGATCGACGCGCTGCCGCGCATGCTGCGCATCCCGATGGGCGACGGCGGCTCGTCGACGCTGGTGCGCGAGCTGCTCCGGACCGGCGTGCGCGAGTCGCGCTCGACGGCGCCGGGCGCGCGCACGACGCTCGCGAAGCTCGCCGAGCTCCTGTTCGTCGAGGCGATGCGGCGCTACGTCGAGGGCCTGCCGCCCGGCGGCGCCGGCTGGCTCGCGGGCGTGCGCGACCCGCACGTCGGCCGCGCGCTCGCCGCGATCCACGCGGAGCCCGCGCGCCCGTGGACGCTCGACGCCCTCGCCGCGGCTTCGGCGCTGTCGCGCTCCGCGCTCGGCGAGCGCTTCGCCGCGCTGGTCGGCGAGTCGCCGATGCAGTACCTGACGCGCTGGCGGCTCGCGCTCGCGGCCGATGCGCTGCGCATGGGAACGGAAGCGATCGCGCGGATCGCCGAGCGCGCGGGCTACGAATCCGACGCGGCGTTCAACCGCGCGTTCAAGCGGGAGTTCGGCGTGCCGCCGGCGGCGTGGAGGCGCGAGGGCGCGACGCGCGCTTCCGCCGGCGTCGCCGGTCGATCGACGCCCCGATGACCGCCGACGCGAATGCGCGCGTCGCGCTGCTCGGGCGCGCGCTCCGCGCAGCACGAGGAGCGCATCGGGACGAAGGCGAGTCCGGGCCTACTCCCGGGCCTTGAGCACCTTCAGGTCGATCGCCACGACGCGATCGCCGCCGGACACCATCGCGTGCCCGTCCTGGATCGTGAACTGGAGCGTCATCGTTCGCGCGGCGAGCGCGGCGAGCGCATGGCTCGCGTCCTGCGGCACTTCGCGCACCGAGAGCCTCGCCTGCCGTTCCAGCGTCGGCGCGGCCTTCTCCCACCAGAGCGCGCAGGAGCGCCCGCCGTACGCGTAGACGAACACCTCGCCCGCGCGCCCGCAGGCCTTGCGAACCTCGCGCTCGTCGGGCAGGCCCACGTCGATCCATTGCTCGATGTCGCCGGCAAGGCTGCGTCGCACGAGGTCCGGCTCGTCCTCCGTGGAGAGTCCGCGGCCGAACTCGAGCCGCTCGTCCGCGTGCAGCGCGAACGCCAGCAGCCGCACCATCATTCGCTCGTCGGTTTCGGACGGATGCCGCGCGATCGTGAGCGGGAAGTCCCCGTACACGCGGCGGTCGATGTCGGCGACCGACAGGTCCGCCTTGAAGATCGTCGATTTCAGTGCCATGGGGCGCGAGTGTAGTGGGTGCGGCCCGCTTGCCGGCCCGCGAACGCGAATGGCCCCTCGCCCCGGCCCGCTTTCTTCCGGACGGACCAGGTGAAGCGCCGCATCCGCGGCGACGTCAGTCCTCGACCGGCCGCCCGCGCGCCGCCTTGATCTTCCCGCGTTGCACCTTGCTTTCGACTCGCCGCCGCTGCGAAGCCTTCGTCGGCTTCGTGGGCCGTCGGACGCGCGGCACGTGCGACGCCGCGTCGACCATCGCCTGCAGCCGCTCCAGCGCGTCGGCGAGGTTGCGCTCCTGCGTCCGGTGGCGCTGCGCCTTGATCACGACGACGCCGGCGGGCGTGATCCGCGCATCGCCGCTCGCGACGAGGCGCGCCTTGACCGCATCGGGCAGCGACGAGGCCGGGACGTCGAAACGCAGGTGCACCGCGGAGGCGACCTTGTTGACGTTCTGCCCGCCGGCGCCCTGCGCGCGAATGGCGGTCCATTCGACGTCGGACTCGGCGATCGGATGGCGTGACCGGTGGTCGCTCATGCGGTTTGTCGGGAGCCTTCGCCCTCGGAAGCGGCTGCGGCCGTCGCGCTCGCGTCGCACGCCGACGTCGCCAATGACGGAGGCCACCGCCCGACGTAGTATGCCCGCATGCTGCCCGACTGGTTCGTCCAGCTCGCCGCCTCGAGCGGGCCGTCGTTCGTGCCCGCGCTCTCGAACGCCGGCGTCGTGGCGATCGCGCTGATCGTGTTCGCCGCTTTCTTCGTGGCCGGCACGCTGCTCGTCGCCGAGTGGCCGGGCGACGTCGCGTTCCTGGCCCTCGTCGCGGGCGGGGTCCTCGTCGACTGGCCGGCGATGATCGTCCTCGCGCTGGGCGCCGCCTTCGTCGGGATCTTCACGGGCGTCATCCATTCGACGCTGGCGCCGGCGCGAACCGCGCGCATCGCCGCGGAAGCGGAGCGGCGCGTGCGGCCCGCGCTCGACCGGTTCGCGCGCGATGCGGGCCTGGACGACGCCGAGCGCAAGCGCATCCTCGGCGACGGCGACGGCGACGCACCGCGCAAGTGATCGACGTCGTGCTCGACCTCCTCGGCTCGCTCGTGCACTACGGCGGCGTCGCGATCGCGGCGGTCGACAATGCCGTGATGACGCTGGCGCTCGTGCTCACGACCGCGATCCTCGCCGCCGTCGGCGGGTTCATGGGCTGGAAGATGCGCATCTACGGCGCACTCGCCGGCGGCATGCTCGTCAACCTCGTGATCAAGGCGATGGGAGGCGGTTACGCGGCCGCGCTGGCCGCGATGCTGATCGCGGCCGCCGTCGGCTACGCGCTGGGATGCGCGCCGCTGCTCCTGAAGCTGCTGAAGCTCCAGCAACGCCAACGCTGAGGCCCCGCGCCAGGACCGGCGCCAACTGTCCGGCGCGGATTGCCGCGCCGCAGCGGCGTTCGCGCGGCCCGGCGTTGGGCCCACCGCGCCGGTGCGCTCCAAATCCGCCCCGCGATGCGGCCGCGGGGCGCCGAATGATCGCGTCTTTCCCGCAGCATGGTCCATCGAGTGCAGGAAAAGGCGCTCACGCCCACGCGACCCGCACCCGGGGGGACAGGATCATGAACGTCTTCGCGCGTTTCGGCGCCGTCGCCGCATCGATCGTCGCGCTCGCCGCGCACGCCGGAGCGCCCGGCGTGTCGCCTGACGTCGGCCTGCAACGCACGGCTGCCGCGAGCGACAAGTCGCAGTCGAGCGGCGGGAAGCTCGTGTTCGTCGGCACGGTGACCTGGCACTACGACAACGGCACGCACCGGGTCGTGTTCGATTCGGGGCGCCTCGAGAACCAGAGCACCACCACGACGTCCGGCCAGTTGAAGGTCCGAGCTCGCCTCACCCAGACGCACATCCGCCCACGCTGGAGTTCCTCTAGGTCATCGCGGCCAAGATCCTCGTCGAGCCAAGCGCCGCCGGGCAGCCATTTCTCGCTCAAGAACCCTCTCGCTGCCGCTCCTGAGCGTTCCGACGGCGTCTACTACGCGAACGTGGTGGTTCGAGGAAGAAGCGGGCTGCGTGACGCGGACGGATTCTGCCCCGACGACTTCCGCGAAGCCGTAAACGCCGTCAAGGTCAGCAAGGACGCCTACGCGCCGTACGGAACCCAACCTGAGGGCCGCCGCGGTCGAATACTTCCATTCCGGGATGGGCCACTTTTTCGTGGCCGCGCAGCAGGACGAGATCGACGCGCTCGACCAGGGCTATTTCGGGCCCGAATGGTCGCGCACCGGCGAAACCTGGAGCGTGTGGACCGACGGCCAGCAGCTCCTCGACGTCTGTCGCTCCTTCACCATCGCGTTCGCACCGCTCGGCTCGCACTTCTACACCGCGAATGCCGCGGAGTGCGAGCTGGTCAAGCACGATCCGGTCTGGATCTACGAGAAGCCCGCCTTCAAGGTCGCCGCGCTCAAGGAGGACGGCTCCTGCAAGAACGGCATCTTCCTCTTCCGCCCGTTCGACAGCGGCACGTCCGGCGCGCCCAACCATCGGTACGCCACCAGCCAGATCATCCGCGACCGGATGATCGCGAAGGGCTTCTCGCCCGAGAACGACAACGCGGTCTGCGTGCCGCCCTAGGCCTGCACGCATAGTCCGTGCGGACGCCTTCTCCCCGCATCGCGGCGGGCGAGGGGCGTCGCCGAGCGTGCTTTGCGCCGATCGCGCGGTCGCCGCGCGTGCGCGACGGCGCGCCATGCAGGGGAAGTACGGAGGGAAGGTGCACCGCTAGGCCGTGTATTGCGCCAACGCCTCCTGCAACGCGCGCGCGATCGCCTTCCGCGTCTCCTCCGGCGCGATCACCTCGACCTCGGCGCCGAGTCGCATGAGGTCGTGCAAGCTCTGGTCCGACTTCTCGATCGGAATCGTGCAGCGCACCCAGCCGCGCTTGTCGTGCTTCCCCGCGGTCTTCGCGATCGCCTGCTCGACGTACGACCCGAGCAATCCGGCGAGCTCCCGCCCGCGCGGTGACAGCCGGATGACCGCGCTGCCGCCGTAGGTCGCGAGCTCGTACTCGCGCGACGAGCGCGTCCAGTGCGCCGCGAGATCGAAGTCCTTCGGACGCACGTACGGCTCGTCGAGCGGCTGCACGTCGCTCATCCGCCCGACGCGGTACGTGCGATACGCGCCGCCCTTCTGCGCGACCAGGTACCAGATGCCCGCCTTGAGCACGAGCCCGAGCGGGCCGACTTTGCGCTGGTAGCGGTTCGACGCCTCGCCGTACCTGAATTCGAGATAGCGCGCGTTCCACACCGCGCGCGCAATCCCCGGCAGGTACGCGACCTGGTCGCTCGCGTGGAACCAGCCCGAAGCGTCGAGATGGAAGCGCGATGCCATCCGCTCCGCGCGCGCGCCCGCCGGCAGTGCGGCCATCAGCTTCGTGCGCGCCATCGACAGCAGGTCGGAGACGCCGAGCTCCGCCGCCGGTCCGGGCAGGCCCGCGAGGAACAGCGTTTCCGCCTCGTTCTCGGTGAGCCCCGTCAGCTGCGTGCGGAAGCCGTCCGTCAGCCGGAAGCCGCCCGCGCGCCCGCGATCCGCGATGACCGGGATGCCTGCGGCGGAGAGCTGGTCGATGTCGCGCAGGATCGTGCGCTCCGACACCTCGAGCGCTTCCGCCATCTCGGCGGCCGTCAGCCGGCCGCGCGCCTGGAGGCTCAGCAGGATCGACAACAGGCGGCTCGCGCGCATTCGAGCATGCTAGCCGAAAAACATGACACTCGGTGTCGTGTATCGAGGCGCAGCATGCGCCCATGACGACCGCAGGTCCTTCGATCTCCTGTGGGTCCGGCTTCAGCCGGACGCTTGGCCCGATCCCTTGCGGATCCGTCTTCAGCCCGACGGCGCCGCCATCGGGAGCCGACTGTGGGTCGGCCTCCGGGCCGACGCTCCTCGCGATCGGCCATCTCGCGCTTCAAGCCGTGCCTGTGCTCGTCGCCGCCTTCGCGATCGGCGTCGCGCTCGGCCAACCCCTGTTCCAACCCGAAGGAGACACGACCATGCACGCAGAAGCCGCTGTCGCAGGCCTGCACGACTTCGACTTCCTCGTCGGCGAATGGACGATCCACCATCGCCGACTGAACGAGCGCCTGGCGGGCTGCACCGAGTGGACCGAGTTCGAAGGCTCGTCGAAATCGTGGAAGGTGATGGGCGGCGCGGCGCTCGTCGACGACAACGTGGTCGACCTTCCGGACGGCCACTACCACGCGGTGAGCATGCGCGCCTTCGACGCGAAGACGAACCAGTGGTCGATCTGGTGGCTCGACGGCCGCATGCCGCTCGGCCCGCTCGACCCACCGGTGCGCGGCGGCTTCCGCGAAGGCGTCGGGACGTTCTACGCGGACGAGGAATTCCGCGGGAAGCCGATCAAGGTGCGGTTCACCTGGTCGCACGTCACGCCGGCGTCGGCGCGGTGGGAGCAGGCGTTCTCCGAGGACGGAGGGAAGACCTGGGAAGTGAATTGGGAGATGGCGTTCCGGAGGCTCGAGTAGCTTCGTCGCGCATTCCGGACGCGCGCATCGCCGCGCGCGAAGCCTTGGGCATCGTGTCTGCGCCCATGGCCGGCGGAGCTTCGTCGAGCGGCAAGCGACCGATCGCCATCGAGGCGACATCGCCCGTCGCGTCCTCGTCGACTTCCGACGCGCCCACAAACACGATGACCTTGAATGGCTCCAGTCCGAGCAGCGCCGACCGCGTCGGGCCGTACGTTTTCGAGGTCGATCAGGATGTAGTTCGTGCGCAAGCTGGAAATCTCTGTGGTCAGACTTGCATGCCGTTTGGACCGAAATTCTGACCCCACACCCTGGTCGGCCGGCTGAGGCGATCCACGTTTCCCCATGCCCGGCGCAGGCAGCGCTGCGCACGCTCGCTGTCCTCTTCGTCGGGGGATCCCCTGAAGGCAGGTGGCTAGCATATGCAACCGCACGCGTTCGATAACCGCCATGTCGCCGCGTATGTCCTGGCGCGAACGGAGGTTGCTGAACTGGCCGAGGCAGGTCGTGCGGTGCCTCCATGGACATTTCCCGCGGACGGCCATCGCCCGACCGCGAGTGTCGGCGAATGTGCGGAAGGAGGCGGTGGTGCCGAGCTTTTGCCGCGTCGAGGGCCGTACCGGCTGCTGCTTCATCCGAAAAGGCCGATCGCCATGTCCGAGGTGCCGGTTAGCATTTATGCGAACCACCCTCGCCGGGAGTCCCCGTGGCCGACCTCTCCCCGATGCTGGCCAGCACGTTGGCAGCGCTGTCGCACGCGCGCCGCAGCCGCAAGTGACGACGTGCCCTGCTCGCGGATCGCACGCTGCAGACGCTGGTGACCGACCTCGTCGCCGCCCGGACCGCCGGCATGACGCAGAACGACGTCGCGACGCGGATGCTGACGACGAAGAGCGCGATATCGCGCCTCGAGAGCGGCCGCTATGCGAGGCCGACGCTGGATAGACACGATCGAGAAATATGCGCTGGCGGTCGGCGCACGCGTCGAGATCCGGGTCCGCGCAAATGGATAGAAAGGGAAAGTGGGGTCAGACTCGACTTTCCGGCCGACCCTTCCGCTCACGCGATCTACGCGACCGAAAATCAATGCCTGCCCCCCTTTGCGCCGGGCAGGAAACCAGTCGATTCGGGTTTCGGGATGTCGGACTACGCGTGGCAAGGCCGATAGACCGGAAACACGCGTCTACCGCTTTCCCCCGCCCGTACGCCCGTTACCGACCTCTCCCGCATCGCGGAGAGCGAGACAGCGATGGCAAATCGCGTCGCAGTCACGACGTTCCACCAGGCCGGGGTCGAGCCTGCTGCGCCGGGATCTGACCCCATGACCGACCTCTGGGACAACCCGCTCGGCACCGACGGGTTCGAGTTCATCGAGTACGCGGCGCCGGACCCGGCGGCGCTCGGCGCGCTGTTCGAGCGCATGGGCTTCGTCGCGGTCGCGAAGCATCGCAGCAAGAACGTGCTGCTTTATCGCCAGGGCGGCGTCAACTTCATCGTCAACGCGGAGCCGGCGTCGTTCGCGCAGTCGTTCGCGCGCGTGCACGGGCCGTCGATCTGCGCGATCGCGTTCCGCGTCGAGGACGCGGCGAAGGCGTACAAGAGCTGCGTCGCGAACGGCGCGTGGGGCGTCGAGGCGCATCCCGGCCCGATGGAGCTCGCGATCCCGGCGATCAAGGGGATCGGCGATTCGCTGATCTACCTCGTCGACCGCTACGAGCGCGACGGGCGCGGCGTGTCGATCTACGACATCGACTTCGTGCCGCTGCCCGGCGTCGAGCAGCACCCGAAGGGCGCGGGGCTCGCGTCGATCGACCACCTGACGCACAACGTGCACCGTGGCCGCATGGAGGAATGGGCGAACTTCTACGAGCGCCTGTTCAACTTCCGCGAGGTGCGCTACTTCGACATCGAGGGCAAGCTCACAGGCTTGAAGTCGAAGGCGATGACGAGCCCCTGCGGGAAGATCCGCATCCCGATCAACGAGTCGTCCGACGACAAGAGCCAGATCCAGGAGTACCTGATCGACTACCGCGGCGAGGGCATCCAGCACGTCGCGCTCGCGACGGGCGACATCCACGCGACGGTCGAGAAGCTGCGCGAGCGCGGCGTCGCGTTCCAGGAGACGCTCGACACCTACTACGAACAGCTAGCGACGCGGTTGCCGGGGCACAAGGAAGACACGGCGCGGTTGCGGCGCAACAACATCCTGCTGGATGGCGCGCCCGCGAAGGACGAGATGCTGCTGCAGATCTTCACGAAGAACGCGATCGGGCCGATCTTCTTCGAGATCATCCAGCGGAAGGGCAACGAGGGCTTCGGCGAGGGCAATTTCCGCGCGCTGTTCGAATCGATCGAGCTCGACCAGATCCGGCGCGGGTCCGCCCGACGCGGCGCGGCGCGATCGCGTCGCGCGGAGCAGCTGCCGGCCGAAGCCCGACCCACGCGCCGGGGCGAGGCGTCCCGTGGGTCGGGCTTCAGCCCGACGCGCGAAGCCCGGCCTTCCGGCCGTGAGGCGTCAGCTGGCCGTCGTCGGATCGATGACGTTGGCGACCTGCGAAACGCGGTTCGCCGGGAAGCCGCCCTTCTGGGCGTGCTCGCGGATCTGGGCCTCGTTCTCGGCGAGGTAGACGCAGTAGATCTTGTCGCCGGTCACGTAGCTCTGGACCCACTGGATCGTGGGGCCCATCTTGCGCAGGACGTCGCAGGACTTGGTCGCGACGTCCTTCAACTGCGCGGGCGAGAGCTTGCCGGCGCCGGGCAGGTCGCGCTCGATCACGTAGCGGTTCAGGTGGTTCATCTCGATCTCCACTTGCTGGCATCGCGCGTTGGCGGGCGCCGGTCCCGTCCGCGATGCCGGGTCGGCGCGAAGCCCCTCGTTTCGTCGCCGGGCGGCTCGGTCCGCTAACAATGCCCGGCGGGCGTCCGTGCCGAACGGCTCGGTCGCATTTGTTTCATCGCGCTCATGCTGGCACCGCTCGGGGCGCCGGGCACCCGGCTTTCCCCCAGGCGGCTTGCGGATTCCTCGCCCAACCCATGGAATTTCGGCGGCGCAGCACGCTCCAATCGGGGCAAACCCCCGGTTCGCCCTTGCGTGGGGCGGCCCGGTCCCCACATGGACAAGGCGCCCGCGCCGGGGGGGTGCGAAATCCGCCCCTTTTTGTTACACTTCAAGGCTTTGCTGCGGGACGAGGAAGGTTAGTGCTCACTCCGCTCAGTTTCACGCTGCTGCGCCAGCTTTCGGACGGCGATTTCCACTCGGGCGAGGACCTCGCCGCGAAGGTGGGGTTGACGCGCGCCCGGGTGTCGCAGCTGCTGCGCCAGGCCGAGACCGCCGGCCTGTCGCTCGAGCGGGTGCGCGGCCTGGGCTACCGACTCAAGGCCGCGCCCGATTTCCTCGACGCGAACGCCGTGCGCGCGATGCTCGTCGACTTCGGCGCGAAGGTCGCGAAGCCCGGCACGCCCGCGCCCAAGCCGCAGGCGCCGGTCGAGGAAGATCTCGCGCTCAACGCCGCCGACCGTCCGGTCATCGACCCGACGCCGCCCGCGCTGCAGATCGAGGTCTCGGACCAGATGGATTCGACCTCGAGCGAGCTCCTTCGCCGCGCGCCCCGCCGCGACATCCACGGCGCCGTGCTCGCCGCCGAATGGCAGACGTCGGGACGCGGGCGCCACGGGCGCGCGTGGACCGCGGTCGCCGGCGGCTCGATCACGTTCTCGATCGGCTGGCGCTTCGAGCAGGGCGCGGGCTTCCTCGCGGGCCTGTCGCTCGCCGCGGGCGTCGCCGTCGCGCGCGCGCTCGAGAAGGAAGGCTTCGACGGCATCGAGCTCAAGTGGCCGAACGACCTCGTCTTCCGTCACCACAAGCTCGGCGGCATCCTGATCGAAGTGAACGGCGACGCGCTCGGCCCCTCGACGGTCGTCGTGGGCGTCGGCGTCAACGTGCGCATGCCGCGCGAAGTGCGCCGCGAGATTCCGCAGCCGGTCACCGACCTGCAGACGGTCGCGGGCCGCGGCGCGAAGGCCGTCGACCGCAACCGCGTGCTCGCACGCCTGATCGCGGAAGTCGCCGCGATGCTCTCGGCGTACGCGGAGCACGGCTTCGCGCCGATCGCGGCCGAGTGGCAGCAGCGCCACGCCTACCAGGGCAAGCCGGTGAAGCTCGTGCTGCCCGACGGCGGCGCGGTGAAGGGCACGGTCGCCGGCGTCGACGCCAGCGGCGCGCTCGTGCTCGCCGACGGCCCGCGCCGCTCGCGCTTCCTCTCCGGCGAGCTCTCGCTCCGCCGCGCGTAGGGTCAGAGACGAACTCGCGCGATCGCCCGTATTACGGCTCTGACCCCATCCATGATCCTCGTCGTCCACATCGGCGGATCCCGCATGAAGTGGGGGCTGCACGGTCCCCGCGGCTGGATCGCGCAGGGCGTCGTGGGCAACGCCGAGATCGGCACGCTGGTGCTGCGCGAATGGCAGAACCTCGCGCGCCCGCGGCGCGCGCTCGGCGTGAACGCGGCGGGCGAGGCGCAGCGCGTGCGCGTCGAGGCGCAGCTCGCGCGCTGGCGCGTGCCGATGAAGTGGATCGTGCCGGTCGCGCAGGCAGCCGGCGTGACGAACCGCTACGAGGAGCCCGCTTCGCTGTCGCCCGCGCGCTGGACGTCGCTCGTCGCGGCGCGCGCGCGCATCCTCGCCGGCGAGGCGCCGCCGGCGGCCTGCGTCGTGATCGGCGCGGGCACGCTGATCACGGTCGACGCGCTGGACGCCGACGGCGTGTTCCGCGGCGGTCTCGCGCTGCCCGGCCTGTCCGCGATGCTGAAGTCGCTGGGCGAGGTCTCGCCCGCCTGGCGCGCGACGCGCGGCCAATGGAGCGACTTCCCGACGAGCAACGCCGACGCGGTCGCGACCGGCGTGATGGCCGCGGCGGTCGGCGCGATCGAGCAGGTGCGCGAGCGGCTGCGCCGAGGCGGCGAGCCCGTGCGCTGCTTCGTCACCGGCGGCGCGGCGAGCGAGATCGTGCGCCGCCTCGCCCCGCCGGTGGACCTCGTGGATAATCTCGTGCTCGAAGGCGCGCTGGCGCTCGCGGAGGCCTGACGCTCCGACCCCGGAATCGATGCGAACCGTCCTCGTCCTGCTGCTCCTCGCGAACCTCACGCTGTTCGCGTACACGCGCCTCGACGGCGGCTCCGGCGGCGAGGCGGTGCGGCTCGCCGAGCAGGTGCAGCCCGACAAGATCAAGCTCCTGACGCCGCAGGAGGTCGCGGCGCTCGGCCCCGCGAAGGTCGCCGCGCTCGCCGACGTGTGCGTCGAGTGGGGCCCGTTCAACGACGCCGAGCGCGCGAAGGTGCTGGCCGACCTCGATCCGCTCGGCATCGCGAAGCTCACGACGCAGAAGCGCGTCGACGTGCCGGGCCTGTGGTCGGCGACGCTCGCGCCCTACGCGAATCGCGCGGCCGCCGACCGGCGCGCGGGCGAGCTGCGCGCGCAGAACCTGCGCGACGTCGCGGTCGTCGACGCGGGCGGCGGCCGCTACACGGTCGCGATCGGCGCGTTCCGCACCGAGGACGCGGCGAACGCCTACGCGAGCGAGCTCGCGCGGCTCGGCGTGGCGGTGCCGACGACGACGCAGCGCGCGCAGCCGGCATCGCTGACCGTGCTGGTCGTCCGCGACCCGCCGTCGAGCGTCGTCTCGCGCATGCGCGAGCTGCAGCCGGCCTATCCGGGCGTCGACCTCAAGGTCGGCAACTGCGACCGCAAACCCTGGCCTGGGGGTCGGACCCCGGTAGTCCGGCGGACGGTCGCGATGCGGGTAGACGCGCGTCGTCCGGAAGCGTAGCCTGTCCGGCCCTTCACGCGAGCCAGGGCCCGATGAACCGCGACGCCCCCCGCATCACCGAAGACGCGCTCGTCGCCGAAGCGCGGCGCATCCTCGGCAAGTTCGCGCTGGTGAAGCCGTCGATCACCGCCGGCGGCGTGGCCGCCGCCCTCGAGACGGCGACCGGGCGCATCTACACCGGCATCAACCTCGACCTCGCCTGCGGCATCGGCACCTGCGCCGAGCACGCCGCGGTCGCCGAGATGCTGAAGTCGCGCGAGACGGCGATCCGGCGCATCGTCGCGATCGACGACGAGGGCGTGCTGGCGCCCTGCGGGCGGTGCCGCGAGCTGATCGTCCAGATCGACCGGCGCAACCTCGACTGCGAAGTGATCCTGCCGGGCCACACGAAGGCGCGGCTCGCGACCTTGCTGCCGCGCGCCTGGCTCGAGCCTCTGTTCGCGCGCGATTGAGCGGCCGCGCGCATCCGCTGCGGCTCGCGGCCGGCGCGCGCGACATGGCGCTCGCGCGATCGCTCATCGAGGAGTACGCCGCGTGGCTCGGCATCGACCTGTGCTTCCAGGGCATCGACGAGGAGCTCGCGACGCTGCCCGGCAAGTACGCGCCGCCGGAGGGACGCCTGTTCCTCGCGGGCCCGCCGGGAGACGCGGTCGGCTGCATCGCGCTGCGGCCGATCGCGCTCGAGGGCGGCGGCCCGGCGTTCGTCCCGCCGGTCGGCGAGGTGAAGCGCCTCTACGTCCAGCCTCGCGCCCGGGGAACCGGAACCGGGCGCGCGCTCGGCGCCGCGATCGTCGACGCCGCGCGATCGATCGGGTACCGTACGCTCTGCCTCGACACGCTCGAGCGCATGGCCGAGGCGCGGGCGCTCTACGAAAGCCTGGGCTTCGTCCGCTGCGCGCCGTACTACCGCAACCCGATCGACGACGTCGTCTACTATCGACTCGACCTTGCGCGCCCATGACCTTCGCGCGATGCATCGATGCCCGACGCGGCGTTCGGGCGGACGCCCGCGAGCGCATGCGTCGGGCGTGCGTTCGGACGGCGCCGCTCCACGCGCGAGTCGTCCTTCGCGATGAACGATAACGGCGCAGCGCCGATCGCCGCGCGCGTCGCCGCGCTCGAGCGCGCACGCGGCGTCGAGGTCGTGACCGCGTCGATCGCGAAGGCCGACGTCTACATGGAGCTGCCGTGGCGCGCCGGCTCGCTCGCCGCGTCGGTCGCCGCGCTCGTGCTCGCGATCGGCGACCTGCTGCGCCCCGACTGGGCGACGTCGACGACGTTGCTGATCGCGCTGGCGACGGTCATGCTGGCCGGCGCGGGCGTGGCGCTCGCCGCGATCTTCGTCCCGCCGTTCGCGCGCCTGTTCCTGTCGCGCCACCGCGCCGAGACCGAGGTGCGCCAGTACGCGCAGGCGTTCTTCCTCGAGCGCCAGCTCTTCCGCACCCGCAGGCGCCTGGGCATCCTGATCCTCGTGTCGAAGTTCGAGCATCGCGTCGAGGTGATCGCGGACATCGGCTTCGACGGCCGCGTCGCGGCCGCGGACTGGGGCAGCGTGATCCCGCCGATGGTGCCGGCGCTGCGGGACGGCCGACCGCACGACGCGCTGCTCGCGGGCGTGGACGCGCTGGACAAGCTGCTCGAGCAGCGAGGCTTCGTGGGCGACGGTTCGGTCGCGAACGAGCTGCCCGACGCGACGATCGAGGAAGGGGAGGCGAAGGAATGAGGGCGATCGCCGCGCTCGCGTGGATGCTGGCCGCGTCGCTCGCGTTCGCGGCCGACGTCCCCTACCTCACCGGCCGCGTCGTCGACGAGGCGGGCATCCTGTCGGCGGGCGCGAAGGAGAAGATCTCGCAGCTGTCCGCGGCGCGCGAGGCGGCGACCGGCGACCAGATCGCGGTGCTCACGATGAAGTCGCTCGACGGCGAGAGCATCGAGGGCTTCGCGACGAAGGTGTTCGAGGCCTGGAAGCTCGGGAAGAAAGGGCAGGACAACGGCGTGCTCGTGGTGATCGTCGCGCCGTCCGAGCGCAAGATGCGCATCGAGGTGGGCTACGGGCTCGAGGGCTCGCTCACCGACGCGGCGTCGGCGCGCATCATCCGCGAGGCGATGACG
Source organism: Casimicrobiaceae bacterium (assembly GCA_044226265.1). GTDB lineage: Bacteria > Pseudomonadota > Gammaproteobacteria > Burkholderiales > Casimicrobiaceae > VBCG01. The sequence continues at coordinate 39,208 of JBGAHH010000001.1, read as the reverse complement.
CCGAAGTTCAAGGGCGGCGACTTCGACGGCGGCGTGATCGCGGGCGTCGAGGCGATCGTGCAGACGCTCGAGGGCAAGGGCGACTGGGGGTCGGGCGGCGCGTCGTCGTCCTCGTCGTCGGGGTCGAAGGGCTTCATGGCCGACGTCGAGTCGCAGCTGCCGCCCTGGCCGATGCGCATCCTGCTCGGGGCGTTCATCTTCGGCATCATCGGGCTGTTCACGGTGATCGGCGTGCTGACGCCCGGCGTCGGCTGGTTCCTCTACGTGTTCCTGATCCCGTTCTGGGCGATGTTCCCGATGATCGTCGTCGGGGTGAAGGGCGCGCTGGTGCTGCTCGCGATCTACGTGGTCGGCTACCCGATCGCGAAGCTCATCCTGTCGCGGCAGGATTGGTACGTGAAGGCCGCGAAGGAGATGAAGTCGAAGGGCTCGACGTCGATCGGCGGCTTCGTCTTGTCGAGCGGCGGGAGCTCGTCGGGCGGCGGGTACTCGTCGTCGGGCGGCGGCGGATTCTCCGGCGGCGGCGGCAGCTCGGGCGGCGGCGGCGCGTCGGGGAGCTGGTAGCGCCGGCATTCCGCGTTGGGCGCAAGCCTGGCTCCCATACCAGCCCGACGCCTTCGCGCCCGACCCACGGCGCCCTAGCCGCGCGCGACGAGGACGAACGACGCTCCGCCTTCGCACCACGCGGGCCGCTCGACGGCGACCTCGCGCCATCCCGCGCGCGCGACCATCGCCGCGAGCTCGTCCGCGTCGTACCAGGTGATCGAGCGCCGGGCGTGCTCCTCGCCCAGCGACTGCGCGCCGCGCCGGTGCGTGTAGCGCGCGTCGGTGCGCGCGAGCTTCGCGTCGGCGTCGATCGAGGTCTCCGAGCGCATGCGGATCTGCGAGCCGTCCGGCAGCGAGACGCTGCGCAGCTCGACGAGCGGCGCGCCCGGCCGCCGGCCCGCGTAGTCCGGCAGGCGCGCGCCGAGGAGCAGGATCGCGGGATCGACCAGGTGCGCGCGCAGCCGCTCGAGCGCCGCGAGCGCGAGCCTCGGGTCGGCGATGCGCTGGAACGCGCCTCCGGCGAGGATCGCCGCGCCGTAGCGCGTGGGCAGGTTGAGCGCGGCGAGATCCTGCCGGTAAAGCGTGGCCGCGTTCCCCGCCGCCGCGAGTCGCGCTTCGGCGATCGCGAGCGACGCGGGCGAGGCGTCGGCGCCCTGCATCGCGTGGCCGCGCGCGACGAGCGGGACGAGCATGCGGCCCGAGCCGCACATCGGGTCGAGCGCGTTGCCCGCGTCGCGCGGGAGCCGCGCCGAGAACCAGTCGATTTCCTCGCGCGTCGGCGCGGGCGCCTCCGCGTCGTCGAAGCGCGCGCGGAGCAGGCCCTCGGGAACGTCGGAGCCCGGCGTCGCCATGACGGCATTGTGCGCCGCCCCCCGGCGGCGCGCTATTGCGACTCGCGCTCCGCCGCGATCAGCTCGGCGAACTTGCGCTGCATGCGCGCAGCGTCCGGCTCGAGGCCGGTGAAGAGACGGAACGCGTCGACCGCCTGTCCGATGTTCATGCCGCCGCCATCGAGCGTACGGCAGCCGCGCGCGCGCGCCGCGACGAGCAGCGCGGTGTCCATCGGCCGGTAGACGCAGTCCGCGACCCATTGCGAGGCGTGCAGCAGCGCCGGGTCGAACGGGGTCCCGGGCAGCTTCGTCATGCCGATCGGCGTCGCATTGATGACGCCGGACGCGCCCTCGATCGCGTCGGCGGCGCTCGTCGCGGCGACGACGCGTCGGTCCCCGAACCGCGCCCTCGCGCCCTGCGCGAGCTGCTCCGCGCGCGCGGGCTCCTGGTCGACGATGCGGAGCTCGCGCGTGCCGAGCCCCAGCATCGCGTGCGCCACCGCCGAGCCCGCGCCGCCGGCGCCGACCAGCACGACGCGCTCGGTCGCCGCGCCGGACAGCCCGTGGCGGAATCCCCACGCGAAGCCGGTCGCGTCGGTGTTGTACCCGGTCGCGCGGCCGTCGCGGAACACGACGGTGTTGACCGCGTGCATCGCGCGCGCGTCGTCCGACAGGCCGTCGAGTAGCGGCAGGACGGCCTGCTTGAACGGGAAGGTGACGTTGATGCCGGCGAAGCCGAGCAGCCGCGCGGCGTCGAGCACGCGGGGCAGCACGTCGTCGCCCGCCCCCATCGCGTCCGTGTCGAACAGCCGGTACTGGATGCGCAGGCCGTGCGCGTCGCCCTCGGCCTCGTGCATCGCCGGCGACAGGGACTTCTGGATGCTCGCGCCGATCAGGCCGAGGAGGACGCGGGGTCGGGGCATGGGGTCGTCGCGGGAGGGGAAGTCAGACGCGCTCGAGCAGCATCGCGATGCCCTGGCCGACGCCGATGCACATCGTGCACAGCGCATAGCGGCCCTTGCGGCGCGCGAGCTCGTAGCTGGCAGTCGTGGCGAGGCGCGCGCCCGACGCGCCGAGCGGGTGGCCGAGCGCGATCGCGCCGCCGTTCGGGTTCACGTGCGCGGCGTCGTCGGGCAGGCCGAGCTCCCGCATCACCGCGAGCGCCTGCGCGGCGAAAGCCTCGTTCAATTCGACGAGGTCGAGGTCGCGCACGCCGAGCTTCGCCAGCGCGAGGAGCTTCTTCGTCGCGGGTGCGGGGCCGATCCCCATGATGCGCGGCGGCACGCCGGCGACCGCGGCGGCGACGATGCGCGCGCGCGGCGTGAACCCGTGCTTCCGCGCGGCCGCTTCCGACGCGACGATCGTCGCGCATGCGCCGTCGTTCACGCCCGACGCGTTGCCCGCGGTGACGGTGCCGTCGGGGCGCACGACGCCCCTGAGCTTCGCGAGCGCCTCGAGCGTCGTCGCGCGCGGATGCTCGTCGCGGTCGACGACGACCGGACCGCCCTTGCGCGAGGGAACGCTCACCGCGACGATCTCCTCGCCCAGCCGGCCGGCGGCGATCGCGTCCGACGCGCGCTGCTGGGACCGCTGCGCGAACGCGTCCTGGTCGGCGCGCGAGACGCCGAACTCGGCGGCGACGTTCTCGGCGGTCTCGGGCATCGAGTCGATCCCGTAGCGCGCCTTCATCAGCGGGTTGACGAAGCGCCAGCCGATCGTCGTGTCCTCGAGCTTCGCGGCGCGCGAATAGGCCTCGGTCGCCTTGCCCTGCACGAACGGCGCGCGCGACATGCTCTCGACGCCGCCGGCGATCACCAGCGACTGCTCGCCGGCCTTGATCGCGCGCGCGGCGATCGCGATCGCGTCGAGGCTCGAGCCGCACAGCCGGTTCACCGTCGTGCCGCCCACCGAGTGCGGCAGCCCCGCCAGCAGCAGCGCCATGCGCGCGACGTTGCGGTTGTCCTCGCCGGCCTGGTTCGCGCAGCCGTAGACGACGTCGTCGACCGCCTCCCAGTCCACGCGGGCGTTGCGCTCGACGAGCGCCCGGATCGGCGCGGCGGCGAGGTCGTCGGTGCGCACCGCCGCGAGCGCGCCGCCGTAGCGGCCGAACGGCGTGCGGATCGCGTCGCAGAGAAACGCTTCGGTCATATCGGGCTCCTGGGGGTCGCGGCGTCGCTGCGTCTGCGAGGGACCCAACGCATCCTATGGGGATCGACGACGCGCGCTTGCGATCGCCGCGGGCGAACGACACTCGACGATGAATTCGGCGGGGACATCACAATGCGTTCGCGGGCCTCAGCCAGGCGCCCTTCCATCCGTCATCGGAACGCCTGAGAGCTTCGCGAGCTCGTCGAAAGCGAGCCCGTCGACGATCTCGCGCACGACGAGACCGCTCGGCCCGATGTCGACGACCGCGAGGTCGGTGTAGACGCGATCGACGCACGCCAGCGCGGTCGGCGGGTAGGTGAGCCGCTCGACGAGCTTGCTCTCGCCCGATTTCGTCCGGTGCTCCATCATCACGAACACGTGCTTCGCGCCGGCCGCGAGATCCATGGCGCCGCCCACCGCGGGGATCGCGTCGGCGGCGCCGGTGTGCCAGTTCGCGAGGTCGCCGGCGACCGACACCTGGAAGGCGCCGAGCACGCAGTAGTCGAGGTGCCCGCCGCGGATCAGCGCGAAGGAGTCGGCGTGGTGGACGTACGCGCCGCCGGGCAGCAGCGTCACAGGCACGCGGCTCGCGTTGATGAGGTCGGCATCCTCCTGGCCTGCCGCCGCCGGCGGGCCCATGCCGATCAGGCCGTTCTCGCTCTGCAGGATCACCTCGCGCGCGGCGCCGAAATGCGCGCCGACCATCGTCGGCAGGCCGATGCCGAGATTGACGACCGCGCCGCCGGGAATGTCGCGCGCGATCATCGCGGCCATCGCGTCGTGCGACCAGCGGGCGCTCGTCATCGCGTCACGCCGCCGCGCGCCGCGGCGTCGCCGGGGGCCGCCAGACGCGGCCGACGTAGACGCCCGGCGTCACGATCGCCTCGGGATCGAGCGCGCCGAGCGGCACGATCTCGCGCACCTGCGCGATCGTGAGGCGCGCCGCCGCCGCCATCACCGGCCCGAAGTTGCGCGCGGCCTTGCGGTAGACGAGGTTGCCCCAGCGGTCGCCGCGCTCCGCGCACACGAGCGCGACGTCGCCGGGCAGCGCGCGCTCGAGCACGCAGGGCCGCCCATCGATCACGCGCGTCTCCTTGCCTTGCGCGAGCGCCGTGCCGTAGGCGGTGGGCGTGTAGAACGCCGGGATGCCGGCGCCGGCCGCGCGCAGGCGCTCGGCGAGCGTTCCCTGCGGCACGAGCTCGAGCTCGATCTGGCCCGCGCGCCAGAGGCGCTCGAACACGTGCGAATCCTTGTGGCGCGGATACGAGCACACGATGCGGCGGACCCGGCCGGCGGCGAGCAGCGCCGCGAGCCCGGTGTCGCCGTTGCCCGCATGGTTGCTGACGATCGTCAGCTCGCGCGCGCCCTGCGCGAGCAGCGCGTCGATGAGCGCCTCGGGCACGCCCGACGGGCCGAACCCGCCGACGAGCACCGTCGATCCGTCGGCGATGCCGGCGACGGCGGATTCAGGCGAGGCGACGGTCTTGTCGATCATGGCGCGGCGCGCATCGTCTCGCGCGGGACCGATACGTTAGCAGGGGGCGCGAGGGCGGCGCAATCGCGCGCCCATGCTAGAGTCGAAGCATGCGGACGCGGCCTCGCCCGATGCTCGAGTGAGCGGCTGGAAGATGCGCTCCTCGCCGTTCACGCCCGATTTCCGCCGCTACCTCGTCACGAGGCTGTTCGGCACGACCGCGAACCAGATGCTGATGGTCGCGCTGGCCTGGCAGATGTACGACCTCACCGGCCGCGCCTTCGACCTCGGGATGGTCGGGCTCATGCAGTTCCTGCCCGCCCTCCTGCTGACGCTGCCCGCCGGGCACCTTGTCGACCGCACCGACCGCCGCCGGGTGCTCGCCGCGGCGCTCGCGCTGCAGGCGGTGGTCGCGCTCGCGCTCGGCTGGGGCACGCAGCACGGCTGGATCGGGCGCGAGCTGATCTACGCCGCCTGCGTGGTGCTCGGCGTCGCGCGCGCGCTGCAGATGCCGTCGCAGCAGGCGATGGTGCCCGCGATCGTCGGGGCGGCCGCGCTGCCCCGTGCGCTCGCGACGAGCTCGTCGGTGCTCAAGATCGCGGTGATCGGCGGCCCGGTGCTGGGCGGCTTCGTCTACGCGATCGGGCCGGCGGCGGTCTACGGCCTGTGCTTCGCGCTGCTCGCGATCGCGGTGGCATCGATCGCGACGATCCGCCCTCTGCGCACGGCACGGAGCGCCGGCGGCTCCACGCTGAAATCGGTGCTGGACGGCCTCGCGTTCATCTGGCGCCGCAAGCAGGTGCTGGGCGCGGTGTCGCTCGACCTGTTCGCGGTGCTGCTCGGCGGCGCGACGGCGCTGTTGCCGATGTACGCGAAGGACGTGCTCGCGACCGGCCCTTGGGGCCTCGGCTTCCTGCGCGCCGCGCCCGCGGTGGGTGCGCTGGCGGTCGCGGTCGTGCTCGCGCGCCGGCCGATCGAGCGCCACGTCGGACGTCGCATGTTCGCGACGATCGCGCTCTACGGCGCGTCGATCGTCGTCTTCGGGCTCTCGCAGGACCTCGTGCTCTCCGTCGTCGCGCTCGCGGTGGGCGGCGGGGCGGACATGGTGAACGTCGTGATCCGCCAGTCGCTGGTGCAGCTCGAGACGCCCGACGAGATGCGCGGCCGCGTGAGCGCGGTCAGCAGCGTGTTCATCGGCGCGTCGAACGAGCTGGGCGAATTCCGCGCCGGCACGGTCGCCGAGTGGCTCGGGCCGGTGGCGGCGACGGTCGTCGGCGGCGTCGGGACGCTCGTCGTCGTCGCGCTCTGGATGCGCATGTTCCCGTCGCTCTCGCGCCGCGACCGGCTCGAGCCGCACGCGGACACGCTGATCCGCGGCTGATCCGGGCGTCGTCCACGGGTCCCCGCGCGCGCCGCCGCGAATCGCGGCGAACGTGTTCGGCGCTAGTCCGAAGCCCGCCCGTCGCAGTGCTTCTCCTGCACGAGCTGCATCAGGCGCTGCAGGCGCGCGTTCGACTGCATCGACTGCGCCTGTTCCACGAGCTGTCCCGCCTGGGCGGCGTACTTGTCGTTCAGCGGCTTGTCCTCGGCGAGCGAGCGCTGCCACACTTCGCGCTGATGCGCCGCCTCGGCCTGCCCGACCGCCCGTGAAGCGACGCCGGTGGGATCGGCATGCGACGCGGTCGCCGCGATCGTGGCGGCGACGACCGCGGGCGTCTCCTCGGCGATCCGCTGCTTGCCGCGGTCGACGACGTCCTTCGACGTATCCCCGAGAGCGATGCCGATCGGCGCGAGCTGCTGGACGTAGGGCGAGAGCTCCGCGGCGATCTGCTCGCACGTGATCGTGGCATCGCCGGGTGCCGCGCCGGGCGCGCCGTCTCCGCGCGCACGGGCCGGGATCGCGGCGATGGCCGCGGCCGCGACGAGCAGCAGGATCGGCGTTGGCCGCATCGCGTCCCTTTCCGATTTCCGCGCGAGGCGGCGGAGAACCTGGATGACCAAGCATCGTCCGACGCCGGAGGGATGTCAATGCCGCGTTGCTGGGTCGCGAGGACGCCTTGCGTCTCGTTCGCGACTCGACGGAAGGCGCTTCGCGCCGCGGCTCGTGCCGGCCGTTTGCCGTGCCTCTGCAACGATCGCGCCGACGCGCTCCGGCGCGACGCTAGCGCTGCGACGCGACCGCGTCGCGAGCCGCCGGGGCGCCGCGGACCTCGGCGCGCTCGAGCACTCGCCGCGCGCCGGCAAGTGCGCGCTTCGCTCGCTCGAGCGCGGGGACCGTCTTCGCGAGCTCGAGCGTCGGCACCTCGAGCGACAGCGGGAGGCCCGGCGGCAGCGCGCGAATGAGCCCGACGAGATCGAGCTCGCCGTCACCGGGAAAGCGGCGCTCGGCCCGCGCTTCGGCGAGGATCGCCTCCATCGTGGGCGGGATCGCCGCGGGCACGTCGCACAACTGCGCGTAGCGGAACCGCGACGCCGGGATGCGGGCGATGTCGTCGATGCGGCTCTTCGAGCGCGAGAGATGGAACGCGTCGATCAGGATGCCGCCGTTCGCGCGGCCCGCGCGCTCGACGATGCGCGCGGCCTGCGCGAGGTCCTTTGCGTCGGTCCAGGGCATGAACTCGAGGCTCGCCGCGATGCCGTAGCGCGACGCGAGGTCGCAGATCTGCGCGAAGCGGTCGGCGAGGCGCGACTCGTCGGGGTCGTTGCCGGCCACCAGCATGTGCTTGGCGCCGAGCCATGCGCCGGTCTCGATCGCCGCGCGATAGTCGGCGTCGACGTCGGTGTCGGGCTTGAGCCGGAAGATCTCGACGTCGAGCACCTGGACGCCGGTCGCGTCGAGGCGCGCGCGCGTCTCGCGCACCATCGGCGTGTCGCCGACCATCGGGTGCCGCGTCTCGGTCGGCGTCGCCGGGAGGAGCCGCAGGCCGACGTGCGAGTAGCCCGCCGCGGCCGCCGTCGACACGAGGTCGGGCGGCGCGAGCTCGAGCGCGGTCAGCGCCGCGAGTCCGATGGAACGGTTCATTGGACCGCCTTCGCCGGAGCGTGCCCGCCGAGGAACAGGCGATTGAGGTTCGGATCGCCCAGGAGCTCGGATGCGGGCCGGTCGAGCGCGAGGCGCCCCATCTCGAGCACCAGCGCGCGGTTGCTGTACTTGAGCGCGGTGCGCACGTTCTGCTCGACCATCAGCACCGTGGTGCCGGCGTCCGCGAGGCCGCGCAGGAGCTGCATCACCTCCTGCACGAGCTTCGGCGACAGGCCGATCGAGGGCTCGTCGATCAGGATCACGCGCGGGCGCAGCAGGAGCGCGCGGCCGACCTCGAGCTGCTTCTGCTCGCCGCCCGACATCGTCGACGCCTGGTTGTCGATGCGCTCGCGGATGCGCGGGAAGCGGTTCAGCACTTCCTCGATGCGGCCCGGCAGCTCGGCGCGCGGCAGCGTGATGCCGCCGAGCTCCAGGTTGTGGCGCACCGACAGCGAGCCGAACAGGTTGCGGCCCTGCGGCACGAAAGCGATGCCCTCGGCGAGAAGCTCGCGCTGCGACTTGCCGTTGATGACGCGGCCCTCGAAGCGCACTTCGCCCGAGCGCGGCACCAGCATCCCGAACAGCGTCTTCAGGACCGTCGACTTGCCCGCGCCGTTGGGGCCGATCAGCAGCGTGATCTCGCCCTTGCGCGCGTCGAGCGTCGTCTCGTTCAGGATCGTGAGCGACGGCGAGTAGCCGGCGACGACCTTGTCGAACTCGATGATGGGGGCCAAGGTTCACCTCCCCCAGGCTAGCCGCTTCGCGGCGTCGCACCCCCCCTCCTGGAGGAGGGGGCGCCGCGCCCTTGGGGCGGCCCGGCGGGCGCGGTCCGCGCTTCGTTCGGATTGCATCGTCAATTCCCCAGGTACGCCTCGAGCACCGCGGGGTTCGCCTGCACCTTCGCGGGCGGTCCCTCGGCGAGCACCTTGCCCTCGACCATGCAGATCACGTGCGGACACAGCTTCATGATGAAGTCCATGTTGTGCTCGATCACGACGAAGCTGCCGCCCTGCGTGCGGTTGAGCTGCACGAGCAGCTCTCGCAGCTGGTCGACGAGGCTCGGGTTGACGCCGGCGCAGGGCTCGTCGAGCAGCACGAGCCGCGGCGCGGGCATGAACGCCATCGCGATGTCGATGAGCTTCTGCTGGCCGTACGAGAGCGAGCCCGCCGGCAGGTGCGCGACGTGCTTGAGGCGGAACAGCTCGATCATCTCGTCCGCGTGGTGCCCGAGGCCGGCGTCGGGCTTCGCGAGCAGCCGGCCGGGGAGCGTGCCCTTGAACTCCTGCGCGGCGACGATCAGGTTGTCGCGCACCGAGAGCTTGCCGAACACCTGCAGCGTCTGGAACGTGCGGCCGACGCCGCGGCGCGAGAGCTCGAGCGGCGACATGCCGGTGATGTCCTCGCCGCAGAACTCGACGCCGCCCGAGGTCGGCTTGATCTGGCCGAGGATCGCGTTGAAGAGCGTCGTCTTGCCCGAGCCGTTCGGCCCGATCACGCCGACGATCTCGCCGGGGCCGACGCTGAAGCTCACGCCGTCGACCGCCTTGATCGCGCCGTACTGCTTGCGGACGTCCTTGACGTCGAGGAACTGCGGCGTCGCGGTCATGGCTGTTTCGCCTTGCGGAACTTGTCCGCGGCCGACAGCAGCCCGCCCGGCAGCCAGACCATCAGCGCGACGATGGCGACGCCGAAGAACACGAGGTACCACTTCTGCATGAACTTGAGCGCCTCGAGCGTGCTCGAGCGCAGCACCTCGGGCAGCAGGATCACGATGATCGTGCCCACCACCGGCCCGAAGAAGCGCCCGGAGCCGCCGACGATCACCGCGAGCAGCATCATGAGCGAGGTCGAGAAATGGAACGGGCCGGGCTCGATGAACTCGACGAGCGACGCGTAGTAGACGCCGCCGATGCCCGCGCAGGCGGCACCGATCGCGAACGCGAGCAGCGTGTACGCGGTGATGTTGACGCCGAGGCTTTCCGCGCGGATCGGGTTGTCGCGCAGCGCGGCGAACGCGCGTCCCCAGGGCGACCGCAGCAGCCACCACAGCAGGACGCCGAGCACGACGACCGACGCGAGCGTGAACCAGTAGAACGGGAGGTGGTTCTCCAGCGAGACGCCGAAGAGCGTCGGGCGCGGGATCGACGAGATGCCGTAGGTGCCGCCGGTCAGCTTCTCCTCGTTGCGGAAGACGAGGTAGACCAGCACGTTGAAGCCGAGCGTCGCGAACGCGAGGTAGTGGTGCTGCACGCGCAGCGCGGGGAAGCCGAGCGCCAGGCCGACGACGAAGCACGCGACGGCCGCCATCGGCACGACGAGCAGGAACGGCATGCCGGCCTTGAGCGCGGTCGCCGCGATGTAGGCGCCGATGCCGAAGAACGCCGCCTGGCCGAGCGACATCTGCCCCGCGTAGCCGACGGTCAGGTTGAGGCCGGCGGTGGCCATCAGGTAGACCATCGTCAGCGTCAGCAGGTAGACGTCGCTGCGCTTCATGAACGTCGCGACGAGCGCGAGGCCCACGAGGATCGCGGCCAGGATCACACCGTTTCGCGTTCCGGCGCTCATACCTTCCGCTCCTCGGCCTTGCCGAGCAGGCCCTCGGGCCGGAACAGGATCACGAGCAGGAACAGCACCAGCGCGACGCCTTCCTTGTACGCGGGCGACACGTAGAACCCGACGAGGTTCTCGAGCACGCCGATCAGCACGCCGCCCAGGAGCGCGCCCCGCGTCTGGTTGAAGCCGCCGATGATCGCGGCGAAGAACGCCTTCTGGCCGATCGAGTCGCCCATGTCGAACTTGGCGAGGTAGGTCGGCGTGATGAGCAGCGCCGCGACGACCGCGAGCACCGCGTTGATCAGGAACACGTAGAGCACCATCCGGCGCACGTTGATGCCGAGCACGCGAGCCGAGTCGGTGTTCTGGGCGACCGCCTGCATCGCGCGGCCGGTCACCGTCCTGTTGAGGAACGCCTGCAGGCCGATCACGATCGCGCCGGCGAGGACCAGCGTGCCGACGTCGGCGTAGGACACGTTGACGCCGCCGAGCGACAGCTGGCCGGCGGGGAACGGGCTCGCGAGCGGGTGCGCTTCCGCGCTGTACCCGGCGCGCACCGCCGACTTGACGGCGATCGACACGCCGAGCGTCGCGATCACGAGCGGGATCACGCCGTGGCGGATCAGCGGGTCGACGATCGCGAACTTGAATCCCGCGCCGAGCACGATCGACGCGGCGACGCACGCGAACAGGAACGCGAGCCACAGCGGCATGCCGAGCGCGATGCCCGCGATGATCGCGAACGCGGGCAGCATCACGAACTCGCCCTGCGCGAAGTTGATCACGCCGGCGGCCTGCCACAGCAGCGTGAAGCCCAGCGCCGCGAGCGCGTAGATCGCGCCGGTGGCGGTGCCGGAGACGATGAGCTGGATGAAGTCGCCCATGGGGGCTCCTCGGCGCCGGAGGCCGGGGCGTCCCCTGCGGCGGGACGCCCCGGTGCGGCGCGGCGGTGCGCGCTGCGCTACTTCGTCCCGAGGGGCGGCAGCGTCTGGACGACGACCTGCTTGCCGTTCTCGACCTTGGTGAGGAAGCTCTCGCGGTCGAGGTCGCCCTTGCTGTCGAACGTCACGTCCATCAGCACGCCGGGGTTGTCCTTGACCGTGATCTTCGCGCCGTGCATCGCCGCGGCGAACGCCTTGCCGTCGAGCTTGCCGATGCGCTCGGTGATCACCTTGACGAAGTACATGCCGCTGTAGCCCTTGAGGCCGTTGTGGTCGGAGCGGGTGTTGTATTCCTTCTGGAACGCCGCGTCGAACTTCTTGATCGTCGGCAGCGGGGCGTCGGCGGTGAGGCCCACGTGCGCGATGGCGCCGTTGGCGGCGTCGCCCGCGAGCTCGATCACCTTCTGGCTCGTGAGCACGGTCTCGCCGATGACGGGCTTCGCGTAGCCCTGCTTGCGCAGCTCGCGCAGCGCCCGCGCGGACTCCTCCTCGTTCGTGTAGACGAACAGCGCGTCGCCGTTGCTCTGCTTCGCCTTCAGCACCGCGGAGCTGAAGTCGACCTGGCCCGGGTCGGTCGAGATGTCGGCGCCGACCTTGATGCCTTCGTCGGCGAGGGCCTTGATGATCATGTCGCGGCCGCCCTTGCCGAAGTCGTTGTTGACCCACATGATGTCGACGACCTTCGCGCCGGTGGTCTTGATGTACCGCGCGACCTTCGGCATCGCCGTCGTCTGCGTGAACGACGTGCGGAAGATGAACGGGTTGCCCTTCTCGGTGATCGCCGCGGCCTCGCCGCCGGTGAAGTTCGGGATGCTCGCGCGGCGCGTCTCGTCCATGCTGACGAGGATCGAGCCGGAGAACACCGGGCCCATCACGACGTAGGCGCCGTCGTCGACGGCCTTCTGCGCGAGCGCCTTCGCGACGCCCGGGTTCGACTGCGTGTCGCTCGACGTGTATTGCACCTGCCGGCCGAGGATGCCGCCGGCGGCGTTGATCTCCTTGACGGCGAGCTTCACGCCGTTGTCGAAGTTCGTGCCGGACGTCGCGCCGGTGCCGGACAGCTCGACCAGGCCGACGATCTTGATCGGCTGGGCGAGGACGGGCGCCGCGGCGAGCGCGAAGCCGATCGCGGCGAAAAGACGGGTGCTGCGCTTCATGGTGACTCCTCCGTGGGGGCTTGCATGTGGCCTTGCGCTGCGGGGCCGGCCGGCGGCAGCGGCATCGTCGTCGGGCGCGGACGGCGGAGGACCGCCGGCCGTGCCGTGACGATCGCCATGATGCGCCGGTCGGTCACGATTCAAAAGGGCGTGATGGACAGCCCGCCGTCGACGACGATCTGCTGCCCGTTGACGTACGAGGACGCGTCGCCGGCGAGGAACACCGCGAGGCCGGCGACGTCGCGCGGCGTGCCCCAGCGGCGGACCGGGACGCGCCGCGCGATGCGCTCGACCGTCTCGCGGTCCTCGCGCATCCTCGCGTTGAGCTCGGTCTCGATGTAGCCGGGCGCGATCACGTTGCAGGTGACGCCGTTCTCGCCCAGCTCCGAGCCGAGCGTGTGCGCGAGGCTCGCGAGCGCGGCCTTGGACGCCGCGTACGCGTGGATCGTGGCGCGACCCATGATCGCGGTGAGCGAGCCGGTGAACACGATGCGCCCGTGACGGCGCGCGACCATCGGCGCCGCCGCCTCGCGCGCGAGCGCGAAGCAGGCGTCCAGGTTCGACGCCATCACGCGACGCCAGTCGGCCATCGTCGTCTGCGCCAGCGGCGCGCTGTGGTGGATGCCGGCGTTGGCGACCAGGATGTCGAGCCGGCCGTGACGCGACGCGACGGCCGCCACGCCCGCGCGGACCGCCGCCTCGTCGGTGACGTCGAACGCGGCGACGTCGCACGCCAGGCCGCGGCCGCGCAGCGCCGCCTGCCGCTCTCCGAGCGTCGCGGCGTCGCGGCCGTTCAGCACGACGTTGGCGCCCGCCTCGGCGAGCGCCTCGGCGACGCCCCAGCCGATGCCGCGCGACGCGCCGGTGACGAGCGCGACGCGGCCCGCGAGCGAGAACATCGGCAGGACGGCGGGCCCGGCCATCGTCAGAAGGTGGCCTCGATCGCGCGCTTCAGCCCCGGCGTGATCGACGGCATCACGCCGAACCACGCGTGGAACGCCGGGCGCGCCTGGTTGAGCAGGAGGCCGAGACCGTTGACGGTGCGGTTGCCGCGCGCGCGCGCCGCGGCGAGCAGCGGCGTCTCGGGCGGCACGTAGATCAGGTCGCCGACGATCGCGTCGCGCGGCAGCGCGTCGAGCGGCAGGTCGAGCGCGGGCTTGCCCGCCGAGCCCTGGTTCGTGGCGTTCACGAGCGTCGCGACGCCGCGCAGCGCCTCGGCGCGCTCCTCCCAGCGCACGGCGTGGATCGGCGCACCGAGCTCGCCGGCGAGCTCCTTCGCCTTCTCGTCGGTGCGGTTCACGAGGCGGATTTCGCGCGCCCCCTGCGACGCGAGCGCGACGAGCACCGCGCGCGACGCGCCGCCCGCGCCGATCACGGCGATCGGCCCCGCGTCGGGGCGCCAGTCGGGCTTCTCGTCGCGCAGGCTCTGGACGAAGCCGTTGCCGTCGTTGTTGAAGCCGCGCAGCGACCCGTCCTTCTCGACGACGATCGTGTTGACCGCGCCGATGCGCGCGGCCATCGGGTCGACGTGCTGGATCAGCGGCATCACCGCCTGCTTGTGCGGCGTCGTCACGTTGCAGCCGCGGAAGCCGAGCGCCACCAGCCCCGCGAGCGCGGCGGGCAGCCGCTCGGGCAGCACCGGCAGCGGGACGTAGCGCCCCGGGATCTTGTGCTCCTCGAGCCAGTAGTTGTGCAGCACCGGCGAGCGCGAGTGCGCGACCGGCCAGCCGATGATGCCGGCGAGGCCGAATTCCCTGGTGTTCGTCATGGGATGGGTGCGGGAAGCGGGGCGTCAGCGCACGAGCGCGATGCGCGGCGGCGGCGAGATCGGCAGCGAGCGTCGCATCACCTGCTGCGAGAGCCAGCCCGCGGACGCGCGCGCGCGGCGGGCGACCGTCTCGAGCGGCATCTGCTGGTAGTCGTCGTTGAACACCTCGAAGCTGTAGTCGCCGCGGTAGCCGGCGGCGTCGAGGTGGCGGACGAGGTCGGCGGTCGCCGCGCTGTGCACGCCTTCGCCCGGGAACACGCGGAAGTGGCGCGCGACGGTGATGCGCTCCTCGTGCGACGGGATCTCGTTCCACATGAAGTCGGCGAGCTGCACGAGGAAGATGCGGTCCGGATCGATGTCGTCGAGCATCGCGAGCGGCGTCGCCGCCGCGAAGATGTGGAACGAGTCGAGCCCGACGCCGAGGTTGCCGCAGTCCGCGCGCCGAACGATGTCCCACGACGCCGGGAACTCGTTGACGTTGCGGCCCCAGGACAGCGCCTCGTAGGCGACGCGCAGCCCCATCGGCACCGCGAGCATCGCGAGCTTCGCGAGGTCGCGCGCGAGCGCGTCGGCGTCGGCCGTCGCGTGCCGCGACGTCGACGAGCAGACGAGGAGCAGCGGCGCGCCGACCGCGCGGCACATCTCCAGCATCGACTTCGCCACGTCGATCTTGTAGTCGTGCAGGTGCCCCGACAGCCCCTCGAAGTCGCGGAGCACCTGGAAGCCGGTCGGCCGCAGCCCGCTCTCGCGCACGATGCGCGCGGCCTCCTCGACGCCGCCCGGGTGGCCGACGACGTCGCGCGCCGAGAGCATCACCTGCGAGAACCCGGCCGCGCGCATCGCGGCGAGCTTCGACTCGAGGCTGCCCGCGAGCGTGATCGTGTCCATCCCGAAGTCGGCGATGTTCATCGCTTCGCGCCCTTCGCGGCGGGGCGGGGCCGGGCGGCCTCAGTGGGTGCAGTCTCGCTGTGCACGAGCTCGAACAGCACGCCGCCGAGGTAGGACTGCGTGAGCGCGCCGCGCTCGGAGACGTGCAGCGCCGACGAGTCGATGAACGACACGCCGCGCGCCTTGAGCGCGGCGACCGCGGCCATGACGTCGGGCGCGCCGAGGCCGACGCGATGCAGCTGCTCGTCCCACACGTAGTCTTCGGCGCCGGGCTCGGGCTCGATCAGCTGCAGGTAGAACGTGCCGCAGGGGCTCGCGATCAGCGTGCCCTTGGGCAGGATGCCGAAGCGCTGCGTGCGGGGCAGCGCGGCGAAGCCCATGAGGCGCCCGTAGAAGTCGAGCCAGTCCTGCGTGCGGCCCGCGTCGATGTACTGGACGACGCCGAACCAGTGCAGGCCGGCGATCGCGGGCGGATGCGGGTCGACCGACGGGATCGGCCGGAAGTCGACGTCGTAGATCGTGAGGCCTTCGTAGCGGTCGACGAAGTAGATCGCGGAATCGCCGACGCCGCGGATGCCGGGGATGTTGAGCTCCATCGCGCCCGCGCGCGTCGGGATCTCCCACGCGCCCAGCGCGACGGTGCGCCGGTACGCGCGGTCGGCGTCGGCCACGCGCAGCGCGATCGCGCTGATCGCGGGCACTTCCTCGGGCTTCGCGGTCCGGTGCAGCGGGTCGGGGTCCGCGTTGACGACGACGTTCATGCCGCCCTGCCGGTAGAGCAGCACCTCGCGCGAGCGGTGGCGCGCGATCGGGCGGAAGCCCATGAGCTCGAGCACGTCGCCCAGCGCCTGCGGCTTCGACGTCGCGTACTCGATGAACTCGATGCCCGCGATCCCGAGCGGGTTCTCCGGCTCGGGAATGGACTCGCGCTCGACCGACGTCGGGGACATGCCCTTCCTCCTCGCGCCTCGCCGGGGCGCGGCTCGGTCGCCGCACTTCTCCGGGGCAGGGGCGAACTATAGGGGCGGGCCGGATTGCGGGACAAGTGCGCAGAGCGCACAATTGCGCGCTATGCGCACGAACCGCGCGAATTCCGTACGGACCGGCGACTTCCCGGCCGCTCCTTCGCGCGCACCCCGGCGCGCCCACCCTCCCGACCACGTCGCCGGGCTGCGCAAGGGGCTGTCGGTCATCGAGTCGTTCAACACGATCCGCTCGAGGCTGACGGTCTCGGAAGCCGCGCGCCGCGCCAACGTGTCGCGGGCGGCCGCGCGCCGCTACCTGCTCACGCTTGCCGAGCTGGGGTACGTCGGCACCGACGGCGACGAGTACTGGCTCAACCCCCGCGTGCTGAGGCTCGCGGGCGCGTACCTGACGTCGGCGATCGTGCCGCGCGCGCTCCAGCCGATCCTGAACCGCCTCACCGCGATGACGGGCGAGTCGTCCGCCGCGGCGGTGCTCGACGGCGACGACGTGATCCACGTCGCGCGCTGCGTGTCCGCGCGCATCGTGAGCTACGGGCTGCAGCCGGGCACGCACCTTCCCGCGTACTGCACGTCGACCGGCAAGGTGCTGGTGGCGTCGCTGCCGCCCGCGGAGGCCGACGCGTGGATCGCGCGCCAGTCGCTCAAGGCGTTCACGCGGCGGACGACCGCCACGCACGACGCGCTGCGCGCGCAGATCCAGGCCGCGCGCAACGCCGGCTATTCGATCTCGAGCGAGGAGTACGAGCCGGGCGTCTGCGCGATCGCGGTCCCGGTGCGCAACAGCGGCGGCGAGGTGCTCGCCGCGATGAGCGTGATCGTCGACCCGGTGCGCTACTCCGATCGCGAGCTCGTCGACCGGATGCTGCCGGCGCTGCGCGCCTGCGAGCTGGAGGCGCGGGCGTTGCTGAGTTGAGGCCGCCCCGCTGGCAGCGCGATGGTCGCATCACGCTCGGGGTTGCGTAGCCTTTGCCGCGCGAAAGGCGCCGGGCCGCCCCAAGCCTTTCGCGCCGATGCTTTCCCGGCGAACAATCCTCGCGACGCCTTACCGCAAGGATTGTTCGACGTTCACAGCTGTTCCCAGGGCAGCCCTTCGCGTCGCCAGCCCGAGACCGTCCCGCGATGGTGGTCGTCGTCGAGCGGACCTTCGAAGCCGTCGAGGACGTTGTAGACGTCCTTGAAGCCGGCCTGCTCGAGCGCGAGCCCGGCGTCGACGGACCGGTGGCCGCTGCGGCAGATCAGCACGATCGGCCGGTTCATGCTCGCGACCTTCTTCACCTGGCCGACGAAGTGGGGATTGATCTCCCAGTCGGGGCCGTCGTTCCACGCGACGTGCTGCGCGCCGACCGGGTGGCCGACGAACAGGTACTCCATCTCGCTGCGGCAGTCGACGAACACCGCTTGCGGATGCTTCTGCAGGAACTCGTGGGCTTCCTTCGGCTTCAGGTGCTTCATGGGCGCGCGGCGCGTGTGGGGGCCGATGACGATAGCACGCCGACCGTGCCCGCCCTCATGCCGGTCGCCGCTATCGATATAACCGCGGGGCGACGGTCCGACCGGCGCCCGCTGATAGAATTCAATGCCTTGCGCAACGTCCCGCCATGCAACCCGACCGCACGAACGAGCTCGCCGCACTCCTCGACCGCCGCATCCTGATCCTCGACGGCGCGATGGGCACGCAGATCCAGGCGCGCCGCCTGTCCGAGACCGATTTCCGCGGTCCCGCGGCCTGCGGCCTTCACGGCCACGCCCACGACCTCAAGGGCGACAACGACCTCTTGGCGCTCACGCAGCCGGACGTCGTGCGCGAGATCCACGACGCCTACTTCGGGGCGGGCGCGGACATCGTGGAGACCAACACGTTCTCCGCGACGTCGATCGCGCAGGCCGACTACGGCCTCGCGTCGCGCGCGCTCGAGCTGAACCGCGCCGCGGCGGCGATCGCGCGCGAGCGGGCGGACGCGTGGACGGCGAAGTCGCCGTCGCGCCCGCGCTACGTCGCCGGCGCCCTCGGGCCGACCAATCGAACCGCGTCGATCTCGCCCGACGTCAACGACCCGGCGGCGCGCAACGTCACCTTCGACGAGTTGGCCGCCGCCTACCACGACGCGGCCGCCGGCCTCGTCGCGGGCGGCGTCGACCTGCTGCTCGTCGAGACGGTGTTCGACACGCTGAACGCGAAGGCCGCGCTGTTCGGCATCGCGACGCTGTTCGACGAGCTCGGCGCGCGGCTGCCGCTCATCGTGTCGGGAACGATCACCGACGCGTCGGGGCGCACGCTGTCGGGCCAGACGCCGGAGGCGTTCTGGAATTCGGTCCGGCACGCGGAGCCGCTCCTCGTCGGTCTCAACTGCGCGCTCGGCGCGGCGCTGATGCGGCCCTACCTCGAGGAGCTCGCGCGCGTCGCGGACACCTACGTGTCGTGCTACCCGAACGCGGGGCTCCCCAACCCGATGTCGGACACCGGCTACGACGAGACGCCCGCGCAGACCTCGCGCCTCGTCGGCGAGTTCGCGCGCGCGGGCCTCGTGAACCTCGTCGGTGGCTGCTGCGGCACGACGCCGGCGCACATCCGCGCGATCGCCGAGGCGGTCGAAGGCGTTCCTCCGCGCAAGGTGCCGCGCACGCCGCTGCGCGCCGCGGCGTGATGTCCGCGGGTCGGGCTTCAGCCCGGCGTTTGCCGCGCCGCGGGAAGGCGCGTCGGCCTGAAGGCCGGCCCACGGGGTTCGCATGCGATTAGCCGGCCTCGAACCGCTCAACATCGGCGACGACTCGCTGTTCGTCAACGTCGGCGAGCGCACCAACGTCACCGGCTCGAAGGCGTTCGCGCGGCTGATCCTCGCGGGCGACTTCGCCGGCGCGGTCGAGGTCGCGCGCCAGCAGGTCGCGGCCGGCGCGCAGATGATCGACGTCAACATGGACGAGGCGATGCTCGACTCGAAGGCGGCGATGACGCGCTTCCTGTCGCTCATCGCCGGCGAACCCGACATCGCGCGCGTGCCGGTGATGATCGACTCGTCGAAGTGGGACGTGATCGAGGCGGGCCTCAAGTGCGTGCAGGGCAAGCCGATCGTGAACTCGATCTCGCTCAAGGAAGGCGAGGCCGAGTTCCGCCGGCAGGCGAAGCTCGTGCGGCGCTACGGCGCGGCCGCCGTCGTGATGGCGTTCGACGAGCGCGGGCAGGCGGACGGCTACGAGCGGCGCATCGAGGTGTGCCGGCGCGCGTACGACATCCTGGTGAACGGGGTCGGCTTCCCGGCCGACGACATCGTGTTCGACCCGAACGTGTTCGCGATCGCGACCGGCATCGAGGAGCACGCGAACTACGCGGTCGACTTCATCCGCGCGACGCGCTGGATCCGCGGGCACCTGCCGGGCGCGCTCGTCTCGGGCGGCATCAGCAACGTGTCGTTCAGCTTCCGCGGCAACGACCCGGTGCGCGAGGCGATCCACACGGTTTTCCTCTACCACGCGATCCGCGCGGGGCTGTCGATGGGGATCGTCAACGCCGGGCAGCTCGGCGTCTACGACGAGCTCGACCCCGCCTTGCGCGAGCGCGTCGAGGACGTCGTGCTGAACCGGCGCCCCGACGCGACCGAGCGGCTCGTGGCGTTCGCCGAGACCTTCAAGGGCAAGGCGAAGGACGCGACCGAGGACCTCGCCTGGCGCGAGGGCCCCGTCGAGGCGCGGCTCGCGCAGGCGCTCGTCAAGGGCATCTCGACCCACATCGTCGACGACACCGAGGAGGCGCGGCAGGCGATCGCCGCGCGCGGCGGCCGGCCGATCGAGGTGATCGAGGGGCCGCTGATGGACGGGATGAACGTCGTCGGCGACCTCTTCGGCGCGGGGAAGATGTTCCTGCCGCAGGTCGTGAAGAGCGCGCGCGTGATGAAGCAGGCGGTCGCTCACCTCGTGCCGTTCATCGAGGAGGAGAAGCGCGCGTCGGGCGGGGCCGCGCGGTCCAAGGGCAAGGTCGTGCTCGCGACGGTGAAGGGCGACGTGCACGACATCGGCAAGAACATCGTCGGCGTCGTGCTCCAGTGCAACAACTTCGACGTCGTCGACCTCGGCGTGATGGTCCCCGCGCAGAAGATCCTGCAGGCCGCGCGCGAATCGAAGGCCGACGCGATCGGCCTATCGGGCCTGATCACGCCGTCGCTCGAGGAGATGGCGCACGTCGCCGCCGAGATGCAGCGCGAGGGCTTCTCGGTGCCGCTCCTGATCGGCGGCGCGACGACCTCGCGCGTCCACACGGCGGTCAAGATCGCGCCGAACTACGCGGGGCCCGTCGTCTACGTGCCCGACGCGTCGCGCGCGGTCGGCGTCACGACGAGCCTCGTCTCCGACGAGCAGCGCGCGCCCTACGTCGCGGAAGTCGCGGCCGACTACGAGCGCATCCGCGAGCAGCACGCGCGCAAGAAGGGGCCGGCGCTCGTGACGCTCGCGGCCGCGCGCGCGAACGCGTTTCGCCCCGACTGGAGCGCCTACGCGCCGCCCGTGCCGACCTTCCTCGGGCGCCGGGCGCTCCAGAACGTCGACCTCGCGTCGATCGCCGAGTGCATCGACTGGGCGCCGTTCTTCCAGGCGTGGGAGCTCGCCGGGCCCTATCCGGCGATCCTCGACGATCCGGTCGTCGGCGAGCCCGCGCGCACCGTGCTGGCCGAGGGCCGCGCGATGCTGAAGCGCGTGATCGACGGCCGCTGGCTCGCGGCCGGCGGAACGCTCGGCTTCTGGCCCGCGAACGCGGACGGCGACGACATCGTGCTGTGGACCGACGAGTCGCGCACGACGCCCGCGCTCGTCTGGCGCAACCTGCGCCAGCAGGGCGAGCGCGCCGCCGGCAGGCCGAACCTCGGCCTCGCCGATTTCGTCGGCCCGCGGGGCGTGCGCGACTACGTCGGCGCGTTCGCGGTGACCGCAGGCCTCGGGATCGAGAAGCGGCTCGGGGCGTTCGCGGCGGCCAACGACGACTACTCGGGGCTGATGCTGAAGGCGATCGCCGACCGGCTCGCCGAGGCGTTCGCCGAGTGGCTGCACCGGCGCGTGCGCACCGAGCTGTGGGGCTACGCGCCGGGCGAGGCGCTCGGCAACGAGGCGCTGATCCGCGAGGCGTACCGCGGGATCCGCCCGGCCCCCGGCTACCCGGCCTGCCCGGACCACGCGGTGAAGGCGCCGCTCTTCTCGCTTCTGGATGCCGCGTCCTGCGGCATGTCGGTCACCGAGAGTCACGCGATGTGGCCGGCGGCCTCGGTCTCGGGGTTCTACCTGGCGCACCCGGACGCCCGGTACTTCGCGGTCGGCCGGATCGGCGAGGACCAGCTCGAGGACTACGCCCGCCGGGCGGGCCTGGCGATCGACGTCGCACGGCGGCGCCTCGCCCCCAACCTCCGCTGACGTGCCCGCGCCACCCCGGGCGGCGGCGCGAATATTCCCTTGACTTGCGTGCCGCGGTGCGGGAAGGGTGCACGCTGGACCCTCTCGCCCGTCGGCGAGGGGCCGTCGCGGGCGCGCGGATGCCTATAATCCCCGGGACCGCGGCGCGGAATCGACACCAGGGGAGCCCGGCACCACCATGCAATGCCCGACCTACGCGTATGCGGACGTCGTCGTCGCGTCGGCCGACGGCCGGATCGACTTCGCGGGCGCGCAGGAGCTCGAGGTCGCGATCGCGCCCGCGATCGCCCCTGGCTCGGCGGTCCGCGGCCTCGTGATCGACCTCGCAGCCGTCGACTACATCAGCAGCGTGGGCCTGCGCGCGCTGATGGTCGCGGCCAAGGCGATGCGCGCGCGCAAGGCCGCGATCGCGGTCGCCTCTCTGCAGCCCGTCGTCGCCGAGATCTTCGAGATCAGCCGCTTCCACCACGTGGTCGACGTCCGCCGAAGCGTTCGCGAGGCGATCGCCGCGGTGTCGCCGCAGGCGCTCGCGGCCTACGACCGCGAGCGGCCGGCGGAGGCCGGATGAAGTCGGTCCGCTTCTGGGGCACGCGCGGCTCGATCCCGGTGGCGCTCACCGTCGACGAGGTGCGCCGCAAGCTCGTCGCGGCGCTTCGAGGCGCCTCGGGCCGCCGGTTCGCGGGCGACGCCGAGATCGAGGCCTACGTCGACGCGCTGCCGTTCGCCGACGGCGCCACGTTCGGCGGCCACACGTCGTGCGTCGAGATCGTCACCGGCGGCCCCGACTACGTGATCTGCGACCTCGGCACCGGCGTGCGCCCGTTCGGCCAGTCCGCGCTCGCGCGCGACGGCGGCGGGCACACCTACCACGTGTTCCTGTCGCACGTGCACTGGGACCACATCATGGGCCTGCCGTTCTTCACGCCGGCCTACATCCCGGGCAACCGCGTGATCGTCTACGGCGGCCACCCGCACCTCGAGGCGGCGCTGCGGCGCCAGCAGGAGCAGCCCAGCTTCCCGGTGGACTTCAACACCTTCCGCGCGGACATCTCGTTCGTGCGGCTCGAGCCCGGGCGCCATTACGACATCGCCGGGATGCGCGTGCTGCTGAAGCTCCAGCGCCACGGCGGCGACTCGTTCGGCTTCCGGTTCGAGTCGGACGGCAAGTCCGTCGTCTACTCGACCGACTCCGAGCACGACCTCGGCAACAAGCGGGAGACCGACGCGTTCGTCGAGTTCTTCCGCAGCGCCGACGTCGTGATCTTCGACGCGATGTACTCGCTCGCCGACGCGATCTCCGTGAAGGCCGACTGGGGCCACTCGAGCAACATCGCCGGCGTCGAGCTGTGCCACGCGGCGGGCGTGAAGCACCTGTGCATGTTCCACCACGAGCCCGCCTACGACGACGCGTCGATCGCGCGGGTGCTCGCCGACACGCGGCGCTACGAGGAAATCTGCCGGACCGGCGCGCCGATGAAGGTGACCGCCGCGTACGACGGGATGGAAATCGACCTGTGACCCCCGGGGCCGAAACGGCCCCCGGCCGCGCTGCGCAGCATCCCGACGCGCCGTCCCGAGGGGAGGCGACCGGAGGTCGCTTCGGGGGGATGTTCTCCGACGCGCCCGACGGGCCGCCCCTGGGGCGCGTGCCCCCTCGGGGGGAGGCGCCCGGAGGTCGCTTCGGGGGGATCCCACCCTTCGGACGGATTCGCTGGATCGGGCTCGCGGTGCTCGTCGTGCTGGCCGCGCTCCTCTGGCTGCAGCCGCCGTTCGTGGTCCGGCAGCAGCAGGGATGGTTCGACGCCACGCAGCGGATCCTCCCCCGGCGCGCGAACGAGCTCCCGGTGACGATCGTCGAGGTCGACCAGAAGAGCCTCGCGGCGCTCGGCCAGTGGCCCTGGCCGCGGACCGTGCTCGCGCAGCTCGTGCGCGAGATCCAGAAGGAGAAGCCGCGGGCGATCGGGCTCGACATCCTGATGTCGGAGACCGACCGAAGCTCGCCCGAGCACTGGCTCGACAACATGCCGACCTCGGACGCCGACCTCGCGCAGGCGCTCGAGTCGCTGCCCTCGCACGACGAGGAGCTCGCGCGCGCGCTGGGCTCGATTCCGGTCGTGCTCGGGATGGCCGGCACGCCGGAGCCGACGGGCATGCTGCTGTTCGCGACGCCGATCTTCGTCGCCGGCGCCAAGGACGATGCGGCGCGGATCCACGACCGGATCCCGCGCTTCGCCGGCGTGCTCTCGAACCTGCCGATCTTCGAGAAGGTCGCGGCCGGCCACGGCATGCTCTCCGTCGAGCCGGAGGAGGGCGTG
Organism: Casimicrobiaceae bacterium; assembly: GCA_044226265.1. Lineage (GTDB taxonomy): Bacteria > Pseudomonadota > Gammaproteobacteria > Burkholderiales > Casimicrobiaceae > VBCG01. The sequence continues at coordinate 15,189 of JBGAHH010000001.1, read as the reverse complement.
GTGCGCCGCGTGCCGATGGTCGCGAGCGTCGAGGGCACGCTCGTGCCGTCGTTCGCGCTCGAGCTGTTGCGCGTCTCGGTCGGCGCGCCGGTGCTCCGGCTGCAGGCGCACGACGGGCGCGTGACCGCGCTCGCTGCGGGCCGGTTCGTCACGCGGACCGAGGGCGACGGCGCGATCCGGATCCACTACTCGCCGCGCGACACGCGGCGGTTCGTGCCGGCCATCGACGTGCTGCAGGGGCGCGTCGAGCCCGAGCGCCTCGCCGGGAAGATCGTGATCGTCGGCGTGACCGGCGTGGTCGGCGTCGACTACCAGGAGACGCCCCTCGGCGACCGGATGCCCGGCGTCGAGATCCACGCGCAGCTGATCGAGAACCTCTACGAGGGCGCGCCGGTGATGCGGCCGCCGTGGGCGCGCACGCTCGAGGTCGCGCTGTTCGTGCTCCTGGGCCTGGCGCTCATCTACGCCGCGCCGGTCTGGCGCACGCCGGCGACCGTCGTCTTCGCCGTCGCGGCGATGATCGTGCCCGCGCTCGCCTCGCTGGCGGCGTTCAAGTTCGAGCGCCTCCAGTTCGACGCGGCCTCGCCTGCGTTCGCGATGCTGGCATTGTTCGCCGCGCTGCTCTCGCTCACGCTGGGCGAGTCGTCGCGCGAGCGGCGCGCGCTGCGCCGCCAGATGCAGGACGAGCGCGAGGCGTCGGCGCGCATGGCCGGCGAGATGGAGGCGGCGCAGCGCATCCAGGTCGCGATGCTGCCTCGCGACGACGCGTTCCGCGACGACCGCCGGCTCGACCTCGCCACGGCGATGGTGCCGGCGCGCGAGGTGGGCGGCGACCTCTACGACTTCTTCCGGCTGGACCAGCGGCGGCTGTTCTTCCTGGTCGGCGACGTCTCGGGCAAGGGCCTGTCGGCGTCGATCTTCATGGCGGTCAGCAAGGCGCTCGCGAAGAGCGCGGCGGTGCGCCACCCCGACGACGACATCGGCGCGTGGATGACGACGGTGAACCGCGAGATCTCGCGCGACAATTCCGAGTCGCTGTTCGTCACCGCGTTCGCGGGCATCCTCGACCTCGACGCCGGCGACCTCGTCTATTGCAACGCCGGCCACGACGATCCCTACTGCGTGGGGGTCGCGTCCGGCCTGCGCAGGCTCGGCCACGGCGACGGGCCGCCGCTGTGCGCCGTCGACGACCACGAGTACGCGGGCGAGCACACGTTCCTCGATCGCGGCGAGATGATCGTGCTCGTGACCGACGGCGTCACCGACATGCGCGACCCGTCGGGCGCGATGTACGGCCGCGCGCGCCTCGAGGCGCTGCTGGAGCGCCTGCGCGAGGCGACGCTCGACGCGCACGCGACGGTGAACGCGATCCGCGACGACGTCCGCGCGTTCGCGGCCGGCGCCGAGCCGGCCGACGACTTCACGATCCTCGCGCTGGCGTGGCGAGGGAGATGACGTCCCCCCGTTGCGACCTGCGGTCGCCTCCCCCCGAGGGGGCCCGCGCGCTTGGGACGGCCCGGCGCGCGCGGAAGACGTCCCCCCGTTGCGACCTGCGGTCGCCTCCCTCCGAGGGGGCCCGCGCGCTTGCGGCCCGGCGCGCGCGGAAGACGTCCCCCGTTGCGACCTGCGGTCGCCTCCCCCCCGAGGGGGCCCGCGCGCGCTTGGGACGGCCCGGCGCGCGCGGGAAGACGTCCCCCGTTGCGGCCTTCGGCCGCCTCCCCCGAGGGGGCCCGCGCGCTTGGGACGGCCCGGCGCGCGCGGAAGACGTCCCCCCGTTGCGGCCCGGCCGCGCGCGGAGGGGGCCCGCGCGCTTGGGACGGCCCGGCGCGCGCGGAAGACCCCCCCGTTGCGGCCTTCGGCCGCCTCCCCCGAGGGGCCCGCGCGCGGAGGCGTCAGCGAACGATGATGTCGACGCGCCGGTTGCGCGGCTCGGCGACGCCCTGCGGCGTCGGCACGATCGGATCGCGGCTGCCGCGGCCCGACGCCTGCACGCTCGCGGGCGCGAGGCCGCGGCGGATCAGCTCGCTGCGCACCGTCTCCGCGCGCTGCTTCGCGAGCGCGTCGTTCACCGGGTCCGTCCCGACGCGGTCGGTGTGCCCGACGACGAGAACGTCCGCCACCGGCCGCTTCGCGACCTCGGCGAGCACCGACTCGATCGTCGCCTGGGAATCGGCGGTGAGCTCGTCCTTGCCCTCGGCGAAGTGCAGCGTGAACGACATCTCGCGGCGCGGCTGCGCGGCGAGCGCCGCGCCGAAGTCGCGCTGCACCTGCGCGGGGGTCGCGTCGTACGCCTGGGTGCCGGCGGACGTGCGGCTGACCGCAGCGTACGGGTGGTCGAGCACGACCTCGCCGCGCGAGTCGGTGACGGTGACCGCGGTCTTGCGCCCGTCGGGCTCGGGGAGCAGGACGACGTTCGTCGTCGGGGTGCACGCGGCGAGCCAGCCCCACGCAACGAAGAGTCCGCGCGCGCGGGCCGCCCCAACGCGCGGGCCCCCAGGGGAGGCGACCGGAGGTCGCTTCGGGGGATGTCCGCGCGCGCGCGCGCCCCAAGCGCGCGCCCCCGGGGGAGGCGACCGCGCGCGGGGGCGCGCGCCGCGCGCGCCAAGCGCGCGCCCCCCCCGGGGGAGGCGACCCCAGGTCGCTTCGGGGATGTCCTCCGCGTACGGATGGTCGAGCACGACCGCGCCGCGCGAGTCGGTGACGGTGACCGCGGTCTTGCGCCCGTCGGGCTCGGGGAGCAGGACGACGTTCGTCGTCGGCGTGCACGCAGCGAGCCACGCTGCCCCTACAACGAAGAGACCGCGCGCGCCGGGCCGCCCCAAGCGCGCGGGCCCCCCCGGGGGGAGGCGACCGCAGGTCGCTTCGGGGGGATTCATTTTAGCCGTCGACGAACACGACGAACTCGGTGCCGCGCACGCCCAGCACCGTCGCGGGCGTGCGGACCTTCATCGCCTCGGGCGACTGCTTCGCGATCTTGCCGGACACGACCGAGAGCGAGCCCTTCGACAGCGTCGTGTCGAACTTGCCCTGGAAGGTCGTCGGGTCGAACTGGAACGCGTCGAGCGACAGCACGCTGTTCGGCCCCAGCGAGAGGAGCGAGCCGTCGCTCATCGTGACGCCGACCGCGCCGTCGGCGCCGGTGCTGAGGACGTCGGCGCCCTCGAGCTTCGCGCCGACCGTGCCGGGCAGCTTGGCCCCGCCGCGAGCGATCGTGACCTCGCCCTTCGAGGTCTTCACCTGGCCCACCTCGTCGGCGAGCGCGAGCGTCGCGACGGACGCGAGCGCGACGGCGAGCGCGACGGCGAGCGCGAGGCGCAGGCTCGCGGGCGTCCTGGCAGGGGCGGAAGTCATCGGGTCGTCTCCGGAGGGCGGGCGGTCGCCGGCGTGGGGGGAATTCTCCCCTTCCGCCGTGCCCCCGGCAAATCGGGACGCCGGGGTCGTCGATGAGCCTGCCGGTCGAGGCCAGGTTCGAGGCGACGCTGGACGAGCTGCCGGCGACGGCCGCGCTCGTCGAGGCGTTCTGCGAGGCTCACGGCATCGACGCCGCCGACGCGCTCCGCCTCACGCTGATCGTCGAGGAGATGTTCTCGAACATCGTCCTGCACGGCTACCGGGGCGAGGACGGCTGGGTCCGCCTCGGCCTCCTGCTGGACGGCGACGACGTGCTCGTCGTGTGCGAGGACCGCGCGCCGTGCTGTCGCTGCGCTTCCGCCGGCGCGCTACAGGCGCTCGATGATCGCCGCGATGCCCTGGCCGCCGCCGATGCACATCGTGATGAGGCCGTAGCGCTTGTGCGTGCGGTGGAGCTCGTACATGCACTTGACCGTCAGGATCGCGCCGGTCGCGCCGATCGGATGGCCCAGCGCCACGGCGCCGCCGTTCGGATTCACCTTCGCCGGATCGAGGCCGAGCTCCTTCGACACGCCGAGCGCCTGCGCGGCGAACGCCTCGTTCGACTCGATCACGTCGAGGTCCGAGACCTTGAGGCCCGCCTTCGCGAGCGCGCTCTTGACCGCGGAAACCGGGCCCAGGCCCATGATCTTCGGGTCGATGCCCGCGTGGCCGTAGGAGACGAGGCGCGCCATCGGCTTCAGCCCTTTCTTCGCCGCGACGCCTTCCTCCATCAGCACGACGGCCGCCGCCGCGTCGTTGATGCCCGACGCGTTGCCGGCGGTCACCGTGCCGTTCTCCTTCTGGAACACGGCCTTGAGCTTGGCCATCCCTTCCATCGACGCGTCGGCGCGCACGTGCTCGTCGTGGTCGAACATGACCGGCCCCTTCTTGCTCTTGAGCTCGATCGGCAGGATCTGGCTCTTGAAGTGGCCCGCCGCGGTCGCCGCATGCGCGCGCTTGTGGCTCTCGACCGCGAACTGGTCCTGCAGCTCGCGCGTCAGGTGGCACTTCGCGGCGACGTTCTCCGCGGTGACGCCCATGTGCACGGTGTCGAACGGGTCGGTCAGCGCGCCGACCATCATGTCGATCGACTTCGTGTCGCCCATGCGCGCGCCCCAGCGCTGCGTCACGTTCGCGTAGGCCGCGCGGCTCATGCTCTCGACGCCGCCGCCGACCGCCGCGTCGGTGTCGCCGAGCAGGATGGTTTGCGACGCCGACACGATCGCCTGCATGCCGCTGCCGCAGAGCCGGTTCACGGTGAACGCGCCCGAGGTGTGCGGCAGGCCGGCGTTCACGCCGACGACGCGCGAGATGTACATGTCGCGGGCCTCGCCGTGGATCACGTTGCCGATCACGCACTGGCCGATGTCGTGCGGGTCGGCCTTCGCGCGGGCGATCGCCTCGCGCACGACCTTGGCGCCGAGCTCGGCCGGGGCGATGTCCTTGAGGCTGCCGCCGTAGTCGCCGATGGCGGTCCGGACTCCGGAAAGGATGACGACGCTGCGCTGGCTCATGGGGCTCTCCGCGGGAAAAGGGGGGGCGAGAAGGGCAATGATAGGCCCGGTGGCGGACCCGGGCTTCGGCGCCCCTTAACCGGCCGCGCGCTTCCCCGCCCGCGATCCCCGGGCCGGGTGCCCGCCCAGTTGCGTTCCTCGGCCCCGGAGGCGTAGCGTGGCCGGATGGGGTCCGGGGCCCCGTGGGCGCGGGGAGGTCGGAACCCGATGTCGGCTGGGAGGTTCCCATGCTGCGGAACACGATCCGCGCGGCCGCGCTCGCCGCCGCGCTCCTCGCGGCCACGGCCGCATCGGCGACGACGCGCTACTGGGCGCTCCAGGGCGTGACGTTCTCGGACGGGACCGTCGCGACCGGCAGCTTCGCGTTCGACGACGCGACGAAGCAGGTCACGTCCTGGCTGATCCGGACGCAGGCGAGCCCGAGCCCGCTGCCCTGGTACCTGCTGCCGTTCACCTACCTGCCCGGGGACTCGGAGGTCCAGTACAACACCAGCTACTCCGCCGTTCCCGGCGTCGTCTCGATGATCTTCAGCTCCGCGGAGGGCGGCGACGGCGTCGGCGACCGGCAGCTGCGGATCACGCCGCTCGCGCCGCTCGACGGCGCGCTCGCCACCGTCGGCATCGACACGGCGACGGCGTTCAACAGCGGCAGCATCGAGTGCTTCAACTGCAGCAAGTGGCGCCTGATCACCGCGGGATCGCTCGTGATCGTCCCGTTCCCGCCGCCGGTCGCGATCGTGGACGTGATCGAGTTCTACTATGCGGCGCTCGATCACTATTTCATGAGCGCCGATCCCGCCGAGATCCACGGGCTCGACATCGGCGTTTTCCCAGGCTGGACGCGGACCGGCTACAGCTTCAAAGCTTTCGCGACCGGCAGCAGCGCGAGCGGCACGATCCATCCGGTCTGCCGCTTCTACGGGCTGCCGTCGGCGGGCCTCTCGTCGCACTTCTATTCGGCGACCACGCACGACTGCTACCTGATTCCGGTCCTCTTTCCCGGCGACTGGGAGGTCGAGACCGACAACGCGTTCCAGATCGACCTGCCCGACATCGCGACCGGCGCTTGCCCGCCTGGCAAGCTGCCGGTGTACCGGCTGTTCAACGGCCGGCACGACGCCAATCACCGCTACACGACGAGCCTCGCGGTGCGCGCGACGATGGTAGGCGCGGGTTGGATCCCCGAGGGCTACGGCCCCGACGCCGTCGCGATGTGCGCGGCGCCGTAGGCGGGCCCGCGACGCGCCGCCGCGAGTTGCGGTAGCATCGCCGCGAGCGCACGCGATCCGGCGGGTCCGGGTCGCGCGCGACCGGCCGGCGGCCGCCCGGCGCCTCGGAGCGAGCGATGACGACGACGGAATCGAAGTGGCGCCACCACGGCGTGCGCGTCGTGCACGCGAACGAGCTCGACGTGAACACGCCGCAGACGCCGGGCATGAACCGCGCGGCGGCGATCACGACCGCGACGGCCGGCGCCGAGAAGCTGTGGGCCGGCACCGTCGTGATCCATCCGAAGGCGAAGACCGGCGCGCACCACCACGGCCCGGTCGAGAGCGTGATCTACGTCGTCTCCGGCAAGGCGCGCATGAAATGGGGCGACCGGCTCGAATTCACGGCCGAGGCGGGCCCCGGCGACTTCATCTACGTGCCGCCCTTCGTGCCGCACCAGGAGATCAACGCGAGCGAGGACGAGCCGCTGTCCTGCGTGCTGTGCCGAAGCGGACAGCAGCCGGTCGTCGTCAACCTCGACCTGCCGAACGTCGAGCCCAACCCCGAGGAGGTGCACTGGGTCGACAACATCCACCCCGCGCCGCGCGGCAAGGCGCCGCGCGAGTGCTGATCCGCGCCTGCCTCTGAGGCAGGCTAGCCGCGCCGCCGACGCCGCGCCAGCCCGGCGAGTCCCACGAGCAGCGAGAGCAGCGCGAGCGGGAGCGCACCGAGCGCGGGCACCGGATGCCGCACCGGCTTGGGATGCGGCTCGACGAACGACTGGATCGCGCCGATGTCGACGGCGCCGCCGGCGTCGCGCGCGAATCCCGGGCCGCGCTGGTCGTACGAATACGCCTGCGAGTTGGATCCCACGCCGATCGCGGGGCCCGTCGACGACGGGCGCATCGAGTTGGTCGGTCCGCCGTTGTTGCCGAACGCCAGGAGCTGCGGGTCGACGCCGATCTGGTTGCCGGCGTCGGTTCCGTTGATCACGGCGGGCGCCACCGTGATGTCCTCCTCGAACAGCGAGTTGGTCGAGTTGACGATCCCCGAGCCGAGTCGGTTGATGTCGTTCGCGCCCGAGGAATCGGTGTTGTTGGCGACGATCGTGCTCTCGAAGTTGAGCACGTAGAACGACGCGTTGGTCTCGAACAGGATGCCGCCGACGAAATTGGCGGCATTGTCCGAAATCGTCGAATTGCGGATCGTCGCGAACCCGAACTGCTCGTGGATGCCGCCGACGCTGTCCGTGGCGACATTGCCGTAGATCGTCGAGTTGTCGATGCGGAGCTCGTAGCCGCCGTGGTAGATGCCGGCGGCCTTGTTCGCGCGGTTGAGCGAGATCTCGCTGTTCGAGATTGTCAGGATGTTGACGCTGACGCCGGCGACGTCGGCCTGGAAAGGATCGTAGATCGCGCCGCCGGTGCCGGTGGTCGCCTCGTTGTCGGTGATGCGCACGTACGACAGCGTGAGGTCGCCGCCGTTGTTGAGGATCGCGCCGCCGTTCCCGCTGGTGAGGCCGCGCGTGAGCGTGAGCCCGGCGAGCGAGAGGTTCGTCGTGCTGGTCTGGACCTCGAACAGGCGGTCGTTGAGGTTGCCGTCGATCGTCAGCGAGCGCGCGCCGGGACCGTCGATCGACAGCGTGTCCGTCACGACGAGCTCGCCGGACGTCAGCGTGATCGTGCCGGCGACCGTGAACGTGATCGTGTCCGGAACGCCGGGCGTGCCGTTGGCGAATCCGACGGCTTCGCGTAGCGATCCCGCGCCGCTGTCCGCGAGCGACGAGACGACGTAGTTCGCCGCGATGGCCGCGGGCGAGGCTGCGAGCAGGGCGGCGGCGAGGGCGGCGGGGACGAAGCGCGCGAGCATGACGGACCTCCGGCGAGGATCGTCCTTGGCCCGGTGCCCGACGATCACGGTATCGTACTTCGCCCGGTGCCCGACGATCAGAACGTCAACTATAGCGAAGCGGGGCGCGGGCCGGTAGGGCTCGCATTCGCAATTCGCGACTCGTCGGTGCACGGCCCGCGCCGGCGCGGCGTCTGTCACGGCAGCGACATCGAGACGCGGTAGAGGCCTTCGAGCACGAGGTTCTCGTGGTACTGGTGCGGGATCGCGAGGCGCGGAAGCACCGCGCGCGCCGCGCCGCCGGAGACGAGGCAGACGAGATCGCGCTCGACCTTCGCCTCGTGCGCGTACATGCGCTCGATCGCGCCGGCCTGCGCGTGCTGGCAGCCCGACGCGATCGCGTCGACGGTCTGCGTCGGGTAGTCGAAGAAGTCGCCGCCCTGGTCGGGCAGCGCGGCGGTGCCTTCGTGCAGCGAGCGCAGCATCAGGCCGACGCCGGGCATGATCGTGCCGCCCTTGAAGACGCCGTCGGGCGACAGGAAGTCGATCGTCGTCGCGGTGCCGCAGACGACCACCATCGCGGCGCGCGCGCCGAGCAGCCATCGCGCGCCGATGAGCGCGGCCCAGCGGTCGGAGCCGAGCTGCGCGGGGTTGCGGTAGCTGTTGACGACGCCGCACTGCGACTCCTGCGGCACGAGCCAGTGCGGCGCGGGCGCGTCCGGCCAGGCCTCGAGCGCGCGGATCGTCGCGGCGCGCACGCGCGTGCCCGCGACGTTGCTGATGACGATGCGCGCGGGCGCCGGGTATTTCGCGAACTGCGCCGGCAGCGCCGGGATCTCCTCGAGCAGCGCGTGCCCGGACTCGAGGCGGTTCTCTCTCGCGCCGCCCTCCCTGGCCGGGCGGAACAGCCCCCACTTGAGGAACGTGTTGCCGACGTCGATCAGCAGGTGGAAGTCGCGCATCGGTGCCGCCGTCACATCGGATCGAGGGGATAGATCGGCCGGGTCAGCTTCCGGTAAGGGTACACGGTCAGGTCGGCGTTCGTGACGCCCTCGCCGGCGCATTCGACGATGTGCGAGGCGATCGGCTTGAAGCCGGCGCGGTAGTGGATGCGCGACTTCAGCATCAGGTAGCGCTGCGCGCGCGGGTCGATGCCCGCGTGCGTGAACACGCCCTGGTCGAAGGGCTCGTGCGGACGCGAGGTCACGACGATCTTCGCCCGGCCGGTGTCGAGCACGGCCGTGCGTCCGAGGTAGGTCTTGAGGCCCGTGTACATCGGGCCCGTGATCGTGAACGCGCCGTCGGTGATCCGCTCGACGCGGCCCGCGACCTCGAGCGGCCTGCCGGCGAGGCCGATCGAGGGCATCGCGGTGCGTCCGCCGAGCGCGAGGCGCACGTCCTGGCCCTCGCCGGCCTCGACCATCGTCGCGACCGCCTCGGGATCGCGGATCGGCGCGATCGCGACGCCGTCGAGCTCCTGGCGGAGGATCTCGGCGACGACCTTCATCACGTCCTGCGCGCCGCCCGAGCCGCAGTTGTCGCAGTGGTCGATGAGCAGGACCGGCGCGCCGGGGTTGCCGGCGCCCAGCGCCTTCGCTCGCGCGACGGATTGGGCGAGCGGCGGCGCGTGGAACGCGTACTCGGCGCGGCGCTCCCACGCGGTCGCGAGCATGCGGTCGCACACCTCGCGCGCGGACTCGCGGCCGCCGCGTCGCGCGTCGCCGACGACGACCGCCGACACGCCGGTATGGGGCGTGTCCGCGTGCGGGAACGACGGGAGCAGCGTCGCCGCGAGCACGCGCCCGAGGCGCTCCTCCCGCCGCGCGTCGTCGAGGATGTCGCCGGACGGTCCGTCCTCGGGCGCGTGGCGCATGATCGACGCGAGCAGCGGCTTCCAACCCCATGCCATCACCGGCTCGATCTCGCCGTCGAGCGCGCGCACGAGGACGCTGCCGGCGAGCATGCCCGCGTCGTACATGTCGACGTGCGGGTAGGTCTTGTAGCCGGTGACCACGGTGGCGTTCTCGACCAGGTCGCCGCCGAGGTTCGTGTGGTAGTCGAGCGTCACCGCGATCGGCATGCGCGGCGCGATCCGGCGGATGCGGCGCGCGATCTCGCCCTCCGGATCGTCGCAGTCGTCGATCACCATCGCGCCGTGCAGGTCGAGGAACACCGCGTCGCAGCCCGCGCGCACCGCGTCCTCGATCGGGCGCACGAGGGACTCGAAGGTGGCGCGCGACGCCGGCGCCGACGGCCAGGATTCCGCCGCGACCGGCGTCACGATCTCGGCGCGCTCCTTCGCCGCGAGGTCGAGGTACGCCGCGAGCGGCGTGTTGGTGCCGCGGAAGCGCCCGGCGACCGCCGCGCCGAACGCCGGTCCCTCGCCGTGACCGAACGACGCGAGCGTCGTCGGGATCGGCGAGAACGAGTTGGTCTCGTGCTTGACGAGCGCGAGGACGTAGCGGCGCGGCATCGCGTCAGTCGGAAGACGGCGCGAACGGCGGCCCCATCGGCTTCAGCCGGAGCCCGGGCCGCAGGCGCTTCCAGCTGAACATCGTCGGGTCGGCCTTCGCGGGGCCGGGCGCGGCGACGACGAGCACCTCGCGCGCGATCGGCTCGAAGTCGGCGCGGAAGTGCACCGAGCTCTTGAGCGCGAGCACGCGCTCGGCGCGCGGCTCGACGCCGACGTGGCGGAACATCGCCTGGTCGCCGGCCTGGCACTTGACCGACGCGAGCACGACGCGCACGTTGCCGCGGCGGAGCAGCGCCATCGGGCCCAGGTCCATCCGGAAGCCCTGGAACATCGGGCCGGTGCACGTGAACTTGCCGTCGGCGAGCTTCTCGACGATGTACTCGCCTTCGAGCGGCACGTGGCCCGGCACCCCGGAAATCTCGCCCAGCCGGAAGCGCGCGGCGCGGCGCTCGCCGACCTCGTGCGCCTGCTTGGCGGACGCCGGGTCGATCAAGAGGCCCAGCACCGATCCCGGCGCGTCGTGCCGCAGGAGCGAGGACAGCAGGCCCGTGGTGTCGCCGTTGCCGCCGGCGCCCGGATTGTCCTGCGTGTCGGCGAGCACGACCGGCGATCCGGGCGCGCCCCGCTGCACCGCGCGGCGCACCGCGTCGTCGGGCGTGTAGAGCTCCATGCGGAACTCGCTCTCCGCGTCCGCGATCGCCTGGCGCAGCGCGGCGACGGCGACCTGCACGCGAGCCTCGTCGGCGCCCATGCCGAACGCGGCCATGCCGCACTCGGGGAAGTCGGCCATCGGGAATCCGGGCGTGAACGACAGCACGGTGCCGTGCTCCTGCTCGAGCCGCTCGAGCAGCGCGTAGAGGCGCTTGCCCGGCTCGATCGTCGTGCACTGCGACGGCAACCCGGTCAGGAAGTCCAGCGTGCGCGCGCTCTTCGCGAGCGGCCGGCCCGCGCGCAGCATGTCGTCGAGCATCCGCGCGGCGCGCTCGCCGGTCGCGGCCATGTCGACGTGCGGGTAGGTGCGGTACGCGACCATCGCGCTCGCGCGCTCGACCATCGCGCGCGTCACGTTCGCGTGCAGGTCGAGGCTCGCGACGACCGGCACCTTCGGCCCGACGATCTTCCGCACGCGCGCGAGGAGCTCGCCTTCGCCGTCGTCGAGGTGCTCGGTCACCATCGCGCCGTGCAGGTCGAGGTAGACGCCGTCGACCGGGCCCGCGGCCGCGAGCCGCCTGACGATCTCGCCGGCGATGCGCTCGAACGCGTCGCGCGTCACCTGCGCGGAGGGGTTCGCCGCCGCCCACGCAAGGCCGACGGTTCGGTGGCCGGCGTCGTGCAGCGCGCGGATCGCGCCCGCGGCCGGGATGTTCGCGCCCTCGAGCCGGGTCGCGATCTCGTCGCCGAAGGTGAGCGGCGGCCAGCCCTCGCCGGTCTCGAACCGCTCGAAGCCGGCCTTCGACGGCGCGAACGTGTTGGTCTCGTGCTGGAATCCGCCGACGGCGATGCGCATGCAGGGATCAGGGATCGGGAATCAGGGATCAGATTAGCAAAGGGCGGGCCGGCGCGTAAGCCGGGATGTGCTTGAATACGTCCGTGGAGGGGGCGGCGCGATGAGCGACGAGATCTGGCGCTGGACGGCAGCGCGGATGGCCAAGGCCATCGCGTCGCGCGCGATCTCGGCGCGCGAGGCGGTCGAGGCCTGCGTCGCGCGCATGCACGCGGTCAGCGGCGCGATCAACGCGGTGACCGTCGACCTGTCGGAGCGGGCGCTCGCGGCGGCCGATCGCGCCGACGCGGCGGTGCGGCGCGGCGAACCGCTGCCGCCGCTGCACGGCGTCCCGGTCACGATCAAGGAGAACGTCGACCAGGCGGGCCTGCCGACGCCCAACGGTGTCGTCGCCTACCGCGACGCGATCGCGCGCGAGGACCATCCGGTCGTCGCGAACCTCGCGAAGGCGGGCGCGATCGCGATCGGGCGCACCAACACGCCCGCGTTCAGCATGCGGCTCGACACGGTCAACGAGCTGCGCGGGCGCACGCACAACCCGTGGAAGCGCGGCGTCACGCCGGGCGGCTCGAGCGGCGGCGCCTCGGCGTCGGTCGCCGCGGGGATCGTGCCGATCGCGCACGGCAACGACATCGCCGGCTCGGTGCGTTATCCCGCGTACTGCTGCGGGCTCGCGGGCCTGCGCCCGTCGTTCGGGCGGGTGCCGGCGTTCCAGCCGTCGCAGAAGGCGGAGCGCGTGATCTCGGCGCAGCTCATGAGCGTGCAGGGGCCGCTCGCCCGCACGGTGAACGACGTCCGGCTCGCGCTCGCCGCGATGGCCGCGCGCGACCCGCGCGATCCGTGGTGGGTGCCCGCGCCGCTCGAGGGCCCGCCGCTCGCGAAGCGCGTGGCCGTCGTGCGCAGCGCCGCCGAGCTCGACGGCGTCGCGCCGTCGCCGCCCATCGCGCGCGCGCTCGACGACGCCGCGCGCTGGCTCGCCGAGGCGGGCTACGAGGTCGTCGACGAGCCCACGCCGGGCTTCACCGAGGCCGCGCGGCTGTGGTTCGAGATGCACGTGCCCGAGTTCCGGCGCTTCCTGCAGGCGGACTTCGAGCGCGACGGCGACGACGGCATCCGCGTCGCGATGGCGCACCTCGCCGCGCTCGCGCCGGACCTCTCGGCCGACGACCACCTGCGTGCGCTCGCGCGCCGCACCCGGCTCCAGCGCGACTGGTGGCTGTTCCTCGAGCGCACGCCGCTCGTGCTCGCGCCGGTGTCCGCCGTGCCCGCCTACGAGGTGGGCTTCGACCTCGAGAGCGAGGCCCGCACCGAGCGCGTCTGGCGCGAGTGCGCGACGCTGATGGCGGTGCCGGTGCTGGGGTTGCCCGGCATGGCGGTCGCCACCGGCACGGCCGGCGGCGTGCCGGTCGGCGTCCAGGTCGTCGGCCCGCGCTTCCGCGAGGACGCGTGCCTGGCCGCGGCCGAGGCGATCGAGGCGCGGGCCGGCATGGTCGCGCGGCTGCCGGTCGATCCGGCTTGATGGCGCACCCGGCCGATTCCGGCTACCGTTACGCACCGCTCCCCGCTGCATCCCGGAGGCTCGCATGGACATCCGCACGTTCCTGAAGCGCGCCGCGCTCGCCGCGGCGGTCCCGTTCGTCCTCGCCGCGACCGCGACCGCGACGCAGGCGCAGACGACGCTGCGCGTCGTCATGCACTCGGACCTCAAGATCGTCGATCCGATCTGGACGACCGCGTACATCACGCGCAACCACGGCTACATGATCTACGACACGCTGTTCGCGACCGACGCGGCCGGGAAGATCCAGCCGCAGATGGCGGATCGCTACACGGTGAGCCCCGACGGCCTCGTCTACACGATCACGCTGCGCGACGGGCTCCTGTGGCACGACGGCAAGCCCGTCACCGCGGAGGATTGCGTCGCCTCGATCAAGCGCTGGGGCGCGAAGGACGCGACTGGGCAGAAGATGATGACGTTCGTGAAGGACTTCACGGTGGTCGACGCGAAGACCTTCCGCATCAACCTCTCCTCGCCGACCGGGCTCGTGCTGGGCGGCCTCGGGAAGCCGTCGTCCGCCGCGCCGTTCATGATGCCCAAGCGCGTCGCCGACACCGACCCGAACACGCAGATCACCGACTTCACCGGCAGCGGGCCGTTCGTGTTCAAGACCGACGAGTGGAAGCCGGGCGACAAGGCGGTCTACGTGAAGTTCGACAAGTACAAGCCGCGCAGCGAGCCGCCTTCCGGCATGGCGGGCGGCAAGGTCGTCAAGGTCGATCGCGTCGATTGGCGCGTGATCGCCGACCAGCAGACCGCCGTCAACGCGCTGATCGCGGGCGAGATCGACTTCATCGAGCAGCCGGCGCACGACCTCCTGCCGGTGCTGGAGAAGGATCCGAACCTCAAGATCGTCGACACGAACCCGCTGGGCAACCAGTATTCGTTCCGGTTCAACTCGACCGCGAAGCCCTTCGACAACCCGAAGGTCAAGCAGGCGCTCCTCTACGCGTTCAACCAGGAGGACTTCCTGAAGGCGGTGATCGGCGACCCGAAGTACTACAAGGTCTGCAAGGCGATGTTCATCTGCGGGACGCCGCTCGAGACGACGAAGGGGACCGAGGGGCTGCTCGAGTCGAACTTCACGAAGGCGCGGGAGCTCCTGAAGGAGGCGGGCTACGACGGCACGCCGATCGTGCTGATGCACTCGACCGACCTCCAGGTGCTGACGAACCTCGCGCCGGTCGCGAAGAGCCTCATGGAGCGCGCCGGCTTCAAGGTCGACATGATCTCGATGGACTGGCAGAGCGTCGTCGCGCGGCGCTCGAAGAAGGATCCGCCGAACGCCGGAGGCTGGCACGCGTTCCTCACCTCGTGGGTGTCGGCCGACGTGCTGAACCCGGTGATGACCGCGTTCCTCAACTCGAGCTGCGACAAGGCGCTGTTCGGCTGGCCCTGCGACGCCGAGATGGAGAGGCTGCGCGACCAGTTCGCGCGCGAGACCGATCCCGCGAAGCAGAAGGCGATCGCCGAGGCGGTGCAGGTCCGCTGGGCGCAGAACCCGTCGCACATCTACCTAGGCCAGTGGTACCAGCCGGCCGTGATGCGCAAGACCGTGAACGGCGTCGTGTCCGCGCCGGTGACGGTCTTCTGGAACGTCACGAAAGGCTAGTTTTGGCTGCGGGTCGGGCTTCGACCCCTGTGGCTCGGGCTTCGGCCGGTGTGGGTCGGGCTTCAGCCCGACGGTTTT
>JBGAHH010000098.1:0-14119 GCA_044226265.1 Casimicrobiaceae bacterium | reverse complement strand
CCCGCGTCGAGCGCCGCGACGGTCTTCGGGATGCCGTCCTGCACCGCGTACTGCGACAGCTCGACCTTGACGCCGCTCTTCGCCTCGTACTTCTTGATCGCCTCGTAGAGCGCGTCGTCCTCGCTCTTGTAGAAGCCCTTCACCCACCAGACGACGAGCTTTTCCTGCGCGGCGGCCGTGCCCGACGCGACCAGCGCCACGGCCGCGACCAGCGCGAGGCCGACGTTCTTCCAACCCTTCATGGGAACCTCCTCCTGGAACCTTCGTGGACGCCGCGCGGCGTCGGTCGTCGCCGTCTCGTCCGAACCCTGCCCCGGGGGAGCCTAAGGGCGCCCCCGCCGGGTGTCAATCGAGCGCGGCGTCACATCACCGCGCCCACGTACCAGGGCACGAACTCGCTCTGGCCGTAGCCGTGCACCTCGCTCTTCGTGCGCTGCCCCGAGCAGGTCGCGAGCATGAGATCGAACAGCTTCTCGCCGACGCCCTCGACCGTCGCGTCGCCGTCGGCGATCTCGCCCGCGTTGAGGTCGATGTCCTCCTCCTGCTTGACCCACAGCGGCGTGTTGGTCGACAGCTTCAGGGACGGGGACGGCGCGCAACCGTAGGCCGAGCCGCGCCCGGTCGTGAAGCAGATCAGGTTCGCGCCGCCCGCGACCTGGCCGGTCGCGGACACCGGGTCGTAGCCGGGCGTGTCCATGTAGACGAAGCCCTTGGCGACGACCGGCTCCGCGTACTCGTAGACGTCGACGAGGTTCGTCGTGCCGCCCTTCGCGACGGCGCCGAGGCTCTTCTCGAGGATCGTCGTGAGCCCGCCCGCCTTGTTGCCCGGCGACGGGTTGTTGTTCATCTCGCCCTCCTCGCGCTCGGTGTAGCGCTCCCACCAGCGGATGCGCGACACGAGCTTCTCGCCCACCTCGCGCGACACCGCCCGCCGCGTGAGCAGGTGCTCGGCGCCGTAGATCTCGGGCGTCTCCGACAGGATCGCGGTGCCCCCGTGGCGGACCAGCAGGTCGACGGCCGCGCCGAGCGCGGGGTTGGCGGTGATGCCCGAATAGCCGTCCGAGCCGCCGCACTGGAGGCCGACGACGATGTTCGACGCGGCGACGGTCTCGCGCTTCACCGCGTTCGCGTGCGGCAGCATCTCCTCGATCATCGCGACGCCGCGGGCGACCGTCTTCGCGGTGCCGCCGGTGTCCTGGATGCTGAACGTGCGCAGCAGCGGGCCCTCCTGGAGCCCGGTGGCGCCGAGGAGCGAGCTGATCTGGTTCGCCTCGCAGCCCAGGCCGACGATCAGCACGCCGGCGAAGTTCGCGTGGCGCGCGTAGCCGGCGAGCGTGCGCCGCAGGAGCTTCATGCCCTCGCCGGCCGTGTCCATGCCGCAGCCGGAGCCGTGCGTGAGCGCGACGACGCCGTCGACGTTCGGGAAGCTCGCGAGCGCGCCGCGCGTGACCCGATCCGCGATCGCGCGCGCCACGGTCGCCGAGCAGTTCACCGTCGACAGGATGCCGAGGTAGTTGCGCGTCGCGACGCGGCCGTCCGGGCGGACGATGCCCTGGAACGTCGCGGGGGCGTCGACGTAGCGCGTCGGCTTCGCGTCGGCGCCGAACGCGTAGTCGCGGTCGAAGCTCCCCATCGCGAGGTTGTGCAGGTGCACGTGCTCGCCCGGCGCGATGTCGCGCGACGCGAAGCCGATCACCTGGTTGTACCGCTTGACCGGCGCGCCCTTCGCGATCGCGTGCGTCGCGATCTTGTGCGCGGGCGGGACCAGCCCGCTGACCGTGACGTTCTCGTCGATGAGTCGCGTGCCGCCGACGAGCTGCTGGCGGGCGATGACGACGTCGTCGTTCGGGTGCAGCCGGATCGTGAGCGATGCCTGCCTCAGCATGGCGCCTCCTGCCTCAGTGGACGGTCGCGCGGGCGACGGCCAGCCGCTCGATCGCGCCGGTGTCCCATTCTATGCCGAGCCCCGGCGCCGACGGCGCCAGCGCGAGGCCGTCGCGCACCGTCAGGCGCGAGCCCGTGATCGCGTCGAGCTGCGGGATGTACTCGACCCACGCGCCGTTGGGGACCGCGGCGACCAGCGACACGTGGAGCTCCATCAGGAAGTGCGGGCACACCGCGACGTTGAACGCCTCGGCCAGGTGCGCGACCTTGAGCCAGGGCGTGATGCCCCCGATGCGCGCGCAGTCGACCTGGACGATCGAGCACGCGTCGCGCTCGAGGTACTCGCGGAAGTGCGATGGATGGTAGATCGACTCGCCCACCGCGACCGGCATCGTCGCCTTCGCGGCGAGCTCGACGTGGCCGGCGAGGTCCTCGGCGGGCAGCGGCTCCTCGAGCCACGCGAGGCCGATCGGCGCGTAGGCGTGCGCACGGCGCAGCGCCTCCGACACCGTGAACGCCTGGTTCGCGTCGACCATCACCTCGAAGTCGTCGCCGACCGCCTCGCGCACGGCGGCGAGCCGGCGCACGTCCTCGGCGATCGACGGCTTGCCGACCTTCAGCTTCGCGCCCCGGAACCCCTGCGCCTTCGCGGCCCGCGCCTCGTCCACGAGCTGCGCCTGCGAATGATGCAGCCAGCCGCCCTCGGTCGTGTAGACCGGGATCGCCTGCTTCGCGCCGCCCGCGCAGCGCCACAGCGGCTCGTTCGCGCGGCGGCACTTCAGGTCCCACAGCGCGGTGTCGATCGCGGCGAGGGCGAGCGAGGTGATCGCGCCGACCGCGGTCGCGTGCGTGTGGAAGAAGAGGTCCTTCCACAGGCCCTCGATCTCGGCGGCATCGCGTCCGATGAGGCGCGGCGCGAGGTGGTCTCGCAGCAGCGCGACGACCGACGAGCCGCCGGTGCCGATCGTGTAGGTGTAGCCGGTGCCGGTCGCGCCGTCGTCGCAGGCGATGCGCACGATCGGCGTCTCCTGCTTCACGAACGCCTGGATCGCGTCCGTGCGGACGACCTTCGGCGGAAGGTCGACCTGCAGGATCTCGACGCGAACGATCTTCGGCACCGGGAGCGGCCTAGCGGTAGACGAGCGTCGGCAGCCACAGCGAGATGATCGGCACGTACGTGATCAGCGCGAGGCTCAGCAGCAGCGGCACGAGCCACGGCAGGATCGCCATCGTCGTGCGCTCGAGCGACATCTGCGCGACGCGCGCGAGCACGAACAATACGATCCCCATCGGTGGGTGCAGCAGCCCGATCATCAGGTTCAGCACGACGATCAGCCCGAAGTGCACCGGGTCGATGCCGAGCTGCGTCACCACCGGCATCAGCACCGGGATCGCGATCAGGATCGCCGCCGTCGGCTCGAGGAAGCAGCCGATGAACAGCAGCAGCAGGTTGACGAGCAGCAGGAACACCCACGGCGTGTGCGTGAACGACAGCACCCAGGTCGTGACCGCGTCGGTCACGCGCGTCGCGGTCAGGAGCCAGCCGAAGATCGACGCGGCCGCGACGATGAACAGCACGGTCGCCGTGGTCTCGATCGTGTCCATCGAGACCTTGACCAGCATCCGCCACGACAGCGTCCGGTACCAGACCAGGCCGAGGAACAGCGCCCAGATCGACGCGGCCACGGCGCCCTCGGTCGGCGTGAAGATGCCGGTCGTCATGCCGCCGATCAGCAGCACCGGCGTGATGATCGGCAGCACCGCCTCGAACTTGAACTTCCAGTCGGCGGCGAACAGCACGACGATCGCGATCGTCGTCGCGACGACCGGGTTCAGCCCCAGCGTGATCAGCCCCCACACGGCCAGCGGGAACGCGATCACGACCAGCAGCTCGACGAACGCCTTGCTCACGCGCGGCCACTCGAACTTGATGTCGGCGCCCCAGTTGTACTTGTGCGCGAAATAGGCGACCGTCGCCATCATCATCGCGGTCAGCACGAGCCCCGGCAGGATGCCCGCGAGGAACAGCTGGCCGATCGAGACGTTCGCGACCATCCCGTAGATCACGAACGGCAGCGACGGCGGGATGATCGGCCCGAGCGTCGCGGAAGCCGCGGTGACGCCGACCGAGAACTCCTTCGAGTACCCGTGGTCGCGCATCGCCTTGATCTCGATCGTCCCGAGGCCGGCGGCGTCGGCGATCGCGGTCCCCGACATGCCCGCGAAGATCACCGAGCCGATGATGTTGACGTGCCCGAGGCCGCCCTTCAGCCAGCCGACGAGCGCGAGCGCGAAGTTGTAGATCCTGTTCGTGATGCCGGCGTTGTTCATCAGGTTGCCGGCGAAGATGAAGAACGGCACCGCGAGCAGCGGGAAGCTGTCGAGGCCGCCGATCATCCGGTGGACGACCACCATGGGCGGCGTGGTGCCGGTCCACCAGATGTAGACGAGCGCCGAGCCGGCCATCGCGATGGCGACCGGGATCCCGGTCACCATCAGCGCGAGGAACGAGGTGAGGAGCGTGCCCATTACTTGATCACCTCGTCGATGAACGCCTCGGGCTTCTCGAGCACCGAGTAGCCGCGCCTCCAATTCTCGACCGCGACCTGCACCGAGCGGACCGCCGCCGCCGCGAATCCGAGCGCGCAGACCGCGAACACGATGTTCATCGGCAGGTCGATGATCGTCATCTTCATGTAGGTCATCTTGGTCATCATCTCGACCGTCAGCACGACCGCCGTCGCGAAGAAGCCGATGCGCAGCACGTCGATGAGGGTCGACAGCACCCGGCCGGCGCTCGCCGGGATCAGCCGGTACACGAAGTCGACGTGGATGTGGCGCGTGCGACGCGTCGCGGCCGCGATGCCCATGAACACCGTGGCGATCAGCAGGTAGCGCGAAATCTCCTCGGTCCACGCCGCGGAGTCGTTGAGCGCGTAGCGCGTGAAGAACTGGTAGAACACGCACAGGCCCAGCAGCCAGAAGAAGCCGAGCGACGCCCAGTCCTCGAGGACGTAGTGCCCGAGCTCGACCGGCGCGTCCTCGACGTGGAAATGGCCCTCGGCATCGAGGACGTGCTCTTCCGCCGCCGGTGCGGCGCTCGGCTCGTTCATGCGTCTCCCCCGCGCGCGGGGACGGCGTGCGCGCCGCCCCCGCTACCGCTCGCTACTTGATCGCGACGATCTTGTCGTAGTCGGACCGCGAGAAGCCCATCGACTCGGGCGTCGAGGTCTTGAGCACCGCGTCGACGAAGCTCTGCCGGTTGACCGGCACGATCTGCAGGCCCTTCTGCTTGAACACTTCCACCAGCTCGGCCTCGCGCTTCTTGATCTGCGCGGTGGCGCGCACCGCGGCCTCGCGCGTGACCTCGGTGAAGATCTGCTTCTCCTGGTCGGTGAGCTTGTTCCACACGTGCGGCGCGATCTGCGTCGTCAGCCCGTCGACGATGTGCCCGGTCAGCATGATCGCCTTCTGCACCTCGTAGAACTTCTTCGCCTCGATCGTCGTCAGCGGGTTCTCCTGCGCGTCGACCGTGCCGGTCTGCAGCGCGAGGTAGACCTCGGCGAACGCGATCGGCGTCGGGTTCGCGCCGCAGGCCTTCGGCGTCGCCATGTACGACGGCACGTCGGGCACGCGGATCTTGAGCCCCTTCATGCCGGCGCAGTCGGTGAACGGCTTCTGCGCGGTGACGTGGCGCGCGCCGTAGTAGGTGTACGCCGTGATCTGGATGCCGGTCTTCTGGCGGAACTCGTTGACCATCTCGGCGAAGATCGGGCTCTTCGAGTAGGCGATCAGGTGGTCGGCGTCGCGGAAGATGAACGGGTAGTAGGCGATGCCCAGGCGCGGGTAGCTGCGCGCGGCGAACGACGGCCCGCTGATGATCATGTCGACGGTGCCGAGCTGCATCCCCTGGTTGATGTCCGTCTCCTTGCCGAGCGAGGACGCGGGGAACACCTCGATGTCGAACTTGCCGTTCGTGCGCTTCTTGATCTCCGCGGCCGCCCACACCGACTCGGTGTGGTACGGCTCGGACGTCTCGTAGACGTGCGCCCACTTGAGCTTCTGCTGCGCGGACGCGGGGCCGCCGGCGACGAGCGCGGCCGTCGCGAGCAGGGCGAATGCCAATCGTGACATCAGCTGCATGGTGCTTCCTCCTCTGGTCGGCCGCTCGGATGGCGCGCCGGGTTGTCGGGACGGTGCTCGGGTGCTTCGGACGCTCAGGCGCAGACCACCTGCACCTTGGTGCTGCGGTTCTTGTCCGCCGCGGCCGCGAACGCGGCGACGGCGTCCTTCAGCGGATACTGGCCCGACAGGAGCGGGCGCACGTCGACGCGGCGCGTCGAGAGATAGTCGACCGCCCAGTCGAACTCGATGCCCCAGCGGAACGCGCCGCGGAGGTCGACTTCCTTCGTCATCACCTCGTTGACGACGAACGGCAGCGGCTCGTGCGGCAGCGTGCCGACCTGCACGACCACGCCGCCGCGCTTCGCGGCGGCCATGCAGGACTTGAGCGCGCTGAAGTTGCCCGACACCTCGTAGCAGACGTCGAACTGCGGCGAGGCGAGCTTCGCCCCGTCGCGGTCGGCGCGCAGCGCGACGTCCGCGCCGACGCGCGTCGCCTGCTCGAGCGGGCGGTCGAGCACGTCGCTCACCGTGACCTTGCGCGCGCCGGCGAGGCGCGCCGCGATCACCGTCAGGCAGCCGATCGTGCCGGCGCCGGTGACGAGCACCGACTTGCCGAGGAGCGGCCCGCCGCGGTTCACCGCGTGCAGCCCGACCGCGAGCGGCTCGGCGAACGCGAGCTCGCCCAGCGTGATGTCGCCCGCCACCGGGTAGCACTGGCGCTCGCCCATCACGAACATCTCCTGGAACATGCCCTGCACGTGCGGGTAGAGGCTCGCGCTGCCGAGGAAGCGCATGTTCGAGCAGAGCTGCTCGCGCCCCTCGCGGCAGCCCTCGCAGCGCCCGCAGGCGTGCGACGGCGACACCGCGACCTTGTCGCCCTTCTTCACGCGCGTCACGCCGGGGCCGACCGCCTCGACGACGGCCGAGGCCTCGTGCCCCGGGATCAGCGGCTCGCGCACGACGAAGCTGCCGTTGCGCCCCTCGTAGTAATAGTGCAGGTCCGAGCCGCAGATGCCGCCGGCGCCGAGACGGAGCAGCACCTCGCCCGGCCCGGGGGTCGGCGCGGACATCGACTCGATGCGCAGGTCTTCCTTGGCGTGGATGCGGGCGGCGAGCATGGCTCCTCCTCGTGTCGGCGGGCGCGCTACTGGAGCGTGTCCCAGCCCTTGCTGAATCGCTTGTACGCCTGGTTCAGGTGCCGCTGCATCGCGGCGCGGGCGCCGGCCGGGTCGTGCCCGGCGATCGCCTTCAGCACCGATCGGTGCTCGGACATCGCCGCGGTCCACAGCTCCGGCGAATCGTAGTGGTGCTCGAGCTGCTTGTAGAGCGGGCCGGTCCGCTCCTCCCACAGCATCTTCACGACCTGCACGAGGGCGCCGTTGCCGGTCGCCTCGGCGATGCGCATGTGGAACATGCGGTCGGCCGACAGCGGCTGCTTCCCCTCGCGGCGCTCGCGCTCCATCTCGTCCAGCGCCGACTCGATCGCGACGACCTGCGCCTTGCGCGCCGACTTCGCGGCGAGCGCGGCGCACTCGCTCTCGATCACGTAGCGCGCGCGCAGGAGCTCGAACGGTCCCGCGGCCGCCTCGTTCGCCGCCGGGACGTCGCCCGCGCCGCCCGGCGCGAGCACGTAGATCCCCGAGCCGATGCGCACCTCGACCAGCCCCTCGACCTCGAGCGCGATCAGCGCTTCGCGCACCGACGGGCGCGACACGCCCAGCTGCTTCGCGAGGTCGCGCTCCGGGGGCAGGCGCGACCCGGCAGGGAACTCGCCCGACTTGATCAGCCCGCGTATCTGGTCCGCGATCTGCCGGTACAGGCGGCGAGGCTCGATGCTCTGGAACGGCATGCGGGGATCGGGCGGCGGGCGGCGCCGGAGCGCCTCGGAATCGACCGGCAAGGCTATCCGGTCCCCGCAAAGTGGTCAACCGGTATTACCAATTTCGCGGCCGCGCGGTACAATCCGCGCCCCGGGGCCGGCTCGGCCAGCGCCGCCTCGCGTCCGCGACACCCCCATGTCCGCCACGACGATCGCCCGCATCCGCGCCACGCCGGTCACGGTGCCGCTCGAGGCGCCGCTCCGCCACAGCAACGGCGCGCACTGGGGCAGGTTCGTCCGGACGATCGTCGAGGTCGAGACCTCGGACGGCTACGTCGGCCTGGGCGAGATGGGCGGCGGCGGCGAGGACGCCACGCGCGCGTTCGCGGCGCTCGAGTCCTATCTCGCCGGCCACGACGTGTTCGCGCTCGAGGCGATGCGCCTCAAGATCTGCAACCCGACCGCGAGCCTCTACAACAACCGCACGCAGCTCCACGCCGCGCTCGAGTTCGCCTGCCTCGACATCATCGGCAAGAAGCTCGGCGTGCCGGTCTACCAGCTCCTCGGCGGCCGGCTGAACGACCGCGTCGCGTTCGCGAGCTACCTGTTCTTCCGCTACGCGAACCCCGAGACCGGCCGAGGCGAGGTGCGCACGCCCGAGCAGCTCGTCGCGCACGCTCGCGAGCTCAAGGCGAAGCACGGGTTCGCCTCGCACAAGCTGAAGGGCGGCGTGTTCCCGCCGAAGCACGAGCTCGCGTGCTACCGCGCGGTGGGCGAGGCGCTGCCCGGCGAGGGACTGCGCTACGACCCGAACGGCGCGCTGCCGTTCGACGACGCGGTCCATTTCGGCCAGGCGATCGCCGACCTGCGCAACGACTACTACGAGGACCCGGTCTACGGGATCGCGCCGATGAAGGCGCTGCGCGATTTCGTGCGCATCCCGCTCGCGACGAACACGATCGTCGTCAACTTCGAGCAGCTCGCCGCCAACGCGATGTCGCGCGCCGTCGACGTGATCCTGCTCGACACGACGTTCTGGGGCGGCATCCGGCCGTGCGTCAAGGCCGCAGGCGTCTGCGAGACGCTGGGCATGCAGGTCGCCGTGCACAGCTCCGGCGAGCTCGGCATCCAGCTCGCGACGATGCTGCACCTGGGCGCGGTGCTGCCGAACCTCGGGTACGCGGCGGACGCCCACTACCACCACCTCGTCGACGACGTGATCGTCGGCGGCCCGATGCGCTACGAGGGCGGCGCGATCCGCGTGCCCGACGGCCCGGGCCTGGGCGTCGAGCTCGACCGCGACAAGCTCGCGCGCTACCACGAGCTCTTCCGCGAGAAGGGCGGCTATCCTTACGACCGCGATCCCGGCCGGCCGGGCTGGTTCGCGCACGTGCCGAATCGCGCCTGGGCCGATCCCGCCGACGGGCGGACCCCGGCGCTCGGCCGCTGACCGGCCGCGTTCCCCTCGAGGAGCAGGAGCCCCATGACAGGACGACTCGCCGGCAAGACGGCGTTCGTGACCGCCGCCGGCCAGGGCATCGGCCACGCGAGCGCGATCGCGATGGCGCGCGAAGGCGCGAAGGTGATCGCCACCGACGTGAACCCGAAGCTCGTGGATGCGATGAAGGGCCTGCCCGGCATCGACGCGCGCGTGCTCGACGTGCTGGACGACGCCGCGGTGAAGCGCATGCTGGGCGAGCTGCCGCCGCTCGACGTGATGTTCAACTGCGCGGGCTGGGTGCACCACGGCACCGTGCTCGAGTGCACGCCGAAGGACTGGGACCTCTCCTTCAACCTCAACGTCCGCGCGATGTACGTCGCGATCCAGGCGGCGCTGCCGAAGATGCTCGAGCACCACCAGGCGACCGGGCGCTGGGTCAGCATCGTCAACATGGCGAGCGTCGCCGGGTCGATCAAGGGCATCCCCAACCGCTTCGCCTACGGCGCGTCGAAGGCCGCCGTGATCGGGCTCACCAAGGCCGTCGCCGCCGACTTCGTGCAGAAGGGCATCCGCTGCAACTGCATCGCGCCGGGCACCGTCGACACGCCTTCGCTCGGCGAGCGCATCGGCGCGTTCGCCGACCCGGTCGAGGCGCGCAAGATGTTCATCGCGCGCCAGCCGATGGGCCGGCTCGCGAAGGCCGAGGAGATCGCCCCGGTCGTCGTGTTCCTCGCGTCCGACGAGAGCGCGTTCGCGACCGGCAATTGCTATTCGGTGGATGGCGGAATGACGATTTGACGGCACGATGCGTAGATAGTAGGTAGTAGATCGTGCTTGGCGGCGTCGATGTCGCTGGCGGCCCGACAACCATGCGGCCACACCCTACCTACTGCCTACTACCTGCTGCCCACTGCCTACAGGCTGCAATGTTGCGTTCCCTCAGGAGACTCCCATGAAGCTCGTACGCTACGGTCCCGCCGGCAAGGAAAAGCCCGGCCTCGTCGACAAGGACGGCAAGCTGCGCGACCTCTCGCGCAAGGTGAAGGACATCGGCCCCGACGCGCTGTCGGACGCCGCGCTGGCGAAGCTGCGCAAGCTCGACCCGGCGAAGCTGCCGCTCGTCAAGGGCAGGCCGCGGATCGGCGCCTGCGTCGCCGGCAGCGGCAAGTTCGTCGCGATCGGCCTCAACTACATCGACCACGCGAAGGAGACCGGCTCGCCGATCCCGGAGCACCCGATCGTGTTCTTCAAGACGACCGACTGCATCCAGGGCCCGAACGACCCGGTCATGCAGCCGAAGAACTCGACGCAGCTCGACTACGAGGTCGAGCTCGGCATCGTGATCGGCAAGCGCGCGCGGAACATCGACGAGAAGGACGCGCTCAGGCACGTCGCGGGCTACTGCCTGATGAACGACGTCTCCGAGCGCGAGTTCCAGATCAAGAAGGGCGGCGGCCAGTGGAGCAAGGGCAAGGGCTGCGACACCTTCGGCCCGATCGGCCCCTGGCTCGTCACGCGCGACGAGATCAAGGACCCGCAGAAGCTCGGCATGTGGCTCGACGTCAACGGCAAGCGGCGGCAGACCGGCAACACGAGCACGATGATCTTCGGCGTCGCGAAGCTCGTCGCCGACGTGTCGCAGTACATGACGCTGCAGCCGGGCGACCTCATCACGACCGGCACGCCGCCGGGCGTCGCGCTGGGCATGAAGCCCCCAGTCTGGCTGCAACCGGGCGATACCATCACGCTGGGGATCGACGGGCTCGGGACGCAGACGCAAAAGGTCGTTCCCTTCAAGCATCGCCGGTAGCTCGGGCGTCGGCGCGCGCAACCCTCAACCGGACGGGCGCGAAGCGCCCGTCCGGTTGACGATAGCGTGCTCCGAGCGTCGCCCGCGAGTTTCCCGCCCGGCTCGTCGCAGCCGCCGGCCAAGGCGCGGGATCGCTATAATTTCCCGATGGCGCTCCTTACGCCCCTCGACGACGCCGCGCTGGGCCCCGAGGCCCGCGCCGTCTTCGCCGACATCCGGGCGACGCGGTCCACCGACTTCGTCGGGAATTTCTGGAGGGTGCTCGCGCACGACCCGCCCACGCTCCAGCGCGTCTGGGCGTCCGTGAAGGAGGTGATGGCCCCCGGCGCGCTCGACCCGCTCGTCAAGGAGCTCGTCTACATCGCGGTGTCGGCGACGAACAACTGCGGCTACTGCATGCACTCGCACACCGCGGCCGCGCGCGCGAAGGGCATGACCGAGGCGCAGTTCCGCGAGCTGATGGCGGTCGTGGCGCTCGCGAACCAGACCAACGCGATCGCGAACGGCTACCGGATCGACGTCGACGAGCGCTTCCGCGCGCCGCTCGCGTGACCGCCCGATGACGCCCGACGACAGGCTGCGGGACGTCGAGCGCGGCGATCCGCTCTTCCCCGAGATCGAGCCGTTCGCGGCCGGCCGGCTCTCGGTCGACCCGCGCCACACGCTCTACTGGGAGGAATGCGGCAATCCCGAGGGCGTGCCGATCGTGTTCCTGCACGGCGGGCCGGGGGGCGGCTGCCTGCCGCACCACCGGCGCTTCTTCGACCCCGCGTTCTGGCGCATCGTGCTGGTCGACCAGCGCGGCGCGGGGCGCTCGACGCCGACGGCCGAGATCACCGACAACACGACCTGGCACCTCGTCGCCGACCTCGAGCGCCTGCGCTCGCAGCGCGGGATCGAGCGGTGGGCGCTGTTCGGCGGGTCGTGGGGATCGACGCTCGCGCTCGCGTACGCGGAATCGTTCCCCGAGCGCTCCACCGCGCTCGTGCTGCGCGGCGTGTTCCTCGCGTCCGCCGCCGAGATCGACTGGTTCATGCACGGGATGGGCCGGTTCTTCCCCGAGGCGCGCGAGCGCTTCGTCTCGTTCCTGCCGCCCGAGGAGCGCGGCGAGCTGCTCGCCTCGTACCACCGGCGCCTCGTCGATCCCGACCCGGCGGTGCACGGCCCGGCGGCGACGGCGTGGGACGGCTACGAGAGCGATTGCTCGACGCTGCTGCCCCGCGTCGACGCGCCCGCCGCGTTCGAGAGCGACGCGGTCGCGCTCGCGATCGCGCGCATCGAGGCGCACTACTTCGTCCACAACGGCTTCCTCGCCGACGGCGAGCTCCTCGGCAACGTGCACCGGATCGCCCACCTGCCCTGCACGATCGTCCAGGGACGCTACGACGTCGTGTGTCCGCCGGAGACGGCGCAGGCGCTCGCGAGGGCGCTCCCGTCGGTCGAGCTCGTGATGGTGCCCGACGCCGGCCATTCGGTGCGCGAGCCGGGCATCGCCCGCGAGCTCGTCGCGGCGGTCGAGCGCCTGAAGCCGCGGCTCGCGACCGGGGCCTCGACGCCGCCGTGACCGCGCGTCCGGGAGGCAACCGGGCCTGGCTCGAGCGGAGCCTCGCGTCGGTCTGGCACCCGTGCACGCAGATGAAGTCGCACGAGGCGCTGCCGCTCGTGCCGGTCGCGCGCGCGAGCGGCGTGTGGCTCGAGGACTTCGACGGCCGCCGCATCCTCGACGCGGTCTCGTCGTGGTGGGTGAACCTGTTCGGCCACGGCGAGCCGCGCATCCGCGCCGCGATCGAGTCGCAGCTTGGCGAGCTCGAGCACGCGATGCTCGCCGGCTTCACGCACCGGCCGGCCGTCGAGCTGGCGGAGCGGCTCGCCGCGCTCGCGCCCGGCGCGCTCGGCCACGCGTTCTACGCGTCCGATGGCGCGTCCGCGACCGAGATCGCGCTCAAGATGAGCGTCCACGCCTGGCGGAACGCCGGGCGGCCCGCGAAGACGCGCTTCGCGAGCCTCGCCGGCAGCTACCACGGCGAGACGCTGGGCGCGCTGTCGGTCACCGACGTCGCGATCTTCCGCGACGCCTACGCGCCGCTCCTGCTGGACAACGCGACCGTGCCCTCGCCGGACGCGCGGCTGGCGCGCGGCGGCCGCACGCCCGCCGACGTCGCGCGCGAGGCGGCCGACGCGCTCGAGGCGTTCCTCGAAGCGAACCACGAGACCGTCGCGGCGCTCATCGTCGAGCCGCTCGTGCAGGGCGCGGCGGGCATGGTCGTGCACGACGCGAGCTACCTCGTCCGCGCGCGCGAGCTCTGCACGCGCCACGGTGTGCACCTGATCGCCGACGAGATCATGACCGGCTTCGGGCGCACCGGCTCGCTGTTCGCCTGCGACGAGGCGGGCATCGCGCCCGACCTGATGCTGCTGTCGAAGGGCATCACCGGCGGATTCCTGCCGCTGTCCTGCGTCCTGGCCACCGACGCGATCTACCGGGCGTTCTACGACGACGACGTCGCGCGCGGCTTCCTGCACTCGCACTCGTACACCGGCAATCCGCTCGCGTGCCGCGCCGCGCTCGCCGTGCTCGACATCTTCCGCGACGACGACGTGATCGCGGCCAATCGCGCCAAGGCGGAGCGCT
This sequence comes from Casimicrobiaceae bacterium, assembly GCA_044226265.1. Classification (GTDB taxonomy): domain Bacteria; phylum Pseudomonadota; class Gammaproteobacteria; order Burkholderiales; family Casimicrobiaceae; genus VBCG01. The sequence continues at coordinate 408 of JBGAHH010000098.1, read as the reverse complement.
GGGACGCGATCGCGGCGCCGCTCGCCGCGCACGCCCGCGTCCGCGACTTCCGCCGCAAGGGCATGATCGTGGCGTTCGAGGTCGAAAGCGGCGCGCCGGACGTCGCGCGCCGCGCGTTCGCCCTCGGCCTCGAGCGCGGCATCCTGCTGCGGCCGATCGGCCGGACCGTCTACTTCATGCCGCCCTACGTCATCGCCGACGACGAGTTCGCGCTGCTCGCCGGGCGCACGCTCGAGGTCGTCGAACGGTTGTGATCCCCCCGATGCGCGCGGAGCGCGCCTCCCCCCAGGGGGCCGCGCCTCGGGGCGGCCCGTCGGCGCGCGTGATCCCCCCGATGCGCGCGGAGCGCGCCTCCCCCCAGGGGGCCGCGCCTCGGGGCGGCCCGTCGGCGCGCGTGATCCCCCCGAT
>JBGAHH010000097.1:0-14287 GCA_044226265.1 Casimicrobiaceae bacterium | reverse complement strand
GGCGCTCCACCGGGCCGCCGCTCACCCCGAACCTCTCCCCGCTATCGCAAAGCGAGGGTCGGGATAAGGAGCGAAAAAAAGCCCGCGATCGCGGGCTTTTCTTCCTGCGCGGGGAGCGTCGGGTCAGCCCAGCGCGCCCTTGACGACCTTGCGCGCGGTGCGCACCGTGCGCTTCGCGGTCTTGGTCGCGACGTCGACGGCGCCGCTCGCGGTCCTCGCGGCCGAGGTCGCCGAGCGCGCCGCGGTCTTCACCGCGCCCTTCACCATCTTCTCCACCGACGATGCCGGCGGCCGGCGCTTCGGCTTGACGCCGGTCGCCTTCACGAGCTCGTTCACCGCCTCGGAGAGCGCGTCGACGCGCTCGGCCAGCCGCTCGACGTCGCTCTGCGTGTGAACGCCGAGCTTCGACAGCGCGCGCGCGACGCGATCCTCGAAGACCTGCTCGAGCTTGTCCCACGTGCCGCCCGCCATCGCCTGGACCTCTCGCGCCTTCGCCTTCGCCGCGCCGCGCGCGGCCGCCGCGGCGTCGGACGCGACGTGCTTGGTCTTCCGCTCGAGCGCTTCGCCCTGGTGCACGAGCGTCTCGAACACCTTCATGCCGCCGGCCTGCGCCTTCGAGAAGGCGCCCAGCCCCGCGAGCCAGATCTGCCGCGAGGACTCGAGCACCGACTTCGGGAGGTCCGACATCGCGTCGTGCGACGCTCCCGCGCCGGTCGACTCGGCCTTCGCTTTCGCCTTCGCCTGCTTCAGCATCGCGTTCCCCCGAGGGCGTTCGCCGGGCCGGCGCGGATGCGACCGGCCATCGCGGCATTCTAGGAGCCGCCGATAGAGGAATCATACTAAAGCGGTCCCCCCGGCGAGGCGCCCGCGAGGCGCCTCGGGCCGCCCGTATAATCGTCGGCCCCGGTCCGGTCGTCCTCGCGAGGCGGCGCCGCGACGATGCGGGCGCGCGGGGAGCGCGACAGGAGGAGGAGTCCATGGCCTATTTCGTCACCGGCGCGACCGGGTTCATCGGCCGCTATCTCGTCGCGAACCTGCTGAAGCGGGGCAAGCCGGTCTACGCGCTCGTTCGCAAGGGCTCGCAGAAGAAGCTCGACGCGCTGCGGGCCTCGCTCGGCGCGACGGACAAGCAGCTGATCGCGGTTCACGGCGACCTCGCGGCGAAGAACCTCGGGGTCTCCGCCGCCGACACGAAGAAGCTCGCCGGCAGGATCGAGCACTTCTTCCATCTCGCGGCGATCTACGACCTCAACGCGTCGGCCGAGGACCAGAAGGCGACGAACGTCGAAGGCACGCGCAACGCGGTGAAGTTCGCCGCGGCGGTGGGCGCCGGCTGCTTCCACCACGTCTCGTCGATCGCGGCCGCGGGCCTCTACGAAGGCGTGTTCCGCGAGGACATGTTCGACGAGGCCGAGGAGCTCGACCACCCGTACTTCAGCACCAAGCACGACTCCGAGCGCATCGTTCGCAAGGAGCGCAAGGGCGCGTTCCGCATCTACCGCCCCGGGTTCGTCGTCGGCCACTCGAAGACCGGCGAGATCGACAAGGTCGACGGCCCGTACTATTTCTTCAAGACGATCCAGAAGATGCGCCAGCTCCTGCCGCCGTGGATGCCCACGGTCGGCATCGAGGGCGGTCGCATCAACATCGTGCCGGTGGACTTCGTCGCCGACGCGATCGACCATCTCGCGCACAAGAAGGGCCTCGACGGCAAGTGCTTCCACCTGACCGATCCGGCGCCGCACCGGATCGGCGAGGTGCTCAACATCTTCGCGAGGGCCGCGCACGCGCCGCAGATGACGATGCGCGTGAACGCGAAGATGTTCGGCTTCATCCCGGCGCCCGTCGTCTACGGCCTGGCGTCGCTCGCGCCGGTGAAGCGCGCGATCAAGGTGACGCTGAACGACCTCGGCATCCCTCGCGACGTGTTCCAGTTCGTCAACTGGCCGACGCGCTACGACAACCGCGAGGCGGCGAAGGCGCTCAAGGGCTCCGGCATCGAGGTTCCGCCGCTCGAGACCTACGCGCACCGGCTGTGGGACTACTGGGAGCGCAACCTCGACCCGGACCTCTTCATCGACCGCAGCCTGTCGGGCCGCGTGAAGGGCAAGGTCGTCGTCGTGACCGGCGGCTCGTCGGGCATCGGCCAGGCGACCGCGCACCGGCTGGCCGAGGCCGGCGCGAAGGTCGTGATCGTCGCGCGCGACCCCGAGAAGCTCGAGGCCACGCGCAAGGAGATCGTCGCGAAGGGCGGCATCTGCCACACCTACTCGTGCGACCTCACCGACATGGCCGCGATCGACGTGCTCGCGAAGAAGGTGCTCGCCGACCAGCACGGCGTCGACTTCCTCGTCAACAACGCGGGCCGGTCGATCCGGCGCGCGGTGATCAACTCGCTCGACCGGTTCCACGACTTCGAGCGCACGATGCAGCTCAACTACTTCGGCGCGGTCAAGCTGATCCTCGCGTTCCTGCCGGCGATGGTCGGCAAGAAGCGCGGGCACGTGATCAACATCAGCTCGATCGGCGTGCTGTCGCGGGCCCCGCGCTTCTCGGCCTACGTCGCGTCGAAGTCGGCGCTCGACGCGTTCTCCGAGTGCGCCGCCTCCGAGCTTCTCGACAAGGGCGTGCATTTCACGAACATCAACATGCCGCTCGTGCGCACGCCGATGATCGCGCCGACGAAGATCTACGAGAACGTCCCGACGCTGTCGCCCGAGGAAGCGGCCGGGCTCGTCGTCGACGCGATCGTCCACCGGCCGGTGCGCATCGCCACGCGGCTCGGCGTCTTCGGCGCCGTGTGCCATGCGGTCGCGCCGAAGCTCACGCAGGTGCTGCTCAACACCGCGTTCAACATGTTCCCCGACTCCGCCGCCGCGCAGGGCAAGAAGGACGGGGAGCCGCAGACGCTCACCGCCGAGCAGATCGCGTTCGCGCAGATCACGCAGGGCATACACTGGTAGCGTGACGTCGCAAAAAGGCGCGACCCGATTTTCGGATCGCGCCTTATCGCGCCGGAAGCGACTTCCGCGCCGGGCTCGGGGCGGCCCGGCGCGCGGCGCGCGGCGCGCGGCGCGCGGCAAGATCATGAGAGACCGGGCGCCGATGCGGGCGCCCTGCTTCAGTCGCGACTCAATTCCTCGACCACGCGCTTCGCGACCTCCGGGTCGGTGAGGAGCGCGTTGTGGCCGACGCCGGCCAACTCGACGTTGCGGGCGTGCTCGAGCCGCGCCGAGGTCTGCGGCGCGACCATCGAGTCGTGCCACGACCACAGCGAGACGATCGGCGGCGACGCGCCCGGCGCGGGCACCGGGAGCGCGGCGAGCCACGCGTTGCCCGGCCGTAGCTGCGCGAGCGAGACGCCGGGGAACATCCACGCGTGCACGCTGCCCGCGTGCGGCGTGCCGATCGTGATCACGCGGCGCAGCTTGGCGCCGCCGTGCTTGCGCAGGTACGCGCGCGCGACCAGCCCGCCCATGCTGTGCGCGACGATCGACACCCGCGCGGCGCCGGTGGCCTCGAGGATCGCGTCGACCTTCGCGGCGAGCTGATCGGCGAACGCCTCGATCGACGCGAGCGGCGGACCGTACGACAGCGCGTAGATCGGCCCGATGCCCGCCGCGGCCAGCCGCCGCTTCATCGAGCGCCACACGCCGGCGTTGCACAGCACGCCGTGCACGAGCAGCACCGGGTCGCGCGCGGGCGCGCGCGGCGGATCGCGGCCGGTGCCGCGGTAGTTCATCATGCGGGGCGCCGAGCCGGCGATCGCCAGGAACTCGCGGCCGAACAGTCGCCACGCGCCGCGCACGCCAAGATGGAGGCCGGGCGGGCGCGGCGAGCGGTTGGCCCACGCGATCACGAAGTAGAGCGCGGTCAGCACGAGCACGATGCCGAGGTAGACGAGCGGCGCGCCCACGATCCAGGGCCAGGCCGGCGATCCGGCCGCGACCGATCGCACCGCGGCGAGCGCGTAGCCGCCGAGGATCACCGCGTTCAGGGCCCACAGCGCGATCGAGGTCCACATCGAGCGGCCCCGAGCGTGCGGCCCGTCAGGCGGGCGACGGGACCGCGGCCGCCGGCGCGAGCGACTTGCGGAAGCGGTTGAGCTCCTGCACGGTCGCGAACGTCTGCCCGAACAGGCTCCCGAGGTTGTGCAGGATCATCGCGACGACGCGCTTCTCCCAGCTCGCGTCGAAGCGGATCTGGTCGTCGAGCCAGCGCTCGAGCCACGCCGGGTCCGGCAGCCGGCTCTGCACGGTGTCGTTCGGGAACAGCGAATCGTTGACGTGCAGGTTGGTCGGATGCAGCGGCTTGCCCGCGCGCGACGGGCTCGCCATCAGCACGCCGATCTTCGCGAACGCGCGCTTGGCCTCGAGCCCGCAGCGCTCGATCGCGCGCTTCATGAAGCGCAGGTACGCGCCGCCGTGGCGCGCCTCGTCGCGCGCGATCAGGTCGTAGATCTTCCGGATCACCGGCTCGGTGTGCCACTCGGCCGCGCGGCGGTACCAGTGGTTCAGCCGGATCTCGCCGCAGAAGTGCATCATCAGCGTCTCGAGCGCCGGCGCGCGGTCGAACTCGAATCGCACCGCGTGCAATTCGTCCTCGGTGGGCAGGAGGTCGGGCCGGAAGCGCCGCAGGTACTCCATCAGGACGAGCGCGTGCTTCTGCTCCTCGTAGAACCAGATCGACATGAACGCGCAGAAGTCGCTGTCGTCGCGATTGTCGCGCAGGAACATCTCGGTGGCCGGCAGCGCCGCCCACTCGGTGATCGCGTTCATCTTGATCGTGCGCGCCTGCTCGTCGGAGAGCTTCGCGGCGTCGAACGACGCCCAAGGGACGTCGGCGTCCATCGACCAGCGCACCGACTCGAAGTTGCGGAACAGCTCGGGGTAGAGCATCGCGATTCCTTCCGATCCGGACCGGCGATTCTATCGGCTTCCGGGGCCGGACCGCCGGCCGCCCGCCGGGGGCCGGCGCCCCGCGCCACGCCGCGTCTTACCCGAGGATTACGGACGCCGCGCCCGATCGGACGCGACGGGGCCGCCGGCTACTTGGCCGGCGGCGCGCCCCAGAGGGACTTCCAGCTCCGCAGCGCCGGGATCGTGGCGGCGAGCTCGGGGATCAGCACCATGCCGGGGATCGTCTTGCGCACGCGGCGCGTCATCTCGCCGCCCGCCCAGATCGTCACCTGCGCGGGCAGGCTCGCGCGAAGCGTCTCGAGCCCCTCGACCGCCAGGCGCAGCGGATAGGCGCCGGAGAACGAGAGGGCGAGGATGTTGGCCCGATGCGCGAGCGCCGCGCGCCGGATGTCCTCGATCGGCGTCTGCGTGCCGAGCGATACGCACTGCACGCCCTCGGGAACCAGCAGCGCCTCGACCATCAGGAGCCCGAGGTTGTGCGTCTCCTTCGGGAACGTCGTGAGCAGCACGCGCGGCGAGCCTTCGGAGCTGCGCGGCAGCGCGTTGATCGCCATCCGGAGCACGACCTGCACCGTCTCGGTGTACTGGTGCTCCTCGAACACCTGGAGCTCGCCGCACATCCACGCGCCGCCGACCTCGCGGTTCAGCGGCGCGACCGTTTCGAGCACGAACCGCTGCAGCCCCTGGCGCATCACGCGCCCGACGAGCAGCTTCTGCAGCCCGTCGGCGTCGTGGCCGCGCAGGAGCCCCAGGACCTCGCGGATGAGGTCGGGCTCCCCGGCACCCCTGACGGCGACCGAGCGCGCATCGGCGAGCGTGTTGAGTTCGTCGAGCGACTGGTGGACGATCTTGCCTGGGCGCATGCCGGCGTCCATGAGGCGCTTGACCGCCCGAAGCTTGGCGACGTCCGCGGTCGAGTAGAGCCGCTCGCCGCCGGTGTCGCGCGCCGGGTGCGGGAACCCGTAGCGGCGTTCCCACATCCTGAGCAGGTCCTTGGAGAGGCCGGTCTCGCGCTCGACGGCGCTGATGTTGTACCCCGGAGCGGGCGATTCCAGCGGTGGCGGCATTGTCCAGGACGAACTTGACAGCGGGGGAGAAGGATTCTAATCTGCGAGCAAGTATAATTTGTCCTAGACAAATATGAAACCCCATCAACGACCCCCATCCTGGGCGCAAACTGCCGGCAACATCGGCCTACTCGCCGCCATGTTTTTTGCATCCGTCGGCGCGGCGCTGGCGGCGGGCGATTTGCCTGCCCCGGCCGGTTGTCCAGCCCTCCTGAACCACACCTACCAGCGGCTCCAGGGCGGCCAGACCCAGTCGCTGTGCGACTACCGCGGAAAGGTCGTCCTCGTCGTCAACACCGCGAGCTACTGCGGCTACACCTACCAGTACGAGGGCCTCGAGGCGCTCTACCGCAAGTACAAGGACCGGGGTCTCGTCGTCGTCGGCTTCCCGTCGAACGATTTCGGCGGCCAGGAGCCGGGGACGAACAAGGAGATCGCCGAGTTCTGCCGCAGCACCTACGGCGTCGAGTTCCCGATGTTCGAGAAGTCGTCGGTGAAGGGCGTGGCGACCAACCCGATCTACGACGAGCTCGCGGCGCGCACCGGCGATCGGCCGAAGTGGAACTTCCACAAGTTCCTGATCGACCGCCGCGGCGACAAGGTCCTGAGCTACAAGAGCGACGTGGAGCCCGGCAGCCCGGCGTTCGTCCGGCAGCTCGAGCAGTGGCTCGCCGAACCGGTCCCGCCGGCCGCCGCCGGCGCATCCAAAGCCGCGCCGCCCGCGTAAGCCATCCCCGGGGGCGCGCCGCCCCCACACCGCCACCGCTCCACAACGTCACCGGCCCGCGAACCCGGGCCGCAGGGGATCATCGTGCGCATCGCCGTCGTCGGATCGGGCATCGCCGGGCTGGGCTCGGCGATGCTCATCGCCCGCCAGGGCCACGCCGTCACCGTGTTCGAGGCCGACCGCCGGCCCGGCGGCCACTCGCACACCGTCGACGTCGAGCTCGAGGGCGCCCGTTTCCCCGTGGACACCGGCTTCCTCGTGTTCAACGAGCGCACCTACCCCAGGCTCACCGCGCTCTTCGACGACCTGGGCGTGGCGAGCGTGCCGTCCGACATGTCGTTCTCGGTGCGCAACGACCGCGCCGGCCTCGAGTGGGCGGGCACGAACCTCGGGACGCTCTTCGCGCAGCCCCGCAACGCGCTGCGTCCCGCGTTCTGGCGGATGATCGCCGACATCCTGCGGTTCAACCGGCACGCGACCGCGCTGAGCGGTGCGAGCCCGGCGCGCGACGGCGCCCGCGCGTGGTCGGTCACGCTCGGCGAGTACCTCGACGCCGAGTCGTACTCGAAGGCGTTCCGCGACTGGTACCTCGTGCCGATGGCCGCGGCGATCTGGTCGTCGCCCGCGCGCGACATCCTCGACTTCCCGCTGCCTTCGTTCGTGCGCTTCTGCCACAACCACGGGCTCTTGTCGCTCGCCGACCGCCCGCGCTGGCGCACGGTGACCGGCGGCTCGCGCCGCTACGTCGAGCGCATCGTCGCGCGCCTCCCGGACGTGCGCCTCGGCACGCCGGTGAAGCGCGTGCGGCGGATCGCCGGCGGCGTCGAGGTCGACTCGCCCGCGCGCCGCGCCGAGCGCTTCGACGCGATCGTGCTCGCCTGCCACAGCGACCAGGCGCTCGCGCTGCTCGCCGACCCGTCGGCCGACGAGGCCCGGGTGCTCTCCCAGGTGCGCTACCAGCCGAATCGTGTGATCCTGCACACCGACGCGTCGCTCCTGCCGCGGTCGCGCCGCGCGTGGTCGAGCTGGAACTACCTCAAGGCCGACGATCCGCGCGGCGACCGCCCGGTCGCCGTCAGCTACCTGATCAACCGCCTGCAGCCGCTGCCCGTCTCGACGCCGGTGATCGTGACGCTCAATCCGCCGTTCGAGCCCGATCCGCGCACCGTGATCGGCGAGTACGACTATTCGCACCCGCTGCTCGACGCCCGCGCGGTCGCCGCGCAGCAGTCGATCGCGCCGCTGCAGGGACGCCGCCGCACCTGGTTCGCGGGCGCGTGGCTCGGCCACGGTTTTCACGAGGACGGCCTCGCGTCCGCCCACGAGGTCGCCGCGGGCCTCGCGCATCACGCCGGCGAACCCTGGACGCGCGAGCTCGTCGCGGCATGAGCGCTGCCTGGCCGCCCCATGGCGCTCGCCTCCTCGCTTTCGAGGGGGGATGCGAACACGCGGCAGCGGCAAGCCTGGGGAAGATCGCCTCTTGAACGCGCGCCTGCCGCAGTCGGCGCTTCATCGTCTCGACGCCCAGCGCGCCGACGGCTTCGCGATCCTCGCCGGCGAGATCGCGCACCGCCGCACGCGTCCGACCGTCAACGCATTCCGCTACCCCGGCTTCTGCCTGCGGCTGCCGCTCTCGCGCCTCGCCGAGCTGCCGTCCTGCGGCGTCGCGTGGAACGACGCGGGCCTGGTGTCGTTCCACGACCGCGACCACGGCCCCTGCGACGGCTCGCCGCTGCTGCCGTGGATCCGCGGCGTCCTCGAGCGCGAGGGCATCGAGGCCGACGGCGAGGTCGTGCTGCACGCGTTCCCGCGCATGCTCGGCTATGCGTTCAAGCCGGTGAGCTTCTGGCACGCCTACGACCGCGACGGCGCGCTGCGCGCGGTGCTCGCGGAGGTGCGCAACACGTTCGGGGAGCGGCACGATTACCTCGTCGCACACGCGGACGGCCGCCCGATCGCCGCCGGCGAGACGATCGAGGCGCGCAAGGTCTTCCACGTGTCGCCGTTCTGCGAAGTGAAGGGACGCTACGCATTCCGCTTCCGCGCGGCGCCCTCGCGCTGGCTCGCGCGCGTCGACCTCCACGACGACGCGTCGGGCACGCCGCTCATCGAGACCTGGATCTCGGGGCGCGCCGAGCCGCTCGACCCCGCGCGCGTGCGCTCGCTCCTGTGGCGCTACCGTTGGTTCACGCTCGGCGTCGTCGCGCGCATCCACTGGCAGGCCGCGAAGCTGTGGGCGAAGCGCATCCCGTTCTTCACGAAGCCCGCGCCGCCCCCGTCGGCGCTGTCCCGCGGATGACCGCCTCGTTCGCGCCCTCCTCCGGGGAACGCGCACCGACGTCGCGCCTGCCCGCCGCCGCGCGGCTGCTGCTCGCGCTCCTCGCGCGCCTCGATCGCGGCAGGATCGAAGTCCGCATGCCCGGAGGCGAGGTCCGCCGCTTCGGCCCGGGCGGCGACGTCGCCGTGCTCGAAGTCGCGGACTGGCGCATGGCCGCGAAGGCGCTGAAGGGCGGCGACGTCGGCTTCGGCGAGAGCTACATGGCAGGGGACTGGAAGACGCCGGACCTGGTCGCGCTCCTGACGGTGCTGGCCGCGAACCAGCCCGCGCTCGAGCGCGCGTTCTACGGGCGCGCGTGGACGCGGGGCCTCCTGCGCCTGCGCCACTGGATGAACGCGAACACGCGCCGCCGCGCGAAGAGGAACATCGCCGCGCACTACGACCTCGGCAACGACTTCTACGCGCTGTGGCTCGACCCGACGATGACCTACTCGTCGGCGCTGTTCGAGGGCGATGCGTCGCGTACGCTCGCGGCGGCGCAGCAGGCGAAGTACGACCGCCTGCTCGCCGAGCTCGAGCTCGCGCCGGGCTCCCGCGTGCTCGAGATCGGCTGCGGCTGGGGCGGGTTCGCCGAGACCGCGGCGCGCGCGGGCCACCGCGTCACCGGGATCTCTCTCTCGCCGCGCCAGACCGAATGGGCGCGCGAGCGGCTCGCGCGCGCGGGCCTCGCCGATCGCGCCGAGCTGCGGCTGCAGGATTACCGCGACCTGCGCGGCCAATTCGACGGCGTCGCGTCGATCGAGATGATCGAGGCGGTGGGCGAAGCGTACTGGCCGTCGTACTTCGCGGCGGTGCGCGATGCGCTCGAGCCCGGCGCGCGCGCCTGCATCCAGGCGATCACGATCGCGGACGAGCGCTTCGAGCGTTATCGCACCCAGTCCGACTTCATCCAGCAGTACGTGTTTCCCGGCGGCATGCTGCTCTCGCCGTCGCGGATCGTCGCGGAAGCCGAGCGCGCGGGAATGCGGCTCGTGCGCGCGCACACGTTCGGCGCGGATTACGCGGTTACGCTGCGGCGCTGGCTCGCCGCGTTCGACGCGAACGCGGAGACGATCGCTTCGCGTTTCGGCGTCGAGTTCGTCCGCTGCTGGCGGTTCTACCTCGCCTACTGCGCCGCCGGCTTCGCGACGGCCACGACCGACGTCGGCCAGTACACGTTCGAGCGCGTCGCGTCGCGCGGCTGAGGCCGCGACGCGGGCGCGTCGTGACGGCCGCGGTCGGCGACGTCGCGCGCGTGCGGAAGCGCGACGCACGCGTCGTCGAGCCGCTCGAAACCGTGCTCGCGAAGGTGGGGCATGGCCAAAATGCGACGGGCCCCGCGCAAGGCGGGACCCGTCGCGTGATCCTGCCCGATCAGTTGAGGCGCGTCGCGCGCGCGGCGGGCTCGTAGCTCACGAGCACCGTCTCGACGGTCGGCTTGAGCTTCGCCGTGACGTCGGCGGGCTCGGCGCGCATCGGGGCGACGGTCGCGGCGAGCAGCGTCGCGACGGACAGCGCTACGGACAGCGTCGCGAGGGCGGCGCGTTCCAGCTTGGTGGTCAGGTTGAACATGGCAGGCTCCGGGTCGGGTGAGGTCTTGCGAGTCGTTGTTCGTTGTTGTGGGTGTCTCTTGGATGCGGAGTCTGTCCAAACCGGATTCAGGGCGCGAGACGATCGCGACGAATCGGCCGGACCGCCGGACGAAACGCCCGAAAGCCGGATGGACCGGCCGGGCCGGCGCGCCCGATCGTCCTTCGTGGGCCGGGCTTCGGCCCAACGGGATGCGAGGTGCTCGTGGATCAGCCTTCAGGCCGACGGGGGGCGATGCGCTTGTGGGTCGGGCTTCGGCCCGATGGGGTGCGATGTACTTGTGGGTCGGGCTTCAGCCCGACGGGGTTCCGGGGATCCGAAAGACGTCGGCCGGAAGACCGACCCGCCGGGCCCGAGAAGGCCGGCCGCCCGGCCTCGCCCGGTGGGCCGCGGTTTGACGCTATGCCGAATCCGGGCGATAATTCAAAGCTTTGGCGAGCTAGCTCAGCTGGTTAGAGCAGAGGAATCATAATCCTTTGGTCCGGGGTTCGAGTCCCTGGCTCGCCACCAATCCCCGAAGGCCCGCCTCGCGCGGGCCTTCGGCTTTTCGGGGCCCGGGCGCCCAGCCTTCGCCGTTGCGCGGGACGATTCGGCATCCCGAAAACCGAGAAATCGATCGCATTGCCCTTGCGACGAACCCGGGCAATCGCCAGACTCCCCTTGTCGGCTACAGCGAACCGCGCGGTCGCCGGCGCCGGTCTTTAAGGGGAAGAAGACCATGGGATGGAAGGCCTGGGGACTCGGCTTCGTCGCCGTCGTCGGCGCGACGATGCCGGGGTGGTTCGACGCCGGGGGCGGCGCATTCATCCGCACGGCGCAAGCGCAAGGCGTCGGCGCCGACGATTGTCGCCAGGGCCCCGGCAAGCGCCCTTGCGTCGTCACGATCGATGTGAAGGTCAATGACCGGTGCCCCGATCCGGACCCCGCCAAGCACGAATGGGAAGTGACGCCAGACCCGCTCGAGCTCGCCGGCGTTCGCGGCGTCACGCTGGTCTGGAAGTTCAAGGGGCCGGCCGGGCCGCCGGACAAGGTGTGGCAGTTCTGCGCCTCGCGCGGGCACGGCGTGTTCTTCGACAAGGACGCGGCGTCCACCGACGGCCAGTTCGACGAGGCGATGGCGACAGACAAGGAGAACGGCGACTTCCCGACGGTCGCGCGCGACTGCCATCGATTCTTCCGGATGCGGAACCAGAACGACCCGCAGACGCACGGCAAGTCGTATCGCTACAGCATCCGGTTCGGCAACGGTCTCGCCGCCAGTTGCAAGATCGACCCGTTCATCAAGAACGGATGACAGCGGCGAACGGGCATCTCTCGCGAAACGGAAACGGTTGATCCCCACCCCGACGCCCGATCGGCCGCGCGCATCGCAAGTTACGACAAGGGGGAACGAGAAATGACCATCAAGCGCGCAATCGAACGTGTCTGCACGCTGGGAGCCATTGCGCTGTTTCTCTTCGGATGTGCGCCATCCCAGCTCGCCATGAGCCAGCAATCCAGGGCTTGGGATGAATGCAATGGCGCATCCTGCTTCGTCTCGATCACGCCAGACCCAAGCGGGGCGTACTCCTGCGCAGAAAATGCTTCGCTGAAGTTCAGAATCGCCAACGCTAACCTTCTGCTGAATGGTCCCCCCGTTGTCGTGCTTCACTGGACGCTCACGGGGGCGTACGGGTTCTGCGGAAGCGATGACGCGTTCTTCAAGGCAGGCTCGGAGGCCGGGGCGAAATTTACGCAAGAGACGTGGCGCTCGGACCGCGATGACGGAACGCGCCAGGCGGGGCCAGGTTCCGCGTGCTCCCCGAAACGCAATCGGACATGGACCAACGATCACTCGAACCAAGAGTTTGAGTACGGCATTCGGTTCCACGCCGTTTCCGGCGGGAACCCCGGCGCGGCATGCACCATCGATCCGTTCATCAAGAACGGCTAGCGGCGACCGTCACAGGCAACGCCCCCGCGAAACGAAAATGATCGACGCCTGACCGGGGCTGCATGATCCCGGTCGTTCCCATCGAGTTCACGCCGCAGGAGAGCGCACGATGAACCTTCGACTGATCGCACTGACCGCCGTGGCGGCCGCGTTGCTCGCCGGCTGCCCGAACACCGTCATGGTTCCCGCCGACACGCGATCGGCCGATTGCAGCACCGGACCCGGCGCGCGGTGCGACATCGCCGTGCGCGCCGGCACGAAGTACTCCTGCGACGCAGGCCGATTCGATGTCGATCCGGACCTCGTCAACCTTCGCGGCGGCAAGCCGGTCAACATGTTCTGGTCGCTTCCCGAAGGGTTCGCGTTCTGCGGCTCCGACGGCGTGTACCTGAACGCCGCGATCCCGGGCGACCGGCGGCAGCAGATCGAGAGCTTCGGCTCGAACAGCAAGGACGGCTCGCGCGAATCGAACTCGTTCGTGGCGGCCAACTGCAGCACGAGCTGGCACTGGAACTACCGCAACCAGGGCGACGGGACCTACAAGTACAGCATCCAGTTCACGCACAAGGCGTCGGGGCGGACGTGCACGATCGATCCGTTCATCAAGAACGGCTAGTTCGCCGGGGGGGCAAGACACCGGCTCACGATCCGAAAGGGGAGAGCATGAAGGCCCGTCAAACGTTGGTCTTCGCGGCTACGGTCACATTCACAGCCCTCTGTGGGGCGCAGCAGCAGGCCAGTAGCACAGCGCCCTTGACAAACGACTGCACTACTGGCCACGGAAAGTGTCGCGTCGACGTGACTGTCACGGAGCCTTGCATCGCAGCGGGAAACATCAAGGTCGACCCCGTTACGCTTCAGCTCGCGGGCAAGAGGAATCAGAAGATCGAGTGGCAGCTCATCGGCAACTACGCGTTCTGCGACACGACACAGGACGCCGCGATGTTTAAGGATGGCGGCCTCGACTTCCAGTTCAGCAATCCGTCCTACGGCCCGCCCACCGGGCCTGGGTCGCGGTGTTCGACGTCGTTCAGTTGGATGGACAAGAACGACGGCTGGACGAAGGGCAAGGAATACTCGTACTTCCTGAAGTTCACTGGCCCGAATGGGTCGTGTTACTTCGACCCGTTCATCAAGAACGGCTGACGCACCACGCGCTCACGAGGCGCGCATAAGCCACGCGCGCGCCTGGTCGATGCCCTGTTCGTAGGTGAGCCGCCTCCCCGCGCGCTCGGCCTCTTCGAACGCGAGCTCGCCGAGCATCTCGCGAGCGCGGCGGATCAGAGGCAGCAGGAACGCCTCGTCGGCCGGATCGCGCTGCAGGCCGGTCTCGTCGACCTGCGCCTGCGCTGCGCCGAAGAACAATGCCGCGCGCTCCCAGTCCGAGCGCCACGCGCCGAAGCCGGCGGCGACGTCGAGCGCGCACTGGCCGACCTGCTTCGATCCGGTCTCCGCGGCGATCGCGATCACCTCGCGCAGCATGTCCGTGGCCCGGTCGCCGGTGCCGCGGCCGATCGACACCATCGCGAGATTGAGCAATCCGATCGCGACGCTCTCGCGGTCGCCAATCTCGCGCGCGAGCGCGACCGCGCGATCGTAGAGCGGCTCGGCGGGCTCGAACAGGCCCTCGACGCGATGGACTTGCGCGAGGCCGTTCAGCGCGGCCGCCAATTCGCGCTTGTCGCCCTGCTGGCGCGCGAGCTCGACGCTCTCGCTCAGGTACTCGCGCGCGGC
>JBGAHH010000096.1:0-14298 GCA_044226265.1 Casimicrobiaceae bacterium | reverse complement strand
CCTTGCCGGGCGCCGCGGGAGGCTCGACGGTGTGCGGCGACTTGACCGGCGGGCTGCGGTTCGGCGCGACGACGACGCGCACCGCGACGCCGTCGGCGTCGTTCATCCACAGGCCGTCCTTCGGGCCGAGCGGATGCGGCGCGCGGCCGACGCCGTGCTGCGCGACGCGGCGCGCGAGGGCGTCCACGTCCTCCGCGTAGATCCCGAACTCGAGGTACTCGAGGCGCTTGGGCCCGCCGCCGTGCACGTGGCCCCAGGCGTGCGGATCGCCGTCGGTGCGGAGCTCGAGCATGCCGCCCGCGCGCCGCACGTCGAGGCCGAACGCGCGGTAGAAGCGCTCCGCCTCGTCGAGCGAGGGCACGGTCAGCACGAACCGCTGGATCGAATGGACGCCGGTCACGCCCGGCCGCTTCGCGTGCGTCGCCACGGTACTGCTCATCGCCTTCCTCCTCCTGACCGATCCGTCATCGCGCGCGCCGGCGCCCGTCCGGGGCCGGCGCTCGCCGGTTTCCCCGGGCCGTACGCCGCCCGCGGCGCCGCCACCGTATCACGGCGCGGCATAGCGCTCCATCGTCCGCGCGCAGCCCCAGTGGAAATGATAGAGCGAGGTCGAGTTCCACAGCATGTGCATCCGGTCGCCGCCCAAGGCGTCGAGCGCCGGGGCGACGCCCGGCCAGTGCGCGTACATCGCGCGCAGGTACGCGAGGCGGCGGTGGGCGGCGTAGCGTTCGGACACGGGCCGCGGGTCGAGCCCGCGCAGCACGCCCGCGGGCACGTCGCGCGCGAGAAACGCCCGGAAGTCGCGCTCGCTCTCCGTCGAGAGCTCGCGCCAACCGGTCGCCGCGCCCAGCTTCCGCTGGCCGAACGACGCGCGCGGGATGCCGGCTTCCTCGGCGATGCGGCGCGGGATCGGGCGGTCGTAGTAGCCGGTGCCGAGCTTCCACGGCCGCATCTGCGGCGAGACCGTGATCGCGTGGATCGCCGGGCCGTGGCGCGCCCCGACGTAGGGTAGCGGAAAGTGGACGAATTGCGCGCGCAGCCGGAACTCGCCCAGCGCGTGACCGGACAGGTGGCAATCGTCGACTTCCGCGAAGTCGAGGCGCCGGCAGCGGCGCGTCGGGCCCCAGTAGCGCTCGCCGTGGCGGCCCGAGACGAGCACGCTCCCGCGCAGCACCGGCTCCATCAGGCTCGACGCCGCGTCGGTGATCGCGGCCGGGCTGGAGAGGAAGAACTCGGCGCGCGGATGGCCGGGCAGCTGTGCGAGCGACGCGCGATCGAACGCGTGGACGCGCATACCGAGGCGGCGCAGCGTGTCGGCGCCGCTGTCGTCCCCGCCGCCCTCGGTCACGCCGAGCATCGGGTGGCCGCGCCGCGTCGCGCTCGCGACGAACGTGACGCCTTCGCGGCAGCCGGCGCGGCTCGCGATCGTCGCGGTCGCGGTCGAATCGTAGCCGCGCGAGCACGCGGCGACGAGCCGGTAGGTCGCGCGCCGTCGCGGATCGGCGGCGTTGTCGGCGAGACGGCGCGTCGTGTCGTGCAACCGCGCCGCGTAGTCGGCGAAGTCCACGGGAGGCGCACCCGCGTCGCGCCGGACGCGCTCGATCGATGCGTCGGCGCGCAGCACGAGGTCGCAGCACGGATGGAGCTCGACCTCGCGGCCCGACGCCGTCGGCAGGCGCGCGGGCGGCCCGGCGATGCCGCGACGCGACTGCGCGAGCACGTCGAAGAAGCAGCCGGGATGCGAAAGGTCGAGCGCGTCGCCCGCGTCCGCGAGCAGGAACGCGAGCGAGTTCGACACGCGCGCCTCGCCCGGGCCGCGCAGCACGTGCAGGCGCTCGAGCGGATGGAACGGCGCCGCGAGCACGAGGGCGTCGCCGCGCAGCCTTCCGCCCGATCCGGCGAGCGCGGCGGCGCGATCGAAGTCGAACGCGCCGAAATCGCCGTCCCAGGCGCCTTCGACGAAGCCTTCCGCGCGCGTCTCGACCCCCGGCCCGTGGCGCACGCGCACCGGCGACCCCGCCTTCGCGTGCGCGCACCAGGCCAGCGGCGGCAGCCGCGGCTCGGGGGCGTAGAGGAGCCCGGGGAAAGGAACGCTCGCGCCCGGCAACCGTCAGCCCAGCGGAGCGACCTTCATCACCTCGTCCGCCGTCGTGATGCCGGCGGCGACCTTGATCGCGCCGGACACGCGGAGAGGCCGCATGCCGTCCTTGTACGCCTGCTCGCGCACCTGGACGTCGTCCGCGTGCTCGACGACGAGCTTCCGCAGCGCCGGCGTCATCAGCATGATCTCGTAGAGGCCGATGCGCCCGAGGTAGCCGGTCATCCGGCACTCGAGGCAGCCGACCGGGTCCATCGTGCCGGTCGCCGGGCGGTCGGCGCGCCAGGGCGCGGTGATCATGCTCCAGACCTCGGGCTCGGGCGGCTCGCCCGGCCGCTTGCAGTGCGGGCACAGCGTGCGCACGAGCCGCTGCGCCATGACGCCCAGCAGCGTCGAGTTGATCAGGTACGACGGCACGCCCAGGTCGAGCAGGCGCGTCACCGCGGTCGGGGCGTCGTTCGTGTGCAGCGTCGAGAGGACGAGGTGGCCGGTGAGCGCGGCCTGCACCGCCATCTCGGCCGTGTCGCGGTCGCGGATCTCGCCGACCATGATGATGTCGGGGTCCTGCCGCAGCAGCGTGCGCACGCCGCTCGCGAAGTCGACGCCGATCGAAGGCTGGACCTGCATCTGGTTGATCGAAGGCTCGATCATCTCGATCGGGTCCTCGATCGTGCAGACGTTGACCTCGGGCGTGGCGAGCTGGCGCAGCGTCGAGTAGAGCGTCGTCGTCTTGCCCGAGCCGGTCGGGCCGGTGACGAGGATGATGCCGTGCGGCTCGCGCGCCATCTGCTCCCAGCGCGCGGTGTCGTCGGGCGTGAAGCCCAGGTCGGCGTAGTCGCGGACGAGCACCTCGGGCGTGAAGATCCGCATCACGATCTTCTCGCCGAACGCCGTCGGCATCGTCGCGATCCGGAGCTCGACCTCCTGGCCGCCCGGCGCCACCGTCTTGATGCGGCCGTCCTGCGGGCGGCGCTTCTCGACGATCTCCATGCGCGCGAGCAGCTTGATGCGCGAGGTCATCGCGACCAGCACCGGCGTCGGGATCGCGTAGACCTGGTGCAGCACGCCGTCGATCCGGAAGCGCACGAGGCCGACGTCGCGCCGCGGCTCGATGTGGATGTCCGAGGCCCGCTGCTCGAACGCGTACTGCCACAGCCAGTCGGTGATGTGCACGACGTGGCTGTCGTTCGCGTCGAGCGAGCCGCGCTTGCCGAGCTCGACCAGCTGCTCGAAGTTGCGCGCGAGCGACACCTGGCCCGGCTGCGCCTCCGCGGCCTTCTTCATCGATCGGGCGAGGTTGTAGAACTCGCCCAGGTAGCGCTTGATGTCGACCGGGTTCGCGAACTCGAGCGCGACGTCGAGCTTGAGGATCGACGAGAGCTCCTTCGCCCACGACGTCACGAACGGCTCGCCGGTCGCGACGATCAGGCGGCCCGTCGTCACCTCGACCGGCAGGATGCGGAAGCGCTCGGCGTACGCGTTCGACATCGTCGCCGTCACCGCCGTCAGGTCGATCTTCAGAGGATCGATGTGCCGGTAGGGCACGCCGAGCTTGCCGGCGAGCCATTCGACGAGCCACTCGAGCGTGAGCGCCGCGTGCGGCGCCTTCGCCGACTTCCAGTGCTGCGCGGCGACGAGCTCCAGCGGGTGCTCGTACTGGCGCGTCCGCGCGCGGGCGAGCTTCTCGGCGTCGGCGCGCGGCACGAGGCCGTCGACGACCATCAGCTTCAGGATGTCGTCGAGGCGCAGCCGCCGGTCGGCGCTCGCCGCGGGATCGCGGGAGGCGCCCGGGCGGGTGCCGGCGGCGGGCGTGGCCATCGCGCACACTCTACACTTTGCGGCGCCGGGGCGCAGCGCGCTCCGCCCGACGCCCATGACCGCCCGACTCGAGCCCCTGATCGCCGACATCACGACGCTCGCCGTCGACGCGATCGTGAACGCGGCGAACTCGACGCTGCTGGGCGGCGGAGGCGTCGACGGCGCGATCCACCGGGCCGCCGGGCCGGCGCTCCTCGACGCCTGCCGGCGGCTCGGCGGCTGCGCGACCGGCGGCGCGGCCATCACCGAGGGCTACGCGCTGCCCGCGCGCTACGTGATCCACGCGGTCGGGCCGGTCTGGCGCGGCGGCGGCCGCGGCGAGGCGGCCCTCCTCGCTTCGTGCTACCGGCGCGCGATCGAGCTCGCCGCCGAGCGCGAGCTCGCATCGATCGCGTTTCCCGCGATCAGCTGCGGCGCCTACCGCTATCCGCTGGACGAGGCCGCCGCGATCGCCGTGCGGGAAGTGCGCTCGAAGCTGCCCGCGGCGCCGGCGATCGACCGCGTCGTGTTCGCGTGCTTCGACGCCCGCGCGCTCGCGGTCTATCGCGCGGCGCTCGGCGCGCCGCCGGATTGACGCCGGTCAGGGCTGCTTCTGCGGCTGCGGCTGTGGCTGCTGTTGCTGTTGCTGCTGCTGCTGCCGCCGCTGGCGTTGACGGGACGACGAGTTGTCCCCGGGGATCGGCGGCGGACCTCCCAAGGCCCCCGCGGTGCCGGTGTCGCCGGTCGAGGGCTCGGTGTCGCCCGGGATGACGGCGAGGGCCAACGTCGCGGGAAGCGCGTCCGGGTGCAGGATGATGCGCGCGCCCGTCACGTACTGGATCTTCCCGCCGTACGTGATCGTGGCCCGGAGCGCGTTCAGGTTGCCCGGCACCTTCGCCCGGTCGAACGGCAGCGCGAACGGGATCGGCGCCTGCTTGCCGCCCACCGGCGCCTTCGACTCGGCGAGCACGACCGGCTTCGCCGGGTTGGCGATGTCGACCAGGCGCATCGTCAATTCCGCGTCCTGCGGCAGCGCGGTGCGCTCGCGGAAGGCGACGGTGCCCCGGATCACGTTCTGCGTCGACGCCGGAACGGGCGTCGTCGCCGCGCCGGCCGTGTCGGTCGTGGCGCAGCCGGGAATCATGAGCGTCGCGAGCGCCGAGGCCAGCACGGCGACGAGGGAGGGTGCGGTGCGTCGGGAATTCATGGGCATGAACGCCAGGGAGGGGTTGCGGATGGAAGGTCAGGAGATCGCCCGCGCCTGCGACGGGGCCGCAGGCAACGGAGCGGGCAGCGGCACCTGGAACACCTCGCGCAGGTAGGCGACGTAGGACGGATCGTAGTCCATCGACTTCGACGGCTCGTCGCTGATCTTCGCAACCGGCTGGCCGTTGCACCGGGTCATCTTGATCACGATCGACAGCGCAGGGTGACCGAGGTCGTTGGTCAGGTTGGTGCCGATGCCGAACGCGACCTGGCTGCGGCCGCGGAAGCGCTCGAACAGCCGGATCGCGAGCGGGACGTTGAGCTGGTCGGAGAACACCATCACCTTGCTGCGCGGGTCGATGCGCATCGCCTTGTAGTGCGCGAGCAGCTTCTCGCCCCACTCGAACGGGTCGCCGGAGTCGTGCCGCACGCCGTCGAACAGCTTGCAGAAGTAGAGGTCGAAGTCGCGCAGGAACGCGTCCATCCCGCACACGTCCGAGAGCGCGATCCCGAGGTCGCCGCGGTACTCCTTGGCCCAGGTGTCGAACCCGAAGCGCTGGGAGTCGCGCAGGCGGGGGCCGACGGCTTGGCAGGCCTGCAGGTACTCGTGGGCCATCGTGCCGAGCGGCGTCAGCTCGTGGCGGCGCGCGAGGTCGACGTTGCTCGTGCCGACGAACTTGGGCCCGATGCCGGACTTGAGCGTCGAGACGACCTCCTCCTGCCATTCCCGCCCGTGGCGGCGGCGCGTCCCGTAGTCGGCGATCCGGAAGTCCGGGTCGGGCACCGCGTTGATCTGCGCGATCTTCGCTTCGAGGCGGCGGCGGCCCTCGGCCAGGTCGGTCTTCGGGAAATTCCGCCGGTTCCACGCCTCCGAGACGATCGCGAGCACCGGCACCTCGAACAGGATCGTGTGGAGCCAGGGCCCCTTGATCGCGATGTCGATCTCGCCCGGGCTCCCCGGGATCGGCTTCACGGCGACGAAGCGCTCGTCGAGCTGGAACAGCCCGAGCAGGTCGACGAAGTCGCTCTTGAAGAAGCGCCAGCGCCGCAGGTAGTCGAGCTCGGCGGCGGTGAACCGCAGCGAGCAGAGCTCCGAGATCCCGCGCTCGATGTCCGGGATGCAGGCGACGAGGTCGACGCCCTCGGTGCGGCACTTGAACCGGTACTCGACGTGCGCGCCGGGGAAATGATGCAGCACGACCTGCATCATCGTGAACTTGTAGAGGTCGGTGTCGAGGAGCGAGCGGATGATCACGGCGGGGCCGGAGCCGGTGCTGGCCAGCCGCGATGTTACTACTGTCACTCGGGCCGGCTCGGCGCGTCGCGCGAGTCGACGATGCGGACGCGGTAGGCGAGCGCGACCGCGGCCGCCGTGAACGCGGCGGCGAGCCAGCCGACCGTGCCGAAGCCGGTCAGCGAGCCGTCCGCGCCCTTGCCGATCAGCGTGCCGGCGAGGAACGCCGAGAGCCCGGCCCCGAGCTGCTGAATCGAGGCGTTGAGGCTCATGAAGCTGCCGCGCACGCGCGGCTCCGCGCTGCCGGACACGAGCGCCATCGCCGGCCCGAACCGACCGGTCACGAGGACCATGAAGACGATCGACACCGGCAGGAAGCCGGCGAGCGACGAGCGCGGCATGTGCGTGAGCACGAGGATGGGCGCGATCGACGCGACCGCCGTCCAGGCGAACACCCGCTTCTTGCCGTAGCGGTCCGCGAGGTGGCCGAACACCTGCGCGGTGACGAGCGTCGCGAGGCCCCCGGCCATGTACATCACCGGCAGCTCGCCTTCCGTGAGCCCGACGTTCGCCACCGAGTACGCGGCGATGAACGGGATCACGGTGAACCCGGCGAACATCAGCGCGACCACGAACGCGAACGCTCGCCAGTGGTTGCCCACGACGACGACCGACCGCAGCCGCGACAGCGCGCCGTGCGAGCGGCCGTGCTCGACGTGCCCGGCGATCGGCGGGATCAGGCGCCACGCGACCGCGCCGACGACGACCGCGAGCGCGGACACCGCGAGGAACGGCGCGCGCCAGCTCGACAGCGCCGCGAGCCAGAGGCCCGCGGGGACCCCGGCGATCGCGGCGAGCGAGAACGCGCTCGCGACGAGCGCATTGGCGCGCGCGCGGCGGGCGTAGGGCACGACGTCGGCGACGATCGCGAGGATCAGCGCGCCGACCACGCCGCCGAACATGCCCGCGAGCACGCGCGCCGCGAGCAGCGCCTCGTAGCCGGGCGCGACGCCGCACAGCGCGGTGGCGACGGTGAATCCGGCGTACATCGCCAGCAGCGCGTGCCGGCGGTCGTAGCGATCGATCACGAGCACCGCGACGAGCCCGCTCGCGGAGGCCGCGAACGTGTAGACCGAGACCAGGAGGCCGAACGCCTGCGGCCCGATCCCCCACAGCCGCATGAGCTGCGGCGCGAGCGGCATCATGATCATGAAGTCCACGACGTGCGTGAACTGCACCGCCGCCAGGGTCCCGAGCAGCGCCAGCTCGCGCCCGCGCGGGAGCTCGCCGTGCGCGTGCGCGCTCACGACGGCGCCGCCAGGCGACCGACTACGCGCGCGTCGCGGTCGAGGACGATCGCCTCGCCCATCGCGAGCGGCTCGCCGACGGCGGCCACGACGTTGACCTGGTGGGTGACGAGCACCAGGGTCCCCGGTCCGCGCCAGGCGCGCACGCGGTCGAGCAACTCGCGCGTGCGCTCCGCCCCGGTCCCGGCATCGCCGAAGAACGAATCGAGCGCCGGCCACGGCTCGGCACGGCCGAACGCGAGCGTCGCCGTCTCGAGGCAGCGGCACCACCGCGACGAGAGCACCGGGCCGATCGCCACGCCGCGCGCGGCGACGCGATCGCGCCACTCGCGCGCCTGACGACGCCCGTCAGCCGACAGGTTGCGTTGGGTCGCGCAGTCGTCCGGCCGGAAACCGGGCGGATCGCCGATACCGGCGTCGGTCGCCGCGTGGCGCAGCACGAGCACGTGCCCGCCCTCGGCGAGCGCGGCCCAGGCCCGGGCTTCGTCGGCGGCGGCCGGCGTCGCGGCGGCGACGAGGAGGATCGCGAAGGCGGCGGACACGGCTCGCATGGCGCAAGGATCGCACACCGGCCGGCCGCGCCGCCTCGACAACGGCGCGCGCTTCGCTATCATGCCCCGCATGCTCGTCAACTGCGTCGCCTACCAGGACGGCCGCAAGCTCGCCGACATCGCGGTCGAGGACATCAGCGAGTACGTGAGCCGCCCGGACTGCTTCGTCTGGGTCGCGGTCGCCGACCCGGCGGACAGCGAGATCGACAAGATGGCCGAGGAGTTCGGGCTGCACGAGCTCGCCGTCGAGGACGCGAAGCGCCCGCACCAGCGCCCGAAGCTGGACGAATACGGCGACGACCTCTTCGCGATCCTGCGCACGGTCGAGCGCGAGGCGCCGGACGCCGAGCTCACCGAGGGGCAGGTCGCCGTGTTCGTCGGCCGGAACTACGTGCTGTCGGTGCGTAAGAACGTGCTCAAGGGCTTCACCGACGTGCGCGCGCGGAACGAGCGCGAGCCCGAGCTCCTGCGCCACGGCGCGGGCTACGTGCTGTACGCGCTGATGGACGCGGTCGTCGACCGGTACTTCCCGGTGCTCGACTCGCTCGAGGAGGAGCTCGAGCGACTCGAGGAGTCGATCTTCCGCACGACGCCGACCCGCGCCAGCATCGAGGCGTTCTACGACCTCAAGCACGAGGTGATGACGCTGAAGCACGCGGTGGGGCCGCTGATGGAGGTCGCCGGCAAGCTCTACGGCGGGCGCGTGCCGATGCTCTGCGCCGGCCTCGGCGAATACTTCCGCGACGTGTACGACCACCTGCATCGCGTGAACTCGGCGGTCGAGCAGATGCGCGAGATGCTGCAGACCGCGATCTCGGTGTCGTTCACGCTGATCAACCTGTCCGAGAGCGAGACCACCAAGCGGCTGGCGGCCTGGGGCGCGCTGATCACGATCCCGACGCTGATCGCCGGGATCTACGGCATGAACTTCCACAACATGCCGGAGCTCGAGTGGATGCTCGGCTACCCGTTCGCGCTGGGCCTGATGGTCGCGGTCGACGGGTACCTCGCGTACCGGTTCCGCAAGGCGGGATGGCTGTGAGGAGCAGGAGAAAGTAGGTAGTAGATAGGGTTTGGCGCCTGGGGTCCGCCAACTTTGGCGACAACCGTCGCATCGCGCACGACTCGAAGTCGATTCCTGCCTGCTACGCCACGTCCCGCATTCCCGCGCCGACGTCCGCGAAAACCGTCGCGTCGCGCGCGACTCGACGGCAAAAACTATCTACTACGACCTACATTCTGCCTTTCGGCCACCGGAATCACGCGCTTCCCCGCCCCTTTCGACGTGCGCGGCCAATCGGGCTGCAGCGTCACGTGGCGGATGTCGTAGCGCTCGCGCAGCTGGCGCTGCGCGGCGGCGAGCACGGCGGGCCAGACGTCGCCGGACGCGACGCCCATGTGGGCCGAGAGCGAGACCTCGCCCGCGCCCATCGACCAGACGTGGAGGTCGTGCACGTCGCGCACGCCCGGGATCGAGGCGAGCGACCGGCCGATCGCCACGTAATCGAGGTGCGAGGGCACGCGCTCCATCAGCACGTCGGTCGTCTGGCGGAGCAGCCGCCACGTCGAGCGCAGGATCAAGAGCGCGACGACGATCGACAGGATAGGGTCGATCGGCGTCCAGCCGGTCGCGACGATGACGCCGCCGGCGACGATCGCGGCGACCGAGCCCAGGAGGTCGCCCATCACGTGCAGGAGCGCCGCGCGCGCGTTCACCGAGCCCGACGCGCTCGCCAGGCGCCACGCGACGAACAGGTTGACGACGAGGCCCACGAGCGCGACGCCGAGCACGGTGGCGCCCTCGACCGCCTGCGGCGCGAGGAGGCGGTGGACCGCCTCGACCGAGATCGCGACGACGATCGCGAGCATCGCGATCGCATTGACGAACGCGGCGAGCACCTCGGCGCGGCCGTGGCCGAACGACGCGCGCGAGGTCGGCGGCCGGCTCGCGTAGGCGTGCGCGAACAGCGCGAGCCCGAGCGACGCCGCGTCGGTCACCATGTGGCCGGCGTCCGAGAGCAGCGCGAGCGAGCCCGCCATCCACCCGGCGAACGCCTCGACGACCGCGTAGCCCGCGGTGAGGGCGAGCGCCAGGACGAGCGCGCCGCGCGCGGAGGCATGCCCGCCGGCGGCGCCGTGATCGTGGTCCGGCGCATGCTCGCGAGCGTGACCGTGCCGGCGCGGAATCGGCGCGTGGTCGTGATGGTCGTGCGGCATGGCGCGGCTCCGCCGCCATTGTCCGCCTTCCCACGCGTGGCCGCCAGCGCGGCCCGCACGGTCACATCTGCCGGAAGCGATGCGCGAACGCCCGCGAGACCGTGACCTTCTCCGGCCGCGCGCGCAACGCGATCGACACGCGTCCCGCGAGGTCCCGCGTCGCCGACGCGACCTCGGCCAGGTTGACGATCGTGCCGCGATGCACCTGCCAGAAACGCTCCGGATCGAGCCCCGCGAGCAGCTCCCTCAACGGCGTGCGGATCAGCGACTCGCCCTCCGCGGTGAACACGCTCGTGTACTTGTCGTTCGCCTGGAAGTAGCAGACCTCGTCGACCGGGATCAGCCGCACCTCGGCGCCGGACGACGCGCGGATCCAGGCGAGCCGCGCGCCCGCCGCGGCCTGGCCCGGGGCGAGGCGCGCGAGCGTGGCGAGCGCCTGAGCGAGCCCGGGCGGCTGCGCGTCGCCCGCGACCCGCGCCTTGAGTCGCGCGACCGTCTCTCCGAGCCGCTCGTCGCCGACCGGCTTCAGCAGGTAGTCGACCGCGTCCCGCTCGAACGCCTCGACCGCGTACCGGTCGTACGCGGTGACGAACACGACGCGCAAGTCGCGGCCGGCGGCGCGCGCGACCTCGATCCCGGTCAGGCCCGGCATCCGGATGTCGAGGAACGCGATGTCGGGCGACTCGGCGTCGACGAGCGCCAGCGCCTCGGGGCCGTTCGCGGCGACGCCCGCGATCTCGAGCTCCGGCCACAGCGCGCGCAGGCGCTCGACCAGGAACTGCGCGAGACGCGGCTCGTCGTCCGCGACGATCGCCGTCGGCCGCCCGTCATGCACGGGACGTCTCCGCGGGCAGGGACACGGTGACGGCGACGCCGACGGGCTCGCGCTCGGCGATCGTCACGCGCGCGTCGCCGCCATAGAGCGCGGCGAGCCGCGCGCGCAGGTTCGCGAGCCCGAGGCCGGTCGACCGCCCGGGCGGAGGCGCCGCCGCGCCGAATCCGACGCCGGTGTCCGCGACCTCGACGACGAAACGCCCTCCGGCCTCGCGCGCGGCGATCGCGATCTCGCCGCCCGCCATCGACGGCTCGATGCCGTGCTTGACCGCGTTCTCGACGAGAGGCTGCAGGATCGCGGGGGGCAGCGGCCGTGCGGCGAGCGCGACGGGCACGTCGATCGACCACGTGAGCCTCGGGCCGAGCCGCATCGCGACGAGCTCGAGGTACGCGCGCATGTGCGCGGCCTGCTCGCCCAGCGTCGCGCCGCTGCCCGCCGCCGACGCGCGCAGGAGCACGATCAGCCGCTCGAGCATCCGCTTCGCGGCCGCCGGGTCGCGGTCGACGAGGCTCGTCACGTGCGCGAGCGTGTTGTAGAGGAAGTGGGGCTCGACCTGCGCCTCGAGCGCCTTGAGCTGCGCGAGCGTCGCCGCCCGCTCAGCCGTCGCGACGCGCGCGCGCTCGGCCTCGAACGACGCCTGCGACTTCGCCGCCTTCTCGCGCGCCGACAGGATCGCGCCGAGGATGCTGGAGATCAGGATCGACAGCGCGGCGATCGCGGCGATGCCCGACGGCGTGAACATGGTCGCACGCGCGCCCGGCCAGTCGAGGACCTGGAACCCGACCCAGTAGCCGACGATCACGCCGACGATGGGAACGGCCGAGTAGTAGACGGCGCGCCCCCAGAACGGCCAGAGGCGGCACCTTCCGCCGAGCAGCCAGTCGCCCAGCGCGAACTCGGCGTGGATCGCGAAGCCGATGCAGTTCGCGAAAACGACGTTCGCCCACGCGGCCTGGCGCCAATGCGACGATGCGGTGAACAGCATCGTGAACAGCGTGAAGACACCGGCGATCAGCAGGTTGAAGATCGCCGTGTAGGCGAGGTCGCGCAGCGGCGAGGGCGGGATCCGCCGCGCCCACGGCAGGATCTCGAGCGGGTGGTCCTCGAAGCGCGTCATCGGGGCGCGGGGGGCGTCGGTCGGCGCGGCCATGGATCCGGTCGGAGACGGGAACGAGCCGCATCTTCGTCCGGCGCGCTTCCGCCGGCGAGCGGCGCGCGACCGAGGGCGTCGAGGCGTCGCGAAGGGTCGAAATCGGGCGCGGGCGGTCCACAGGCGCCTGGCCGAGGCTCGCCCTGCGACGGGTCCGGGAACCTTTGGCCGGTCCCGGGCGAATATACGCCGACCGCCGCCATGGACGACCCGGTGCCCCACCCGCCCACCGCCCTTTCCGAGCGCACGGACGCCTCGGACGCCGCGCTGGCCGCCCGCCTCGCCTGCGGCGAGGCCGCCGCGCTCGACCCGCTCTACCGGCGCCACAAGGGCCTCGTCTACGGGTTCTCGCTGCTGTGGTCGGGATCGGCCGCCACCGCCGCGGACGTGACGCAGGACGTGTTCGTCCACCTGCTCACGCGCGCGGGCGACTACGACGCCGCCCGCGGTCCGCTGACGCCCTGGCTCCTCGGCATCGCGCGCAACTTCGTCCGCCGCCGGACCGGCACCGTGGAGGCGCTCCCGCTCGACCCGGACGGCGACGCGCCCGCGCCCGGCGCGATCGAGGGCTCGACGCCCGAATCCGCGCTGATCGCCCGCGCCGACCTCGAGGCGCTGCGGCGCGCGATCGCGGCGCTGCCGCCGCATTACCGCGACGTGCTCGTGCTGGTCGAGCTCGCCGAGCGGTCCTACGCCGAGGTCGCCGCGATCTGCGGCCTCGAGCTCAACACCGTGCGCTCGCGCCTGTTCCGCGCGCGCGCCCTGCTCGCCCGGTGGCTCGCGATCGACGCCGCCGACGCGCGCAGTTCCGCCGCGTAGCGAGGCCCCCGTGATCGACGACGCTCCCACGAACGAACTGGATCGCCGGCTCGCCGGCCTGAAGGACGCGCTCGCCGGCGCCGCGCCGCCCGCGTCGGCCGACCTTGCAGTCGCGAAGGCGATCGGGCGCGCGACCGCGAAGCGCGAGCGCGCCGCACGCGCCCCCCGCCTCGTCGACCGCTGGCTCGCCTGGCCGCTCGCGCTCGCCGCCGCGATCGCCGTGGTCGCGATCGCGGTCCGCACCTTCCCCGCCGGCGACGTGTCGCCGGTGAGTGCCGCCGCCGCCGGCACGCCGTCGCGATTCATGCCGGTCGTGCCGGTCGAGGAGATCGAGCGGTCGAGCGACGCCTACGTCGTCCCCGCCCGCCTGCCTCGCATGGCGCTCGCGCAGTTCGGCCTGCCGGTCGATCCGGCGCGCGCCGACGACGCGGTCGACGCCGAGCTCCTGGTCCGCCCCGACGGCGCCGTGCTGGCGCTGCGCTTCGTGAACTGAGCCCCCGCAGGAGATGCCGATGAACCGACCGCCGCGATTCCCGACGCTCCTCGCCGCAGCGCTCGCGGCCGCGCTCGCCGGGCGGGCCATGGCCCAGCCGGCGCCGCGCGCGCCCGATTTCGCCGCCGAGATCGAGCGCATCCAGCGCGACGCCGCGCGCATGGCCGACGACGCCGCGCGCGCCGCCGAGGACGAGGCGTTCCGCTGGAACCTGCTCGCGCAGGCCGATGCCGACGCCGAACTCGACTTCGATCCCGGCGCGACGTCGTACGCGTTCATCTCGCGCGAGTTCGGCTCCGTGCGCGAGATCGTCAAGAACGCGCCCTACCAGGCCGAGGCGGTGAACGAGTCGATCCAGACGCTCGCCGACGGCAACCGCATCGTGCGCCGCAGCTCGACCTTGGTCGCGCGCGACGGCTACGGGCGCACGCGCCAGGAGAAGAAGGGCGGCCGCGTCTACGTGTTCGATCCGATCGACGACAAGAGCTGGGCGATCGATCCCGCGCGCAAGGTGGCCGTGAGGATCCCGCGCGCGCCCGCGCTCGCCGCGCCGCTTGCCCCGCCGCCGCCCCCCGGCGCGCCGACGCCGCC
>JBGAHH010000095.1:0-14528 GCA_044226265.1 Casimicrobiaceae bacterium | reverse complement strand
GCCGCGGCGTCGGCGTCCACCAGGTCGAAGGTGCCGAGCAGCAGGATCAGGTCGTCGACCGGCACCGTGCGCGGCCGCAGCGCGGTGAAGAACGAGTCGACGCCGCCGGAGAAGTAGCTCGCGGTGCGCGTGCCAATGGGCGTCGCGGTGTCGGGACGCTCCAATTCCGCCTCGACCCGGATCACCGGATCGCCGAACCACGTCTTCCAGATCAGGTTCAGCTCGCGCGCGTTGTCGAAGAGCCGCGCATCGATCGGCCTCGACAGCACGAGCGGCTCGTTCGACACGACGGCGACCGGCAGGAGCATGGCCAGCCACGGATTGCCGGAGGTGGAGAGCTCGCCGGCGAACGCGTCCGGAAAGTCGAACCAGTAGGTCTCCTCGGCGGGGCCGCCGCGCGCGTCGTCGTAGCGGACGATGCCGGATAGCCGCGCGTGTCCCGCGCGCTCCGGCGAGCGCCCGACGTCGACGTCGACGAGCTTCACGATGCGGCGCTCACGTGCCGATGTGCCGCGTGACGCCCGGCTCCTGCACGAGGCGCTCGAGCCGGTAGGTGAGCGGCCGGATCGCGGGGTTCCTGCGCAGCCAGCGCACGAACGGGCGGAACGGATCGTGCAGCCGCGAGCGGAACAGCGCCTTGCGGATCGCGCGCGCCATGTCCTCTCGCCCGCGCTCGCGGCAGATCTCGAGCATCTCGAGATAATAATGGCGCACGTGCGGATCGCCGATCGCCAGGCGCGCCACGCGCCGCACGTCGAGCCGCCGCCCGCCGAACGTCGGCGCCCGCTCGATCACGTCGAGCAGGTCGAGCACGATCGCGACGCGCAGGCACTTCTCGCACTCCATGCAGTTCGTCTCGTCGCCGGTGAACAGGCACACGCGCAGCGTCGCGAGCGCGACGTCGGAATGGGCGATCGCCACCGTCTTCGGGATCCGCATCTTCGTGAACCCGTGCTCCTCGACGACGGTGGACCCGGTCGACAGCAGCGCGTCGGTGATGGGGTGCGTGCCCCACGCCTCCTTCCAGGTGAGGTCGATCGAGGCCGCGATCAGGACGCGCTCGAAGCGCCGCTCGAGCGCGAGCGGCACCGAGATCATCATCGAGCCTTGCGACATGAACACGAGGTCGGTCTTGCCGAGGCGCGTGTGCAGCAGGTTCGTCGCCGACGGGATCAGCGTCTTGCCGAGCGCGTCCGCCGCGGCCTGGAGCCTCCCCTGCACGCGCTCGAACGACGGCTGCCGCGCGTGCATCAGGTCGAACGCGCCGTGGATCACCAGCAGGTCGTCGATCGGCGAGGCGTGCGGCGAGAGCACCGTGTAGAACGAGTCGACGCCGCCGGAGAACAGGCAGGCGGTGCGGGTGCCGCGGCTCGACGGCTCGCGCAGGACCTCGGCCTCGATCGGGACCGGGACGTGCGCCGCGTTCCACTGCTGCCACGCCTCCATCAGCGTGCGCGCGTGGTCGAGCATCCTTCCGTCGACCGGGCGGCACAGCGAGAGCGGCTCGCCCAGCTCGACGGCGACCGGCAGCAGGCACGCGAGGAACGGGTCGCCGGTCGTCGAGACCTCGTCCGCGTAGGCTTGCGGGAACTCGAACCAGTAGTCCTCGGCGTCGCGGCCGTTCTGCGGCTTGCCGTAGCTCACGCGGCCGGAGAGCCGCACCCAGCCGGGGCGTTCGGGCGACGGGCCGAAGTCGACGCGCTCGAGCTTCACGGGGGCAGTGTGCCACGGCCGCGGGCGCGCGGCCGAGGCGTCGGGGCTATCCGGCGGCGAACATCCAGACGCGGCGGATGCGGCCGGCCGCGACTTCGTAGGCGACCGCAGCCTCGAACGGCGCGTCGCGCACGCCGTGGACGCGCTCGTGGTCGATCACCTTGTCGCCGAGCACGATCCGGTTCACGAGGTCCGCGTGCAGCGCGGGCAGCGTGAACCGCTCGGTCGCGTAGAACTCGGTCAGCGCGGCGAGCCCCCGCAGCGCCGGCTGCGCCGACGGCATCCGGTAGACCTCGACGTCGTCGGCGTAGCACGCGACGAACGCGTCGAGGTCGCGCGCGTTGTACGCGTCGAGCTGGCGCTGGACGATCGCTTCGGGCGTCATGCGCCCACCTGTTCCCATCGCCCGCTCTTCTCCGAGCGGAACAACGCGTCGATCACGCGCATATTGGCGATCGCGTCGTCGACGCCGAACGGCAGCGCGATCTCGCCGCGCACCGCGCGCGAGAACGCGGTGCCCTGGAGCTCGTACTGGTCGGCCTCGGGCAGCACCTCGGTCTCGATGCCCGTACCTTCGAGGGACGAGCAATCGTCGATGTGGATCCTGGTCTTCGCGCCCTGCGGCGCGTTCACCGGGATGTCGATCTGCAGCCGGCCCTTCGTGCCGCAGAGCTGGATGCGCTGGTGCGGCGCGGTTTGCGTCGACACGGTGAAGTCGAGCCGGCGGCCCTCGCGGAAGTCGACCAGGCCGCTCGTGAGCCGGTCGGTGCGGAACGTCGGGTCGCGGTCGATCAGCGCGATCGCGCGCGAGGGCTCACCCTCGAAGAACCAGCGTCCCGCGACGATCGCGTAGCAGCCGATGTCGTAGAGCCCGCCGCCGCCGATGTCGGCCTGGTTGCGGACGTTGGCCGGGTCGAGGTTGTTGTAGCCGAAGAACATCTGCACGGTCCGCAGCGTGCCGATGCGGCCCGAGCGCACGATCTCGCGCGCGCGGTGCCACTGCGGATGGAAGCGCACCATGAACGCCTCCATGATCAGCACGCGTCCGGCGGCGTCGCGCAACTGCTTCGCCTCGTCGGCGTTCATCGCGATCGGCTTCTCGCACAGCACGTGCTTGCCGGCCTTCGCCGCAGCGAGCGTCATCGGGACGTGCAGGTGGTTGGGCAGCGGGTTGTAGACCGCCTCGATCTCGGGATCGGCGAGCAGCGCCTCGTAGCTGCCGTAGACCTTCGGGATGTCGAGCGCGTTCGCGAAGGTCCGCGCACGCCCCTCGTCGCGCGACGCGACCGCGCGGATGTCGCACCACGCGCTCTTCTTCATGCCGGGCAGCACGCGATTCAAGCCGATCTTCGCCGTGCTGATGACGCCCCAGGCCACCTTGTTCATCGCGACTCCCCGGAATCCGGTATCTTTCCCCGGCGAAGCGCATTCTAAGGGGACGGCGCGGCTGCGCGGGCGGCGCCTCGCGCGCATCGACCGCCCCGGCGGGGACCGCCCGCCGCGCGACGCCTCGACCAAGGAGCCCGATCGTGGCCATGGACCCCGTCATCCAGTGGAGCTTCCTCGGCGTCGGCGTCTTCGGCCAGGGCCTCGCGCTGGCGCTGGCCCGGCGGCCGATCGCGCTGTCGCGCGCCGGCGGCAAGGCGACCGGCACGGTCACCGGCAGCGACGCCGAGGTCGTCTCCGGCAAGGGCTCGCCCAGGACCTACCACTTCCCGCACGTCGCGTTCACGACGACGACCGGCGAGAAGATCTCGTTCAAGTCGACGAGCGGAAGCGGGACCGCGCTGCCCAAGGGCACCGTCGTGCCGGTGATCTACGACCCGGCGAATCCACGCGACGCGTCGATCCGCTCGATGGCGGCGCTCTGGATCCTGCCGATCGCCGCGTGCGCGCTGAGCCTGCCGTTCCTGATCGTGGGGCTGATGGGTCTGTTCTCGCGCTGAGCGGCCGGGCGCTCGCGCGCCCGAGCATCGCGTCGCGCGGGCACCGGCGCTACAGCGCGCCGATAGCTTCGAGCGCGCGTCGGACGTCGTCGACGCCTTCCGGCGACAGCGGCGCCTGCGGCGGCAGCGGATCGCCGACCGCGTAGCCCTGAAGCGCGAGGCCGCCCTTGATGCAGGCGGCGAGGTTGTACTTGGCGAACGCCTGGTTGAGCGCCCACAGCGGGCGCTGCTTCGCCATCGCGCCGGCCCAGTCGCCCCGGCGGCACAGCTCGTAGAGCTCGACGCTCTGGCGCGGCGCGACGCACGCCGGCCCCGCCATCCAGCCCACGCCGCCGATCAGCATCACGCACGCGGGCACGTGCGACGACGCCGCGAACACCTGCATGCGGCCCTCGACGCGATTCAGGATCGAGAGGAGACGGCCGGTGTTCGTCGACGCGTCCTTGAGGTAGCGGATCGTCGGCACGCGCGAGAGCTTCTCGATCACCGGCAGCGAGAGGTCGGAGCGCTGGAAGTTCGGATTCGTGTAGAGCACGACCGGTCTGTCGACCGCCTCGCCGATCGCCTTGAAGTACGCGTGGACGCCGTCGTCGGCGATCGGGAAGTACGCCTCGAGGATCGCGAGGATGCCGTCGGCGCCCATCTTCGCGTACTCGCGCGCCTGCGCGACCGCGTCGGCGGTCGTCGTCGACGCGACGCCCGCGACGACCGGCACGCGGCCGCGCGCCGCCTCGATCGTGACCGCGACGACGCGGCGTCGCTGCGCCGCCGACAGGTACGCGAATTCGCCGGTCGACCCGAGGGGCGCCAAGCCGTGCACGCCCGCGCCGATCAGGTCGTCGCACAGGCGCGCGAGGACCTCGTCGTCGATCTCGCCCGACGGCTTGACCGGCGAGACGAGGTACGGGAAGACGCCGTGGAAGTCGCCGCGGCTCATCCCAGCGCCCCGCGCGCGGCCACCGGCCACAGGTGCTCGACGCGACCGCCGCGGATCGCGACGATCCAGTCGTAGAGGTTCACGGTCGGGTCGCAGTGACCGGGAACGAGGCGCACGCGCTCGCCGAGCGAGGGCGCCGCCGCGCCGGACGTCACCTCGAGCATGCCATGTTCGTCGGACGCCTTGCGGTACGCGAGATCGCTGCGCCCGTGCACGACCGGCAGGCCCGAGTCCAACGAGAACGCCTTCAGGCCCGCGTCGCAGATCGCGCGCGAAGGCGTCGGCACGCTCATCACCGCCGACACCACGAACAGGCTGTGCTCGAAGCGCAGCTCGCCTTCGCCCGGAGCGTTGCGCGCGTAGTCGGCGTCCATGAACACGTACGAGCCGACCTGCAGCTCGTTCCAGACGCCCGACGCGAGCTCGTGCTCCCAGGTGCCGGTGCCCGCGCCGGTGACGATCGGCACCGCGAGGCCTGCGCGCTCGATCGCGCGCTTCGAAGCGAGCGTCTTCTCCGCCGCCGAAGCGATCGCGTCGCGGCGCTCGGCCGGCGCGCGCAGGTGCTGCGCGGCGCCGTGGTAGCAGTGGAGGCCCGCGAAGCGCAGGCCCCGCTCGCCGGCGATCGCCGAGGCGAGCATCGCGGCGGGCTCGCCGGGCGCGACGCCGCAGCGGCCGGCGCCGACGTCGACCTCGACGTACGCGTCGATCGTCACGCCCGTGTGGATCGCCGCCTGCGCGAGCGGCGCGATGGCGCGCGCGTCGTCGACGAGCACGCCGATCCGCGCGCGTCGCGCGAGGCCGGCCAGCCGAGCGAGCTTGGACGGCGCGACGACCTCGTTGGCGACGAGCACGTCGGCGATGCCGTCCTCGACGAAAGCGGCGGCCTCGTCGA
Source organism: Casimicrobiaceae bacterium (assembly GCA_044226265.1). Taxonomy (GTDB): domain Bacteria; phylum Pseudomonadota; class Gammaproteobacteria; order Burkholderiales; family Casimicrobiaceae; genus VBCG01. The sequence continues at coordinate 9,040 of JBGAHH010000095.1, read as the reverse complement.
CCTTCTGGCAGCAGATGCCGACCGCGCCGCGCGCGAGCTGCAGCTTCGCGATCGCGGGCGTCTTGTGCGACTTCGCGTGCGGGCGCAGGCGCAGGCCTTTCGCGGCGACCGCGCGCGCGAGCGCGTCGAGGTTGCGCTCCAGCGCGTCGAGATCGACGACGAGCGCGGGCGTCTCGATCGCCTCGATCGGGTCGCCGGGGGTCGCGGGGGCGCGCTGCATGTCAGTGCCGGGGGACCGGCGCGAACGGGACGCCGCATTGTCCCAAATCTACGGACGGCGCGGCGGACGGCCGCGAACCGCGGGCACTCGAGGTGCGAACGGGGCCGCTACGAAAGCCGGCTCGCGCCCCGGTCGCCCGGGGACAGGGCGCGAAGCCCTAGCCCTGCGCGCGCGCGGGCGGTGTCGCGGGTGCGGGCACTGGCGCGCTGCCCGCCGGCGGCGCGGCAGGCGCGCCGTTCGCGGGCGTCGCGAGCTGGCCGTACACGACGCGCGCGACCGCGAGGAGCTGCGTGCGGTCGAGGGGTCCGGAGAGCGCGTACGCGCACTCGTCGTCGATCCAGTAGAACACGCCGACGCCGTTCTCGCTCGCGTAGCGGAACGCCGCCTCGCCGGACGCGCTCTCCGGCTCCTTCGAGATCCGCCATTGCAGCGTGACGCGCTGCTTCTCCGCGTTCTCGTACATCACGAGGCCGGTCGGCTTCGCGTTGCCGGCGACCAGGCGCCCGCCGACGAGCGAATAGCCCAGCGCGGTGAGGTCGGGGATGTGCGCCTGCGTGCCCATGCGTCGCGTGAGCCAGCGCGCGAGGTTGGCCTCCTCGTTCGCCCAGACCTCGACGGGCCGGCGCTGGTCGGCGGTGTAGAGCGCGTGCGTGATCGCGGCCTGGCGCGCGAACGTCGTCGGCACGCCGGTGCGCTCGAGCACCGCGTCGCGCGCGAACCAGCCCGCCGCGACGCCGAGGACGAGCGTCGCCGCGGCCGCATACACCGGCCACATCCGCACCAGCACGCCGCGGCGCGACTCGCCTTGCGCTGCGGCCACGAGGCGGGGCGGGATCTCCTCGGCGAGCCACGGATCGAACGCGTGGCGAAGCTCCGCGTTCTGCTCGCGGATCGCCGCGACGCGCGCGGCCAGCGACGAATCGCGCGCGACCGCGTGCTCGACGGCCTCGCGGCGGTCGTCCGCGAGCTGCCCGTCGGCATACGCCATCAGGTCGTCGTCGGTGATCGGCACTCCGCTCATCGCAATCGCTGCAACTTTCCTTTCACTCCGGGTCCCTGCCCTCACCCCGCGATGCGGGGAGAAGGCGTCGTCGTCATTTCACGCGCTTGAGCGCCGCCGGCCGCTCGTCGGCCATGCGCCGCAGCTTCTCGCGCGCCCGCGACAGCCGCGACATCACGGTGCCGACCGGCACCGACAACGCCACCGCGATCTCCTCGTACTTCATCTCCTCGACCACCGCGAGCAGCAGCGTCTCTCGCTGCTCGGGCGGCAGGCGCCCGACCTGCTGCAGCAGCTCCATCAGCTCGACGCGCGCGAACTGGTTCGGCGGCACCGGCACCTGCCACGCGCTGCGTCCGGTCTCCGTGTCCGCGTCGAGCGACACCTGCGCGGCCTCGCGGCTCGCGCTCGCGCGCTGGTTCACGAACACGTTGTGCATGATCGTGAACAGCCACGCGCGCAGATCCGTCCCCGGCTGCCACAGCCGGCGCTTCTCCCATGCCCGCGCGAGCGCTTCCTGCACCAGGTCGTCCGCGCGCGCGCTGTCGCCCGCCAGCACGCGCGCGTAGCGCCGCAGCCGCGGGATCGCGGCGAGCATTTCCGGTTGCGGCAGCGGCGGGTCGCTCACGTGCGGCGGAGAAAACGGCGCGGGCCTGGGGGAGAGAGGGACGACGGCCCGCGCCGCCCGTGGCGCGAACGCCACGAGCTTAAGCCGGTTCTCAGGGCCTGGCGACCTTCCAGATGTTGTTGAAGCCGTCCCCGGTCTTGTCGCCCGGCTTCGCGTCCTTGCTCCACGTGTACAAGGGTTTACCCTGATACGCCCACTGCTTGCTGCCGTCGTCGCGCGTGATCACCTGCCACGCGGCGTTCGGCGGCGTCGCGTCGGCCTTGGCGGTCAGCGGCGGCCACAGGCCCTCGCAGGGACCGTTGCAGACCGACTTGCCGGCGCCCGGCGGGTCGCGATCGAACGTGTAGAGCGTCATGCCGGCGGGATTCACCAGCATCCCGTCGGCGATCTTGCCCGGGTCGGGCGGCGCCGTGGCGCAGGCGGCGGCCAGCGCGGCGGCGGAAAGCGCGAGTACGATGCGCGGTGCGAGGCTTCGTTGATTCACGGGCTACCCTCCCTGGGCATGATGGACGACGACCGACGCGGCCTTCGGCAGGCGCCGGTCGGGTTGGCGTGCCCCGGTCGAACAGGCGATCGGCGGCGTTTATTCCGCGGCGCGCGCCTGCGCCGGACGGACGGCGCGTGGATGGCGATCGGGCGGCGCCTGCGCCGCTGGGGAGCGATCGCGGCGATGCTCGCTTCGGGGGCGGCGCTCGCGCAGGACGCGCGCGTCGTCGACCTGCCCACGCGGCCGGGCGTCACGCAGCGCTTCCTCTACGTGCCCGCGGCGGAGCCGAAGGCGGCCGCGATCCTGTTCGCCGGCGGCGACGGGGGCCTGCGCATCGACGCGTCGGGCAAGTTCGGCTGGGGCGGCGGCAACTTCCTCGTCCGCACGCGCAAGATGTTCGCGGACCGCGGCGTCAGCGTCGCGGTGATCGACGCGCCCTCCGACCGGCAGGCGCCGCCGTGGCTGTCCGGCTTCCGGCAATCGCCGGCGCACGCGACCGACGTGCGCGCGGTCGTCGCGTGGCTCAAGGCGGAGACGAAGCTGCCGGTCTGGCTCGTCGGCACCAGCGCGGGCACCTTCTCCGCGGCGGCCACCGCGCTCGCGAACGTCGGCGCGGACGGGCTCGTGCTCACGTCGACGATCGTGTTCAGCGCCCGCGGCGATCGCACCGTCGCGTCGATGCCGCTCGAGCGCCTCACGATGCCGGTGCTCGTCGTCCACCACCGCGACGATGCGTGCGTGTCGACGCCCTATGCGCTGGTCCCCGACATGTTCGCGAAGCTGTCGGGGGCGTCGCGCTCGAAGCTCGTCACGTTCGACGGCGGCAAGGCCGAGGGCGATCCCTGCGAGGCCTTCGCGCACCACGGCTACAACGGCATCGAGGGGCGCGTCGTCGGGACGATCGTCGAATTCATGCTTGCGAAGCCATGAATGGGGGTCGGGTACGCCGTCGAGCGTAGCGGACGGCGTACCTGACCCCTGGGGTGACGTTTCCTACCGCGAAGGGGACGTCGCGATTGGATGCCTCACCCCAGGGGTCAGATACGCCGCGCGCTTCGCTTCGCAGCGAATCCGACCCCGCGCTCCGATCGCGACATTCCCGGTGCAGAGGGAAGCGTCACCCCAGGGGTCAGATACGCTGCGCGCTTCGCTTCGCAGCGAATCCGACCCCAATGATGGCTGCGCGAACTACAGAAGGAATATCGTCGCGAGGCCGAGGAAGATGAAGAACCCGCCGGAGTCGGTGACGGCGGTGATCAGGACCGACGAGCCGACGGCGGGATCGCGGCCGACGCGAAGCATCGTCATCGGGATCAGCACGCCCATCAGCGCGGCGAGAAGCAGGTTCAGCGTCATCGCGAGGATCATCACGAGGCCGAGCTTCACGTCGCGGTAGAGCATCATCGCGACCAGCCCCATCACGCCGCCCCAGACGAGGCCGTTGACGAGCGCGACGAGGAGCTCCTTGCGGATCAGCTTGTCGGCGTGATCCCTCGTCACCTGGCCGAGCGCGACCGCGCGCACGATCATCGTGATCGTCTGGTTGCCCGAGTTGCCGCCGATGCCCGCGACGATCGGCATCAGCGCCGCGAGCGCGACGAGCTTCGCGATCGATCCTTCGAACACGCCGATCACGCGCGAGGCGAAGAACGCGGTCATCAGGTTCACCGCCAGCCACGTCCAGCGGTTCTGGAACGACTTCCAGACCGACGCGAAGACGTCCTCCTCCTCGCGGAGGCCGGCCTGCGCGAGCACTTCCTCCTCGCCGCGCCGGCGCACGAAGTCGAGCACCTCGTCGACGGTGACGCGGCCGACGAGGCGGTCGTTCGTGTCGACGACCGGCGCCGAGACGAGGTCGTAGCGCTCGAACGTGCTCGCCGCGACGCCGGCCTTCTCGTGCTGCGCTAGCTTGACCGCGGGGGGCGTCATCACCTCGGCGACGGTCTTCTCCGGATCGTTGACGATCAGCTTCGAGAGCGGGAGGACGCCCAGGAGCTTCTCGTCGCGATCGACGACGAAGAGCTGGTCGGTCTGCGACGGGAGCTCGTCGAAGCGGCGGAGGTAGCGCAGCACGACCTCGAGCTTCACGTCGGGCCGCACCTGGATGTCCTCGAAGTCCATCAGCGCGCCGACCATGTCCTCGTCGAACGACATCGCGGCCCGGAGCTGCTCCCGCTCCTCGACCGGGAGGCTCTGGAAGACGTCGTCCATCACCTCCTGCGGGAGGTCCTCGGCGATCGACGCGAGCTCGTCGGCCTCGAGCGTCTCGGCCGCCGCGACGAGCTCGTCGGTGTCCATCGACGAGATCAGCGACTCGCGGACCGCGTCGCTCACCTCGACCAGGATCTCGCCGTCGCGCTCGGCGGACTTGATCAGGTCCCAGACGTAGAGGCGCTCCTCGAGCGGCAGCGCCTCGAGGATGTAGGCGATGTCGGCCGGGTGCAGCCGGTCGAGCCGCTGCTGGAGCGCGGCGCGGTTCTGCTTGGTGACGAGGCTCTCGACGAGGCCGGCACGCTCCGCGTCGCTCGCGTGCGCGGCCTGCTCGTGGACGAGGCCCTCGACGAGCCGGTTCTTGCGGATCAGCGCGGCGATGTCCGCGAGCGCGTCCTCGACGCGCCCGCGCGCGCCTTGCCGGGCCGGGGTCTTGTCGGCGGTCTCGGGCATGGCGGCGTCGGAGGCAAGCGTGTCGGAAGCGGCGCGGGAGGCGCCGCGATTCTACGCGCGAGTATCGGCGCAGGCGAGCGAAGGGCGTCGGCCTGAAGGCCGACCCACAACCAAGCCTGCGGGTCGGCCTTCATGCCGACGTGCACAGTCCGGCCTTCAGGCCGACATCCGCAGCCCTGCCCTCGGGCCGACAACGAGGCCGGGGGTCGCGGACCGACCGGACCCGCAACCCGAACCCTGGCCAACGACGGCGACCGCGAAGCGGTCGCCGCCGCGGATCACCGGATCTTTCTCAGCGTGACCTTGCCGACCGGCACGGGCTTGCCGTCGCGCACGAAGATCGGCGACGCGTTGATCGACGTCGGCGCGAACGGGTCGATCGCGACCTTCGGCGCCAGGAACGTCGTCGCCGCGTTGGTGCCCGAATCCCATGCGTAGAGCGGCAGCGTCTCGGCCTCGATCCAGCGGCCGTCGCGCTTCAGCTCGACCGCGGTGACGCCGGTGAACCAGTCCGGCGACGGCGCGACCATCTGCGCGAACGACACCATCGGGTGCTCGTCGTCGGCCTGGAACTGGGCGGACGACTCGCCGTTCGCGATCCGGATCGGCGAGAGCGTGAAGACGGCCCCGACGGCGCCCTTGTCCTGCGCGCCCGCGATCTCCATGTCGAACGGTGCGGTCCTCCCTTTCTGCGAAAGCGTCTCGAGGCCGGGCGTGGCGATGCCGCCGACGGAGAACATCCCGTAGTCCTTGCCGTGCGTGGCGCCGATGCCGGGCGAGAAATGCGCGGCATCGCCCGGATAGTCGCGCGGATGGGTCGACTCGGACCAGGTGCGCTCGACGCGGATCTCGTAGAGGGCGGTGCCGGCCGCGAGGGCCTGGGTGCCCGCGAGGGCGAGCGACACGGCGAGGGTGAGCTTGGCGAAGCGATGCATGACCAATTCTCCTGAACGGTTGACGTGGGTGATGTGACGCCAGCGTCAGTCGCGCGGAGGATACGGCGCTTACACGGTCGTTCCCGCGGTCGGGAATCGCTTCGGGACCGTAAGGTTTCGCGCCTTCGCGCGAATGCGCGGCACCCGGGGCCCGGACTCCGGCCCTACGGGAGATCGGCCGACGGCATGCGCGCGAGGATCGTGGCGACGCGGCCGTCGAGGTACTCGGAGCCGGGATTGCGCTCGAAGCGGCGCGGCGACGGGATCATCGCGGCCAGCCGCGCCGCCTGCTCCTCGCCGAGCTGCGCGGCGGACACGTTGAAGTAGCGGCGCGCCGCGGCCTCGGCGCCGAACACGCCGTTGCCCCATTCGATGACGTTGAGGTAGAGCTCGAGGATGCGCTGCTTCGGCAGCAGGAGCTCCATCATCACGGTGAGGATCGCCTCCTGCGCCTTGCGCACGTAGCTGCGCTCGGGCGACAGGAACAGGTTCTTCGCGAGCTGCTGCGTGATCGTCGAGCCGCCGTAGACGACGCGCCCGCGCTTCTCGTTCTTCTCGCGCGCCTTCGCGATCGCCTCCCAGTCGAAGCCGGCGTGCGTCGCGAACTTCGCGTCCTCGGCGGCGATCACGGCGCGCTTCAGGTGCCGCGAGATCCGGTCGTAGGGCACCCACTGGAACTTGATCGTCGCCTTGGGGTTCTTCTCGCGCAGCTCGGCCAGGCGCTGCGCCATGAACGCGGTCTCGCGCGGCGGATTGAACCGGACCCAGAGGATCTGCGCGGCGAACCACGCCTGCACGAGCACGAACGCCGCGACGAGCGCGACGACCACGCGCAGCGCCCACCGCGCGGGCGACGTCGCCGCCATCGGCCGTCAGGCTCCCGGCCGCAGCAGCGCGAACACCGGCTTCGTGTCGGGGCGCACGCCGCGCCACAGCGCGAAGCTCTCGGCGGCCTGCTCGATCAGCATGCCCATGCCGTCGGCCGCGCGCGCCGCCCCCTGCGCGAGCGCCCAGCGCATGAACGGCGTCGGCCGGTCCGAGTAGATGAGGTCGTAGGCGAACGCGCCGGGCGCGACGATCGACCCCGCGAACGGGAATTCGTCGACCTCGGCGCCACCCATCCCGAGGCTCGTCGCGTTGATCACGACGCCGAAGCGGCGGTCGCCCGGCGCCTGCGGATCGATCGCCTCGACGCGGCCGTAGCGTGAGAACTGCGACGCGATCTCCGCGGCCTTCGCCATCGTGCGGTTGCTGATCGCGACCATCGCCGCGCCGGCGTCGAGGAGCGGCTTCACGATCCCGCGCACGGCGCCGCCCGCGCCCAGGATCGCGACCGATTGGCCGTTGAGGTCGACGCCCAGGTTGACCGTCAGGTCGCGCACGAGCCCGATGCCGTCGGTGTTGTCCGCCTGCCAGCCGTCACCCACGCGACGCAACGTGTTCACCGCGCCCGCGAGCTTCGCGCGCTCGGTCGTCGCCGCGGCGACCGCGAACGCCTCGAGCTTGAACGGCGAGGTGACGTTCAGCCCCTTGCCGCCCTCCGCCGCGAAGCGCTCGACCGCCGCGCGGAAGCCGTCGAGCGGCGCGAGCAGCCGCTCGTAGCTCATGTCCTGCCCGGTCGACGCCGCGAACGCGGCGTGGATCGGCGGCGATTTGGAGTGCGCGATCGGGTTGCCGATCACGGCGTAGCGGTCGGGCATCAGGCGACAGTTGGCAGTTGACAGTTGACAGTGGCGCCGGCGCTTCCGGTGGCCGCGCATTCAGCGCGGGAGTGCATTGTAGTGGGGCCCGGAACGGGTGCAGCCGCGCTCGATCATGAACGCGCTCGCACAACGAGCAACGCGCGCGTCGGTAACGTCAAACAGGGCGTTAAGGAATGCTCGTCGAGCCGGAACGCCATCCTCACCCGGCGCTCGATGCGCCGCCACCGAAGACGCCGCCGCCACTGCCAACTGTCAACTGTCAACTGTCAACTGACTACTGACTCACGAGCTCGTCGGCCTTCGTGAACGTCCAGGTCCGCGTGATGTTCAGGACGTCGGTGTCGCGGCGGATGTCGGGCGGGAACGCGGCGTAGGGCGCGGCCATCTCGACGATGTGCACGGCGGCGGCGTCGAGCACGCGGTTGCCCGACGAGCGGTTCACCTCGACGTTCTCGACCGAGCCGTCCGCGCGGATCGACACGGTGATGAGCAGGCTGCCGTAGAGCTTGTTCTGGCGCGCGGCCTCGGGATAGTTGAGGTTGCCGACGCGCTCGACCTTGAGGCGCCAGTCCTCGACGTAGCGCGCGAACCGGTACTCCTCGGCGCGCGCGCCGACGAAGCGGCGCTTCGGCCGCTTCTGGTAGGCGTCCATGTCCTTCGCGATCTGCGCCTCGAGGCGCATCGCGTCGAGCGTGCGCTGCATCATCTCGTTGGCCGTCGGCGTGTCGGTCCGGTCGGCGTTGATCGTCGGCGCCTGCTCCACCGGGATCGCGGGCGCGGCGCGAAGCTGCGTCAGCAGCTCCTGCGTCTTCTTCTCGAGCGCCTCCACGCGCTCGGACGCGAGCGCGATGTCCTCGCGCTGCTGGTCCTTCGGCAGCACCGGCAGCGGCGTCTTCGCGCGCCGGTTCGCGTCGGTGTTGCCGCCGCCGTCGAGGTTCGCCTGCGCGAGCAGCTCGGGCTTGTCGGGGCGGTCCCTCGTCTTCGCGTTGACGAGCGCGACCTCGAGCGGCGGGCCGCGATCGAACAGGCGCTTCAGGTCCGCGGGCGCGAAGTGGATCGACAGCACGACGAGGTGCAGCGCGACCGACAGGCCGATCGCCCAGGCCATCGTCGTGCCGATGCCCCAGAACAGGATGCGTCCCGGCGGACCATGGAGCGCCTCGGGCGGGATGCGCGCGGGCGGCAGCGCGCCGGCGGGATGCAGGCGGGCGCGCGACGGCGTCGCGAGCGGCGCCACCGCCGCGGGAGGCGGCGCGACCGCGGCGAGCGGACGAACGACGGCGCGCATCGCGCGCACGCCGGACGGCGCGGGCCGCGCGGCGGTTTCGGACGGTGCGCGCTTCGCGGCCGCCACGGCCGTCGGGAGCGGCGTCGGCCGCGGAGGCGCCGCAGCCGGCTTGGCG
>JBGAHH010000094.1:0-17458 GCA_044226265.1 Casimicrobiaceae bacterium | reverse complement strand
GAAGCTCGCTTCGGGGGGATCACATCGAGCGCCGCCGGGCCGCCCCAAGGCGCTCGGCCCCCGTCAGGGGGAGGCGCGCGAAGCTCGCTTCGGGGGGGCCGATGACCGCCCGCGCCCGCATCGACGCGATCCTGTTCGACCTGGGCGGCGTGCTGATCGAGCTCGCGGGCGTCGAGCGCATGCTGGCGTGGAGCCCATCGCTCGGCACCACCGAGGAGCTGTGGCGGCGCTGGCTGGGCTCGCCCGCGGTGCGCGCGTACGAGACCGGCCGCGCCGGCCGCGAAGCGTTCGCCGACGGGATCATCGAGGAGTTCGCGCTGCCGGTCGGCCGCGACGCGTTCCTCGCGGAGTTCGCGTGGTGGCCGAGGACGCTGCACCCCGGCGCGCGCGGCCTGCTCGCGTCGCTCGCCCCGCGCTACACGCTCGCGTCGCTGTCGAACACCAACGAGCTCCACTGGGAGCGCTTCGATCGCGAGTGGTCGCTGCCGTCGATGTTCCACCGCAACTTCCCGTCCTACGCGGTCGGCCGGCTCAAGCCGGACGCCGACTACTTCGAGCACGTGATCGACGAGCTCGACGTGGATCCCGCGCGCGCGCTCTTCGTCGACGACAACCGGATCAACGTCGAGGCCGCGCGCGCGGTCGGCCTCCACGCACGTCACGTGCCGCGATTCGACGCGTTGCCGGCGGCGCTCGCCGATCTCGGCATCGACCTCGTTCACGGAGGCGCGGATCGATGAACCTGCACCGCATGCTGGAAGAGCGCGCAGCGGCCGGCCGGCCGCTGCGCGTCGCGCTCATCGGCGCCGGCAAGTTCGGCTCGATGTACCTCGCGCAGGCGAAGCACACGCCCGGCGTCCACGTCGTCGCGATCGCCGACCTCGCGCCCGACCGCGCGAAGGCCTCGCTCGCGCGCGTGGGCTGGCCCGCGGAAGCGTACGGCGCTCGCTCGCTCGCCGGGACGTCGGGCGGGCGCACCTTCGTCACCGACGACGCGATGGCCGTGATCGCATCGGACGCCGTCGAGATCGTCATCGACGCGACCGGCAGCCCGTCGGCGGGCATCCGCCACGTCCTCGCCTGCTGTCGCCACGGCAAGCACGTCGTGATGGTCAACGTCGAGGCCGACGCGCTGGCCGGGCCGCTCCTCGCGCGACGCGCGCGCGAGGCCGGCGTCGTCTACTCGCTCGCCTACGGCGACCAGCCCGCGCTCGTCTGCGAGCTCGTCGACTGGTGCCGCACCGCCGGCTTCGAGGTCGTCGCGGCGGGCAAGGGCACCAAGTACCTGCCCGAGTACCACGCGTCGACGCCCGCGACCGTGTGGCCGCACTACGGTTTCACGCCGGAGCAGGTCGCGGCGGGCGACTTCAACGCGCAGATGTTCAACTCGTTCCTCGACGGCACCAAGAGCGCGATCGAGATGGCCGCGGTCGCCAACGCGACGGGGCTCCTCCCCGCGCCGGACGGCCTCGCATTCCCGCCCTGCGGCGTCGACGACCTGCCGCGCGTGCTCCGGCCCCGCGACGAGGGCGGGCAACTCCACCACGCCGGCCAGGTCGAGGTGGTGAGCTCGCTCGAGCGCGACGGCCGCCCGGTGTTCCGCGACTTGCGCTGGGGCGTCTACGTGACGTTCCGCGCCGGCGCCGCGCAGGGCGACGACTACGTGCGCCGGTGCTTCCGCGAGTACGGATTCCCGGTCGATCCGTCCGGCCGCTACTCGTCGATGTACAAGCCGACGCACGCGATCGGGCTCGAGCTCGGCATTTCGGTCGCCTCCGCGGGATTGCGCCGCGAGCCCACCGGGTCGGCGACCGGATGGCGCGGCGACGTCGTCGCGACCGCCAAGCGCGACCTCGCGGCCGGCGAGGCGCTCGACGGCGAAGGCGGCTACACGGTCTATGGCAAGCTCGCGCCCGCGGCCGCGTCGCTCGCGATCGGCGCGCTTCCGCTGGGTCTCGCGCACCGCGTCACGCTCAAGCGCGCGGTCCGCGCGAACGAGAGCGTGCGCTGGGACGACGTCGCGATCGACGCGGCGGACGAGACCGTGAAGATCCGCCGCGAGATGGAAGCGACGTTCGCGCGCTGACGCCACGGAGCCGGGGTCGGATGCGAATCTGACCCCGGTTCGTCGGGTCAGGGCGGGACCGTTCCCCGGCGGAAGGCCGCGAGGACCGCGCCCGCGGCGACGAACAGCCCGCCGAACGTGCGGTTGATCCAGCGGACGTGGCGCGGCTCGCGCAGGAGCCGCAGCACCTTCGCGGCGACCCCGGTGTAGCCGCTCATCACGACGAGGTCGGTGAAGAAGAGCGTCGCGCCGCAGATCAGGTACTGCGGCAGCTGCGGCCGCGCGGGGTCGATGAACTGCGGCAGCACCGCCAGCATGAACACGATCCCCTTCGGGTTGGTCGCGTTCACGAGGAAGCCTCGCATCACGAGCCGCCGGGGCGAGCCCTGCGAATCGTCGCCCGCGCTCGCGTCGCGCACCGGCGAGGCGGGCGCGCGCCACTGCTGGACGCCGAGGTAGACCAGATACGCCGCGCCGAGCCACTTGACCGCGGTGAACAGCGCCGTCGACGCCGCGATGATGGCGCCCAGCCCCAGCGCGACGATCGCGAGCACGAACAGGATGCCGAGCTGGAGCCCCAGGATGTTCCAGGTCGCGCGCGCGTAGCCGTAGCGCATGCCCGCCGCCATGCACGAGATCGCGCCGGCGCCCGGCGAGAGGCTGATGAGCCAGGACGCGACGAAGAAGGCGAGCCAGGTGTCGAGCGCCATGCCGCCATTCGACCGGGCGGCCGGCGCGCCGCCCCGGCCGCCGCCGCACGGGGCGGGTCGCGCCGGCGGGGGGGGTTCTTGCAATTAATTAATCGATACATTAATATGCGGCCGTGAAGCCGAGTCCCGCCGCGCGCGCCCCGAAGCCCGCCCCGCGCCGTCCGCGGGGCCGTCCCGTGCGGCGCGACGACAGCGACGCACGGGACGGCCCCGCGGACGGCGCGGGGCGGGCTTCGGGGCGCGCGCGGCGGGACTCCGGCCGGCCATATTAATGTATCGATTAATTAATTGCAAGAACCCCCCCCGCCGGCGCGACCCGCCCCGTGCGGCGGCGGCCGGGGCGGCGCGCCGGCCGCCCGGTCGAATGGCGGCATGGCGCTCGACACCTGGCTCGCCTTCTTCGTCGCGTCCTGGCTCATCAGCCTCTCGCCGGGCGCCGGCGCGATCTCGTGCATGGCGGCGGGCATGCGCTACGGCTACGCGCGCGCGACCTGGAACATCCTGGGGCTCCAGCTCGGCATCCTGTTCGTGCTCGCGATCGTCGCGCTGGGGCTGGGCGCCATCATCGCGGCGTCGACGGCGCTTTTCACCGCGGTCAAGTGGCTCGGCGCGGCGTACCTGGTCTACCTCGGCGTCCAGCAGTGGCGCGCGCCCGCCTCGCCGGTGCGCGACGCGAGCGCGGGCGACGATTCGCAGGGCTCGCCCCGGCGGCTCGTGATGCGAGGCTTCCTCGTGAACGCGACCAACCCGAAGGGGATCGTGTTCATGCTGGCGGTGCTGCCGCAGTTCATCGACCCCGCGCGGCCGCAGCTGCCGCAGTACCTGATCTGCGGCGCGACGCTCTTCTTCACCGACCTCGTCGTGATGAGCGGCTACACCGGGGTCGCCGCGAAGGTGCTGCGGCTCCTGCGCGAGCCGCGCCACGTCCGCTGGATCAACCGCACGTTCGGCGGGCTGTTCGTCGCCGCGGGCGCGGTCCTCGCGGCCTTCCGCCGGGGAACGGTCCCGCCCTGACCCGACGAACCGGGGTCAGATTCGCATCCGACCCCGGCTCCGTGGCGTCAGCGCGCGAACGTCGCTTCCATCTCGCGGCGGATCTTCACGGTCTCGTCCGCCGCGTCGATCGCGACGTCGTCCCAGCGCACGCTCTCGTTCGCGCGGACCGCGCGCTTGAGCGTGACGCGGTGCGCGAGACCCAGCGGAAGCGCGCCGATCGCGAGCGACGCGGCCGCGGGCGCGAGCTTGCCATAGACCGTGTAGCCGCCTTCGCCGTCGAGCGCCTCGCCGGCCGCGAGGTCGCGCTTGGCGGTCGCGACGACGTCGCCGCGCCATCCGGTCGCCGACCCGGTGGGCTCGCGGCGCAATCCCGCGGAGGCGACCGAAATGCCGAGCTCGAGCCCGATCGCGTGCGTCGGCTTGTACATCGACGAGTAGCGGCCGGACGGATCGACCGGGAATCCGTACTCGCGGAAGCACCGGCGCACGTAGTCGTCGCCCTGCGCGGCGCCGGCGCGGAACGTCACGTAGACGCCCCAGCGCAAGTCGCGGAACACCGGGCGGCCGTCGCGCTCGAGCGAGCTCACCACCTCGACCTGGCCGGCGTGGTGGAGTTGCCCGCCCTCGTCGCGGGGCCGGAGCACGCGCGGCAGGTCGTCGACGCCGCAGGGCGGGAATGCGAGGCCGTCCGGCGCGGGGAGGAGCCCCGTCGCGTTGGCGACCGCGGCCATCTCGATCGCGCTCTTGGTGCCGTCGAGGAACGAGTTGAACATCTGCGCGTTGAAGTCGCCCGCCGCGACCTGCTCCGGCGTGAAACCGTAGTGCGGCCACACGGTCGCGGGCGTCGACGCGTGGTACTCGGGCAGGTACTTGGTGCCCTTGCCCGCCGCGACGACCTCGAAGCCGGCGGTGCGGCACCAGTCGACGAGCTCGCAGACGAGCGCGGGCTGGTCGCCGTAGGCGAGCGAGTAGACGACGCCGGCCTCGCGCGCGCGTCGCGCGAGGAGCGGCCCGGCCAGCGCGTCGGCCTCGACGTTGACCATCACGACGTGCTTGCCGTGGCGACAGCAGGCGAGGACGTGGCGGATGCCCGCCGACGGACTGCCGGTCGCGTCGATGACGATCTCGACGGCGTCCGATGCGATCACGGCCATCGCGTCGTCGGTGACGAAGGTGCGCCCGCCCGACGTCCCGGCGAGCGAGCGAGCGCCGTACGCTTCCGCGGGCCAGCCCACGCGCGCGAGCGAGGCCTTCGCGCGGTCGGGCGCGAGGTCGGCGATCGCGACGACGTGGACGCCGGGCGTGTGCTTCGCCTGCGCGAGGTACATCGAGCCGAACTTGCCGGCGCCGATGAGCGCGACGCGCAGCGGCCGGCCGGCCGCTGCGCGCTCTTCCAGCATGCGGTGCAGGTTCATCGATCCGCGCCTCCGTGAACGAGGTCGATGCCGAGATCGGCGAGCGCCGCCGGCAACGCGTCGAATCGCGGCACGTGACGTGCGTGGAGGCCGACCGCGCGCGCGGCCTCGACGTTGATCCGGTTGTCGTCGACGAAGAGCGCGCGCGCGGGATCCACGTCGAGCTCGTCGATCACGTGCTCGAAGTAGTCGGCGTCCGGCTTGAGCCGGCCGACCGCGTAGGACGGGAAGTTGCGGTGGAACATCGACGGCAGCGACCACTCGCGATCGAAGCGCTCCCAGTGGAGCTCGTTGGTGTTCGACAGCGACGCGAGCGTGTAGCGCGGGGCGAGCGACGCGAGCAGGCCGCGCGCGCCGGGGTGCAGCGTCCTCGGCCACCACGCGAACTCCGCGAGGAACGCGTCGCGGTCGACCGGCAGGCCGAACTCCTCGACGATGCCGTCCGCGAACGCTTCGCGGCCGGCGCGGCCGGTCTCGTACGCGCGCACCGCGGGCGAGCCCAGCCAGCGCCGCCACAGCTCCTCGGTCGTGCCGAGCGACGGGCTCCACGCCAGCATGCGCTCGACGCCCGCGAGCTCGATCAGCACGCCGCCCAGGTCGAACAGGATCGCGTCGATGCGGGCGCGGGCGGTCATCGGCCCCCCCGAAGCGAGCTTCGCGCGCCTCCCCCTGACGGGGGCCGAGCGCCTTGGGGCGGCCCGGCGGCGCTCGATGTGATCTCGAAGCGAGGGGCCCCCCCGGCGCAGGACCTCGACGATGCGCACCTCGCGCAGCCCCTCGCCCAGCTGCGGGACGGCGAGCTCGCGGGTCATGGAAGGATCCTCCCCCGGACCAGCCGCTTCGCGGCGTCGCGCCCCCCGTCCGAAGGGAGGGGGCGAACGCCTTGGGATAGCCCGGCGGCGCTGGATGTGATCCCCCCGAAGCGAGCTTCGCTCGCCGCCCCCCGAGGGGGCCGAGCGCCTTGGGGCGGCCCGGCGGCGCTCGATGTGATCCCCCCGAAGCGAGCTTCGCTCGCCGCCCCCCGAGGGGGCCGAGCGCCTTGGGGCGGCCCGGCGGCGCTCATCGCAGCGCGAGCGCGAGGCCGATCGGCACGAAGATCACCGACATCAGGTTGCCGACGAGCACGATCGACGCGACCTTGCCGGGCTCGCGGCGGAACTGCTCGGCGACCATGAAGTTCAGCACCGCGGGCGGCAGGCAGCCGAACAGGAACAGCAGGCCCGCCTGGCGCGCGTCGAGCCCGAGCAGCGGCGCGAGGACCGCGGCCATCGCGAGCCCGGTGATCGGGCAGACGGCGCCGCCGATCACGCCCAGGCGCGCCTCGGCCCAGCGGATGCCCGTCAGGCGCACGCCGAGCGAGAGCAGCATCATCGGGATGAGGGCGTCGCCGACCAGCTTGATCGTGACGGCCGCGATCTCGGGCAGCGGCGGGTGCAAGATCGCGAACGCGAATCCCGCGATCGTGGACCCGACCATCGGGTTGCGCAGCAGGTTGCCGAATCGCGCCTGGTGATCGACGATCCAGACGCCGAGCGTGAAGTGCGTCAGGTTGCTGATCGTGAACAGCGCGACCATCGGCGCGAAGCCCGCGTCGCCGAACGCCAGCACCGCGAGCGGCAGCCCCATGTTGCCGCAGTTGTTGAACATCATCGGGGGCACGAACGTGCGCGCGTCCTCGCGGAGCCACCGCGCGACCGGCCACGCGAGGAGCCCCGAGCCCAGCACGACGCCGATGCTGCCCAGCATCAGGAGCCGGTTGTCCGCGACGTCGAACGATTTCGACGACAGCGCCGAGAAGATCAGCGCCGGCGACAGCACGTTCATGCTGAGCCGGTTCACCACCGACATGTCCGGCCGCGCCCGGCGGCCCCACGCATAGCCGAGCGCGATCACCGCGAACACGGGAACGATGATGGAGAGGAGGCGTTCGAGCATCCGGCGATGAGGCGTAGATAGGGTGTCGTAGATAGGGACTAGTGCCTGCGCCTCGGATGGCGCCTCGACACCGATGCACCTGTGTCGACGCGCTCCGCGCCACGAAATCGACAAACCCTATCTACGACACCCTATCTACGCTCCTCAAAGAATGTACTTCGCGAGATTGTCGTCCCCCGCCACCCCCGCGAGCCGCGCGTCGACGTATGCGGCGTCGATCGCGATCGTGGCGCGATCGTGCTTGGACGCCGAGAACGAGAGGTCCTCCAGCAGGCGCTCCATGACCGTGTAGAGGCGCCGCGCCCCGATGTTCTCCTGCTTCTCGTTCACCGCGTGCGCGATCTCGGCGATGCGGCGGATCGCGTCGGGGCGGAACTCGAGGATGAGGTCGGAGGGCTTCGACAGGTGGAACGCGCCCGACGCGATGAACAGGATGTGGTCGGTGCGGACCATCCCGTACTTGGTCGACACCGTCGTGCCCTCGACGAGGGGCAGGAGGTCGCGCTGGACGCCCTGCCGCGACACGTCGGCGCCGTGCAGGTCGGAGCGCGAGGCGATCTTGTCGATCTCGTCCAGGAACACGATGCCGTTCTGCTCGACCGCGGCCAGCGCCTTCGCCTTGACGTCGTCGTCGTTCAGGAGCCGACCGGCCTCCTCGTCGGTGAGCGTCTTCATCGCGTCGGCGACCTTCATGCGCTGCACCCTGCGCCGCGCGCCGCCCATCTGCTGGAACATCCCCTGGATCTGCGAGGTGAGGTCCTCCATCCCGGGAGGCGCCATGATCTCCATCGAAGGCGGCAGCACGGCGACCTCGACGTCGACGTCCCTGTCGTCGAGGCGGCCCTCGCGCAGCATCTTGCGGAATTTCTGCCGCGTGCCCGTGTCGGCGGGCTTCATGTCGTCGAAGTTGACCTCGCGCGCGGGCGGGAGCAGGAGGTCGAGCACGCGCTCCTCGGCCGCGTCGGCGGCGCGGTCGCGGACCTTGCGCATCTCGGCCTCGCGCGTCTCCTTGACCGCGACGTCGATCAGGTCGCGCACGATCGTGTCGACGTCGCGGCCGACGTAGCCGACCTCGGTGAACTTCGTCGCCTCGACCTTGACGAACGGCGCGTCGGCGAGGCGCGCGAGGCGCCGCGAGATCTCGGTCTTGCCGACGCCGGTCGGCCCGATCATCAGGATGTTCTTCGGCGTGATCTCGCCGCGCAGCGGCTCGGGCACCTGCTGCCGGCGCCAGCGGTTGCGCATCGCGATCGCGACGGCCCGCTTCGCCTCGTGCTGGCCGACGATGTGCTTGTCGAGCTCGGAGACGATCTCCTGCGGCGTCATCGACGACATGCGTGGTGGGTCGGGCCTCGGCCCGACGGCTTTCCCCGGTTTCCGGTAAGGCGGCCCCCCGCGGCGCGAGCCGCGCACGGGCCGGCGATTGTACCGCGCGACGCGCTTCCGCCGATGGCGGCGGCGCGCCGCATCGCCTATCATGCGTGCCCATGCCAGCGCTCGCCGCGTCCTGTCGTGCCCGCCGCGGGCTCGCGCTCGCGCTCGCCGCCTGCGCGCTCGCCGGATGCGGAAGCGCGACCGGCCCCCTCGAGATGCCCGATGCCGGCAAGCGCGAGCGAGCGCCGGGCATCGAGGCGGTGCTCACGCCGGTCAACGGCAGCGCCGCGCAGGGCACGGCGAAGTTCGTCGACCGCGGCGGCAGCGTGACCTTCGTCGCCGCGATCAACAACCTCCTGCCCGGCACCTACCGGATCGCCGTGCACGAGCGCGGCAACTGCAGCTCGCCGAACGGGTTCTCGGCGGGCAAGCCCTGGGTGCCGCCGGGATTTCCGCGACCCGCCGGCGAGCTCTTCCCGGAGATCGCGATCGGCGGCAACGGCAACGGCGTGATGACCGCGACGCTGCGCGGCATCACGCTCCCCGCGCCCGGCGGCCTCGAAGGGCGCTCGGTCGTGGTGCACGCGGGATCGCAGGTGGACGACGACGTCGTGCCGGGCGTGCCGAACCGACTGGTGCTGTGCGGCGTGCTCGGGCCGGTGCGCTCGTTCATGGACATCTTCCGCGACTGACCCGCCCCGAAGGACGCCCATGGGATTCCTCGCCGAACGCAAGGTGCTGATCACCGGCGTGCTGTCGAGCCGGTCGATCGCCTACGGCGTCGCGCGCGCGTGCCGGCGCGAGGGCGCGGAGCTCGCGTTCACCTACGTCAACGACGAGCTCAAGGACCGCGTCGCGAAGCTCGCCGCCGAGTTCGGCCCCTGTCCGCTCCTGCGCTGCGACGTCTCGCGCGACGACGACATCGCCGCGCTGTTCGAGTCGATCGCCCGCGAGTGGGGCGGCCTCGACGGGATGCTGCACTCGATCGCGTTCGCGCCGCGCGAGGCGCTCGCCGGCGATTTCCTTCAGGGCCTCTCGCGCCAGGCGTTCGCCGTCGCGCACGACATCTCGAGCTACAGCCTCGCGGCGCTCGCGAAGGGCGCGCGGCCGCTGATGCAGGGGCGCGCCGGGTCGATCGTCACGCTGTCCTACCTCGGCGCCGTCCGCTCGGTGCCCAACTACAACGTGATGGGGCTCGCGAAGGCGAGCCTCGAGGCGAACGTCCGCTACCTCGCCGCGTGCCTCGGCCCCGAGGGGATCCGCGTGAACGCGGTCTCGGCGGGCCCGATCAAGACCCTCGCGGCGGCGGGCATCGGAAACTTCGGCAAGCTCCTGTCGCGCTTCGAGGCGACGGCGCCGCTGCGTCGCGGCGTCACGATCGACGAGGTCGGCAACGTCGTCGCGTTCCTGCTTTCGGGGCTCGCGAGCGCGGTGACCGGCGAGATCACCTACGTCGACGGCGGCTACTCGACCGTCGCGGTCGCCGGCGACGCCGAAGGCTGACGCGCGCGCGGCGCCGCGCGGGCATCGCGATGACGTCGCGCGTCTTCGACGCGGTGCTGATCGGCGGGGGCCACAACGGCCTCGTCTGCGCCGCCTACCTCGCGGCCGCCGGGCTCGACGTGTGCGTGTGCGAGCGGCGCGAGGTCGTCGGCGGCGCCGCCGTCACCGAGGCGTTCCATCCGGGCTTCCGCAACTCGACGGCGAGCTACACGGTCAGCCTGCTGGACCCGGCGGTGATCCGAGACCTGAAGCTCGCCGAGCACGGGCTTTCGATCGTCGAGCGCCCGATCGCGAACTTCCTGCCGCTGTCCTCGCGTCCCGGGGATTTCCTCGAGGTCGGCGGCGGGCTCGAGGCGACTCAGCGCGCATTCGCGCGGCATTCGCCCCGCGACGCGGAAGCGCTGCCCGCCTACTACGCGATGCTCGAGCGCGTGGCGGACGTGCTGCGCGACCTCGTGCATCGCACGCCGCCCGACGTCGCCGATCCCGCGCGGCGGGACTTCGGCGGGATGCTCGACGCGTGGAAGACGCTGCGCTCGTTCAAGGCGCTGTCGCTCGCCGAGCGCCGCGACGTCGTCGACCTCTTCACGAAGAGCGCGGGCGAGATCCTCGACCGGCGCTTCGAGTCGGCGCCGGTGAAGGCGGCGTTCGGGTTCGACGCGGTGGTCGGCAACTTCGCGTCGCCGTACGCGGCGGGCTCCGCGTACGTGCTGCTGCACCACGTGTTCGGCGAGGTGAACGGCAGGCGCGGCCAGTGGGGGCACGCGAAGGGGGGCATGGGCGCGATCACGCAGGCGATGGCGAAGGAATGCCTCGCGCGCGGCGTCGCGATCCGCACCGGCAGCCCGGTCGCCCGCGTGATCGTCAAGGCCGGCCGCGCGCGCGGCGTCGAGCTCGAGGACGGCGAGGTCGTCGAGGCGAAGCGCGTCGTCGCGAACGTCAACCCGAAGCTCCTGTTCGAGCGGCTCGTCGACCCGGCGCACGTCGACGCCGACTTCCGCGCGCGCATGGCGGCGTACCGATGCGGCTCCGGCACGTTCCGGATGAACGTCGCGCTCTCGGCGCTTCCCGACTTCTCGTGCCTGCCCGGGCGCGACGCGGCGACGCACCACGCGAGCGGCATCGTGATCGCGCCGTCGCTCGCGTACATGGAGCGCGCGTACTTCGACGCGAAGTCGTCGGGGTGGTCACGCGCGCGCCAGCACGTTCACCCGGACCTGGCGTCGGTGCGCGCCGGCACGAGCTGGGACGACGCGCGCGACGAGGTCGCCGACCTGATGATCGACACGGTCGACGCGATGGCGCCGAACTTCCGCGCGAGCGTCGTCGCGCGCCGCGCGCTCACGCCGCTCGACCTCGAGCGCGAGTTCGGACTCGTGGGCGGCGACATCTTCCACGGCGCGCTCGGCCTCGACCAGCTCTTCGCGACGCGCCCGGTGCTCGGCGCGGCGAGCTACCGGATGCCCGTGAAGGGGCTCTACCTGTGCGGCGCCGGCGCGCACCCGGGCGGGGGCGTCACCGGGATCCCGGGGCGCAACGCGGCGCGCGAGATCTTGAAGGACGCGAGGAAACGCCGATGAGCGGCATGGATATCCGTGTCATCACCCTTCGGAGGACGCCGGAGCGCCTGGCGGCCTTCCGTGCCGCGAATGCGCACCTTTCCCGGTTCCGTCCCTTCGATGCCGTCGACGGAGGCGCGGTGGATCGTGCCGCGCTCGTTCGCGAGCGCGTGATCATGCCGGACCTCGAGTACGGTTCAGGCGCCCTGGGTTGCGCCCTTTCGCATCGGGCGCTCTGGCGGGAGGCCGCCGGTGGCTCGACCCCCCTCACGATCTGCGAGGACGACGCGTACCTCCATCGCGACTTCGAGACGAAGGCGGGCGCGGTGATCGACCAGCTGCCGGACGGTTGGGACGCGGTGGTCTGGGGATGGAATTTCGACGCGGCGATCGCGCTCGAACTGCTGCCGGACATTTCGCGTTGCGCCGTCTCCTTCGACCCATCCCGTTTCTCGGTCGAGCAGCTCGTCGCGTTCCAGTCGCTCGACGTGCAACCCCGCGGGTACCGACTCCTGCGTTCCTTTGGATCCGCGTGCTACACGATCTCGCCCGAGGGAGGGCGCTGGCTCGACGCGGACTGCTTTCCGCTGCGGCCGTTCCTGATGCCGATCGGCGACAAGCTGGCGTTGCGAAACGTCGGCATCGACGTGGCGATGGCGGACGCGTATCCGCGGTCCAACGTGTGGGTGAGCGTTCCGCCGCTCGCGATCGGGCGAAACGACCCGTCGACCTCGACGGTCGGTCGAAGTCGCGATCGATAGCGGGCGAGGGCGCGCGACGCGACGTCAGCCGCGTGACGCCAGCTCGATGTCGCCGTCGAACGTGACGTCGATGCCCAGGCCCTCGACGCGCAGGCGCATCGTGGCCGGGAACGGGGTGTCCTTGTCGAGGCGGCCGTCGGCGAGCGCCTTCGCGACCGCCTGCTCGATCTCGCGCTGCGAGCGGATGCCGACCATCTTCAGGAATCGGCGGATCGATTGGTTGAGCGCGTCTTCGTCCATGGCGTTCGTCCCGGGTGTCGCGTTGCCGCAAGGGCGGGAGGGACGGAACCCGGCGAGATCCGCCGGCTTTCGTCCCTCCCCCCGAAAAAGTCGAAGCCCGCCGGTAAGCCGGGTTCTGTTACGGCGCGCTTTCGCGCGCTATGACCGTCATTCCTCTAGGCGTTCCGTTGCCGGAACGCTCGAGCCGCCTACCCGCGGACGACGCGAGCCGCGTCATGGTCCGCCTATTTGGCGTTGCTCCGGATGGAGGTTGCCGCGTTTCACCCGCTTCCGTGTGACCGGAAGCGACTCGTCTCTGTGGCCCTGTTCCTCGCCTTGACCGCGGCGGCGAAGCCGCGGCTGCTGCGGCCGGGGGTTACCCGGCATCCTGCTCTCTGGAGCCCGGACTTTCCTCTCCCCGTTCCGGCTTTCACCGGACGGGCAGCGACGGTCTGGCGGACTTCGGAGGACTAGGATAGCACCGCGCGCGTCGAGTTCCCGGTCCGACCCGCTTCCGGCTCACGCCACGCGCCAGCGGATGGTCTCCCCCGCGCGGAGCGGGACGATCGTGCGTTCGCCGTACGGGTACTCGGCGGGCATCTGCCAGGGCTCGCGCACGAGGGTGATCGTCTCGTCGTGCGCGGGGAGCCCGTAGAACGCCGCGCCGTGCACGCTCGCGAAGCCCTCGAGCCGGTCGAGCGCGCCGGCGGCGTCGAACGCCTCCGCGTAGAGCTCGAGCGCCGCCGGCGCCGAGTAGCAGCCCGCGCATCCGCAGGCGTTCTCCTTGGTGTCGCGCGCGTGCGGCGCGCTGTCGGTGCCGAGGAAGAACTTCGGGCTGCCGGAGGTCGCGGCGTCGACGAGCGCGCGCCGGTGAGCCTCGCGCTTGAGGACGGGCAGGCAATAGAGGTGCGGCCGGATGCCGCCGACGAGCATCGCGTTGCGCGACCACAGGAGGTGCTGCGGCGTGATCGTCGCGGCGACGTTCGGCGGCGCGGAGGCCACGTACTGCGCCGCCTCGCGCGTCGTCACGTGCTCGAGCACGATGCGCAGCCCCGGGAAGTCGCGCACGAGGCGGACGAGCTCGCGCTCCACGAAGACGCGCTCGCGGTCGAACACGTCGACGTCCGGGTCGGTCACCTCGCCGTGCAGCGAAAGCACGAGCCCGTGCTTCTCGATCGCCGCGATGGCGGCGCGCGCCTTGTCGAGCGACGTGATGCCGGCGTCCGAGTTCGTCGTCGCGCCCGCCGGGTACGCCTTCACCGCGACGATCGCGCCCGACGCCCTGGCGCGCGCGATCTCCTCGGGGGACGTGGCGTCGGTGAGGTAGAGCGTCATCAGCGGAACGAAGCGCGTGCCGCCGCCGGCCGCCGCGACGATGCGGTCGCGATAGGCGAGCGCCGCCGCGACGGTCGTCACCGGGGGCATGAGGTTGGGCATGACGATCGCCCGCCCGAACACGCGCGTCGTCGCCCGGACCACCGCGGCGAGCGCCGCGCCGTCACGAAGGTGCAGGTGCCAGTCGTCGGGGCGGCGCAGCGTCAGGCGGTCGGGGGCGACGGGCATGGGAAATCCCTGAATTTTCAGGATTATACGGCTGCGCCGACCCTCGCGGCGCCGGCCGCGGAAAAGGTGGCCCGGACGACGCGCCGAACGCTATAATCGCCCGTTTCATGCGCCCGGCCCCCCGCGCCGCGGCGAGACGACCCGAACGGAACAGGGCACAGCATGGCAGTCAAGACCGCTACCGCCGTCAAGAAGGTCCGCGAGCTGACCGAGGAGGACGTCCTCAAGGCGCCGGAGAAGGACTACATGAACGAGGCGCAGCTCGCGTTCTTCAAACGCAAGCTCCTCGAGCTCCGCGACCAGCTCCTGCAGAACGCCGACGACACCGGCGAGCACCTGCGCGAGAACGAGGTCACGACCGATCCTTCCGACCGCGCGACGCTCGAGGAGGAATACACGCTGGAGCTGCGCACGCGCGACCGCGAGCGCAAGCTCCTCAAGAAGGTCGAGAAGTCGATCCGCATGATCGACGACGGCAGCTACGGGTTCTGCGAGGAGACCGGCGAGCCGATCGGCGTCGCGCGGCTCATCGCGCGCCCGACCGCGACGCTGTCGCTCGAGGCGCAGGAGCGCCGCGAGCGCGTGCAGAAGCTCTACGGCGACGACTGACCGGTCGCCGCGCGGGCGCGCGTCCCGACCCCGCGCGCCGGGGCCCCGCGCTCGAACGAGGATGCCACGATGAGCAAGACGATCCTGGTCGCGGCGCTCGCCGCGGCGCTCGCCGGCTGCGCCACCACGCCGATGGACACCGCGGTCGCGACCGCGCAGCTCGAGCCGACGCGAGGCAGCACCGCGACCGGCACCGTGACGTTCGCCGAGCGCATGGGCAAGGTGCACGTCACCGCCGACGTGTCGGGCCTCGCGCCGAACCGCGAGCACGGGTTCCATATCCACGAGAAGGGCGACTGCAGCTCGGGCGACGGCATGAGCGCGGGCGGCCACTTCAATCCGACCGCCAATCCGCACGGCCCGCAGAACGCGCCGCACCACGGCGGCGACATGCCGAGCCTCGCGGCCGACGCGTCCGGGCGCGCGAAGGCGACGTTCGACCTCGAGGGCGTCACGGTCGCGCCCGGCCCGAACAGCATCGTCGGGCGCGGGCTCGTCGTCCACAAGGATCCGGACGACTACAAGACGCAGCCGACGGGCAACTCCGGCGCCCGCGTCGCCTGCGCGGTGATCCGTCTCAAGTAGCCGCGCGCGATTTCGCCACCGGGGCCGGGCGGCGACGTCCGGCCCTTTTCGTTTCGTCGCCCGCCGCGCGCGGGCGCGTCAGAGGCCGAACGCCGCGCGGTGCGACCAGCCGCCGGCCATGAAGAACAGCATCGGGATCGAGAGCATCAGGTTCACGCGCGACGCGAGGAACGCGACGCGGCGCGCCTTCGCCTTCTCGTCGTCGCCCGCCGGTGCGATCCCGAGCGCCTTCTTCTGGGCGGGCCAGAGGATCGCCCAGACGTTGACGAGCATGATCGTGCCGAGCCACGCGCCGACGCCGATGCCCGCCATGCCACCCGACAGCGTGAACGCGTCGGCGAACCGCGGGCCGAGGAGCGCGGCGCCCGCGAGCCAGGTCACCACCGCCGCCCACCGGAACCAGAGGAGCGCCCGCGGCGCCACGTGCCTCAGGATGCCCGCCGCGGTGCCGTCGGCGGCCGCGTCCTTCAGCGCGGGCATCTGCACGAAGTTGAAGTAGTAGAGCAGTCCGAGCCACACGATGCCGGCGCCGAAGTGGATCCAGCGCGCGAGGGCCGGGACCAGGTCCATCGGCGCCCGCTCAGCGGAGCAGCGCGGCGACGGCCGCGTAGAGGATCGCGGTCAGCACGAGGCCGCAGACCAGCGTTCCGGCGATCGATTCGAGCGGATTCTTCATCCCGTGGGTCGGGCTTCGGCCCGAGGGCCTTCGCGTGTCGGGTTTCGTCCGACGAGCGCCCGAGCGTACACCCCCGGGACCGCGCCCGCACCGGTGTCGTATGATGCTCGCCCGTCTCCGACGTCCGCCACGAGGCCCGACCATGTTCACGCTCCCGCCGCTTCCCTACGCCGACAACGCCCTCGAGCCGGTCATCTCGGCCAACACGATCTCGTTCCACTACGGCAAGCACCACAAGACCTACGTCGACAACCTGAACAACCTCGTCAAGGGCACGGAATTCGAGGGGAAGACGCTCGAGGCGATCGTCCAGGCGACCGCGGGCAAGGCGGACAAGGCCGCGATCTTCAACAACGCCGCGCAGATCTGGAACCACACCTTCTACTGGCACAGCATGAAGCACGGCGGCGGGGGCAAGCCGCACGGAAAGCTCGCGTCGATGATCGACGCCGCGTTCGGCAGCTTCGACGAGTTCCGGAAGCAGCTGTCGGCGACGACCGTGTCGCAGTTCGGCTCGGGCTGGGGCTGGCTCGTCGTCGAGGGCGGCGCGCTCAAGGTCGTGAAGACGGCGAACGCCGAGGTGCCGTTCACGAAGGGGCAGAAGCCGCTCCTCACGATCGACGTGTGGGAGCACGCGTACTACCTCGACCACCAGAACAAGCGCGCCGCCTACGTCGACGCCGTCATCGACAAGCTCCTGAACTGGGGCTTCGCCGAAGAGAACCTCGCCCGCGCGTAGCGCGCCCCCGGCGGGCGCCGCGGGGCGCCCGCCCGCGCTCGGGTTGTCCGCGAGGGACCCCGGGTCGATAATCGCAGGATCACGCGAGGGGAACCCCCGCACGCGAGCGTTCCGCACGATGGCGCTTTTCTCCAAGCCTCCGGCCAAGAAGCCCCTGCCGCCGCCTCCCCAGGCGCGGCCGGTGCCGCCGGCGCCCAAGCGCCCGTCGGCGCACGAGCTCGCGAAGGCGGGGCGCAAGGCCGACCCCGAGCGCCCGGTCGCGGAGCCCGCGGGGAGCGACATCACGGTCACCGGCGCGAGCCTCCTCGACAGCGGGCGCGAGCAGCCGGGCTTCGAGGTCGTGCAGGCGAATCCGGGGCTGTGCGCGGTGCTCGAGAACGCCGCGCT
Organism: Casimicrobiaceae bacterium; assembly: GCA_044226265.1. Classification (GTDB taxonomy): domain Bacteria; phylum Pseudomonadota; class Gammaproteobacteria; order Burkholderiales; family Casimicrobiaceae; genus VBCG01. Next base: position 362 of record JBGAHH010000094.1, on the reverse strand, counting down.
GCTTTTCGCGAGCGGACAGGCCGCGCCCGCGCGCGCGTCGCTCGAGCAGGGCGTCGTGAACGACCACGACGCGAAGCTTTCGCCGCTCGCCTGGCTTTCGCTCTTCGACCTCCTGCAGCGCGCGGGCGACCGCAACGCCTTCGAGCAGTTCTCGCTGCAGTACGTCGTGCAGTTCGAGCGCTCGGCGCCGTCGTGGGAGGAGTCGGGCGGGCGTCCGCAGGCCGCGAAGGCCGCGCAGGGCGGCTACGTCGCGATCACCGGCAAGCTCACCGGCGCGTCGGCGGCGCAGGTCGACGGCCTGCGCCGTGCGATCGACAAGGGCATGACGCTGGCGCGCGTCGACCTCACGCAGCTCGCGGGCT
>JBGAHH010000093.1:0-14907 GCA_044226265.1 Casimicrobiaceae bacterium | reverse complement strand
ACGCGTTGGTGGCCGGGCACGCGGGGGTGGGCTTGCCCTTGATCGCCTCGACGCGCTTGCCGAGGAAGCTCGCCATCTGGAGGATCATGACGAGCCCGGCATTCTTGGCCGCGGCGATCTCGCCGGACGTGGTCGCCGGCGCGGCGGGCACAAGCTCCGGCGCGTCGCAGGTTCCGGCGCCGAGCGCCTTCAGCTTCGCGTCGCCGATGTGGTCGCCGTGCGCGTGGCTCACGAGCAGCACGTGCACGGCGCCGAGGCGCGGGTCGTCGCCTCCCAGCACCGCCTGGCCCGGGTCGTAGAGCAGCCTCACGCCGGTCGGATCCTCGAGGATCATCGCGCGGTCGCGGTTGCAGAGCTCGCCGGCGTGCGAGCCGTACGGCGTGATCTTCACGTTCTGCGCACCCGCGATGCCCGCCGCCGCCGCAAGCGCCAGCGGCGCGAGCCTTCCCAGTCGTCCGATCCCCATTTACCCGCCTCCGGTCGTGGTCCGCCCTCGTCCGCGTCGCGCGTGCGTCGTCGGCGGGCGCCGACGGGGTCAACACGTTTCGGCCACCGCCTATTCCCGAGCGGCCTCCCGCGGCTATGATGCTCGCGACCATGGCGATGCGTTACCGATGGCGGGACATTCCGGCGATGCTGCGCACGCCGGGCGGCCGGCGGCAGGTCGTCGACGGCGCGAACTTCCGGCTGTGGCCGCTCTGGTCGCGCGCGGCATCGCTCCATCGTCGAACGCTCGCGCGGCGCACCCGGCTCGTCGCGGTCACCGGCACGTTCGGGAAGTCGACGACCGTCCGCGCGGTGGCCGCGGCGCTGGGCGCGCCCTCGAGCCCGGCGAGCCTGCGCAACGCGTGGACGTCGATCGCGCGCGCGATGCTCCGCATCCGGCCGGGCCAGCGCCACGCGGTGGTCGAGGTCGGCATCTCGGGCCCGGGCGAGCTCGCGGGCTACGGGCGCATGGTGCGTCCCGACATCGCGATCGTGACGTCGATCGGCAGCGAGCACCACGAGAAGCTGCCGACGCTCGAGGACAAGCGCGGCGAGAAGGTGCTGCTCGTGCGCGCGCTGGGTCCCGGCGGCGTGGCGGTGCTGAACGGCGACGACCCGAACACGCGCTGGATGGCGTCCTCGGCGCCCGGCCGCGTGCTCACCTACGGGCTGGCGGACGGCGTCGACGTGCGCGCGATCGACGTGCGGCTCGACTGGCCCCGCGGGACGCGCTTCCGGCTCTCCGCCTTCGGCGAGGAGCGCGAGGTCGCGATCCGGCTGATCGGGCCGCAGATGGTGTATCCGGTCCTCGCGGCCGTCGCCGTCGCGCACGTCGAGGGCGTGCCGCTCGACGACGCGCTCGGACGCCTGCAGGCGCTGGACCCGACGCCCGGACGCATGCAACCGGTCGCGCTGCCGAACGGCGCGATCCTGCTGCGCGACGAATACAAGATGACGCTCGAGACGATCCACGCCGCGCTCGACGTGCTCGACGGGATCCCCGCGAAGCGCAAGGTCGTGTTCTTCGGCGACATGTCGGCGATGCAGGGCCGCGAATGGCCCACCTACCTGTCGGTCGGGATGCACGTGGCCCGCGTGGCGGAGCGCTTCGTGATCGTCGGGCGGTCGTTCAAGCGCTACTCGCGAGGCGCGCGGAAGGCCGGGATGCCGCGCGAGGCGATCTCGGACGCGGGCCGCACCGTGCAGGACGCGGCCGCGCACCTCGCGCGCGTGCTCGGGCCCGGCGACGTCGTGCTGATGAAGGGGCGCCGCGGCCAGAAGCTCGACCGCGTGCGCCTGATGCTCGAGGGGCACGCCGTGGGCTGCCGGATCAAGCTCTGCGAGGTGCGGGCGCTCGATTGCCTCGAATGCCCGATGCTTGAGCGCGGCTGGGGCGATCACCCGGGCTTCTCGCCCGGCTGGATCCTGCCGCGCGCCGACCGCCCGAAGCCGCGGTCGAAGACGCGCTGACGCGCCGCCGGCCGCTACTGCGGCGGCTTCACGCCGTCCTTGCCGACCTGCACGCGCTGCGCCGTCAGCGCGCCGTCGGCGGCGACCTGCGCGGAGAGGAACACCGCTTCGCCGGGCGCGAGGTCGGCCCGCGTGCCGGGCACCGAGCGCACGATCGGCGTCGACGGCGGCACGACCACCTTCTGCTCGCCATCGCCCACGCGCAACAGGAGCTGGCGGTCGCCGGTGCCGACGACCTTGCTGCGCACCGGGGCGTTGATCATCGTCGACTTCGGCTCGAGGTCCCACGCGCTCTGCCCGAGACGCGCCGTCGGCGGCAGGAAATGCACCTCGAGCGCGACCTCCTCGCCGTCAGGCGAGCGCCGCGTCGTCGTGCCGACGACGTCGCCTTCCTTGATCTCGTCGAAGCGGGCGGCCTTGACGACCGAGACGGCGAGGTCGTCGGCGAGCTTCACGACGACGTCGCGGCCCTCGCGCGTCCTGACGGTCATCGCCGAGGGCGTCACGTCGACGATCGCGCCGCGGACGCGCGCGGGCGCCTGCGCGTGGAGCGGCGGCGCGAGCGCGAACGCGGCGGCGGCCGCGAGCGAGGCGAAGGCGAGAGGCTTCATTCGATGCTCCGAGGCGGTGGTGGGAACCCGGGTGAACAGCGGCGCCGGGAGACGATTCCGGTCAGGCCGGCACCTCGCCCAGCACCGTGCACCGCCGAATGACGCGGCGCTGCACGGCCGGGTCGTAAGGCGTCGCGCGGTGCAGCACGCTCCGGTTGTCCCAGAGGATCAGCTGCCCGGGCGACCAGCGGTGGCGGTAGACGAGGTCGTCGTGGATGATCATCGCGTTCAGCGTCTCGATCAGCGCGCGCCCTTCGTCGTACGGCATGCCCACGATCGATTCCGCGTGGTCGCCGAGGAACACGCACCTGCGGCCGGTTTCCGCGTGCGTGCGGACGACCGGGTGGTCGACCGGCGGGCGCGCGCGGCGCTGCTCCTCGGTGAGCGGATCGTCGCCGTGGCGCCGCGTGCGCGAGAAGTCGAGGTTGTGGATCGCGCGCATGCCTTCGAGGCGAGACTTCCATTCCGGCGACAGCCGCTCGTACGCACCGGCCATGTCGGCGAAGTGCGTCTCGCCGCCTTCGTCGGTCGCGACCTCGGCGTAGAGGATCGTCGCCTGTCCTGTCACGCGCTGCCACGAGCCGTCGGTGTGCCAGGCCATCGTGCCGCGGTCGGGGTGACGGCCGTTCGGCTTGCCGTCCGCGTCGAGGTTCGTGAGCCGGTAGAGCTCCGGATGGCCCGGCAGGTGGTACTGGTTCATCACGTGCACCTGCACCTCGCCGAAGCGGCGCGCGAACTCGACCTGCCTCGCCGGCGGCAGGTCCTGCGCGTCGAACAGCAGCACCTTGTGCTCGAGGAACGCCGCGTAGACGGCGTCGAAGGTCGCGTCGTCGACGCCGCGCGCGAGGTCGACGCCGCGGACCTCGACGCCGAGGTTCGGGCTCAAGGGGATGGTCGCGAGCCTCCCGCGTGCCACCGTAGCCATCGTCGCTTCCTCTCCGATTCGCAACGCCGGGCCGGTCGGGCCTGAGGCGGCCGCCATTGTGGCCCGGGAGCGCCGCCATGCGCCAGAGCCGGGCCGGCGCCCACGGTATAGTCGGCGGTCCGATCCGGGCGAAGGGAGCGTGCGATGTCGACGAAGGTGACGGTGGTGGCCCGCCTGCGGGCGGCGCCGGGAAAGGCGGACGCGCTCGCGGCGCTGCTGGCCGAGCAGTGCGGCGTGGTCCGGCGCTCGGAGCCCGGGTGCCTCGAGTACCGCTTGCATCGCGCGAAGGACGACCCGCAGGCGTTCCTGTTCTACGAGACGTACGCAGACGACGCGGCGTTCGACGTGCACCGCGCCTCGCCGCATCTCGCCGACTACCGGCGGCGGCGCGAGGCGGCCGGCCTGCGCGACGGCGCCCTCGAGGTCGTCGGCTATAGCCCGCAGACCGACTGAGCGCGGGGCCCCGCGCCTGGCGCGCCCCGGAGAATGCGCGGCGTGACGCCGTCCACGCTGCTCGACTTCTGCGAGCGCCAGGCCCGCGAGCGCGGCGAGGCGCCGGCGTTCGTCGCGCCCGGCCGCCCCGCATGGACCTACGCCCGTCTCGCGCGCGGGCTCGACCGCGCCGGGCACGCGCTCGCCTCGCTCGGCTACGCGCGCGGCGCGCGGCGCGCGACGCTGCTCCCGAACGATCTCGACGCGGTCGGCGTGATGCTCGCCGCGTCCGTCTGGACGACGGCCGCCCCGCTCGATCCGCGCCTCGACGCCGCGGGCGCCTCGCGCCTGCTTGCCGCGATGCGCATCGATGCGCTCGTGCTCACGCCGGGCGCGCTCGACGGTCCGGTGGCGGCCGCCGCGCGGGACGCGGGGATCGCGATCGTGGTCGTCAGGCAGGCCGACGAGGGCGGCGACGACTCGTTCGAAGCCGCGACGGACCGGCCGCGCGCGTGCGCCGAGCCGCGCCGGCCCGAGCCGGGTGACGCGGCGATCCTCGCGCACACGAGCGGCACGACCGGCGCGCCGCGCGTCGTCGCGATCACGCACGCCGCGCTCTGCCGCCCGACCGACATCTGGAGGATGGGCCCCTCCGACCGGATGCTGAGCCTCGCGCCGCTGCACACGACGAGCGGCTTCGGCGCCTCGATCGTCGCGACCATGCGCTCCGGCGCGAGCGGCGTGATCCTGCCCGGCTTCGACGAGGAAGGCTTCCTCGCCTGCCTCGACGAGCTTCGGCCCACCGTGATCTCCGCGAGCCCGACCGTGCACGCGGCGATCGAGGACGCGGTCGTTCGCCGCGGAGCGCGGATGCCGGCGTCGCTGCGCTACGTCCGCTCGAGCAGCAATGGGATGTCGGAATCGGCGCAGCGTCGCCTCGAGGCGACGCTCGGCGTGCCGGTGATCCAGGGCTACGGGTCGACCGAAACCGGGCTGATCGCGCAGGACGATCCAACCTCGCCCTCGCGGAGGCCCGGCACCGTCGGCCGCGCGATCGGGTGCGAAGTCCGGGTCGCCGACGACGCCGGGCGCCCGCTGCCGCCGGGAACCGCCGGCGAGATCCTGGTTCGCAGCGCCAAGGTCGTGCAGGGCTACGAGAACGATCCCGAAGCGACGCGCACGGCGTTTCGCGACGGCTGGTTCCGCACCGGCGACGCCGGCGTTCTCGACGACGAAGGCTTCCTCAGGATCACCGGCCGCCTGAAGGAGATGATCAACCGCGGTGGCCTCAAGGTCGCGCCCGCCAACGTCGACGCGGCCCTGCGCGAGCATCCGGACGTGCAGGACGCGGCGGCAGTCGGGCTCGCGCACCCGACGCTCGGCGAGGACCTGCTCGCCGCGGTGATCCTCAAGCCGGGCGCGAGCGCGACGCCCGACGCGCTGCGCGAGCATGCGCTCGCGCGCCTCGCGCCCCACCAGGTGCCGAGCCGCGTCGTCGTGGTCGATGCGTTTCCGCGCACGTCGCTCGGCAAGGTCCGGCGCACCGAGCTCGCCGCCGAGGTCGAGCGTCGCCTGGCGGCGGCGCCGGTGCCGCCGCGCGACGAGATCGAGCGCCTCGTCGCCGCGGCGTTCGGTGACGTGCTGGCGCTGACGGCCGTCGGCGCGCACGACGACTTCTTCCGGCTGGGCGGCGACTCGCTCGCCGGCGCCCGCGTGATCGCGCGGGTCGCCGCCGCGACCGGCGTCCCGCTTCGACCCACGGCGCTGTTCGAGGCGCCCACCGTGGAAGGGCTGGCGCGTCGCGTCCGCGAGGCCGGCGTCCGCGCCGCGCAAGCCGAGCCGCCGCTCGTGCGCCGCGAGCGGAGGCCGGCGTCGTGACCCGCCGCCACGACTACGTCGCGCCAGCGTCTTACCAGCAGCGCCAGATGTGGGCGCTCGACCGCATCGTCGCCGACCGTTCGGCGTACGGCGAGGCGTGGACCGCGCGCATCCGCGGCCCGCTCGACCTGGCCGCGCTCGAGCGCGCGATCGGCGCGATCGTCGACCGCCACGACACGCTGCGCACGACGTTCGCGCTCGTGGACGGCGAGCTCGTGCAGCCCGGCGCGCCGCGCGGAGGGTTCGCGCGCGCCGGCGACGACCACGAGGGGCGTCCACCCGACGAGCGCGAGGCGGCCGCACGGCAGATCGCGGCACGCTCGGCGAAGGCGCCGGTCGACCTCGTCGACGGCCCGGTGTTCCGCGCGCACGCGATCCGCGTCGCGCGCGACGAGCACTGGCTCGCGATGGCGAGCCACCACATCGCGTTCGACCGCTGGTCCGCGTCGATCTTCGCGCGCGAGCTCGCGGAGGCCTACGAGGCCTGCGCGTCGGGGCGCGAGCCCGCCTGGCCTCCGCTGCCGGTGCAGTACGCCGACTACGCGGAATGGCAGCGCGAGCGGCTTCGCGGCGGGCTGCTCGAAGCGCAGCTCGCCCACTGGCGGAGCGCGCTCGCCGGGCTCTCGCCGCCCGAGCTTCCCGCGGATCGCCTGCGCCCGCCCCGGCCGACCCATCGCGGCGGCGAGGTTTCCTTCGCGCTGGACGCCGCCTGCGCGAACCGGCTGCGCGACATCGCCCGGGCGCACGATGCCTCGCTGTTCATGGTGTTGCTCGCGGCGTTCGACGTCTTCCTCGCGCGCTGGTGCGGCCAGGCCGACATCGCGGTGGCGGTGCCGGTCGCGGGGCGCCCGCGCGCCGAGCTCGAGCCCCTGATCGGCGATTTCGCCAACGTCGTCGTGATGCGGGCCGACCTCGCGAACGACCCGACCTTCGATGCGCTCGTCGACGCGGTGCGCCGCACGGCGCTCGACGCCTACGACCACGCCGACGTGCCGTTCGACCAGCTCGTCGAACGCCTCGCGCCGCGGCGCGATGCGTCGCGCAACCCGCTCGCGCAGGTCTCGTTCCGGCTGCGCAACACGCCGTCGACCGCGCTCGCGCTGCCGGGGCTCGCGGTCGAGCGCGTCGACGGCGTCGTCCCACCCGCCGCCAAGTTCGACCTCGCGATGGCGGTCGACGAGGCCGGCGGCACGCTCGCCGGGCGCCTCGAATACGCCGCGGACCTCTTCGACGAGGCGACGATCGCCCGGGCTTGCCGGCAGTGGCTCGAGCTGCTGCGCTCGATCGCCGAGGATCCGTCGCGCCGCGTCTCGTGGCTGCCGATGCAGGACGCCGCGGCGCGGGCGGCGCAGATCGAGCAGTGGCGCGGACGTCCCACGCCCTTCCCCGACGACGTCGGCGTGCACCGGCTCGTCGAAGCCGTCGCGCGCGCGTCGCCCGGGGCGACCGCGATCGTCGACGGCGAGCGCGTCACGACGTACGCGGAGCTCGACGCCCGCGCCAACCGGCTCGCCCGCGCGATCCTTCGGCGCACGGGCGACGCGCCCGCGCGCGTCGGCGTCGCGCTCGAGCGCGGCACCGCCCTCGTCGTGGCGATGCTCGCGACGCTCAAGGCCGGCCACGCCTACGTGCCGATCGACGTCGAGTGGCCGGTCGCGCGCATCGGCGCCGTGATCGCCGACGCCGACGTCGCGCTCGTGCTGTGCGCCGGGGACGCCGCTCGTCACCTGCCCGCGGGCGAGGCCACGCTGCTCCGGATCGACGCGGACGGGGGCGACATCGACGCCGAGCCGCCGGACGCGATCGCGCGGGATCCGGCCGACCCGGGCGGCGCCCCGGCCTACGTGATCTACACGTCGGGCTCGACCGGGCGCCCGAAGGGCGTCGAGGTGACGCACCGCGCGATCGCGCGTCTCGTCCGCGGCGCCGACTTCGTGCAGGTCGTCGCCTCCGACGCGGTCGCCAACGCCGCGCACCCGGCGTTCGACGCCACCACGTTCGAGGTGTGGGGCGCGCTCGCCAACGGCGCGCGCCTCGTCGTGATCCCGCGGCTCGTCGCGCTCGCGCCGCGCGCGCTCGCCCAGGCGCTGCGCGAGCGCGGCGTCTCGGTGCTGTGGCTGACGGCGTCGCTGTTCCACGAGGTCGCGCGCGTGCTGCCCGGCGCGTTCTCGGGCTGCCGTGCGCTGATCTTCGGCGGTGAGCCGGCCGAGCCGCGCCTCGTCCGCGCGATCTGCGAGGCGGGCAGGCCCGCGCGCCTCGTGAACGGCTACGGCCCCACCGAGGCGACGACGTTCGCGACCTGGCATCTCGTCGGCGACGTCGGTCCCGACTGCGTGTCGATCCCGATCGGGCGTCCGATCGCGAACACGACCGCCTGGGTGCTCGACGAGGCCATGGAGCCGGTACCCGACGGCCTGCCCGGCGAGCTGTGGCTGGGCGGCCCCGGCCTCGCCACCGGCTACGTCGGCCAGCCCGCGCTCACCGCGGAGCGGTTCCGGCCGCATCCTTTCGACGCCTCGCCGGGCGCGCGCCTCTACCGGACCGGCGACCGCGTCCGCGTCGACGCGCGCGGCGACCTGCTCTACCTCGGCCGCGGCGACCGGCAGGTGAAGCTCCGCGGCCACCGGATCGAGCTCGACGAGATCGAGCACGCGCTGGCGCGCGCGCCCGGCATCCGCGAATGCGCGGTCGTCGCGACCGGCGCGACGTCCGAGGATCGCCGGATCGTCGCCTACGCTGTGCCGTCGAGTCCCGACGCACCGCCGCCGGCGAACCTGCGCCGGGAGTTGAAGCGGCTGCTGCCCGACGTCATGCTGCCCTCCGCCGTGGTCTGGCTGCGGTCGATGCCGATGAACGACAGCGGCAAGATCGACCGGCGCGCGCTGCCGGCGCCGCCCGACGCCGATGCGCCCGCCGCCGCCGACGTGTACGTGCCGCCGCGGGACATGCTCGAGCACGCGATCGCCGGCCACGTCGAGCGCGTGCTCGGCCACGGGCCGGTCGGCATCCACGAGCACTTCTTCGAGATCGGCGGGCACTCGCTGCTCGCCGCGCGGCTCGTCGACGAGATCGAGCGGACGTCGGGCGTCGCGCTGCCGCTCGCGGCGCTGTTCGCCGACGACACGATCGCGGGGCTGGCCGAGCGCCTGCGCAGCGACGTCGAGGCGGACGACGCGCCGGTCGTGTCGCTGAACGCGGAGGGGACGCGCCCCCCGCTCGTGCTCCTGCATGGCGACCTGACCGGAGGCGGCTTCTACGCGCGCACGCTCGCGCGGCACCTCGGCTCGGACCAGCCGCTCCTCGTCGTGCAGCCGCACCTGCTCAGGCGCGGCGCGATCCCGCCGACGATCGAGGCCATGGCCGAGGATCGCGTGCGCCTGCTGCGCGAGGCGCGGCCGCACGGGCCCTACGTCCTCGCCGGCTACTGCAACGGCGCGTACGTCGCGTTCGAGATGGCGCGCCAGCTCGCCGCCGCGGGCGAAGAGGTGCCGCTGGTCCTGGCGATCGAGGCGATGGCGCCGTCGGGCGACGGCGAGGGCGACGACGCCTATCTCACCCTCGACCCGAGCGGCGCGATGCGCCGGCTCGCCGCGACCGACCACGAGAGCGAGATGCGCCTGCATTACCGGCGGGCGATGGATCGCTACGTGCCGGAGCCGTACGGGGGCACCCTGGTCGTCGTGAACTCGCGCGACGTGAAGCCCCCTCGCGAGGCCGGCTGGCGCGCGCTCGCGCGCGAGGTCGAGCTCCGCCGCGTCGACGACACGCACGTGCGCATCGTCACGCACCGCGCCGCCGACGTGGCCTCGCTCGTCGGCGAGGCGATCGAGCGCGTGGTCGCGCGGCGCGCGGTCAGCGCAGGAAGCGGTTCGTCAAGTAGCGCTCGACCGGCAGCGTCTGCTTGACCGCGCCGTATTCGGCGAGCTGCTTCTGCATGCGGTCCCAGTCGGCCTCGCTCTGCGTGCCGAATGGCTTGCCCGCGACCGCGGGGCGCACGAGCTTCAGCGCCTCGAGCATGTCGCCGTACGCGCCATCGCCGTTGCGCTTGATCGACTCGGGCGCGTGCGCGCGGAAGGCGGCGAACGCCTCGTCCGGGTGGTCGACCGCGTACGACCACGACTTGAGCGTCGCGGACAGGAACCGCGAAACGAGGTCGGGATTCTCGCTCGCCGTCTTCGCGGCGACGACGATGACGTAGCCCACGACCTCGACGCCGTAGTCGGCGTAGGCGAACGCGACGACCGGGCCGCGCGCGACGAGCACGGCGCGGCCCCAGGTCGGGCCGGTCATCGCGTCGAGCTTGCCCTGCAGGAGCAGCTGCGCCTTGAGCTGCGCGTCGACCGGGATCGTCGTCACTTCGCCGTCCGCCAGCCCGGCGCCCTTCAGGAACGCCGGCAGCAGCGTGCCGGAGGTGCCGCCCGGCGTCGAGCCGATCCGGCGTCCCTTGAGGTCGCCCACGGTCGCGATGCCCGACGAGGCCATCGCGAACACCGTGTCCGCGTTGCGCGGCATGATCGTCGCGACCGACAGGACCGGGATGCCGGTCTGCACGCCGCGCACGACCGCGTCCGCGCCGGCGAAGCCGAACGTGTCGGTCCCATTGCCGACGAGCTGCACGACGTTGCCCGACCCCCGCCCCTCCGTGACCGTGAGCTCGATGCCCGCGTCGCGGTACCAGCCCTTGTCGATGCCCAGGAAGAAAGGCGCGTGGTAGCTCGTGTGCAGCCAGTCGAGGCGCACGGTCGCCGGATCGGCGGCGGCGACGGGACGGGCGAGGATCGCGGCGAGCGCGATCGCGGCGACGGCGGCGTGCTTCATCGGGGACCTCTCAGGCGTTGCGAGACGTGCCAGCGGATCGTGATGCGCTCGATCGCCTCGACGAGCAGGAACAGCGCGACCGCCATCATGGTGAGGACGACCGCCGCGGCGAACAGCCCCGCGGTGTCGAGATTGCCGTTGGCGACCATGATCACGCGGCCGAGCCCGCGGTCGGCGCCGATGAATTCGCCGACGACCGCTCCGGTGACCGCGAACGTAATAGCGAGCTTGAAGCCGCCGAACAGGCTGGGCAGCGCGGACGGAAGCCGGATGCGCGCGAACGTCTGCCATCGCGTCGCTCCCATCGAGCGCGCGAGGTGGAGCTTCTCGACCTCGACCGAGCGCATGCCGAGGACGCCCGCGACGACGATCGGGAAGAACGAGATCAGAAACGCCATCAGGACCTTCGGCAGGAGCCCGAAGCCGAACCAGACGACGAGCAGCGGCGCGATCGCGATCTTCGGGACGGCCTGCGATCCCGCGATCAGCGGGAACGCCGAGCGCTCGAAGCGACGCGAGCCGGCGATCGCCACCGCGAGCGGAACGCCCACCGCGACCGAGAGCGCGAACCCGGCGATCACCTCCTGCAGCGTGACGACGCCGTGGCGGACGAGCGACGGGAAATCGGCAACGAGCGCCTCGGCCACAGCGCCGGGCGGCGGCAGGATGAACGGACGGATGCCGAAGACGCGGACCGCGACGTCCCACGCGACGACGAGCGCGGCGACCGTCGCGAGCGGCGCCACCCAGTCGCGCTCGCGCCAGCGCATCGGCGGAGCGACCGCGCCGGACGCGTCTTCGCCGGCGAGCGGCGGCGCGGCGCGCGCCGGCTCCGCGCTCAAGCGGCCGCCTCGTCGACGGTGCGGTCCCGAAGCACGCCCCAGGACTCGAAGTAGGCGCGGATCTCGCGCGCGTGGCGGACGAAGGCCGGCGACTCGCGCATCTCCGGGTGCCGCGGACGCGGCAGCCCGATCGCGATGTCGGCGGCGACCCGCCCGGGCCTCGGCGTCATGACGATCACGCGGTCGGCGAGGAACACCGCCTCGTCGATCGCGTGCGTGACGAACAGCACCGCGGGACGTCGCGCGAGCCACAGGTCCTGCAGGTCGAGGGCCATCTGCTCGCGCGTGAGCGCGTCGAGGGCGCCGAAGGGCTCGTCCATCAGGAGCAGCGGCGGGTCGTGGACGAGCGCGCGGCACAGCGACACGCGCTGGCGCATCCCGCCGGACAGCTCCCAGGGATGCCGAGACTCGAATCCCGCCAGGCCGACGCGCGCGAGCAGCGCGAGGCTGCGCTCGCGCTGCGCGTCGCGGTCGAGGCCGCGGATGTCCGCCTGCAGCATCACGTTGGCGAGCACATCGCGCCAGTCGAGCAGCACCGGATCCTGGAACACGATGCCGACGTCGGTGACCGGCCGCTCGACGCGCCGTCCGCCGACGACCGCCTCGCCGCCGGAAGGCTCGAGCAGGCCGGCGACGGCGAGCAGCATCGTCGACTTGCCGCAGCCGGAGGGACCGACGACGGCGACGAACTCGCCGGCGCCCACGTCGAGCGAGAACCGGTCCAGCGCGTGGACCGGCCGCTCGCGCGTCGGATAGCGATGCGTGAGCGCGCGGGTCGAGACGTAGGCGGCGGCGCTCATCGAAGGGGCGATTCTACCTTGCGAGAACGTCACCGACAGGGACCGCGGAGGCTGCCGGTCCCCTCGAGGACCCTCGACCGGGCGCGCCCCCCAGGGATACGCGCCGTCGCGGCCGGACGAAGGGCCTTCGGCGCGGCGCGCCACGGCGATGCCGTGCGCCGATTCGACTCGCGCGGCCGTCCCGTTCGCGTGCGAGGACGCGACCTCCCGGACGCTCGCCGCCGGCCGCTGCGCCGCGCAGAGACGCCCTAGGGCGCGTCGATCAGGTAGCCCGAGAGCGACATCGTCGCCTGGTAGCCGTCCTTGAGCGCGTCCGCCTGGATGACCATGTAGGCGTAGGTCCCGGCATCGACGTAGAAGAGCACCGGCCCCGAGGCGATGAGGCGAGCGCCGCCGCGCGCCTGCGGCAGCGGCAGGAAGTGCACGAAATTGGGGATCTGCGCGGGCCCGGCGTAGACGAGCGGGTTCGGCGTGCTCGCGTCGGCGCCCGAGAAGATCGCCGAAGCGTAGGTGACGACGAGCCGCTTGCCCGCGGGGACCGTGTCGAAGGTTCCGAAGCAGTTGATGAGCGGCGGCCCGCAGTTCGTCGCGTTCTGCATGACGTCGATCGACTGCTGCCAGGGGTTGCGCCCGGGCTCGTCGCGGTCCTGCACGAGCGCGGGCTTGGGTTGCGCGAGCGCGGTCGATGCGCACGCGAGCGCGAACGCGAAGGCGGCGATGCGATGGGCGGCGTTCATCGGGACTCCTCTTCGTGTGGAATCGGGACCGGCCTGCGGCGGCGCAACTGCGCGACGGCCGCCAGGGCTGCAAGGGCCGCGAGCAGCGACAGCCCGCCGGCGGACAACGCGGGGACCGGCGCCGCCGCGACAGGCACGCGCACGATCCCGAGCCCGTCGAGGCCGAGCGTGACCGGTGCGTTGCTTGCGTTCGACGGGAGCGTCAGGAGCGCCGAGCGCGCGCCGGCCGCCGCCGGATGGAACTCGACGTCGATCGTGCAGGTCGCCGACGGCGCCAGCGACGCGCCGTCGCAGCCGGTGCCCACGGCGAAGTCGCCCGGCTGCGGCCCCGCCTTGGAAACGCTGCCGATGACGAGCGTCGCACCGCCAGCGTTCGTGACCACGATCGACGCGCCCGTCCCGGTGCCGACGTAGCGCGCGCCGAAGTCGAGGCCGACCGCGGACAGCGACGCCGTCGGGACCGCGACGTTCGTTCCGGTGCCGCCGACAGCGAACGCGATCGGCGAACCGGGGGCGTTCGACGCGAGCGTCACGCTCGCCGAGAACGGGCCGGTCGCGTCCGGCGTGAACGTCACCGCGATCGTGCAGCTCGCCCCCGGCGCGAGCGTGCCGGCGCAGTCGCCGCCCGCCGCGAACCGCGCCGCGTCGGGTCCGCCGATCGCGAGCGCGCCGAGCGCCACGGCGCCGCTGCCGGCGTTGGTCACGACGACGCCGAGCGGTCCGCTCGTCGCGCCGACGGTCTGGGGACCGAAGGTGAGGCCGTTGGGCACGAACGCGAGCAGGAGCGCGGGAGGCGAGAACGTCGGTCCGCCGACGTCGACCGCCCAGGCGTTCGTGCGCGTGCCGTAGCTGCCGAGCCCCACGAAGCCGTCGCCCAGCGTTCCGCTGCCGAGGTTCTCGGCGAGCGACATGTTGAGGAACGCCGAGATCGCGATCGTGTAGGTCCCGGCCGGGAGCGCGGGCAGCGCGAGCGTCGAGTCGCCGCACAGCCCGTCGGCGACCGTCCCCGGCGGGCAGGCGCCGTCGTCGTTCGACGCGAGGAAGGTCGCCGAAGGCCCGGCGCCGGCGAACACCGAGACGTAGGGGTCGAAGCCGCCCCCGGGAATCGAAACGCCCGCGGCGTTCGCGCCGCCTGGCGCGCCGGCCGATCCGCCGTAGCCGTAGCTCTGGATCGTGACGTTGCCCGGCGACGCGAGCGTGAAGACGCGGAACGCGACGTCCTGCGCGTTGCCCGGATCGAGCGCGCCGGCGAGCGAAAGCGTCGCGGCGAGCGCGGCGCGCGAGGCTGCCGCCGCCGCGATGGCCACGCCCAGGATCCGCCCGCTTCGCCCCATGCCCGCGCCCTCCCCGACGCGCGGCGCCATTAGAGAGGCGCACGCGCGGCCCGTCCATACGACTTTCGGTGAGTCGCGACGTGCGCTTACGGTGCATGGCGCGCGGCCGCGGGCGACGAGCGCCCGGACCCGGCATCGAAGGGAACGGCGCCGCAGCGGAGACGCGACCCCGCGCGCGGCCCGGGCCCGCGGCGACGTTCAGCCGACGAGATCGATCGCGTCGGCGACGAGCGTGTGCGCGAGCAGCACGCCGTCGCAGCGCACCGTACGCCCGACGTAGCCGTCGAGCGTGCGGTCGCCCATCGCCGGACCGCCCTTGCGTCGCAGGACGAAGCGCCCCTCGCCGGTCTCGATC
Source organism: Casimicrobiaceae bacterium (assembly GCA_044226265.1). Lineage (GTDB taxonomy): Bacteria > Pseudomonadota > Gammaproteobacteria > Burkholderiales > Casimicrobiaceae > VBCG01. The sequence goes on along the minus strand of JBGAHH010000093.1, from coordinate 219 downwards.
CACACGGCGTCGTGCTCGCTCTTGCTGCCCGCGCCGAACGGCGCGCGCGACACCCGGCCGGTGACGCCGGTCACGCGCCGCGGCTCGTCGCTCGGCGTCGTCATGCCGTCAGCGCTGCCGGCAGGTCTTGATCTCGACGATCCGGCCGCGGACGGTCTTCACGACGACCGCGACCGCGTGCGGCCCGCCGGGCGCGCCGCGCGGCTTCTGCATCGCGAG
>JBGAHH010000165.1:0-2070 GCA_044226265.1 Casimicrobiaceae bacterium | reverse complement strand
GTCCGACGCGGCGGCGCTCGAGCGCCGCGCCGCCGACGCGGAGGCGGCGTTCCTCGCGCTCGGCCGCGAGCTCCGCGCGAAGCGCAAGTTCGCCGCCGCCGAGCTCGAGCACCGCGTCACCGCGGCGATGCGCGCGCTCGCGATGGCGGGCGGCCGCCTCGAGATCGCGCTGGAGCCGCTCGCCTCGCCCGCGAGCCACGGCCTCGACGCGATCGAGTTCCGCATCGCGGCGCACGCGAAGCAGCCGGTCGGCCCGCTCTCGCGCATCGCGTCGGGCGGCGAGCTGTCGCGCATCGGGCTCGCGATCCAGGTCGCCTCCAGCGACGTCGCGCACGTCCCCACGCTCGTGCTCGACGAGGTCGACGCCGGCATCGGCGGCGCCGTCGCCGCGACCGTCGGCCGGCTGCTGCAGTCGCTCGGCGCGCGGCGCCAGGTGCTGTGCGTGACGCACCTGCCGCAGGTCGCCTCGTTCGCCGACCACCACTTCCGCGTCGAAAAGCGTGACGCGGCGTCCGGCGTCGAGTCGCGCGTCGCGCCGCTCGACCGCGACCTGCGCATCGACGAGCTGGCCCGCATGCTCGCCGGCGAATCGACCACGGCAAAGTCGCGCGCGCACGCCCGCGAGCTGTACGACGCGAACCGGAGGCACCGATGATCCCGCCCCGCGGCCCGCTGCCCGCGATCGACCCCGACGACTACGCCGCGCGCCTCGCGATCGTGATCCCGTACCGCGACCGCCAGGAGCACCTCGCGAGGCTGATCCCGCACCTCGTCACCTATTTCGAGCGCGACCGGTTCGCGCGCGCGATTCCCTACGAGATCCACATCGCGGAGCAGGCGCCGGGCCGCCCGTTCAACCGCGGAGCGATCAAGAACGCCGGCTTCTCGCTCGCGCAGGCGAACGCCGACTACGTGGTGTTCCACGACGTCGACTACCTGCCGATCTGGGCCGACTACTCGCGCGTGCACGAGCCGACGAGCCTCATCACCTGGGGCGTCCAGGAGCAGGCCGACGACGGCCCGTCGAACACGCCCGGCTGCGTGGTGGCGTTCCCGGTCGACGACTTCGTGCGCGTCAACGGCTACAGCAACGACTACTGGGCCTGGGGCTTCGAGGACGTCGACCTGCAGGAGCGGATCCGCATCGCGGGGCTCTCATGGTCGCGGCGGCCGGGATCGTTCATGCCGATGCCGCATCCGCACCACGGCGTCGACCAGGAAGGCGGGGCGAACGAGGGCACGCAGCACACGCGCGCGATCTACCTCGCGAAGGGCGCGCAGGGACCCGCCGGCTTCGGCGCCGAGGGCCTGTCGACGCTTCGCTTCCGCGTCGAGCGCACGACGCAATACCTTCGCAACGGCGTCGTGCTGCCGCAGGTCTTCCATCACCGCATCGTCCTGGAGTGAAGAGGCGCGAAACCCGGCGATAGGGGATAGGACATAGGACTTGGCGTCACGGCTGTCGAGACGCGTCGACATCCGCGACGTCAATGACTACATCCTTTCTCCGCCTTCGGCCTTCCGGCCTTGCGGCGATCAGAAGCGCGCGACGGCGGAGCGGCCCGACGCGGACGTCGAGGTGGCCTTGACGGGCTTGCGCACCTTCGAGGCGGCGGAGAGCGCGGCGCGGGCGACCGGCGTCGTCCTGCCGGTCTCGAGCCACTGCTTGACGCGCGTCGCGTCGGCGAGGCGCGTGTACTTGCCGACCGAGTCCAACAGCACGATCACGATCGGCCGGCTCGCGATCTCCGCGAGCATCACGAGGCAGCGGCCCGCCTCGCTGATGTAGCCGGTCTTCTGCAGCCGGATGTCCCAGGCGGACGACTGCACGAGCCGGTTCGAGTTCGCGAAGCCGAGGCTGCGGCCGGTCGGCGCCACCTCGACCACGTGCGACGGCGTGATCGAGTCCTCGCGGATCAGCGGATAGCGCGCCGCAGCCTCGACCATCTTCGCGAGGTCGCGCGCCGTCGAAACGTTGCCCGGCGAGAGCCCGGTGGCGTCCTCGAAGTGCGTCCTCGTCATGCCGAGCGACGCCGCCTTCGCGTTCATCGCGGCGACGAACGCCGTCGA
>JBGAHH010000092.1:0-15755 GCA_044226265.1 Casimicrobiaceae bacterium | reverse complement strand
GCAAAAGACTGACGTAGCAGAAGTACCGTACGCCGAAGCCGCACTCCCAGCCGGGGAAGCGCAACCTCCGGCCGCCGAAGTGGACGACGCCCATGAGGACCAGCACCTCGCTCGGGAACATCGTCTGAAGAAGTTGGTCGCCTACGTTCGGGACGACCCCAAGACGGCAGGACCATCCGTACGAAAGGGCTCGGCCATTCGCATGAAACGCTGTCGGGCGAAGAAGGACGCTCAGGGACTCGTCCAGGCGTACGTGCCCGCCGACATCGTCGACATCGCGAAAGCGGACGGTGGAGGTTGGGACTCGATGCGGGTGGCGATCGGCGTCGGGCGCCGTGCGCTCGCTCTTCGCGGCTGGCGCGCGAAGGTCGTCGCCCTACTCCTACCCCGCGCTTGAGCGACCAAGACCGTCCCCGCAGCCAGGCAACGTTCCCACTTGCACTCCTGCAACGTGCTCGCGAAGGCGGTGGTGCCGGTGAAGGCCGCGGCGGTCGACACTGCTGCCACGTGCGCACGTCAACTGCGGAATCAGCTCGCCCCCGATGGGGGCTCGCGGGTAGTCGCCATGGGCGACCAGGGAAGGCGCTTCGCGCCGGGGAAGGCGCTACGCGCCAACGGAAGCCGCTTCGCGGCAGGGAATCCGCTCCGCGGAGCCGGCGACACCGTCACCACATTGGTGACCGCATCGCCGACGCGCAGCCAGGACATCCTCAAGCGGCTTTCAGGCGTTTCTTCTTGTCCGCCATCCGGGCAGACCTTCCCTCGACGCGCTGTGCATCGAACCACGCCCGAATTTCCAATGGGTCGTAGCGGGTCGCCCCTCCCACCTTCCGCTTTTTCGGGAACGACGGGTCGGAGGCCGAGAGTCGATGTACGTGAGATTCACTGACGCCGAGAAGGCGCGCGACCTCGGCGATGGAAATGCCGAATACTTCGGGAGGCTGAGTCATAAGATTTCCTAAGGTTCAGGTTTATCGAATTGGACTCAGTCCTGCGCCGCAGACCTGTTCGTCTCCCCGGAAGGGCGACCCGTCGCTCCCCGACGGACTGCCATCATCCTGACACATCGAGCGGCATGATGCAGAGGAGCGCCGCGACGGTGGTGGCCGCCACATATGTTGCGATAAGCCGAGCTGCCAAGGCCCGTCGCCGGGGTCCCCTACGGGGTCCCCGGGATGCCAAAACCAAAGAAAAAAGGAGTTAGGCCGAAACCTAACTCCTTGATTATTTGGCGCGCCCGGCAGGATTTGAACCCACGACCCCCTGGTTCGTAGCCAGGTACTCTATCCAACTGAGCTACGGGCGCGAAGCCGTTGATTATACCTGACTTGTTCCGATGCCCGCCACCGGCCTCCGGGAGCCCTCGCCGCCGCCCTTCCCCGGCGCCCGTGGCCGGACGCGGCCGCGCCTGAGCGCCCTTGACGACCGTCAACGACGCGGACGGCGCGCGCCGACACGATGCAGCCATGAAACGGTCGATGCTCGTCGCGATGGCAGCGCTTGCCGCCGGCTCGGCGGCGGCGGCCGAGCCGCCGGGCTCGCTGACGACCTACCGCTGCTACCTCTGCCACGCCGACCGCGAGACGCGCGCGGGGCCCGCGTTCGCGGACGTCGCGGCGCGCTACCGCGGCAAGCCCGGCGCGGCCGACCGGATCGCCGACCAAATCCGCTCGGGGCTCAGCACCGGCGGTCCCTGGCACATGCCGCCGCACCCGGAGGTCTCCGAGCGCGATGCGCGTACGATGGCGCGGTACATCCTGTCGCTGACGCCGGACGGCGACGCGGCATCGGGGGCCGCTCCGCCGAAGTGACGGGGCCTCGCGCGAATCGAGGCCGCCTCGCTGCCGCCCGGTCCGACGCGACTGACGCGATGCCCGTCGCCAACCTGCACGTCGCCGAAGCGCTCGACGAGATCGCGGATCGGCTCGAGCTCGAGGACGCGAATCCTTTTCGCGTGCGCGCGTACCGCAACGCGTCGCGCACGGTGCGCGACCTCGGACGCGACGTCAAGGAGACGCTGGACGCCGGCGGGACGCTGGCGGGCCTTCCCGGCATCGGCGCGGACCTCGCAGGCAAGATCGCCGAGATCGCGCGCACCGGATCCTGCGACCTCCTCCGCCAGCTGCGCGCGTCGATGCCGCCGGCGGTCACCGAACTCCTCGCCGTGCCGGGGCTCGGCCCGAAACGCGTCAAGACGCTGTGGCACGAGCTCGGCGCGGAGACGCCCGAGCAGGTGCTGCGCGCCGCGCGCGACGGGCGCATCCGGTCGCTGCACGGCTTCGGTGCGGCGACGGAATCGCGGATCGCGCAGGCGGTCGCCGCCCACCTGTCGACGGAACGCCGCCTCAAGCTCGCCGAGGCAGCGCAATACGCGGAGGCATTGCTCGCGCACCTCGCGCCGGCCTTGCGTCGCGCGCAGGTCGAGGTGGCCGGCAGCTTCCGGCGCATGCGCGACACCGTCGGCGATCTCGACGTGGTCGTCGGCGGCGGCGATGCGGGCGCCGTCCTCGACCGGTTCGTCGCGACGCCGGGCGTCGAGCAGGTGCTCTCGAAGGGAACGACGCGCGCGAGCATCAAGCTGCGCGGCGGCCTCCAGGTCGACCTCCGGGTCGTTCCGCAGGAGAGCTACGGCGCCGCGCTGGTCTATTTCACCGGGTCGAAGGCGCACAACATCGCGTTGCGCCGCCTGGCGCAGCAACGCGGCCTCAAGATCAACGAGTACGGCGTGTTCCGCGGCGAGCGACGGATCGCCGGCGACACCGAGGCATCCGTGTACCGCGCGGTCGGCCTGCCGCCCATCCCGCCGGAGCTCCGCGAGGATCGCGGCGAGATCGATGCCGCGCGCGAGGGCCGGCTGCCGGACCTCGTCGAGCTCGCCGACCTGAAGGGCGACCTGCATGCGCACACGACCGCGACCGACGGCCGCGACACGCTCGACGCGATGGTCGCCGCCGCGCGAGCGCGCGGGTTCGAGTACCTGGCGATCACCGAGCATTCGAAGCGGCAGGCGATGTCGCACGGGCTCGACGCCGCCGGCCTCGCGCGGCAAGGCGCGGCGATCGAGAAGCTGAACGCGCGCCTCCGCGGATTCCGCGTGCTCCGCGGCATCGAGGTGGACATCCTCGATGACGGGTCGCTCGACCTTCCAGACGACGCGCTCGCGCCGCTCGACGTCGTGGTCGCCGCGATCCACGGAAGCTTCGGCCTGAGCCGCGCGCGCCAGACCGAGCGCATCTTGCGAGCGCTCGACGCGCCGCACGTCCACCTGCTCGCCCATCCGACCGGCCGGCTCATCGGCGAGCGCGAGCCCTACGACGTCGACCTGCTGCAGGTCGTCCGCAAGGCGAAGGCCCGGGGCGTGTTCCTGGAGGTCAACGCGCATCCGGAGCGCCTCGACCTCGTCGACACCGCGTGCCGGATGTGCAAGGACGAGGGTGCGCTCGTCGCCATCGATTCGGACGCTCACGCCGCGACGCAGTTCGACGACCTGCGCTACGGCGTCGGCCAGGCGCGACGCGGCTGGCTCTCCGCGCAGGACGTGGCCAACACGCGACCGCTCGCGAAGTTGCTGCCGCTGCTCCGTCGCGACGGAGCAAGGCGTCCTCGCCCCACCTCGCGCCGCGCGCGGTGATCCGCCCGGCCCGGCCGGGTCAGGCCGCGTCCTTGCGGTCGCGCGGCGTCGGTTCGACGGGGGGCTCCGTCGGCGCCGCGCGCTTAAGGTAGATCGCCTTGACGAGCCAGGCAATGCCGAGCCAGGCCGCGACGAATCCGAGCGGCCACGCGACGATCCGCGGCCACAGCGCGGTCACGAACGCCAGCAGCAGCGCCAGGATCGCCATCTTGACGAGCAGCCCCGCCTCGGCGGCGCCGAGCGGACGGCGGTTGGTCAGCGCCGCCGACAGCGCGCTCCCGACGCTGACCGCGCCCGCAGCGACGCGGCCCGCGCTGCCCGACGCGGCGCGCTTCGCCTCGCGCGGCCCGGCGTCCGGCGACTTGCGCACGCGGTGGCGCCGCGTGAGCACGATCTCGGTCGAGTGGCCGAGATCCGCGACGTACTGGTCGGCCATCTTGCGCGCGAACGCGCGGTCCTCGATCGCGACGTCGAGCTCGTAGTTGCCCATCCAGCTCGCGAGGTTCAGGTTGGTCGAGCCCACGCGCGCCCAGATGCCGTCGGCGACCGCGCTCTTCGCGTGCAGCATCGTGCCGTTCCATTCGAATACGCGCACGCCCGCGTCGAGCAGCGGCTTGTACGCGACGCGCGAGACCGGCGAGATCAGCGGGATGTCGGAGGCGCCCGGCACGAGCAGGCGCACGTCGACGCCGTCGCGCGCCGCGGCCGCGAGCGACTGCACGTACGCGGCCGTGCCGACGAAGTACGCGTCGGTGAGCCACAGGTACTCGCGCGCGACCGAGGCGATCGTGAGGTCGAGCCGGTAGGTGCCGGCGGCGTTCGGCGTGCCGGCGACGACGCGCAGCGTGACGTCGCCCGCGCGCGGCAGCGTCGCGGGTTCGCAGAAGCAATCCGGCGTGAGCGCTTCGCCGGCCACGTCCCACACGAGCGCGAACGCGCGCTGCAGCGCCGCGACCGCCGGACCGCGCACCGCGATGCCGGTGTCGCGCCAGGGCTCGCGGCGCTTCGCGGGATTGCCTTGCCACAGCGTGCTCACGCACAGCCCCGACACGAAGCCGATGCGGTCGTCGACCGTGATCGTCTTGCGATGGTCGCGGGCGAGCCACGCGAGCGGGCTCGCGAGGCCCGGCGGGTTGAAGAATCGGACCTCGGCGCTCGTCCCGTCGAGCGCGTCCCAGGCGCCCGCGCCGCGCCAGCCGCCCAGCCAGTCGACCAGCACCTTGACGCGCACGCCCGCCTTGGCCCGCTCGGCCAGCGCCTCGGCGAACACGCGACCGATCTCGTCGTCGTCGACGATGTACATCTCGAACAGGATCTGGCGCTCGGCCGAGCGGATCGCGTCGAGCCACGCCGGGTAGTTCTCGCGCGAATCGATCAGGAGGTCGACCGCGTTGCCCTTGATCGCGTCGGCGCCGGTCGTGCGCGAGTATGCGCGCTCCGCGAGCACCGACACGTCCTCGGACGGCAGCGGCGCCGCGTGGATCGGCGGGTGATCGGGGGCGGCAGTCGTCATCGCGCGCCGTGCCGCCCGCGGCGGCGACGGCCGGCGCTACGGTAACACGCCCCTCCCCCGGGCCCGCTGCCGCAGGCTAGCGCCGCGCAATCCCGAGGCGCTTCGCGAGCCGGCTCCACTTGTCGACGTCCGCGCGGATCTGCGCGGCGAAAGCCTCCGGCGTCCCGCCGATCGGATCGAGCCCCTGGGAGGCGAGCCAGCCGCGCATGCCCGGGTCCGCCAGGACACGCCCCAGCGCCTCGTTCAGCGCGTCGACGAGCGCGTGCGGCGTGCCTTCCGGCGCGACGATGCCGAGCCAGGTGCGGACGTCGAGTGGCGGCAGCCCCGATTCCGCGAGCGTCGGCACGCCGGGCAGGAGCGGCGAGCGGCGCTCGTCGAGGATCGCGAGCGCGCGCACCTGGCCGGCCTGGATCGACCCCAGCGCGGCGGTGACGCTCGCGAGCAGGATCTGCACTTCGTCGGTCACGACGGCCGCCACCGTCTGGCCCGAGCCGCGGTAGGGCACGTGGACGAGCGCGAGGCCGTTCAGCGCGGCGAAGAGCTCGGTGTCGAGGTGGCTCGTGGAGCCGACGCCGGTCGACGCGTAATTGAGCGCTCCCGGCCGCCGGCGCGCGAGGTCGACCAGCTCCTTCGCGTTCGTCGCGGGCGTGGCCCGGCTCGCGATCAGCACCTTCGTCTGCATCGCGAGGTTCGCGACCGGCACGAAGTCGCGCTCCGGATCGAAGCTCTCCCCCGCGGTGACCAGCGGGGCGATCACATAGGTCGCCGTCGACGCCAGGAGCAGCGTCGTCCCGTCGCCCGCGGCGCGCCGCACCGCCCCCGCGGCGATCACGCCGTTCGCGCCCGGGCGGTTGTCGACGACGACCGGCACGCCCAGCATGGGCTCGACGCGATCGGCCACCGTGCGCGCCGTCGCATCGGCCGTACCGCCCGCCGCCTGCGGCACGACGAGCCTCAACGGCCGCGTCGGCCATGCGTCGCCTCCGCCGAGCGATATCGGCGCGATGCGCTGCGTCGACGCGGCGCGCTCGCCGGGGCTCGCCGGACCAGCCACGGACGCGAGGAGCGCCGAGCCGCCCAGGACGAGCTTGCGGCGAATCGGCGAAACCGCCGCGGCCCCGCGCGTCACGCGTCGCATCACGCCGGCTGCCGGCCTGACACGATCCGGCGCGCCATGCCCGCCACGGTGGAGGCCTCGTCGAACAGCGCCTGGACCGGGATCGCGACGCCGAACACCGCGCGAACCTGCGCGAGGAGCGCCGCGCCGCGCAATGAGTCCCCGCCCACGAGGAAGAAATCCTCGTCGAGCCCGGTCGACGAGCGGTGCAGCGCCGCGCTCCACAGCGCCGCCAGCGCGATCTCGAGCGGCGACGCCGCACCGGTCGCGGAAATCGCTTCCCGCTCCGCCGCTCGAAAGCCGACGTGCGCCGGGAGCGCGGCCCGAGCGACCTTGCCCGTCGCGCTCCTCGGCAGGTCGTCGACGAACCAGATCCGCCGCGGGGTGCGACGGTCGCCCAGCGCGGCGCGCACGCGCGCCGCGAGCGCGATCGCATCGACGCCGGAACCGGTCGCCCGCACGACGGCCGCGACGACCTCCTCGCCCAGCACCGGATGCGGCACGCCGAACGCCGCGGCGTCCTCGACGCCGGCGACCGAGCGTAGCACGGCGTCGATCTCCTGCGGCGCGATCTTCTCGCCCCCGCGATTGATCGTTTCGCTCAGCCGGCCGGCGAGATGCAATTCACCGCGCTCGTCGAGCTGGCCGAGGTCGCCCGTGCGGAACCAGTCGCCGTCGAAGGCCCGGGCGTCGAGCCCGGGGTCGTCGAGGTAGCCGCCGAGGACCTGCGCCCCGCGCACCTGCACTTCGCCGATCGTGCCGCGCGGCGCCACCGCGCCCCGCTCGTCGACGATCCGCAGCTCGGCCGCCAGCGGACGGCCGACCGATCCGGGCTGCCTGCGCTCGCGCGAGAGCTCCTGCTGCGCGATCGTCCCGGTCTCGGTCGTCGAGAGGCCCGTCACGACGGGGACGCCGAGCCGCGCCTCGAGGCGATCCATCTCGTCGGGCTCGAGTCGCCCCGACGAAGCGCGCAGGAAGCGCAGCCGTCCGCGCGCGCAGGCGAGGCCGTCCTCGAGCCGGCGGAGGATCTCGCGGCAGATCGCGAACGACAGCCAAGCGTAGGTGACCTCGCCCGCGGCGATCGCGCCGACGAGCGCGTCGGCGTCGCCCTCCGGCAGCACGTGCACGGCGCCGCCGTGGAGGAGCGCGAGCAGCGCCGCGTTGCGCAACCCGTTCGCGAGATGCAGCGTCGTGACGTGGCCCGACGCGTCGCCGGGCCCGATCCCGAGCCGCTGGCCCATCGCGTGCATCGCCGTCGACAGCATTCGCCAGGTCGTCGGCACGAGCTTCGGGCGGCCCGTCGTGCCCGACGTGAGCATCACGAACAGCACGTCGCGCGGAAGCGTCGCGCCCTGCGACAGCGTCGTGCCTTCGCCGACCATCGCGAGATCGAATGCACCAACGACGTCGTCGACGCGCGGCTCGAGGGCGATCCGCGCCACGCCGCAGCGTTTCGCGGCCTCTTCGGCCGGGTGCCCGGGTCGCGGCGGCATCACGAGCGCTTTTGCGCGCGTGCGGGTGAAGGCCCGCTCGTACGCATCGACCGCGAGCCCCGCGGGCAGCGGCAACAGCGTCGCGCAAGCAGGGACGATCGCGCTGGCAGCGGCGGTCGGAAGACGCTCGATCGCGGGCCACGCGACGACGTCGCCGGGGCCGATGCCCCAGTCGTCGAATCGCGCGCGCACGACCGACGCGTGCGCGAGCAGCCGCCCGAAGCGCATCGCGTCGCGCCCCGGCGCGCCTATCGCCGGCGCGTCGGGCCGGGCCTCGGCCAGCGCCTCGAGGTGAGCCCGGTAGGTGCCCGCGGGAAAGCCGACAGACCCGGCGACGGCCGCGACCGGCGGATCCGCGACGTCGCGGCCGCTCATCTCATCCGTCGAGGGGTTGGCGGAGACGGAGGGATTCGAACCCTCGATACAGGTTTTGGCCCGTATGCTCCCTTAGCAGGGGAGTGCCTTCGACCACTCGGCCACGTCTCCGGTCCGGCAGCGCCCGCGCAGCGCGCCCACGACGGGAGCGGCGGAGTGCTCGGCAAAACGGTGGATCTTACCGTCCGGCACGCCGCCCCGTCCAGCGCGCGATGCCGGATTTCCGAAAGGAAACGCGGGGTTACGGTGCGTCCCCGCCGCCGGTCAGGCCGGCATCTTCTCGAGCTCGAACGCCTTGTGCAGCACGCGCACAGCGAGCTCGAGGTACTTCTCGTCGATCACGACCGCGATCTTGATCTCGGAGGTCGAGATCATCTGGATGTTGATGCCCTCGTCCGCCAGCGCCTTGAACATCTTGGCGGCGAGCCCGACGTGCGAGCGCATCCCGATGCCGACGACCGACACCTTGGCGATGCGGTCGTCGCCCTTGATCTCCCGGCACTGGAAGGTCCTGCCGCGCTCCCGCTCCAGCACCTCGAGCGCCTTGCGGTACTCGTTGCGGTGCACGGTGAACGAGAAGTCGGTGTGGCCCGACGCGCCGATGTTCTGCACGATCATGTCGACGTCGATGTTGGCCGCCGCGATCGGGCCGAGCAGCGCGTACGCGATGCCGGGCCTGTCGTCGACGCCCATCACCAAGATGCGCGCCTCGTCGCGATTGAACGCGATGCCCGAGATGATCGCCTGTTCCATCGTGTCGTCCTCTTCGAAGGTGATGAGCGTGCCCGGGCTCGACGACTCCGGGTCGTCGAACGAGGACAGCACGCGCAGCTTGACCAGGTACTTGCCGGCGAACTCGACCGAGCGGATCTGCAGCACCTTCGATCCCTGGCTCGCGAGCTCGAGCATCTCCTCGAACGTGATCGTGTCGAGGCGGCGCGCCTCCGGCACGATGCGCGGATCCGTCGTGTAGACGCCGTCGACGTCGGTGTAGATCTGGCACTCGTCGGCCTTGAGCGCGGCCGCCAGCGCGACCGCCGAGGTGTCCGATCCGCCCCGCCCGAGCGTCGTGATGTTGCCGTCGCGGTCGACGCCCTGGAACCCGGCGACGACCACCACCCTGCCGGCCTCGAGGTCCCGGCGCATCGCCTTCTCGTCGATCTCGAGGATGCGGGCCTTGGTGAATGCGCTGTCGGTCAGCACGCGCACCTGGCCGCCGGTGTAGCTCCGCGCCGGCACGCCGATTTCCTGCAGCGCGATCGAGAGCAGCCCGATCGTCACCTGCTCGCCGGTCGCGGCGACGACGTCGAGCTCGCGCGGGTCGGGCGAGGACGAGAGCTCCTTCGCGAGGCCGAGCAGCCGGTTGGTCTCGCCGCTCATCGCCGAGACGACGACGACGACCTGGTGGCCGAGCCGGCGCCAGTGCGCGACGCGCTTCGCGACGTTCTTGATGCGGTCGGTCGAGCCGACCGAGGTGCCGCCGTACTTCTGGACGATCAGGGACATGAGGAGGCCGGCGCGCCTTCGGCGCCGCGAATCACATCGCGCGGAACACGAGCGTCGCGTTCGTCCCGCCGAAGCCGAACGAGTTCGACAGCGCGCCGCGGATCTTCATCTTCCGCGCCACGCGCGGCACGAAGTCGAGGTCGCACGCGGGATCGACGTTGAACAGGTTGGCGGTCGGCGGCGCGACCTGGTCGCGGATCGCGAGCACCGTGAACACGGCCTCGATGCCGCCGGCGGCGCCGAGCAGGTGCCCGGTCATCGACTTGGTCGAGCTCACTGCGACCTTCGCCGCGTGCTCGCCGAAGGCGCGCTTCACCGCGGTGCACTCGGCGAGGTCGCCCAGCGGCGTCGAGGTGCCGTGCGCGTTGATGTAGTCGATGTCGGCCAAGCCCATGTGCGAGTTCTTCAGCGCGTTCAGCATCGATCGCCGCGCGCCGTCGCCGTCCTCGGGCGGTGCGGTGATGTGGTGCGCGTCCGCCGACATCCCGTAGCCGGCGAGCTCGCAGTAGATGCGCGCGCCGCGCGCCTTCGCGTGCTCGAGCTCCTCGAGCACGACCACGCCGGCGCCCTCGCCCAGCACGAAGCCGTCGCGGTCCTTGTCCCAGGGGCGGCTCGCCGTCGCCGGATCGTCGTTGCGATGCGAGAGCGCGCGCGCCGCAACGAAGCCGCCGATACCGAGCGGGCTCACCGTGGACTCGGCGCCGCCCGCGACCATCAGGTCGGCGTCGCCGTACTCGATCAGCCGGGCCGCCTCGCCGATGCTGTGGTTCGCGGTCGAGCACGCGGTCACCGTCGCGAGGTTCGGTCCCTTGTAGCCGTAGTGGATCGACAGCAGGCCCGAGATCATGTTGATGATCGTGCCGGGCACGAAGAACGGGCTCACCTTGCGCAGGCCGCCCGCCTGGAAAGCGAGGTGCGTCTCCTCGATCATCGGCAGGCCGCCGATGCCCGAGCCCACGCAGACGCCCGCGCGCTCCTTGTCGCCGTTCCAGCCCTCGAGGCCCGCGTCGCGCACCGCCTCCATCGAGGCCACCAGGCCGTAGTGGACGAACGTGTCGTAGCGGCGCGCCTCCTTCGCGGAGAGCCACTTCGACACGTCGAAGTCCTTGACCTCGCCGGCGATCTTCACCGGAAAGGTCGACGTGTCGAAGCGCGTGATCGGGCCGATGCCCGGCCGGCCGGCGACGATCGCCTCCCACGACGCGTCGAGGCCGATGCCGACGGGCGAGACGATGCCGAGACCCGTGACGACGACGCGACGGCGTGACATGCGCGGTGCGGGTGCCTTCTTGGGAGGGGGCGGGGCCGCGCGCTGGAGGCGCGCCCCGTGCGCGGCGGCGGCGCGGGAGGCGCCGCCTTCGCCGCGATGCCGGCGCTACTTCTTCAGGTGCGAGCCGACGTAGTTGATCGCCTGCTGGACGGTGGTGATCTTCTCGGCTTCCTCGTCCGGGATCTCGGTTTCGAACTCCTCCTCCAGCGCCATCACGAGCTCGACCGTATCGAGCGAGTCCGCGCCCAGATCGTCGACGAACGAGGACTCGTTCTTGATGTCGGCTTCGTTCACGCCGAGCTGCTCGGCGACGATCTTCTTGACGCGTTGCTCCACGTTATCCATGCGTCTCCTCCCTCGCGGGACGTATCGGACTACCCCAAACCGGCGATTTTACCAGAAGCGCGAATTCAGGCCGGCGTGCCGGACGGAGGCGATGGGCAGCGGGCCGCTCGCCCCTAAGCCCTCTCCGCATGGGGGACGCGGGAGCTTTCGCCCAGGCCGGGCATGATGCCTTCTTCGTCGAACGCCCGTCACCCACCGCCCATCTCCGCGCTTCACGCCATGTACATGCCGCCATTGACGTGCAGCGTCGCGCCGGTGATGTAGGCGGCGCGCGGGCCGGCCAGGAAGGCCACGGCCTCGGCGATGTCCTCCGGCGACCCCAGCCGCCCCAGCGGGATCCTGCCCATCAGCGCCTCGCGCTGCGCGTCGGGCAGCGCCCGCGTCATGTCGGTGTCGACGAATCCCGGCGAAACGCAGTTGACGGTGATGTTGCGGCTGCCGACCTCCTGGGCGAGCGACTTGGTGAACCCGACCAGCGCGGCCTTGGCGGCCGCGTAGTTCGCCTGCCCGGCGTTGCCGGTCGATCCGACGACCGAGCCGACCTGGATGATGCGGCCGCGGCGGGCCTTCATCATGCCGCGCAGGCACGCCTTCGCGAGGCGGTACGCGGGCTTGAGGTTGGTCGCCATGATCGTGTCCCACTCGTCGTCCTTCATGCGCACGAGCAGGTTGTCCCTCGTGATGCCGGCGTTGTTGACCAGGATCGCGACCGGCCCGAAGCGCGATTCGACGTCCGCGAGCGCCGCCTCGGTCGCGGCGGCATCGGTCACGTCGAGCCGGATCCCGGCGCCGGGATGGCCGGCCGCCGCGAGCGCCTCGCCGATCGATGCCGCGCCGGCGTCCGTCGTCGCGGTGCCGACCACCGTCGCGCCGTCGCGCGCGAGCGCGAGCGCGATCGCCCGCCCGATGCCGCGGGTCGCGCCGGTCACGAGCGCCACCTGGCCTTCCAGCTCCTTCGCCATCGCTCCTCCCCGGTCAGGCGCGCAGCGCCGCCAGCGCGTCGGCGAGCGTGTGGCCGTCGGTCAGCGCGTGGGCCTTCAGCGCCGGATCGATCTTCCGCGCGAGCCCGGCGAGCACGCGCCCCGGCCCCGCCTCGACGACGTCGGTGACGCCGCGCGCGGCGATCGCGCGCACCGTCTCGGTCCAGCGCACCGGGCTCGCCGCCTGCTTCGCCAGCGCGGCGCGGATCGCCTCCGGCGTGCGGTGCTCGGCGACGTCGGCATTGTGCAGCACCGGGATCGACGGCGCGCGGAACTCGACCGCCGCGAGGCGCTGGGCGAGCCTGTCGGCGGCGGGCTTCATCAGCGCGCTGTGGAACGGCCCGGACACCGGAAGCAGCATGCCGCGCTTCGCCCCGCGCGCCTTCGCGAGCTCGATCGCGCGCTCGACCGCGGCGCGATGCCCCGCGATCACGAGCTGACCCGGCGAGTTGAAGTTGACCGGCTCGACCACCTCGCCCTGCGCCGCCTCGCGGCACGCTTCCGCGATCGCGGCGTCGTCGCCGCCGAGGATCGCGGCCATCGCGCCGACGCCCGCGGGCACCGCCTCGGTCATCGCCTGCGCGCGGAAGCGCACGAGCGGCACCGCGTCGCGGAACGCGAGCGCGCCCGCGGCCACGAGCGCCGTGTACTCGCCCAGGCTGTGGCCCGCCACGACGGCCGGCATCGCGCCGCCGGCGTCGCGCCACGCGCGCCAGGCCGCGACGCCCGCGGCGAGCATCACCGGCTGCGTGTTGGTCGTCAGGTTGAGCGCCTCGGCGGGCCCGTCGGTCACGAGCGCCCACAGGTCGTCGCCGAGCGCCTCGCTCGCCTCGTCGAACGTCGCGCGCACGGCGGGATGCTCGTCCCAGCCGGCCATCATGCCGATCGACTGGCTGCCCTGCCCCGGAAACACGACCGCGAGTCTGCCCATCGTCAACTCCAGCGTACGAGCGCCGATCCCCAGGTGAAGCCGCCGCCGACGCCCAGCATCATCACGTGCTGACCGGACCGGATGCGGCCGTCGCGCACCGCCTCGTCGAGCGCGAGCGGGACGGACGCGGCCGACGTGTTCGCGTGGCGGTCGACGGTGACCACGACGCGCTCGGGCGGCACGCCGAGGCGCCTGGCGGTCGCGTCCATGATGCGGAGGTTCGCCTGGTGCGGGATCAGCCAGTCGATCGCGTCGCGGGACAGGTGCGCGGCCGCGAGTGCCTCGTCGGCGACCTCGGTGAGCGCGCGCACGGCGAACTTGAAGACGGCCTGCCCGTCCATCTGCAGGAACGGCCGGCCGGCGACCTTGCCGTCGCGCACCTGGCCGGGGACGCTCAGGATGTCGCGCTGGCTGCCGTCGGCGTGCAGCCGCGTCGCGAGCACGCCCGGCTCGGCCGACGGCACCAGCACGACGGCGCCGGCGCCGTCGCCGAACAGCACGCAGGTGCGCCGGTCGCTCCAGTCGAGGATGTGCGAGTAGACCTCGGTGCCGACGACGAGCGCATTGCGCGCGTTGCCGGCGCGCAGCATCGCGTCCGCGACCGACAGCGCGTAGACGAAGCCCGAGCACACCGCCTGGACGTCGAACGCGGGACCGCCGCGAATGCCGAGGCGGTCCTGCAGGATGCAGGCGGTCGACGGGAAGATCACGTCGGGCGTCGTCGTCGCGACGATGATCATGTCGACGTTGCTCGCCGCGAGCCCCGCGGCGGCCAGCGCGCGCTGCGACGCGACGTACGCGAGGTCGGACGAGAGCTCGCCCTCGGCGGCGACGTGGCGCTGGCGGATGCCGGTGCGCGTGCGCACCCATTCGTCGCTCGTGTCGACGCCGCGGCGCGCGAGGTCCTCGTTGGTCAGCACCTGCGCGGGCAGGTAGCTGCCGGTGCCCGCGATCCGGCTAGCCATGGCCGGCGGCGGCGGAGGGCTCGCCCAGCGCGGCGGACGGCATCGCGGCGATGCGCTGCGCGATGCGGTCGAGCACGCCGGCCTCGATCTCCGCGTGCGCCTTGATGATCGCGTGCTTGAACGCGAGCGCGTCGGCGCCGCCGTGGCTCTTCACGACGACGCCCTTCAACCCCACCAGCGTCGCGCCGTTCAGCCGCCGCGGATCGATGCGGCGCTTGAACCGCATCAGCACCGGGTACGCAATGCCGGCGGCGACCTTCGCGAAGACGCCGCGCGTGAACTCCGCCTTCAGGAACTCGTAGAGCATCTGCGCGAGCCCCTCGGAGGTCTTGAGCGCGACGTTGCCGACGAAGCCGTCGCAGACGATCACGTCGGTCGTGCCGCGGTAGATGTCGGTGCCCTCGACGTTGCCGTGGAAGTTGAGCCCCGACGCCTTCAGGCGCTCGGCGGTCTCCTTCACGAGCTCGTTGCCCTTGATGTCCTCCTCGCCGATGTTGAGGAGGCCCACCGTCGGCCGCTCGACCTGCTCGACCGCCGAGACCAGCGCGCTGCCCATCGCGGCGAACTGCACGAGCTGCTCGGGCGTGCAGTTCACGTTCGCGCCGAGGTCGAGCATCGTGACGACGCCGGTCTTGGTCGGGAGCTGCGAGGCGATCGCCGGGCGGTCGATCCCCGGCAGCGTCTTCAGCACGAAGCGCGCGATGCCCATCAGCGCGCCGGTGTTCCCGGCGGACACGCAGCCGTGCGCCTCGCCGTCCCTGACGAGGTTGATCGCCACGCGCATCGAGCTGTCCTTCTTCCGCCGCAGCGCGTCGGCGGGCGGGTCGTCCATCTCGACGACCTCGGTGGCGGCGCGGATCCGCGCACGGTCGCGCGCCGGCGAGCGCGACTTCGCGAGCAGCGGCTCGAGGACCTCGGGACGGCCGACGAGCACGACGCTCGCGCCTGGCGTCTCCTCGAGGAAGGCGAGCGACGCGGGAACGGTCACGGACGGGCCGTGATCCCCGCCCATCGCGTCGACGGCAACGGTGACCGTCATCGGTCGACCTCCCCC
Source organism: Casimicrobiaceae bacterium (assembly GCA_044226265.1). Classification (GTDB taxonomy): domain Bacteria; phylum Pseudomonadota; class Gammaproteobacteria; order Burkholderiales; family Casimicrobiaceae; genus VBCG01. Next base: position 575 of record JBGAHH010000092.1, on the reverse strand, counting down.
AGGCTAGCCGCTGACGCGGCGTCGCGCCCCCCCTCCTGAAGGAGGGGGCGAGCGCCTTGGGGCGGCCCTGCGGCGCTCAAGGTCGCGTCGACGTGACCAACGAGGTGTGTTACTCGTCCGCCTTGGTCTTGACGACCTTCTTGCCCCGGTAGTAGCCGCTCGGGCTGATGTGGTGGCGGCGGTGCGTCTCGCCGCTCACCGGCTCCGTGCCGAGGGTCGGCGCGGCGATGAAGTCGTGCGCGCGGTGCATGCCGCGCTTGCTCGGCGACTTCTTGTTCTGCTGGACAGCCATCGTCTTCTCCTTGCTCGCTCCGGCGGCCGGTCGCGGCCGCTTCGCCTGTCGTGATACGACCCGCCGCGCGTCAGGCGCGCTGCGGGCATCCGCCTTCGTGGCGGGGCGCGAACGGCAACGTCAGCACCAGTTCGTCCTCCACCAGCACCTCGGGCTCGAGCGGCCGGTCGGCGAGGACCACCTCGCTCTCCGACACGTCGTCGAGCCGCGCCAATTCCTTCGCGTCGGCCGCCAGCAACACCTCGGTCGACTGCTCCACCGGCCAGTCGATCCTGCCGAGGCA
>JBGAHH010000091.1:0-16183 GCA_044226265.1 Casimicrobiaceae bacterium | reverse complement strand
GGCGCTGCCCTCGGGCAGCCGCAGGTCGACCAGGAGCTCGGGCCGCGACGACGACGGGAAGAACTGCTGCGGCACGAGACGGAACAGCGCGAGCGACGCCGCGAACACGGCGAGCGTCACGCCGATCACCGTCCAGCGGTGCCCGACGCACCACGCAATCATCGCGCGCAGGCGCAGGTAGAACGGCGTGCGGTAGACGGCGTCGGGGTCGCCCGCAGCGTGCGCCGGCGTCTCGGGCGGCGGGCGCTTCAGGAGCCTCGCCCGCAGCCGCGCCCAGCGCGACGGCCCGTTCAGCGCGTCGCCCGACGGCAGCATCGCGTAGCCGAGGTAGGGAATCACGACGACCGCGACGATCCACGACGCGACGAGCGCGAGCGCCGACACCTGGAAGATCGAGCGCGTGTACTCGCCGGTCGAGCTCTTCGCGAGCGCGATCGGCAGGAAGCCGGCGACGGTCACGAGCGTCCCGGTCAGCATCGGGAACGCGGTCGACGTGTAGGCGAAGCTCGCGGCGCGGAACCGGTCGTAGCCCTGCTCGAGCTTGATCGCCATCATCTCGACCGCGATGATCGCGTCGTCGACGAGGAGCCCGAGCGACAGGATCAGCGCGCCGAGCGAGATCTTGTGGAGCCCGATGTCGAGGAGCGCCATGCCGAGGAAGGTCATCGCGAGGACGAGCGGGATCGACACCGCGACGACGAGCCCGGTGCGGAGCCCCAGGCTCACGAGCGACACCGCGAGCACGATCAGCACCGCCTCCGCGAGCGAGCGCACGAACTGGTTGATCGAGCGCTGCACCGCGGCCGGCATGCTCGCGACCTCGACGACGTCGACGCCGACCGGCAGTTGCGTGCGCAGCCGCGCGACCTCGGCGGACAGGTCGCGCCCCAGGTGGATCACGTCGCCGCCGGCCGCCATCGTGATGCCGAGGCCGAGCGCCTCCCGGCCCTGCACGCGCATCTTCTGCAGCGGCGGATCGACGTAGCCCCGCGACACCGTCGCGATGTCGCCGAGCCGGAACACGCGCCCGCCGGCGCGGATCGAGAGTTCGCGGATCGCCTCGACCGAGCCGAACGCGCCCGAGGGGCGGATCGTGATGCGGTCGGTCGACGTCTCGAGCGTGCCCGCCGCGGCGACCGCGTTCTGCGCCGCGATCGTCTGCGAAATCTGCGCGGGCTCGAGGCCGAGCGTCGCGAGCTTCGCGTTCGACAGCTCGACGAAGATCTTCTCCTCCTGCTCGCCGACGAAGTCGACCTTCGCGACGCCGGGCACCCGAAGGAGCTCCGCGCGCACCTTGTCGCCGTAGGCCTTGAGGTCGCGGTAGCCGAAGCCCTCGCCGGCGATCGCGTAGATCGCCATGTAGGTGTCGCCGAACTCGTCGTTGAAGTACGGCCCCTGCACGCCCGACGGCAGCGTGTTGCGGATGTCGCCGACCTTCTTGCGCACCTGGTACCAGGTCTCGGGCACCTGCGCCGCGGGCGCCGAGTCCCTGATCGCGAAGAACACGAGCGACTCGCCGGGCCGGCTGTAGCTCCGGACCCAGTCGACGTTCGGCACCTCCTGGAGCTTGCGCTCGATGCGGTCGGTCAACTGCTGCTCGACCTCGCGCGCCGACGCGCCGGGCCAGTTCGTCTTCACCACCATCACCTTGAACGTGAACGGCGGGTCCTCGGACTGGCCGAGCATCGTGTACGCCAGCGCGCCGAACAGCGCGCAGACGACGATCAGGTAGCGGACGAGCGGGCGATGCCTGAGCGCCCACTCGGAGAGGTTGAAACGGGCGCCCGCGCCCGGGGCGGGCGGCGTCGAGAGGTCCATGGCGACCCGGGCGGCCTAGACCCGCGGCGCGGACGACAGCGTCGGCGACGGCGCGCCGTCGCCTTCCCACGGCTTCACCGGCTGGCCCGCGCGAAGCTTGTGCGCGCCGGCCGCGACGATCCACTCGCCGTCGGCGAGGCCCGCCTCGACGAGCGTGCCGTCCTCGCGGAACGCGCCCAGCGTCACGGGACGCAGGCTCACGGTGCCGGACGATGCGTCGTAGACGAACACGGCGGGCTTGCCGTCGGTCGCGTGCGTGATCGCCGACGACGGCACGAGCGCCGCGTCGCCGCCGGCGTCGCCCTGCAGCACGACGTTCGCCGTCATGCCCCACTGCACCGCGGCGTCCGGCGCGAGGATGGACACCCGCACCGCGAACGTCCGCGTCGCCGCGTCGACCGCCGGCGCGATCTCGCGCACCTTCGCGGGATACGGCCGGTCGGGATTGGCCCACAGCACGACCGCGAGCCGCGACGCCGCCTTGAGCTCGGAGAGCCGGTTCTCCGGCACCGCGATCGCGACCTCGCGCTCGTCCTCGCGGGCGAGGCGCACGACGAGCTGCCCGGCGGTCACGACCTGCCCGACCTCGGCGCCGATCGCCGTGACGACGCCGTCCTGGTCGGCGACGAGCGTCGCGTAGCCCGCCTGGTTGCTCGCGACCGACAGCTGCGCGCGCGCCTGCTCGAGCTTCGCCGCGTTCGCGTTCATCACGTTGCGCTTCTGGTCGAGCGCGCTCGCGCTCACGAACTTGAGGCGGTTCAGGTTCTCGTAACGATCGAACTCCGCCTTCGCGTAGTCGAGCTCGGTCTGGGCGGCCGCGACCGCCGCCTTCGCGGCCTGCGCCTGCAGCGCGACGTCGGCGGCGTCGAGGCGCGCGAGCACCGTGCCCTTCGTCACGCGCGCGCCGACGTCCACGCGGCGCTCGACGACCTTGCCGCCGATGCGGAAGCCCAGGTCGGACTCGTGGCGCGCCTTCACCTCGCCCGCGAACACGGTGGCCGCGGCGGCGGAGCCGACTTCGACGCGCGCGAGCTTCACCGGGCGGATCGCCTCGGCCGGCGCGTCGTGCTTCCCGCAGGCGGCGAGCGCCGCGGCGGCGGCAAGCAGCAGCACCAGGCGCGCGTTCATTGCACGCTCCTTCTCGCCGGCACCGCCGGCGCGCCCAGCGCGCCCTGCCACAGCGCGCGCAACGCGCGGTCGAGGTCGTCCGGGTAGCTGAACTGCAGGATCGCGGGCACGTGGCCGGTCGGCGTGCCGGGGCAGCTCGCGTTCGCGCCCGCCATCTGCCATAGGCCGAGGATCAGCGCGTAGCTGTGACGCAGCAGCAGCAGGCCCTCGCCGGGAGCGAGCGACGCGAAGTGGCGCTCGAGCCCGGCGCCGGCGCGCTGCAGGCGCTCGGCCATCCGCTGCTTGAACGCGATCGCCGCGCCGTCGGGGATCGACTGCGACATCAGCCCGAAGCAGCGCGACGCGAGCGGCAGGAACAGCGGCGGCTCGACCATGTGCTCGTGGGTGAGCGCGAGCACGCGGTCGAAGTCGACGCGCTCCGCGCCTTCGAGCAGCGCGATCAGCGCGCGGAAGAAGCCGCCGACGTTGCGCTCGTGCAGCGCGAGCAGCATCTCCTCCTTGCTCGGGAAGTACAGGTAGACGGTGCCCTTGGCCAGGCCCGCGTCGTCGGCGACCTCGGCGACGCTCGGGACGCGGTCGGGCGAGCGCAGCATCAGCCGCTCGGCCGCGTCGAGCAGCGCCTGGTTGCGCTCCTCCTTGTCTTCCGCCTGGATCGCCCGTTGCCGTATCGCCATGGTCGCCGCCCGTCGCCGCGGCGAGGCCGGGGGCCGGCCTCAACTGACCGCGGGTCAGTTGATGGGCAGACTAAGTGACCGCCGGTCAGTTGTCAAGCGTCCCGGACTGCCCACAGAATGACGCCAAATGCCAAGCCCCCGGCGCCCGCGGAGGGTAACGTCCGGGCGCGGACCGCCCGCGCCCGCGGGAGGTTTCCCCCTTTCATGCCCGAGGAACCGACGATGAAGGCGCGCGCGATCATTCCCCTGCTTTTGGCGATGGCTTGCGTGTCGGGGGGGCCGACGACCGGCGCATTCGCCCAGGCGCCAGCTCCCGGCGACGCCCCGGCAGGCGCTCCGCAGCTGCCTCCCGACCCCTGGCCCCGCGACGTCAGCATCGCGGATGCCGCGGTGCTCCTCTACCAGCCCCAGGTCAACAGCTGGACCGACAACAAGCTCGACCTGCGCGCCGCGCTCGCGATCAAGCCGACGGGCGCGACCGAGGAGACCTTCGGCGTCGTCTTCGCCACCGCGCGCACGCAAGTCGACAAGGTCGCGCGCACCGTCGTGCTCGAGAACATCCAGGTCACGAAGGTCGACTTCCCGACGCTGCCGGGCCGCGGGCAGAACTACCTCGCCGCGTTGCAGAAGCGCCTCGCGAGCGACGCGCGCACGATCTCGCTCGACCGCCTGGAGGCGTCGCTCGCGGCGACCGGCGTCCGGCCGGCGACGGTCGAGGTGCAGAACAATCCGCCGCGCGTGATCGTGAGCCAGGTGCCCGCGATCCTCGTGCCGGTCGACGGCGCGCCGGTGTTGAAGGCCGTTCCGCAGAGCTCGCGTTTCCAGCGCATCGTGAACACGAAGGCGCTGATCCTGCAGGGCGGACTCGACACCCGGTTCTTCCTGCACGTGCACGGCGGGTGGCTCCAGGCGGACACGCTCGCGGGCCCCTGGACGCGCGCCGACCTTCGGCCGCTCCTCAGGTCGGACGCCGACGCGATCGCCGCGGCGCTCTCGAAGGCCGGCACCGTCGACCTGCTCGACGGCCCGGCCAACGCGAACCCGAAGCCGACGCTCGACGACGGCGTTCCGGCCATCTACGTGACGCAGGAGCCCGCCGAGCTGATCGTCTTCAAGGGCGCGCCCGACTTCGTGCCGATCGTCGGCACCGGGCTCCTGTGGGCGTCGAACACGACGAGCGACGTGATGGTCGACACCGCGGACAACCGCTACTACGCGCTCCTGGCCGGCCGCTGGTTCCGCGGGCCGGGCCTGTCCGGGCCATGGCAGTTCGTCGCGAGCAACGCGCTCCCGGCCGACTTCGCGAAGATCCCGCCGCATTCGCTCGCTGGCGCCGTGTTGCCCACGGTGGCGGGCACGCCGCAGGCGCAGGAAGCGCTGATCGCGAACTCGATCCCGCAGACCGCGACGGTGCCGCTCAAGAACGGTCCCAAGTTCACGCCCAGTTTCGACGGCGCGCCGCAGTACGCGCCGATCGCCGGGACGTCGCTCGCCTACGTGACGAACGCGTCGGTGCCGATCATCCAGGTCACGCCGTCGTCGTACTACGCGGTCGAGGCCGGCGTGTGGTTCGCGGCGCCCGGGCTGACCGGGCCCTGGGCCGTCGCGACCTCGGTGCCCGCCGCGATCTACGCGATCCCGCCGTCGTCGCCGATCTACTACGTCACCTACGTCCGCGTGTACGAGGCGACGCCCGAGGTCGTGTACGTCGGCTACACGCCCGGCTACCTCGGCACCGTCGTGTCGCCCGCCGGCACGATCGTATACGGCACCGGCTATGCTTACGCGCCCTGGGTCGGCAGCGTCTGGTACGCGGCGCCCTACACCTACGGCGTCGCCGCGGCGCCGGTCTACAACCCTTATGTCGGCTACACGTTCGGCTTCGCCATGGGGCTCGCGACGGCCGCGTGGGCCGAGCCCTACTGGGGCGGCGCCTACTACCACCCCGCGTACTGGGGCGGCTACGGCTGCTGCGCGACCGCGAGCGCGAACGTCTACGGCCACTGGGGCAACACCGCGTACTCGGGCACGCGGAGCTGGTACGCCGGCGGCGGCGTCGCCGGCACGTCGTTCTCGGGCAGCTACTCGAACGCGCGCACCGGCACCACCGGCGACGTCAACGCCGGCCGCCAGTACAACGCGTACACCGGCAACGCGACGCGCGGCTACGACCGGACGGCGAACACCGCCGCCGGCGGATCGGCGAACGTCGCGCGCGCCGACAACTACAACACGTACACGGGCCAGCGCTCGACGGGATCCGCGGTCTCGGGCACCACGGCCGGCGGCAGCACCTACGACCGCGCCGGCGCGACGACGGCCGGCCCCGAGGGCAACGCGCACGTCGGCGGCGGCACGTCGACGAACGCGCAGACCGGAAAGACCAACACCTGGGGCACCGCCACGGTCGGCAACAACAAGTACGCCGACGTCAACGGCAACGTCTACCACAACGACGGCAACGGCTGGCAGCAGCACTCGTCGAGCGGCTGGTCGAGCGCGAGCGGCGACACGTCGTGGGCGGATCGCGAGTCGCAAGCGCGCCAGACGGGCGAGAGCCGCTCCAGCAGCTCCGGCGGCGGCTACGGAGGCGAACGCTCCAGCGGAGGCTTCGGAGGCAGCGAGCGATCCGGCGGAGGCTTCGGCGGTGCAGAGCGTTCGGGCGGCGAGCGCTTCGGCGGCGGAGGCTCGGGCGGCCGCTTCGGCGGCGGGGGCGGCGGCCGCCGGCGCTAGGGCCCGGCGGCGCGATGCGGAACGAGCGCGCCGCGGAGTTGCGCAGAGATTCCCTAGAACAGCCCCAACGTCGCGCGCGTGAGCGCCGAGTCCGCGCTCGCGTGCTCGAGGACCACGTCGAAGTGGTGCTTGCCGGGGACGACGAGCGGGCCGCGCATGCCGGCCGGGCGGTTGCGCGGCCACGCGTCCCACATGTGCGCCGACTGGCGCAGGAATTCGCCGGTCTCGTCGCCGCCGACCGCGATCACGAGCGGCGCGCCGCACGCCGGCGGCAGGAGCGCGGGCGAGAGTCGGGCTGCCTCGGCGTCGTCGAGCCGGAGGTCGACGTTGTACGAAAAGTCGACGAGCGGCCGCAGGTCGTGCACGCCGGAGAGCGAAAGCGCTCCGGCCACCGGGCAGGCCGCGAAGCCGTCCCGCCGCCAGTCGCGCGCGAGCATCATCGCGGCGAGATGGCCGCCCGCCGAGTGGCCACCCACGACGAGCGGCGACGCGGCGGCGCCGTGCTTCGGCCCCTCGCGCACGAGCCACGCGACCGCGCGCGCCGTCTCCTCGACGATCGTCGCGATCTTCACCTGCGGGCACAGGTCGTAGTTCGCCACCGCCACCGCGATCCCGCGCGCCGTGAGCGGCGGCGCGACGAACGCGTGGACGTCCTTGTCGAGCGATCGCCAGTACCCGCCGTGCAGGAACAGGAACGTGCCGCGCGCCGCGCCCCGGGGCAGGAACAGGTCGAGCGTCTCCTTCGGGCCGGGGCCGTACCGGAGCTCGCGCAACACGCGCTCGCCCGCGTACGCCGCCTTCGAGAGCTCGCCCCAGCGCGCGAACCACGCCCCGTGGTCCGGCACCGCCGCGCGGTTGTTGTAGCCGCGCTCGACCTCGGCGGCCGAAAGCCGCGTCATCCGTAGCTGGCGTCGACGATCGCGATCGACAGCGGCGAGAGGCCCTCGATGCGCGCGTCGAGCCGATCGCCCGCGACGACGGCCGCCACGCCCGCGGGCGTTCCCGTGTAGACGAGGTCGCCCGGCATGAGCTCGTAGAGGCGCGACAGGAACGCGAGCGTGTGCGCGACGTCCCAGATCATGTCGTGGAGGTCGCCGGTCTGGCGGCGGGTGCCGTTGACGTCGAGCGTGATCGCGCCGCGCTTCCGATGGCCGCCCTGCGCGACCGGGTGGATCGCGCCGATCGGCGCCGCGTGCCGGAACGACTTCGCCGTGTCCCAGGGCCGCCTCGATTCCTTCGCCGTGTTCTGGAGGTCGCGCCGCGTCATGTCGAGCCCCACCGCGTAGCCGTAGACGTGCGCGAGCGCGTGCTCCGCCGTGAAATTGGCGCCGCCCTTCCCGATCGCGACGACCATCTCGACCTCGTGGTGGAGGCTCTTCGTCGCCGGCGGATACGCCATGATCCCCACCTCGTCGCGCGCGACCGGCAGGATCGCGTCCGCCGCCTTCGTGAAGAAGAAAGGCGGCTCCTTCGTCGCGTCCCCGCCCATCTCGGCCGCGTGCTCGGCGTAGTTGCGCCCGACGCAGTAGATGTGCCGGACCGGAAAGCGCGCGTCGGTGCCCTCCACCGGGACGGAGGGGGCGTCCCACATCGGGATCACGGTCTTCATCGGGGCTCCTGCCATGGAGGCGGGGAAAGCGGAACGGGAAAATGGCTTATGGAAAATGGATCATGGAAAGGCGAGCTTCGCCTCCGCCGACGGTCACGCGCAGGCACACATTGGACCCGGCGCCCGGTGTCCGCGCGGGTTTCCACCGTCCATTTTCCATCATCCATTCTCGCCTTCGGGCTTCTCGCCTCGCCCGGCTCATTCGGCATCCGGCTGCTTCGCCGGCGCCGCGGCCGCGAAGGCCGGGATCGCGAGGCACGCGGCCTCGATGCGCAGGAGCGTCGGGTAGGGCGAGAGGTCCATCTCGACTCGGCGTGCGTTCGCGAGCTGCGGGACCAGGCAGACGTCGGCGAGCGTCGCCGCTTCGCCGTGGCAGAACCTTCCGGTCGCCGGGTCGCGCGACATCTGCCTCTCGAGCGCCGCGAGGCCGACGTCGATCCAGTGTTTGTACCAGTCGTCCTTCGCCTCGCGGGTCGCGCCCAGCGTCCCGGTCAGGTAGTCCAGCACGCGCAGGTTGTCGAGCGGGTGGATGTCGCATGCGATCGAGAGCGCGATGCAGCGCACCCGCGCGCGCGCTTCCGCGCCGGCGGGCAGGAGCGGCGGCGACGGATGCGTCTCCTCGAGGTACTCGAGGATCGCGAGCGACTGCGTGAGGACACGCCCGCCGTCGAGCACGAGCGCCGGCACGAGCCCCTGCGGATTGAGCGCGAGGAAGGTCTCGTCGCGCTGCGCGCCCCGTCGCAGGTGCACGAAGCCGCGCTCGGGCCGCACGCCCTTCAGGTTCAGCGCGATGCGGACCCGATAGCTCGCCGACGAGCGGAAGTAGTCGTAGAGCTTCATGGCGCGTGGACGCGATTGTACGCACCGGGCGGGCCGCCGGGCAGGCGTGCCGCGGGACATGGGACGATGGAAAATAGAAAATGGACGATAGAAGTGCCCCCGCCGCGATGCGGCGTGGCGCGCCTTCCATCAACTATCGTCCATTTTCCAGGCGCCCCTCTCCCGTCGCGCGCCGGCTAATCCGGCACCACCGCCGTCGCCTCGATCTCGACCTTCGCGCGCGCCTCGATCAACCGGCTCACCTCGACGGCGGTCATCGCCGGATAGTGCCGGCCGATGACCTCGCGGTAGGCGCGGCCGAGGTCGCGCAGCGCGGCGACGTACTCGTCGGCGTCGACGACGTACCAGGTCATGCGGACGATGTGCTCGGGACGCCCGCCGGCCTGCGCGAGCACCGCGACGACGTTCTCGAGCGCCTGGCGCGCCTGGGCGACGAAGTCGTCGGACGCGAACGCCTGCTCCGCGTCCCAGCCGATCTGTCCCCCGATCGCGACGTAGGTCCCCCGCGCGGCGACGCCGTTCGAGTAGCCCTTCGGCGGCGCCCAGCCGGGCGGCTGCAGGATCTTCATTCGTGGGTCCGTCCCGGCGATTCGACGAAGTGGCGCAGCAGCCGGCCGCGCATCGGCTCGACGATCGGCGTCGAGCGCCCGGTCTCGCGGCGCGTCTGCACCTGCGTCGTGCGCGCCGACATCCGCCGCTCGCCGCGGCAGCTCATCTCGTAGGCGAAGTCGATCGACGCGGACCCCACGCGCGCGACGCCCACGTCGATCGCGAGCGCGTCGGCGAGCCGCGACGGCGCGTGCCAGCGCACGTCGAGCGACACCGCGGGCATCACGATGCCGTCGCGGTTGACGAGCTCCTCGAACGGCATGCCGATCGCGAAGCGGAAGAAGTCCTCGGTCGCCTCCTGCATCAGCTCGAAGAAGCGCGGGTAGAACACGATGCCCGCGGGGTCGCAGTGCGCGAACCGCACGGTCTTCTCGGTGCGCCACCAACTCATGACATCCCCCCGATGCGAACTGCGCTGACGCTGCGTTCGCCTCCCTCCGGGGGGCACGGCGCCCTAGGGGCGGCCCGTCGGGCGCCGGTTCTCACGCCCTTTCCTTCGCCATGCCGCGAAGCTTGAAGCGCTGGAGCTTGCCGGTCTCGGTGCGCGGCAGCGACTCCACGTACTCGATCGCCCGCGGGTACTTGTAGGGCGCGATCGACGCCTTCACGTGCTCCTGCAGGAGCTTCGTCGTCGCCTCGCCCGCCTCGTGGCCCGGCTTCAGCACGACGTACGCCTTGACGATCATGCCGCGCTCCTCGTCCGGCGCGGCGACGACGCCGCAGTCCGCGACCGCCGGGTGCTGCATCAGCGACGACTCGACCTCGGGTCCCGCGATGTTGTAGCCCGCCGACACGATCATGTCGTCGGCGCGCGCCTGGTAGACGTACCAGCCGTCCTCGTCGACCAGGTACGCGTCGCCGGTGAGGTTCCAGCCGTCCTGCACGTAGTTGGCCTGGCGAGGGTCGTCCAGGTACTTGCAGCCGGTCGGCCCCTTGACGGCCAGCCGGCCGACCTTGCCGCGGGGGAGCGGCTTGCCGTCCTCGTCGATCACGCAGGCGCGGTAGCCGGGCACCGGCTTGCCCGTCGCCCCGGCACGCACGTCGTCGTCGGGATGCGAGATGAAGATGTGGAACATCTCGGTCGAGCCGATGCCGTCGATGATGTCGATCCCGGTCGCCTGCTTCCAGAGGCCGCGCGTCGACGCGGGGAGCGCCTCGCCCGCCGACACGCACTTGCGCAGCCGCGACAGGTCGCGCCCGTTCGCCATCGCCGACATCGCGCGATACGCGGTCGGCGCCGTGAAGAGCACCGTCGCGCCGTGCTTCTCGATCGCGTCGAAAAGCGCCTCGGGCGACGGCCGCTCGACCAGCAGCGTCGACGCGCCGATGCGCAGCGGGAACACCAGCAGCCCGCCCAGCCCGAACGTGAAGGCGAGCGGCGGGCTGCCGGTGAACACGTCGTCGGCCGTCGCCTTGAGCGTGTGCTTCGGCCAGCAGTCGCACGCGGCGATCACGTCGCGGTGCGTGTGCATCGTGCCCTTGGGCTTCCCCGTCGTGCCGGACGTGAACGCGATCAGCGCGACGTCCTCGGCGTCGGTGTCGACGTCGTCGAATCCTGCGGGCTTCGCCGCGGCGCGCCGGTCGATCCCTTCGTGCGCATCGGTCTCGAACAGCGCGACGCGGCGCAGCGTGGGAATCTGCGGGCGCGCGAGGATCAGCTCGTCGGCGAGCCGCGCGTCGCACAGCGCGTGGGACACCTCCGCCTTCGTGCCGATGTCGGTGAGCTCCTTCGCCCGCAAGAGCGGCATCGTCGCCACCGCGATCGCGCCGGCCTTCATGATCGCGAGCCAGCACGCGGCCATCCTCGGGCTGTTGGGGCCGCGCAGCAGCACGCGGTTGCCCGGCACGATGCCCATGTCCTCGACGAGCACGCGCGCGATGCGGCTCGCCTCGCCTTCGAGGTCGCGGTAGGTCCAGCGCACGCCGCCGGGCGAGCGAATGGCGACGCGATCGCCCTGTCCCCTGGCGATCGCCCCGCGCAGCAGTTCGGTCGCGCAGTTGAGCCGCTCGGGATAGCGGAGCTCGGGCAGGTCGAAGACCAGGTCCGGCCATTGCTCGCGCGGCGGCAGCCGGTCGCGCGCGAACGTGTCGACGTGCGCGGTGCTCATCGTCCCCCCTTCCCGGGCGTCGCGTGCCGGGCGAGCTCGTCCCGCCCGACGATCAGTCGCTGGACTTCGGTCGCGCCTTCGTAGATGCGCAGCGCGCGGACTTCGCGGTAGAGCCGCTCGACGACCGCGCCGACGCGCACGCCCTCGCCGCCGAAGAGCTGGACCGCGCGGTCGGCTGCGGCCTGGGCGATCTCGGTCGCCGCGAGCTTGGCCATCGCGGCCTCGCGCGTCGTGCGCGCGCCCGCGCCACCGGTGTCGCGCATCCAGGCGGCCCGCGCGGTCAGAAGCGCGGCGCCTTCGATCCCGGTCGCGAGGTCGCCCAGCGCCGCCTGCGTGAGCTGCAGGTCGCCCAGCACGCCGCCGAACATCCGCCGCTCCCTCGCTCGCGCCGCGGACTCGTCGAGCGCGCGACGCGCGAAGCCGAGCGCCGCCGCCGCGACGGACGCGCGAAAGATGTCGAGCGTGCGCATCGCGAGCTTGAAGCCCTCGCCCGGCGCGCCGAGCATCGCGTCGGCCGGGAGCCCGCAGCCCCGGAACGCGAGGCGCGCGAGCGGATGCGGCGCCATCACGTCGAAGCGCTCGGCGACGTCGAGGCCCGGCGCGTCCGCGGGCACGACGAACGCCGAGATGCCCTTCGCGCCGGGCGCCTCGCCGGTGCGCGCGAACACGCAGTAGACGTCGGCGATGCCGCCGTTGCTGATCCAGGTCTTCTCGCCGTCGAGCACCCAGCGCCCGCCTTCGCGCCTCGCCGTCGTCGCGAGCGCCGCCGCGTCCGAGCCGGCGCCGGGCTCCGACAGCGCGAACGCCGCGATCGCGCGCCCGGCGGCCACGTCGGGCAACCAGCGTGCGCGCTGCGCGTCGCTGCCGGCGAGCGTGATCGCGCCGGTGCCGAGGCCCTGCATCGCGAACGCGAAGTCCGCGAGGCCGTCGTGGTAGGCGAGCACCTCGCGCGCGACGCAGAGCGCGCGCGACTCGAGCGCCGGCGACGCGCCGCCGTGCGAGGCCGGCACGCAGTGACGCAGGAAGCCGGCGTCGCCCAGCGCCCGCACCCACGCGCGGCAGGTCTCGCCGACGTCGACCGAGTGCGCGCGCGACGCGCTCTCGCGCGCGGCCCAGGCGTCCAGCGCCGACGCGAGCTCGCGATGCGGCGCGTCGAAGAACGGCGTTTCGAGGGCGGTCGGGCGCATCGGCGCGTCGCTTCGCGTCAGTTGCCTTCGAACTTCGGCGTGGACTTCGCGGCGAACGCGCGGTACGCGCGGCGGAAATCCTCGGTCTGCATGCAGATCGCCTGCGCCTGCGCTTCCGCCTCGATCTCGTCGTCGAGCGCCATCGCCCAGGCCTGGTGCAGCAGCGTCTTCGTCATCGCGTGCGCGAACGTCGGGCCGTCGGCCAGCGTGCGCGCGTAGGCCTGCGCCTCGGCCAGCACGCGTTCCGGCTCGACCACGCGCTGGAAGAAGCCCCAGGCCGCGGCCTCGTCGGCGCTCATCGCCCGGCCCGAGTAGAGGAGATCGGACGCCCGCCCCTGGCCGATCATTCGCGGCAGCAATGCGCAGGCGCCCATGTCCGCGCCGGCGAGCCCCACGCGCACGAACAGGAACGCGGTCTTCGCGCGCGGCGTCCCGATCCGGATGTCGGACGCGAGCGCCACCATCGCGCCCGCGCCCGCGCACACGCCGTCGACCGCCGCGACGATCGGCTGCGGGCAATGACGCATCGCCTTGACGAGGTCGCCGGTCATGCGCGTGAAGTCGAGGAGCCCCGGCGCCGCCATCCTCGTGAGCGGCCCGATGATCTCGTGCACGTCGCCGCCGGAGCTGAAGTTGCCCCCGGCGCCGGCGACGACGACCGCCTTCACGTCGCTCGCGTGGACGAGGCCGCGGAAGAGGTCGCGGAGCTCCGCGTACGAGTCGAACGAGAGCGGATTCTTCCGCTCGGGGCGGTCGAGCGTGATCGTGGCGACCTTGCCGTCGGGCGTCGCCTCGTAGCGGAAGTGCGTCGCCCGGTAGGACGCGTACGGCCGGCGAAGCGATTCCATGCTCGCGGCTCCTCAGCGCGAGGGCGATGCGAGGCGCGCGATCGCGCCCGCCGGCTCGGCCGGCTCGTGCGCGCGCACCGACGACTTGAGTGCGCCGAGCAGCGCGTGCAGGCGGGCGTGGTCCGCGGCGGGCAACCCGCTCAGCAGCTCGACGATCCAGCGCTCGTGCTCCGCCGCCATCTCGCGGAAGGTCGCACGCCCGCGCTCCGTCAGCCGGACGACGCAGGCGCGCCGGTCCTCGGGCGCGGCCGCGCGCTCGACCAGATCCTCGGCCACGAGCTGGGCCACGAGGCCGGTCACGTTGCCGCCGGTGACCATCAGGCGCCGCGACAGCTCGCCCATCCGGAGGCCCGCGGGCGCGCGCTCGAGCTGCGCCATCAGGTCGAAGCGCGCGAGCGCCATGCCGAAGCGATCGCGCAGGCGGCGGCGGATGCCGCGCTCGATCATCGTCGTGCAGGTGAGAAGCCGCAGCCACAGCCGCAGCGCCTCGTGGTGGTGGGCATCGTCGAGGCGCGTCTCCTGGTCCGGACGCAGCGGGGCGAGCATCGTGTTCATCGCATGTCCCGTCAGCCGGCGGATTCGCCGCCGTCGATCACGATCGCCTGCCCGGTCACGCTCCGCGACCCGGGCAGGCACAGCCAGGCGACCGCTTCGGCGACCTCGGCGGGCGCCACCAGCCGCTTCTGGGGATTGCGGGACGCGAGCGCGCCGCGCGCGTCGGCCTCGCTCCGCCCCGTGCGCGCGACGATGTTCGCCACCGCTTCGCGGACGAGGTCGGTGTCGGTGTAGCCGGGGCACACCGCGTTGACGGTCACCGCGGTCGACGCCAGCTCGAGCGCGAGCGCGCGCGTGAGTCCGACGACGCCGTGCTTCGCCGCGCAGTAGGCCGCGACGTACGGGTACCCGATGACGCCCGCCGTGCTCGCGACGCTCACGATCCGGCCCGACGGCGCGTCCAGCAGCGCGGGCAGCGCGGCGCGGATGCAGTGGAAGGCGCCGGTCAGGTTGACGTCGAGCATCTCGCGCCACAGCGCGTCGTCGGTCGCGGCGAGGCGCGCGCTCTTCGCCGTGCCGGCGTTGTTGACGAGGATCGTCGTCCGGTGGCCCGCCCGGGCGATGGCCGCGAAGGTCGCCGCCACCGCGGACGCGTCGGCGACGTCGCAGACGTGCGCGTCGCAGCGGGATCCCGCCGCCATCGATTGCACCGCTTCGTACAGCCGCGAGCGGTCCCGGCCCACGAGCGACACCGACGCGCCGCGCGAGGCCAGCGCCGAGGCGATCGCGAGGCCGATCCCGCGGCTGCCCCCGGTGATCACCGCGTGCTGGCCGGCGAGCGGGGGCATCGTCATCCGTTCGCCTCCGGCACGATCGCGGCCTCGACCGCCGCGCGCGCGAGGTTTCGCTCGAGCTGCCGCTTGCCGGTCAGGTACTGGACCGGCCAGTCGGCGTCCGCGTAGCCCAGCGTCGCGGCCGCGTGTAGCGTCCAGTACGGATCGGCGAGGTGCGGGCGCGCGAGCGCGCACAGGTCGGCGCGCCCCGCCATCAGGATGCTGTTGACGTGGTCGGGCTCGAAGATCGCGCCGACCGCCATCGTCGCGATGCCGGCCTCGTTGCGGATCCGGTCGGCGAAAGGCGTCTGGTACATGCGGCCGTACACCGGGCTCGCGTCGCGCGTGGTCTGGCCCGACGACACGTCGATCAGGTCGGCGCCGGCCTCGCGGAACAGGCGCGCGATCGCGACCGCGTCGTCCGGCGTGTTGCCGCCGGGCGCCCAGTCGTGCGCGGAGATCCGCACCGACATCGGCCGGTCCGCCGGCCAGGCCGCGCGCATCGCGCGGAACACCTCGAGCGGGTAGCGGCAGCGGTTCTCGAGCGAGCCGCCGTAGTCGTCGTCCCTGCGATTGGTGAGCGGGCACAGGAACGCCGACAGCAGGTAGCCGTGCGCGCAGTGCAGCTCGAGCCAGTCGAAGCCGGCGGCGGCGCCGCGCTTCGTCGCCGCGACGAACGCTTCGCGCACGCCGTCCATGTCCGCGCGGGTCATCGCGCGCGGCACCTGGTTCGACGGGCCGTAGGCGATCGCCGAGGGCGCGACGAGCGGCCAGTTGCGCGAGGCATCGGCGATCGGCTCCTCGGCGTCCTCCCAGCCCCTCTGCGTCGACCCCTTGGGCCCGGCATGGCCGAGCTGCAGCGCGATCTTCGCGGGCGTGCGTTCGTGCACGTAGTCGACGATCCGCTTCCACGCGAGGCCCTGCGCGTCGTTCCAGAGGCCCGCGCAGCCTTCCGAGATGCGCGCGTCGGGCGCCACGCAGGTCATCTCGGTGAAGACGAGCCCGGCGCCGCCGTGCGCGCGGCTGCCCAGGTGAACGAGGTAGTAGTCGTCGGGCATCCCGTCGACGCACGAGTACTGGGCCATCGGCGACACGACGACGCGGTTGGGGAGCGTGACGCCGCGCAGCGCGAACGGCGTGAACATCGGCGGCCGCGCCGGCACGCCGGATTTGCCCGCGTACCACGACTCGACGCCCGCGACGTAGCCGGCGTCCCGCAACCGCAGGTTCTCGTGCGAGATCCGCTGGCTGCGCGTCAGCAGGCTGTAGGCGAACTGGTCGGCCTCGAGCGCCGTGTAGCG
>JBGAHH010000090.1:0-17687 GCA_044226265.1 Casimicrobiaceae bacterium | reverse complement strand
CGCCGTCTCGCGCGCTTCGGCGACGCGGCGGCCGGCGAGGCGGTCGAACGCGTTGCCGAGCGGCGTGCCGGCGAATTCCGGGGGCGTGCGGGCCATCCGCGGACCTACGCAATCGCCGTGCCCGCGGCGCCCCGCGTCATCGCGGAACCGGAGCGCCCGACGCCGCGCGCGCACGCGCGAGCAGGCGCGACCGGGCGGCCTCGACGTCCGCGGGCAGCCGGCGGTCCTCGGTCTCCGGCGGCGGCATCGTCCACGCGTCCTCGGCGAGCCCCAGCGCTTCCGCGATCTCGCGCAGCGCCGCGCCTTGCCGTCCCACGTAGTCCTCGTAGCGGAGCGCGAGCAACGGGCGGCCGGCGCCGGCGAGGAGTCCCCGCCATTCCCGGTTCTGCAGCTCGAGTTCGCCCACGAGCTCGAGCGCGCGGCTCTCCGAATCGAGCGTGACGCCTTCCGCGCGCTGCCCGCGCGTCGCGTCGAACGACCACAGGCCGGTCGCGAGCGACACCTGCCACGACACCGCCTGCGCGACGAGGTCGTCGCGGTAGAGGAACACGTTGAGGTCGGCGCGCTCGACCCAGCGCTCGCGCGCGATCGGGTGCATCAGGAGCTGCACCCACTGCACCTTCGCCGCGAACACGCCGTTGGCGGCGGTCCGGTGCGCCTCGACGGCATCGAAGTAGCTCGTATCGCCGGCCGCGCCGAAGCGCGCGGACAGCGCCGCCATCGTGCGGGAACGCAGGTACTCGGTGGGAAGCCCCAGGCCCGCGTGGATCATCTGCCGGCACAGCAGGTAGGAACCCGAGCGCGGCGTGCTGCAGACGATGACGCGCCGGCGCGGCGGCCCGCCGCGCGGCCGGTCCCACGCGGCGTCGTCGAGCTCGTCGTGGTGCATGCGTCGGTAGTCCACGTTCTCCCATCCGCCTCGCGTCGCGCGCGGCCAAGTCTACTATGCCGCCCGACGGCGCGAAGGCGGCCCGCGCGCGCCGATCTGCGACAATCGCGGCTCGACGACGCCCGCCGATGGCCGCCCTCGCCCATTTCGTCGCGCTGACCGCGCCGCTGTTCGCGCTGATCGCGCTGGGCTACGCGCTCGCGCGGAGCGGCCGCTGGCGCGAAGCGGCGACCGACGCGCTGACGCGGTTCGTCTTCTCGGTGGCGATCCCGGCGCTGCTGTTCCGGTTGATGAGCGACTTCTCGTCGCTGCCGCGCGCCGACCCGCGCGTGCTGGTCGCCTACTTCGGCGCCTGCCTCGTCGTGTTCGCGGCGGGCCGCGTGCTGTCGCGGGCCGCGTTCGGCCACGACGGCGTCGAGCAGTCGGTGTTCGGGCTCGCGGGCATCTTCTCGAACACCGTGCTGCTCGGCATCCCGCTCGTGCAGGTCACGCTCGGCGCGAAGGCGATGCCCACGGTGTCGCTCGTCGTCGTGTTCAATGCGCTGATCCTGTGGACGCTCGTCGGCGTTTCGGTCGAGCTCGCCCGCGCGAGCGCGCTGTCGGCGCGGCAATTCTTCGCCACGGCCAAGGCGGTCGTCGCCAATCCGATCGTGGCCGCCATCCTCGCGGGCACGGCGTTCGGCTTCACCGGGCTCGCGCTGCCGGCCTGGATCGACCGCACGCTGTCGCTGCTCGCACAGGCGGCGGTTCCGATGTCGCTGATCGCGCTCGGGATGGGCCTGGGCGCCTGGGCGCTCGGCGCCGGCTGGCGCGCGAGCGTCGCGATGGCGGCGGTCAAGCTCGCGCTCCTGCCGGCGGTCGCCTGGGGGCTCGCGCGGCTCGCCGGGCTGCCGGCGGAGGAGACCACCGTCGTCGTCGTGATGGCGGGCCTTCCGACCGGCGCCAACGTCTACCTGATGGCGCGCCAGTTCCGCGCGCTGGAAGGGCCGGTCGCGGCGAGCCTCGTGCTGTCGACCGCGCTCGCGGCCGTGACCACGCCGATCGTGCTGGCGCTCCTCGGCGCCCCGCCGCCCTGACGTCGCCGTGGTAACGTCGCGCCCCATGAATCGACGAACGCGCGCCGCCGCGGCGGCGGTCCTCGCGACTGCGCTCGCCTCGCCGCTCGCGTCGCCGGCGGCGACGCTGTCGGCCGAATGCGGGCCCCCGCCGCGCGGCGCGATGTGCCTCGACGGACCGTGGTTCGCGTTCTCGACGCTCAAGGTCGAGGTCGCGCAGGGGCCGGTCGTCTCGCGCTACGACGTCACGCTCGGCGCGGGCCGCGACATCCTCGCGCACGTCGAGCAGTCGACGCCGCAGTACACCGGGCGCGCCGACGTGCTGCTCGTCGACGGGTCGACGATCGTCTACCGCAACGACCGCTCGCTTCCCGGCGAGGGCCAGGAGCTCCTGAACGACCCGCTGCTCGCCGCCCAGGAGGTCGCCTCGCTCCTGCAGGTCGCGCTGCCGCGCGGGCCGGCGTCGGTCGCGAAGTCCACGCCGGTCCGCTCGCAGGGCACGCGCATCCTGACCGCGCGCACGCCGGTGATGTCGTCGTACTTCGGGCCGCCCTGGACGATCGAGGGCAAGGTGACGCCGGGCGCCGGCGGCGACTACGCGTTCGACCTCACGTTCAAGTTCCGCCTCGCGCAACCCGACGGCACCGTCACCGCGCGCGAATTCCAGTATCGCTACCACGGCCGGATCGGCTTTCCGCCGAAGCGGCCGCGCGTGCCCGACTCGCTCGACCTCGACGGCTGGACGCTGAACCTCCCGCCGGGCACCGTGCAGGGCACGACGCTCGGCGACGTGCGCCGCGGGCTCGGCATCGCCCCGCGGAAGTAGGCGCCGCCGAGGCCGCGTGGCGCGTCCTCCCCTCTCCGTCGACGCGGTCCGCGAGCTTCGGGCCGCGCTCTCCGCCTTCGGCGAAGGCACGCTCGCGCGCCGCCGCGATGCCTTCGCGCACGCGGCCGGCGCCGGCTTCGCGGACGCGCAGGCGCTCGTCGACTACCACGACCTGATGCTCTTCGTGCTCGCGCATCCGGCGACGATGCGCGAGCGCGCGCTGGCGCGCGACGAGCTCCGCCGCGTCGCCGACGCCGCGCGCACGATAACCGCGCGCGCGCGCCGACCTGCGCTGCGCGAGACCGGCCTCGCGTGGACCTCGGTCCGCGCGCGATTCGGCCTCGCGTTCGCCCGCTGGCTCGTCGCGCGGCATCCCGGCCTCGCGGCGCTCGACGCGATCGACGACGACCCGGTGCGCCGCGCGGCGGTGATCGCTCGGCGCTCCCGCGACGCAAGCCGACATCGCGGGCGGCGGCCACCTCGACGGCATGGAGATCCCCGAGGCCTTCGCCGGCGCCGGCGACCGGCTCGCGTGGCTCGTGCGCACGTTCGACGCGCTGGCCGCGCCGCCCGCGGTGCGCGAGCAGCTGTTCGAATCGATCGGCGCCTGGACGGTCGATCGCTCGCGGATTCGGCGCTTTCGCGCACGTTTCACCGCGGCCCCGCCGGCCGGCCGTACGCGGTCGCGCGGCTCGTGCGGTCGTTCGACCTCGCCGCGACGCTCGACGCGCCGGCTCGCGCGCGGGCCATCCGCGAGCGGCACGCGCGAGGCCGCCGTCGACGCGAGCCGCGGCGCGATCGCGGTGCTCGGCCGCGAGACCGACGCGATGGCGACGACGACCGCGCACGACACCGAGGTGCACGCGCTCGGCCGCGGGCTCGCGATCGCGCTGCACGCGCCCGCGCCGGGGCGTGCCGGCGCCTTCGACGCGCACGTGGGCTTCGTGCTCTACCGCAACGGCGTTCCGGTGGCCTACGGCGGTGGCTGGCCGTTCGCTGGCGGCTGCCGAATCGGCGTCAACGTGTTCCCGGCCTTCCGCGGCGGCGAGTCGGCGTGGCTGTTCGCGCAGGTGCTGCGCGCGTACCGGCAACGCTTCCGCGTCGAGCGGTTCGTCGTCGAGCCCTGTTCTGGCGCGCCGGCAACCGCGAAGGGCTCGAGTCGGGCGCGTTCTGGTTCTACTGGCGGCTGGGCTTCCGTCCCGTCGTGCCGCGCGTGCGCGCGCTCGCGGAAGCGGAAGCCGCGAAGATCGCGGCCGATCGCGCCTACCGCGCGCCCATCGCGACGCTCCGGCGCTTCACGACGAGCGACATCGCGCGCTGTCGCTCTCGCCCGCGCCGCCGCCCGACCCCGCGGACCTCGCGGAAGACCGTACTCCGGCGTGGCTCGCGCCGAGACGCGGGCGACGCCTCGCGGGCCGAGCGTGCCGCGTTGCGCATGCTCGAGCGGGTGCTCGGACGGCGCGCGCCCGCGGATGGACCCGCGCGCGTCGCGTGGCGCGCGTGGGCGCCGCTGCGCGTGCAGGTTCCCGCGCTCGCGCGCTGGCCGGGGCCGGAGCGCGCCCGGATCGCGGCGATGCTGTCCGCGAAAGGGCGCGACGAATTCGCGTTCCAGCGGCGGCTCGCGCAAGCGCCGCGTCTCGCGCGCGCGCTGGCCGCGCTCGCCGAGCGATCGCGCGCGGGCGTTTGATAGAATCGGCGGGCCCGTCGCTCGTTCCGCCAATGCCCTCTCTCCCTCGCAAGTCACCGTCCCCGGCCAAGCGCCCCTGGCGCGTCCTCGACTCCCCGATCCACGGCCGCGGCGTGTTCGCGACGCGGACGATCCGCAAGGGCGAGACGATCCTCGAGTACCGCGGCCGCCGCACGACCTACGAGGAAGCCTGCGAGGGGCCGGATTCCGACGCGTCCAATCCGTACCACACGTTCCTCTTCGAGCTCGACGACGGGCGCGTGATCGACGCGTCGGTGCGGGGCAACGCGGCGCGCTGGATCAACCATTCCTGCGCGCCCAACTGCGACACCTTCGAGGACGATCGCGGCCGCGTGTTCATCCAGGCGCGCCGCACGATCCGCGCGGGCGAGGAGCTCGCGTACGACTACCACCTGCAGCACGAGGGCCCGGTCGGCCCGCGCGTGCGCAAGCGCTACGAATGCCGCTGCGGCGCGCGCCGCTGCCGCGGCACGATGCTCGGCTGACCGGCCGACCGGCGTCCTGCCGGGGCCAGCCCTTCGCCGCCGCACGCCGTCGATAGACGCGCTCGATCGCACCGATAACGATAATCAAATTGAATCGATCATGTATCGCCCATAATATTCGCTTCGTGACCCGTTTCCCCCTCACGAAGGAGCAGCGCATGAAGACCGTCGGACAGAAGCTCGAGTCGTTCAACGTCGTGGGCGTCAAGCCCGGATTCAACCAGCACGAGGAGAAGGGCGTCTCGGCGTTCGAGACGATCACCGAGGCCTCGTTCCCCGGCAAGTGGAAGGTCGTCTATTTCTACCCGAAGGACTTCACGTTCGTGTGCCCGACCGAGATCGTCGGCTTCGCGAAGCTCGCGAAGGACTTCGAGGACCGCGACGCCGTCGTGCTGGGCGGCTCGACCGACAACGAGTTCGCGAAGCTCGGCTGGCGCCGCGACCACGCGGACCTGAAGAGCCTCAACCACTGGCAGTTCGCCGACGTGCAGGGCTCGCTCGTCGACCAGCTCGGCGTGCGCGACCCGAAGGAAGGCGTGGCGCTCCGCGCGACGTTCGTGATCGACCCGGACAACGTGATCCAGCACGTGTCGGTCAACAACCTGAACGTCGGCCGCAACCCGGACGAGATCCTGCGGATCCTCGACGGCCTGCAGACCGACGAGCTGTGCCCGTGCAACCGCAAGGTGGGCGGCACCACCCTCTGACGGGCAACGGCGACGATCGGGCATCGCGGATGGGTCATGGAAGGCCGACGACCCGCCGGCCTTCCAGCCCTTCCTGACGCTCCGACTTCGCCGCTGCGGCCGCAACGTACGCGTTCCATTTTCCATCCTCCATCGTCCATGAACTCGATATCCGACCTGAAGTCCCGCCTGCCCGACTGGGCCAAGGACATCCGCCTCAACCTCGACGCGACGATCTCGCGCTCGAGCCTCGAGCCGCGGCTCGCGGCCGGCGCGGCGCTCGCCGCCGCCTACGCGGCGCGCTCGCCCGACCTCGTCGAGGCGTTCCGCCACCCCGACGCCCTCGATGCGCAGCACGCGAACGGCGCGCTCGCGGCCGCCGCGCTGATGGGGATGAACAACGTCTGGTACCCGTTCGTCGCGATGGCGGACGACGCCGAGCTCCGGACGATGCGTCCCGAGCTCCGGATGAACGCCTATGCGACCTACGGCGGCGTCGACAAGCTCGCGTTCGAGCTCTACGCGCTCGCCGCGTCGATCGTCGGCAAGTGCGAGCACTGCGTGCAGTCGCACGCGAAGCTGCTGCGGGAATCGGGCCTCACGGCGCAGCAGGTGCGCGACGTCGGCCGCATCGCGGCGACGGTGAGCGCCGCGGCGCAGGCGCTCGCGATAGCGGACGAGGCCGTGATGGCGTAAGCCGAAGGGCGGGACCGGGCCGAACGGCGGAGAATGGAGAAAGGAGGAACGCGGCGAGCGTCGGAGGGTTGCCAGGCCCTGAGCCGCGCGCCGAGGGCGCGACTGCGGTTGCGATGCCGGGATTCCCGGGGGGATGAACGCGGCGCAGGCACGTGCATTGCGCCGCGCGCTCCCACGCTTCTTCTTTCTCCGCCGCTACGCTCGGCCCTGCGCCCCCGCGCGCTACGCCGCCGCCCGCGACACGCAGGCTGCGAAGAAGCGCTCGCGGTGGCGGTCGGGGGCCTGGGGGCGGTCGTAGACGTCGACGACGGCCGAGCGCAGGAACCGCTCGTCGTCGGCGTCCTTGACGAACCACCGCAGCGCGACCGGGTAGGCGCGGATCGCCAGGAAATCGCCTTCGAGCCGCTCGAGGAAGGCCTTGCGGCTCATGCCGTTGTCGCGCGACGCGGCGGCGTTGGCGATGAAGTCCGAGCCTTCGATGCACTCGACGATCGTCGACTGGCCGGCGCGCGCCGGGACGCACGCGCCGATCGCCAGCAGCCCGATCGCCGCCCCGCACGCCAGCCTGCGAAGCCTCTCGGCATCCATCGTCCGCTCCGGGCGTCCCGGCCGGTTGCGCCGGGACCGTGCGGGCGATGCTAGCCCCGAAGGCCGGCATCGCGCATCTTGCCCCGCAGCATCCGCCGATTGCGCGCGGCGGCTCGCGTCGTCACAATCCGCACGCCCGCGGCCGTCGCGCCGCGCCACGAAAGCGCTCCCCATGGCCCGGAAGTCCCACGCCGCGCCCGCCGGCCGGCTCGTCGTCCTCGAACACGTCTCGCGCGTGCTCGCCGGCAATCCGCTCGGCGATCCGCACGTCCGTCGCGTGCCCGTCTGGCTGCCCCCGGGCTACGACGAAGGCTCTGCGCGCGGGCGCGGCCGCCGCTACCCGGTGCTCTTCGACCTGGTCGGCTTCACCGGCTCCGGGCACGCGCACGTCAACTGGCGTCCGTTCGACGAGAACGTGCCCGAGCGGCTCGCGCGCCTCGTCCGCGACGGGAAGATGGGCCCGTGCATCGTCGCGTTCCCGGACTGCTTCACGAGCCTGGGCGGCAACCAGTACGTGAACTCGCCCGCGGTCGGGCGCTACGCGGACTACCTGACGCGCGAGCTCGTCCCGCTCGTCGACCGCGAGTTCCGCACGCTCGCCTCGCGCGAGCACCGCGGCTGCTTCGGAAAGTCGTCGGGCGGCTACGGCGCCATCGTGCACGGCATGCGCTACCCGGAGACCTGGAGCGCGGTCGCCGACCACTCGGGCGACGCGATGTTCGAGTTCTGCTATTACACCGACCTGCCCCGCACGCTGAACGAGCTCGACCGCTACCGGCTGCCGAAACGGCGCAGCGGCCGGGCGTCGATGTCGCGCGCGTCGCGCGTCGCCGACGGACGCGACGACGGCCGCATCGCGCGATTCCTCGACGCGGTCTGGTCGAAGGACAAGCTCACCGACGGCGAGGTGCACGCGCTGATGATGCTCGCGATGGCGGCGACCTACGACCCGATGCCGCGCGACAGGCTGGGCTTCCGGATGCCGGTGAACCTCGAGACCGGCGCGCTGATCCCTGCGCGCTGGCGCCGCTGGAAGGCTTGCGATCCGGTCGAGATGGTCGCGCGCCACGCGAAGGCGCTGCGCACGCTGAAGGCGATCTGGGTGGACTGCGGCTGGCGCGACCAGTACCACCTGCACTACGGCGCGCGCCTGCTGTCGCTCGCGCTCACGCGCCACGGCGTCCGGCACGTGTACGAGGAGTTCGACGACACCCACTCGTCGATCGACTATCGGATGGACGCGAGCCTGCCCTTCCTCTACCGCGCCATCCGGCCCTGACGCGGGCGCCCCGTCCGGGGCAGCCTGGCGCCCCATCCCCCGGCGGCGGGGCCCATCGCCGGTCCCCGGGGCCTGCCTCCGGTCAGTGCTGGAGGCCGATCGACGGGAATTCGGCGACGTCGCGGCCGTTCTTCGCGTGCGGCCACCGGCGGGTCCGGCGGTCCGTGTAGGCGGCAGCCCGGGCGGCGATCGCATTGCCGAGCTTGCGGCAGCCGGCGACCAGCGCCGATACGGCGTCGGCGATGGCCTCGGCCCGCGCCATCTGGGCTTCGGCCAGGGCGCGTTC
This sequence comes from Casimicrobiaceae bacterium, assembly GCA_044226265.1. Lineage (GTDB taxonomy): Bacteria > Pseudomonadota > Gammaproteobacteria > Burkholderiales > Casimicrobiaceae > VBCG01. Next base: position 9,189 of record JBGAHH010000090.1, on the reverse strand, counting down.
GTGGCTGGACAACTGGGACAGACGGACGTCGAGCTGCGACATGGTTCGGGCCTCCTGGCCCTTGCCCCGTTTCCGGGGCTTTCCGAAGCCGGATCGATTCGATCCGACGGTCACATTATGATTGCCAACCCATTGACGATCAATGGGTTCAGTGGGAAACTCATTCGTTCCATTTTGGAACGAATTTCGCGCAACCGATGGACACGCTCTTCGCCATGGATGCCCTGCTCCGGGCCGTGGACCGGGGCGGGTTCGCGCCGGCGGCCCGGGAACTGGGCGTCTCGCCGTCCGCGCTGTCGAAGGTGGTCGCGAAGCTCGAGTCCCGGCTCGGGGTCAAGCTCCTCCACCGGACCACGCGCCGGCTGCGCCCGACCGCCGAAGGCGAAAGCTACCTCGAGCGGGCGCGCCGGATCGTCGAGGCGGTGCGCGAAGCGGACAACGAGGCGATCGGGCACGGCGACCGGCCGTCGGGCCGCCTGCGGCTCGTCGTCGGCGTGTCGTTCGGCACGTACGCGCTCGTCCCCGCGCTTCCCGAGTTCCTGGCGCGCTTCCCCGACATCGAGCTCGACCTCGTGATGGGCGAGCGCGGGCTGGATCCGGGCGAGGCCGGCGCCGACCTCTCGATCCGGCTCGGCCCGGTCGCCGATGCCGCGCTCGTCGCCCGGCGGATCTGCGACGTCGAACGCGTGATCTGCGCGTCGCCCGATTACGTGGCGCGCCACGGGATGCCCGCCGATCCCGCGCGCCTCGATGCGCACGCGTGCCTCACGCTGTCCGACGCGCCCGATCTCGCGCGCTGGCCGTTCACGATCGGCGGCAAGCGCGTGGTGGTCGACGTGCGCGGTCGCGGGCGCGTCACCGCGAACAACGCCGAAACGCTGCTCGAGCTCGCGCTGATGGGACAGGGCATCGTCCGGCTGCCCGACGTCATCGTCGGGCCGTCGCTGCGCGAGCGCCGGCTCGTGCCGCTCTTCGCCGACACGCACGTCGCCGAGCCGGTCCCGGTGCACGCGGTGTACCCGTACGCCCGCCACCGGCCGCCGAAGGTCGGCGCGATGATCGACTTCCTGATCGAGAAGTTCGCCGACGCGCCCTGGCGCACGCCGCCTCCGTCCGGTCGCGGCCCGCGTCCGCGCGTTCGTCCGCGGGTCCGGGGCGCGTGAGGCCCCGGGCCGGACGTCGGACGCAGGAAGATCGCAAGCCGGCAGGAGACGAACGCGGCGCGATGTGAGAAGGTACGTCGATCGTCCAGCGCCGAACCCCGCCCATGCGCGCGCTCCGCTACGCCCGCTTCGGCCCGCCCGAGGTGCTCGAGGTCGTCGAGGTCGACGAGCCCGCGCCGCGCGCCGGCGAGCTCAAGGTGCGTGTGCGTGCCGCGAGCCTGAATCCGCTCGACGTGAAGATCCGCGCGGGGCACCTCCGGCTCATGCCGGGATTCGACCGCCCGCCGCGCGGATCCGGCGTCGACTTCGCGGGCGAGGTCGTCGGCACCGGCGGCGCGGTGGCCGGCGTCTTCCCCGGCATGCGTGTCTTCGGCTCGCTCTCGCCGTTCCGGCGGGCGGGCTCGTTCGCCGAGTTCGTCTGCGTGCGGCAGGACCGCATCGCCGCGACACCGGGCACGGTGCCTGACCCGCACGCGGCGACCCTCCCGGTGGCGGCAGGCACGGCCGTGCAGGCGCTCGCCGACCACGCGAAGCTCGAGAGCGGGATGCGCGTGCTCGTGATCGGCGCCGCGGGCGGCGTCGGGCATTTCGCCGTCCAGTTCGCGCATCGCGCCGGCGCGCACGTGACCGCCACCTGCGGCCCGGGCAACGTCGCGTTCGTCGCGTCGCTCGGCGCCGACGCGGTGCTCGACTACACGCGCGAGGACGCGACGCGACCAACGGCGCCCTACGACGTCGTGTTCGACGTGGCCGGGCGGTCGAGCTGGCGCGCGATGCGGAATGCTCTGGCGCCCGAGGGCGTTTACCTCAACACGAGCGGCGACGCGGGCGCCGTCGTGGCGACGATCGGCGAGACGCTGGCCGCCCGGGTCGCGGGCCGGCAGCGTGTCGTGGGCCTCGTGCTGAAGGGCGGCGCCTCCGCCTGGCGCCGCCTCGCGGAGCTCGCGGAGGCGGGGACGCTCGTGCCCCACGTCCGCGCGACGATCGGCCTCGCCGACGTCGCGCAGGCGCAGCGCGAGATGCAGGCGGGGCACGGCCGCGGCAAGGTGGTCGTGGATCCGTCGCGCTGAACGGGCCGCGTACTGGAGGCTACGATGACGGCAATCCGCATTCCCGCGCTCCTCGCGTTCGCCGCCGCGCTCGCGTTCGCGTCGCCTTCGGGCGCGAATTTCGACCTGCCGGCGACGACGACGCCCAACGCCGACGCGGAAGTCGCGGCGGAGGCGTTGAACGCGGGCCAGTGGCAACGGGCGGTCGAGGGCTTCGGCGCGGCGCTCAAGGCGGAGCCCGGCAACGCGAATTTCCACAACGGCCTGGGCTACGCGTACCGCAAGCTCGGGAAGATGGACCTGTCGTTCGTCCACTACCGCGAGGCGCTGCGCATCGATCCCGAGCTCCGGAGCGCGCACGAGTACATCGGCGAGGCCTACCTCGCCGTCGGCGACAAGGCGAAGGCCCGCGAGCACCTCGCGAAGCTCGAGGCGCTCTGCAAGGGCAAGGGCTGCGAGGAATACCAGGACCTCGCGAAGGCGATCGCGCAGGCGAAGTAGTCGCGAGCGATCGTGCGGGGGTCGGCCTTCGGGCCGATGCCGCGCCCCTGTGGGCCGGCCTTCGGGCCGACGGGGTTTCGCGCGCGCGATGGTCCATCGGAGCGAGTCCGCTCGACAAGCGTCGGCCTGAAGGCCGGCCCACGGGCGACCGCCGTCGCCGTCGTGTCGCGGACGGCGCAAGGACTGGCGTATCCTGACGCCGTAGCCGCAGCCCGCGCCGTCGCGCGGAGCGATTCGCGCGGCCGACACGCCGGGGAGCAAGCGATGCGCTGGGGCGACATGCGTCGGAGCGACAACGTCGAGGACCGCGGCGGGATGCCCGGCGGCGGCGGCGGCTTTCCGCTCGGCGGCGGGATGAAGATCGGCGGCGGCACGCTGATCATCCTCGTGATCCTCGGATTGATCTTCGGCGTGAACCCGCTGCAGTTCCTCGGCATGGCCGGCCCCGACGTGGGCGCGCCGGCGCCCGCGCCGCAGTCGATGCCCGCGCCGGGCCAGGGCGGCGGCACGGCGCCCGCCGACGTGCGCAAGGACTTCTCGGCCCGTGTCGTCGGCGACACCGAGGACGTCTGGACCGCGCTCTTCAAGGCGATGGGCCGCGACCGCTACCCGCCGACGACGCTCACGCTCTACCGCGGCGCGGTGCGCTCCGGCTGCGGCAACGCGACGGCGGCGGCCGGGCCTTTCTATTGCCCCGCCGACCAGCGCGTCTACCTCGACACGTCGTTCTTCGACGAGCTGTCGCGCCGCTTCGGCGCGCCCGGCGACTTCGCGCAGGCCTACGTGATCGCGCACGAGGTCGGCCACCACGTGCAGAACCTGACCGGCACGATGCAGAAGTTCGACCGCGCGTCGGAGGGCCTCGACGAGCGCCGGCGGAACGCGCTGTCGATCCGCCTCGAGCTCCAGGCCGATTGCTACGCGGGCGTCTGGGGCTATTTCGCGCAGAAGCGCAACCTGCTCGAGCCCGGCGACCTCGAGGAAGGCCTGCGCGCGGCGGCGGCGGTCGGCGACGACACGATCATGAAGCGAACGCAGGGCTACGTCGTCCCCGACGCGATGAACCACGGGACCGCCGAGCAGCGCACGCGCTGGTTCAAGCAGGGCCTCGCGAGCGGCGACCCGCGAAGCTGCGACACCTTCTCGGCCGCGCAGCCCTAGCGCCGCTCCGCTCGGAGCGGTCCGATGGACGCGAGTGCGCCGAACGCCTGGGCGTCGCCTTGCCCGTCGTGCGGCCAGGGGATGGCGGTCCGGCGGCTCGAGCGCAAGCCCGCGGGCGAGGCGTCGATCGATTACTGCGTCGCCTGCCGCGCGCTGTGGTTCGACGGTTACGAGAGCCTGCAGCTCACGCCGGGCGCGACGCTCGAGCTCCTGCGCGCGATCCACGACGCCGAGCGCGAGCCGGTGCGCGCGATCGCCGCGACGCTCGCGTGCCCGCGCTGCTCGGGCGCGCTCGCGCTCACGCGCGACCTCCAGCGCACGACGCGATTCTCGTACTTCCGCTGCGAGCGCGGCCACGGCCGATTCACGCCGTTCGTGCAGTTCCTGCTCGAGAAGGACTTCGTCCGCCCGCTGCCCCTCGCCGAGATCGAGCGGCTCAAGGCGTCGGTCGGCGTCGTGAGGTGCAGCGGCTGCGGCGCGGCGATCGACCTCGGCACGGACACCTCGTGCCGCTACTGCCGGGCGCCGGTGACGGTGCTCGACCCCGACGCGCTCTCGCGCGCGGTCGCGTCGCTCACCGACGCGGAGGCGAGGCGCCACAGCATCGACCCCGTCGCGATGGCCGACGCGCTGGTCGCCGCCGAGCGGTTCAAGTCGACGCAGCGGCTGGAGTCGCGAGGCGAGCTCGCAGCCGACGCGATCGTCGCCGCGATCGGATTCGGCGCGACCGCGCTCGACATCCTGTTCTCGCGGAAATAGGCGCCACGCGCAGGACCGGCGCTTCGGGGCCCGCGCACGCCGCGGCGTTACAATCCGCGCCTGCCATTCGTTCCGGAGCCCGCCATGCCCCAGCTTCGCCGACTCGCCGCGATCGCCTGCGCGCTCGCGATCGCCGCGCCCGCGTTCGCGCAGGCGCCCGCCGCGACGCCGCCCGCCGTCCCGCCCCACGCCTGCGAGAAGCCGGAGTTCCCGGGCAAGGTGTCGGTGGACGCGAAGATCAAGCGGTGGATCAACGAGTTCAAGGCCTACACCGAATGCCTGAAGGCCTACATCGCCGAGCGGAACGCCGCGATCGACGCCAACGCGAAGTCCGCGAAGGCCGCCGTCGACGAGTTCAACTCGAGCGTCACCGAGTTCAACGCGACGATGAAGACGCTGCAGGAGTAGCGGGGTAGCGGGGTCGCTGCGTCGGCGAGGGGCCCCATGCGAAGCTTGGGGATCGACGACGCGCGCTTGCGATCCCCTCGGCGACCGACACTCGACGTCGCGCTTCGTGCCGACGGCTCAATGAGGTCGCCTGCGTCGGCGAGGAGCCCCATCGCATGCGATGGGGATCGACGACGCGCACTTGCGATCCCCGCCGCGGCCGACACGCGACGCCGCGCGTCGCACCACCATCGCAAGGAGGCCGCCGCGCGAACTGCGCCGCCGAACCGCCGTCAGCGCGCCGGCCGCTGGATCTCGCTGACGAGGCCGTTCAGGCAGACGATCGCCATGCGCTGCGGCGGGCTGCCGCCGTCGCTCTCGAAGACGTGGCGCATGCCGGGCGTGGCGACGAGCCCGCCGTTCGGTCCGGGCGTCGGAAGGATCACCGCCTCGCTGCGCTCCGGCGTTCCGGCAGAAGCCAGCGCCGCGTCGCAGTCCTGGCCGGGCGTGATGGCGAGCCTCGCGCTCGGGACGTCGCCGCGAGGCGCGGCGGCGCCGCCCGTTCCGTCGCGCCCAGGCTCCGCCGTTGTCTCGTCGCCGCGCTCCCATGCGACGCGGCCGTCGAGGAACCCGACGCGTCGCAGGCCGCCCGGGTTGCGGTAGACCCAGATCTCGCTCACGCGGTCGGCCGGCGTTCCCACGCGCGTCTCCGACGGCAGGCCCCACGCGGCCTGCACGTAGCGCTTCGGCATGCCCGGCTGGATCTGGCCCTGCTTCGCGGCCGCGGCCCACTTCGCCTCGAGGTCGGGCGCGTCCCCGGCGACCCCGTTGTCGACGGTGAGATCGACGCGCGCGCCTTTCTCGCCCTTGGCGCAGGGCGCCTGCTGGTAGGTCGTCCGCCCCTGCGCGTCGACGCACTTGAAGACCTCGGCGTGCGCCGGCGCCGCCGCCGCGAGGGCGACGACCGCGGCGAGGATCCGGACGTCCATGCGCCGATGATAGCGCCCGGATCCCGCGGGGGCGCGCGGTATGATGCCCCGCAGCATGACCGACCGCCCCGACACGCCCGCGCGACTCCCCGGGTGGCCCGCGACGCCCCCGGCGCCCACCGCGCCCGCCGGCGATCCCGCGCGCGCGATCGCGGAGGCGCTCCTCGCCGGCTTCGACAAGCACTACGCGCTGTTCCGCGAGTGCGCGCGCGCCGCCAAGCGGCACTTCGAGGCCGGCCACTTCCTCGCGATCGGACACGTCGCGCGCGACCGCATCGACTTCTACGACCGGCGCGTCGCCGAGGCCGCGGAGCGCCTGCGACGCGAGTTCGCCGGCGTCGGCGTCGAGGGCGCCGGCGCCGAGGCGGTGTGGACGCGCGTCAAGACGCACTACGTCGCGATGCTGGCCGAGCACCGCCAGCCCGAATGCGCCGAGACGTTCTTCAACTCGGTGTCCTGCAAGCTGCTCGACCGCGACTATTTCCACAACCGCGCGATGTTCGTGCGTCCCGCGGTCGCGACCGAGTACCTCGACGCCGACCTTCCCGCGTACCGGTCGTACTACCCGCGCGAGCGGGGCCTGCGCGCCGCGGTGATCGACCTGATCCTGGACTTCCGGCTCGAGCGCCGCTTCGCCGACTTCCGGCGCGATCTCGCGAACGTGCTCGCCGCGTTCCGCCGGCGGATGCCGCGTCCGCTCGCGATCGACGCGAACTTCCAGATCCAGGTCCTCTCGGGCCTGTTCTTCCGCAACCAGTCGGCCTACATCGTCGGCCGCGTCGTCAACGGCGTGCACACGGTCCCGTTCGCAGTGTCGATCCGCCACGCGCCCGGCGGCGACCTCTACGTCGACGCGCTGCTCTCCGATCCCGTCGAGCTCGCGCTCCTGTTCTCGGCGAACCGCGCGTACTTCCTCGTCGACATGGAGGTGCCCTCGGCGACCGTCGAGTTCCTGCGCGCGATCCTGCCCGACAAGACGGCGGCCGAGCTCTACACGATCGTCGGGCTCCAGAAGCACGGCAAGACGCTCTTCTTCCGCGACTTCCTCGCGCACCTGCGCCATTCGAGCGACCGGTTCGAGAACGCGCCGGGCATCCGGGGCCTCGTGATGGCGGTGTTCACGCTGCCCTCGTATCCGTACGTGTTCAAGGTCATCAAGGACCGGATCGCCGCGTCGAAGGACACCGACCGCGCGAGGGTGAAGCAGAAGTACGCGCTCGTGAAGCACCACGACCGCGCGGGCAGGATGACCGACATCCTCGAGTACTCGGACGTGACGCTGCCTCGCGCGCGCTTCGCGCCGGGGCTGCTCGAGGAGCTCGCCGAGCTCGCGCCCTCGCAGGTCGAGGCGGACGGCGACTGGGTGCGCATCCGCCACCTCTACATCGAGCGGCGCCTGACGCCGTTGAACCTCGTGCTCGAGGACGCCGACGCCGCGACGCGCGAGCATGCGATCGCCGAGTACGGCCAGGCGATCCGCGAGCTCTCGGCGGTCAACATCTTCCCCGGCGACCTGCTCACCAAGAACTTCGGGCTCACGCGCTACGGGCGCGTCGTGTTCTACGACTACGACGAGATCGAGTACATGACCGACTGCGCGTTCCGCGCGATCCCGCCGCCGCCGCCGGGCTTCGACGAGATGTCGGGCGAGGTCTGGTACCGCGTCGGCCCGCGAGACGTCTTCCCCGAGGAATTCGCGACGTTCCTCTTCACCGATCCGCGCAACCGCCAGGCTTTCCTGCGCCACCACGCCGAGCTGCTCGACGCGCGGTGGTGGCAGGACGTCCAGCAGTCGATCCGCGCGCAAGGCGCCGCCGAGGTGCTTTCGTACCCGGACCGCGTGCGCTTCGCGCCCCCCGTCGCGCCTCGCCGGGCACGGGTGTCGCCGTCGGCGGCCTCGGCGTGAGCGCGCGGCGGCCCCTGCCGCCGATCGCCCGGGACGTGCCGTTCGGCGGGCGGAACGCGCCGATCTTCGGTCGCTGCCCGCGCGGCCGCTCCGGTTGCCCATACTCGCCGGCTCATCCGAACGACGTCGCCGTCCGCGCGCGGGCCCGCACCCGCGCCGTCCGGATCCGGGGGAGAGCATCGCCGTGGCGTACCTGAGCCTGTTCTCGGTCCTGCGACCCGGGCCCGGCCCCTCGTCCGTCCACACCGCGGGCCCCTGGCTCGCCGCACGACGCTACGTCCACGAGCTCGCGGCCTCCGGCCATCTGGGCTCGGTCGCCCGCCTGGGCGTCGAGCTGTACGGCGGCGCAGCCTGCGTCGGGCGCGAATGCGGCGCCGATTCGGCGATCGTCGCCGGGCTCGAGGGCCTCGATCGCGCGCTGTGCGACGCGACCGCGGTGAAGCGCACCGCCGTCGCCTGCGCGGCACGCCGAACGATCCACCTGGACGGTCGCCACGAGATCCGCTTCGACCCGGCCGAGGACATCGGCTTCCGGATCGACCGCGCGCTCGCCTACGACGGCGCGGCGATCCGCTTCGCCGCTTTCGACGCGTCGGGCGCGACGATCGCCGACCGCATGTACCTGCCGGTCGGCGACGACGTGGTGCTCGCGCGAGGCGAGTCGCCCGCCGACGCGGCGGCGCTCCGCGTTCCCTACGACTATGCGGCGTCGGCCGACGCGGCGATCGACGCGTGCCGCGCCGCGGGCGGGCGGCGCCTGGGCTTCGTCGCGCTCGCGAACGAAGGCGCGATCGCGCCGCCGGGCGAGGTGCGCGCGCGGCTGCTCGCGATGCGCGACGCGATGCTGGCGTCGGTCGACCGCGGCCTGCTGCGCACCGGGCCGCTGCCCGGCGGACGCAAGCGCACCGCGCCGACGATCGCGCAGGCGCTCGACAGCGAGAAGACGACCGCCGCGCAGCGCTGCCGGATCTACGCGATCGCCGCAGCCGAGGAGAACGCCGCGGGCGACGGCGTCGTCGCCGCGCCCTCGTCCGGCGCCGCCGGCGTCGTGGCGGGCCTCCTGCGCCACGCGCTCTCGCACGACCCGCTCGACGTCGACGGCGCCGCGATCGATTTCCTCGCGACGGCGGGCGCGACCGGCGCGCTGCTGCGCCGGGCGGGCTTGCGGCAGGTCGGCTGCCAGGGCGAGGTCGGCGTCGCGGCGGCGATGGCCGCGGCGGGCGCGTCCGCCGTGCTCGGCGCGACGCCCGCGCAGGCCCTCCGCGCCGCGGAGC
>JBGAHH010000089.1:0-16698 GCA_044226265.1 Casimicrobiaceae bacterium | reverse complement strand
TCCCCCTCCGGCCCGGCAAAAAAAGAAGGGGGCGTTTCCGCCCCCTTCGCCGTCCGCGTCGCGGACGGAGCGTCGCCGCCCCGCCCGCGCGTGATGCGTCTTACAGGAACTTCCAGTTGACCTGGCCGTAGATGAAGCGGGCCCGCGCGTCGTAGTACGACGGGTCGTAGCCGGACTGGAACGTGTACTGCTGGTTCGAAACCGGCGGGTTGCGGTCGAACAGGTTCTTCACGCCGAGCGTCACCTTCAGGTTCTTGACGCCGGTCCAGGTCCCCTGCAGATCCCACAGCGACATCGAGCCGACCGTGCGCTCGTTGCCGTCGTTGTCCACCTGGAAGTCGGTGTACGAGGTCTGGTACAGGTTCGACAGCGAGGCCTGCCACGGACCGTAGAGCCAGGTCAGCGTCGCGTACTGCTTCCAGCGCGGGATCACGCCGGTGACGGCTTGGCCCGCGACGGTCGCGAGACCGCTCGTGTAGCTGCCGTCGAGGTTCTGGGAATCCCAGTTCATGTAGTACGTGCCGGTGATGTCGAAGTTGAACCGGCCCACGCGCGTCGCCTCGGAGCGCACGTGCGCCTCGAGGTCGATGCCCTGGATGTGCACCTTGCCCAGGTTGATGTTGGTCTGGACGATGTTGGTGATCGGACCGGGCAGCGTCGGGAAGTTCGGATCCACCGGGCCGCGCTGCACCAGGTAGCCGAGGTTCGTCAGGTCACCCAGGATCGTTTCGGTCGGGAGACCCGCGACGATCAGGTTGTTGACGTTGATGACGAACCAGTCGGCGCCCAGCGAGACGCCCTGGATGGGCTCGAAGATGAAGCCCGCGCCCCAGGATTCCGACTTCTCGGGCTGCAGGTCCGGGTTGCCGCCGTTCGTCAGGTTGAACTGCGTCAGGCAGTCGCGCGCGTCGTTCGTCACCGGGCAGCGGATCGGGTCGCTCGTGCCGGCCGCGGTCACGCCGTTGCGCTGCGGCAGGAACAGCTGCTGGAGCGACGGCGCCAGGAAGCCCTTGGCGTAGCCGGCGCGCAGCAGGATGTTCTTGTTCGGCTGGTAGCGCAGCGTGATCTTCGGATTGGTCGTGTCGCCGAAGTCGCTGTAGTGGTCGTAGCGGACCGCGATGTCCGCCTCGAGGCCCTTGACGATCGGGATCACCGCTTCGCCGAACAGCGCCCAGACGTTGCGCGACTTGTCGATGTCGACGAACTCGCCGCCGTAGCCCGAGATGTCGCCGGTCTGCAGCGCCGGGTTCGGCGTGTTGGTGATCTCCTCCTTGCGGACTTCGAAGCCCAGCGCGACCGCCAGCGGACCGGCCGGGAGGTTGTAGACCTCGGCCGACGCCTTGCCGTCGAGACCGTACATCTTGGTCGTGCCCTCGAACGCCTGGCCGTTGAAGTTCGTCGCGTTGACCTGCGCCGCGATGTCGTCGGGCGTCGGGCCGAAGAAGTTGACCAGGCCCGAGTTCAGCAGCGGGACGACCTGCGACAGGCGCGGGAAGCCGCCCAGCAGCTCTTCCTTGGTCTTCGTCTCGTTGTAGAAGAACGCGCTGTTGATGTCCCAGTTCTTGATCGAGCCGTCGACGCCTGCGACGATCTGCCACGCGTCGTTGGTGTCCTTGACGTCCCGGTTGCCGTTCAGCACCGCGCGATAGCGGACGTTGAGCGGCTGGCCGACGCTGTTCGGCGCGTACTGCTGCAGGTAGGCGAGCGGGTAGTACGGGCTCGACGGCTGCAGGATGATCGGGTCGTTGAAGATGTCCGAGATCGGGACCGGCTGGATGATGTTGTGGTTCTCGGACGTCGTGTACGCGCCGGAGACCCACGCCTGCCAGTCCTTGTTGATCTGGAACGTGCCCTTGCCGTAGAACGACGTCGTCTCGACCTGCGGGTAGATCTGCGCGACCGCCTGCGGGTCGAACACGCAAACCTGGTTGCCCTCGCCGTAGGCGTCCACCGGACCTGGCAGCGCGCCGGGGAAGCCGGTGCAGCCGCCGGGCGCGCCGGGGTTGATCGTCCGGCTTCCGCCGGTCGGGAACTGCGGGATCTGCGGTGTCCCGGGAACCTGGGTCAGGTTCGCGGGGAACGCGTTGCTGGAGAAACCGAACAGGCCGATCGCCGGGATGATCGACGTGTTCGCGAAGTCGCGGTCCTTCGCGTACAGCGCCTTCTCCTTGTGCCAGCTGCCGTTCAGGAAGACGTTGTAGCGATCCTTCGAGAGGTCGCCCCAGCCCGCCGTGGCGTTCACCGTGGTGATCGTGCCGTCGGAGGTCGGCGAGCGCGTCGGCTGGCCGTAGTAGAGCTCGACTTCCGCGCCGGTGTAGTCCTTGCGCAGGATGAAGTTGATGACGCCCGCCACCGCGTCCGTGCCGTAGATCGCGGACGCGCTGTCCTTCAGTACTTCCACGCGCTCGATCGCGTTGAACGGGATCGACGACAGGTTGACCGACTGGCCGTTCAGCTGGTCGCCCGCGAAGCCGCCGAGGCGACGGCCGTTCAGGAGGATCAGCGTCCGGGCGCCGCCGAGGCCGCGCAGCGAGGCGGTCTGCAGGCCGAACGTGGTCGCGCCGATGACGGTGCTGGCGTTGAAGTTGCCGGAGCTCGACGCCGCGGTGATGTACTGCATCAGGTCCTGCACCGACTGCACGCCGGTCTGGTCGATCTCCTCCCGGGTGATGACGGTGACCGGCGAGCCCGTCTCGCTGTCGACTCGCTTGATGTTCGAGCCGGTGACGTTGACCTTCATGTCCTGTGCGAAGGCAGGCACCGCGGTCAGCAGTGTCGCCGCAGTACCGACGCCCGCGAGATAGGCGAGCGCGGCCGCAACCTTTCTGCGCTGAAAAGCCATGGAAAACCCCCAGAGTTGATGGTGTGGCGCGCTCGGGAATCCTCCCCTCGGCGCGCCACGTGCATCGAATGTACTCGACCGTCAATCCGCCGATCAACGAAAGGGGTCGTTTTGCTACACTTCCCGCGCCCGATTTGTTGCAAATTTGCCAAACGTGACACTGCGCGACGCGCAACCCGCTGATTTGCCTGCGATCGTCGCGATCTACAACGCTTCGATTCCCGGCCGGATGGCGACGGCCGACACCGAGCCGGTGAGCGTCGCGTCGCGCGAGGCGTGGTTCCGCGAATTCGACCCCGCGAGGCGACCGCTCTGGGTGCTGGGGGAGACCCCGGGCGACGTCGATGCGTGGCTCTCGGTGCGCTCGTTCTACGGCCGGCCCGCGTATCACCGAACGGCCGAGGTGTCGGTCTACACGGCTCCCGCAGCGCAACGAAAAGGCTTCGCGCGCCGGCTGCTCGCGCACGCGATCGCCGAGGCGCCCGCGCTCGGGCTCTCGACGCTGCTCGCGTTCGTCTTCGGACACAACGCGCCGAGCCTCGCGCTGTTCGGGCGCGAGGGCTTCGAGCCCTGGGGCCGACTTCCTCGCGTCGCCGTGCTTGACGGCATCGAGCGCGACCTCGCGATCCTCGGGCGGCGCGTCGCCTGATCGCGATGGTCGAGCTCACGATCCGCGCGGCCGAGCCGCGCGACCTGGAGGCGATCCACGGGCTGATTCGCGAGCTCGCGGACTTCGAGCGGCTCGAGCACCTGTGCACCGGCTCGACCGCGGAGCTGGGCGCAGCGCTGTTCGGCCCGTCGCCGGCCGCTGACGTGCTCGTTGCGGTGTCAGATGAGGAAATCGTCGGTTTCGCCTTGTTTTTCCCAACTTTCTCGACGTTCCTGGCCCGCCGCGGCTTGTGGCTCGAGGACCTCTACGTCCGTCCCGGCATGCGCGGGCGCGGCGTCGGCGGCCGGCTCCTGCGCGCGGTGGCGCGCATCGCGGTCAAGCGCGGCTGCGGCCGGTTCGAGTGGTCGGTGCTCGACTGGAACGCGCCGGCCATCGGCTTCTACGAGCGCCTCGGCGCGACCGTCATGCCCGACTGGCGCGTCTGCCGGGTGACCGGCGACGCGCTGCTGGAACTCGGGAAAGCGGGCAAGGGGACGCGGGAAGCCTGATCCGCCGAGCGGCCTCCGCCGGGGCTGCTTTTCCGGCAAGATCGCGAATCTCGACAGCCCGCCTTCCCATCCCTTCCGGTCCATGCCTTTCGACCTGCCCCGCGTCTCGATCTCCGCCGACTACTGGTCGTTGCGCTTCGTCGACCAGGTCGCCACGACCTGCACCGTCCGGAAGAACGTGCCGCTGCCGCTCGCCCGCTGCCACGACCGCGGCGTGATGGCGACCGTCTACGCGGACGGGGGCTACGGATACGCGGCGACGCCCGACCTGTCCCGCGCCGGGATCGAGGCCGCGCTCGAGCGCGCGCGCGGCTGGGCGCGGGCGACCGCGCCCCGCGCGCTGTTCGACACGCGGTCGCTGCCGCGGCCGGCGCCGCGCGGCGCCTACGCGTCGCCCTCGATCGACGTGCCCGAGCCGCCGGTCCGCGACTGGTACGAGCTCCTGATGGCCGAGTCGACCGCCGCGGCGATCGACCCGCGCATCGTCGACTGGAGCGCGAGCGTCGAGGTGCGCCACGCGACGCACCGGCTGGTGACGAGCGAGGGCGGCGACGTCGTCCAGCGCTACCGGATCGTGCTGCCGGGGCTCGCGGCATCGGCCCACGCGGACGGCGACACGCAGACCCGGACGCTGAACGGCTACCGCGGCATCTGCCAGCAGGGCGGCCCCGAGGTCCTCGCGCGCTTCGGCTACGTCGGCGCCGGCCGCCGCGTCGCCGAGGAGGCGCTCGAGCTCGTGCTCGCGCCGAACTGCCCGTCGGGCACGATGGACGTGCTGCTCGCGCCCGACCAGATGATCCTGCAGATCCACGAGTCGATCGGCCATCCGCTCGAGCTCGACCGGATCCTCGGCGACGAGCGCAATTTCGCCGGCACGAGCTTCGTGACGCCCGACATGTTCGGCTCGTACCGCTACGGCTCGGACCTGCTCAACGTCACGTTCGACCCGACGCGGCCCGAGGAGCTCGCGAGCTACGGCCACGACGACGAGGGGACGCGCGCGGAGCGCGCGTACCTGATCCGGCGCGGCATCCTCGAGCGGCCGCTGGGCGGGGCGATCTCGCAGGCGCGCGCAGGCCTCCCCGGCGTCGCGAACGCGCGCGCCGACAACTGGAACCGGCCGCCGATCGACCGGATGGCGAACCTGAACCTCGAGCCCGGCGACGCGCCGTTCGAGGCGCTCGTCGCGCGGATCGCCCGCGGCGTCTACCTGCAGACCAACGCGTCCTGGTCGATCGACGACTCGCGCAACAAGTTCCAGTTCGGCTGCGAGCGCGGCGTGCTGATCGAGGACGGCCGGATGAAGGGCGTCGTGAAGAACCCGAACTACCGCGGCATCTCGTCGACGTTCTGGCGGAGCCTCGCGGCGGTCGGCGACGCCTCGACGTTCCAGGTGCTCGGCACGCCCTACTGCGGCAAGGGCGAGCCCTCGCAGATCATCTGGGTGGGCCACGCGTCGCCCGCCTGCGTGTTCACGGGCGTCGACGTGTTCGGCGGGGAGTCCTAGGGTGGCGACGCGCCCGGGCCCTGCCGCCCTCGCCGAAGCGCGCTTCGACGGCTGGGTCGCGGCGATCCGCGACTCGCTCGCGCTCGGCGAGCGGTTCGTCGCGACCTGCGCGGGCGAGTCGACCGACTTCGCGCGCCTGAACCGCGGGAAGGTCCGGCAGGCCGGCAGCGTGTCGCAGCAGGAGCTGTCGATCCGGCTCGTGCGCGGCAGGCGGCACGCCGAGCACACGATGTCGATGTCCGGCGACGCGAAAGAGGATCGCGCCTCGATCGCCGCGGCGGTCGGCGCGCTGCGGTCGGTGCTGCCGGGGCTCGGCGAGGATCCCTACCTGCTCCTTCCGGAGACGGTGACCAGCACGCGCACCGAGCGCGGCGGCGCGCTGCCGCCGGCCGAGGCGGTCGTCGACGAGGTGCTCGGGGCTGCGGCGGGGCTCGATCTCGTCGGGATCTACGCGGCGGGACCGGTCTGGCGCGGCTTCGCGAACGACGCCGGGCAGCGCAACTGGCACGCCGCGGAGACCTTCAACCTCGAGTGGAGCCTGTACGACCGCGCGGACAAGGCGGTGAAGAGCGCCTACGCGGGCTTCGCGTGGGAGCGCTCCGGGCTGGATGCGCGAATGGCCGAGGCGCGCGAGCGGCTCGCGCTGGTCGCGCGGCCGGCGAAGACGCTGACGCCGGGCCGCTACCGCGCGTTCCTCGCGCCCTCCGCCGTCGAGGAGATCGCGTCGATCCTGGGCTGGGGAGGCTTCTCCGCGCGCGCGCTCGAGACGCGGCAGAGCTCGCTCGCGAGGATGCGCACGGGCGAGCGCCTCGACCCGCGCGTGACGATCGTCGAGGACATCGAGGGCGGCGTCGCCCCGGGCTTCCAGGCCGAGGGCTTCGCGCGGCCGGGCCGCGTGCCGCTGGTGCGCGACGGCGCGCTGGTCGGCGCGCTGACCTCGCCGCGCACCGCGCGCGAGTTCTCGCTCGACGCGAACGGCGCGAACGCCGACGAGTCGCCGGAGTCGCTCGCGATGGCGGGCGGGGACCTCCCGCAGGCCGACGCGCTCGCCGCGCTCGACCGCGGCTTGTGGATCGGCAACCTCTGGTACACGAACTACTCGGATCGCCCCGCGTGCCGGATCACCGGCATGACGCGCTTCGCGACGTTCTGGGTCGAGCGCGGCCGCATCGAGGCGCCCGTCGACGTGCTGCGCTTCGACGACACGATCTACCGGATGCTGGGCACCAACCTCGAGGCGCTCACGCGCGAGGCCGAGCTCAAGCTCTCCGCCGAGACCTACCGCTCGCGGCACCTCGCGTCGGCGCGCGTGCCCGGCGCGCTCGTGCGCGAGCTCGCGTTCACGCTGTAGGTAGGGGTCTGACCCCGGCTGCTTGGGGTCTGACCCCGGTTTTCCGGGACCGACGATACCGGGGTCAGACCCCGGTCAGGCAACACCGGGGTCTGACCCCCTACGCGGCCCGCTGCGCGCGCCACCCCTTCGGGATGGCCGACAGGAGCTTCTGCGTGTAGGCCTCGCGCGGCTGACGGTAGATCGTGTCGGCGTCCGCGATCTCGACGACGCGGCCCTCGTTCATCACCATCACCTCGTCGGAGATGTACTTGACGACCGCGAGGTCGTGCGAGATGAACAGGTAGGCGAGCTTGAACTCGTCCTGCAGGTCCTGCAGCAGGTTCAGCACCTGCGCCTGCACCGACACGTCGAGCGCGGAGACCGACTCGTCGCAGATCAGGATCTCGGGCTTCAGCGTGAGGCAGCGCGCGATCGCGATGCGCTGGCGCTGCCCGCCCGAGAACTCGTGCGGGTACTTGTAGAACGAGACGTCCGGCAGCCCGACCTTCCCGAGCAGGTCGAACACCATGTCGGTGCGCTCCTGCGCGCTCGAGCCGATGCCGTGGATCGCCATCGGCTCGGTCAGGATCTGGCCGACGGTGAAGCGCGGGTTGAGCGACGCGTAGGGATTCTGGAAGATGATCTGGATGCGCCGCTTGTAGGCCATGAACTCGCGCTCGGACATCGACAGGATGTCCTTGCCTTCGAAGAGCGCCTCGCCCGCGGTCGCCTGGTGCAGGCGCATCAGCGTGAGCCCGACCGTCGTCTTGCCCGACCCCGACTCGCCGACGAGCCCGAGCGTCTTGCCGCGGCGCAGCTTGAACGAGACGTCGGCCGCGGCCTTGAACTCGCGCCGCCCGAACAGGCCCTCGCGCACGTGGAAGCTCTTGCCCAGGTTCTTCACATCGAGGACGACCGGGTCGCCGGGCGACACGCCGCGCCTGCGCTCCTCCAGGTGCTGCGGGCCGCGGCCGCCCATGAAGTCGTCGATGACCGGCAGGCGCATCGGCCGGTGGCCGAGCTCGGGGCGGCACTGGAGCAGCGCCTTCGTGTAGTCGTCGCGCGGCGACTCGAACACCTGCTTCGCGGTGCCCTGCTCCCGGATCTCGCCGTTGCGCATCACCACGACGTGGTCGGCGATCTCGCCGACGACCGCGAGGTCGTGCGTGATGAACAGCACGCTCATCCGGTGGCGCTTCTGGAGCTGCGCGATCAGGTCGAGGATCTGCTTCTGGATCGTGACGTCGAGCGCGGTCGTCGGCTCGTCGGCGATCAGGAGCTTCGGCTCGCAGGCGATCGCCATCGCGATCATCACGCGCTGCTGCTGGCCGCCCGACATCTGCGACGGGAAGGCGTCGATGCGCCGCTGGGGCTCGGGGATCCCGACCTCGTCCAGGAGCTCGATCGCGCGCTTGCGCGCGTCGCCCGCCGACAGCCCGCGGTGCAGCTGCAGCACCTCGGAGAGCTGGAAGCCGACGGTGAACACCGGGTTCAGCGACGTCATCGGCTCCTGGAAGATCATCGAGATGTCGGCGCCGCGCAGGTCGCGCATCGCGCGCATCGGCAGGCCGACCAGGTTGCGGCCTCCGAACAGGATCTGGCTGCGCGGGTCGACGACCGAGTTCTCCGGCGGCAGGAGGCCCAGGATCGAGAGCGCGGTGACGCTCTTGCCGGACCCGGACTCGCCGACCAGCGCGACGGTGCTGTCGGACGGGATGTCGAACGAGACGCCCTTGACGGCCTCGAACGTCGTGTCGCCGCCCAGGCGGAACGCGACGCGCAGGTCGCGGACGGCGACGAGCGGATCGCCGGAGATGCGCGCGGAGTCGGTTCGCATGGCGTCAGTGCCCCTTCAATCCCTTGAGCTTCGGGTCGAGCGCGTCGCGCAGCGCGTCGGTGAACAGCGAGAACGCGGTGACCAGCGTCGCCATCGCGACGGTCGCGGCGACGAGCTGCCACCACTTGCCGAGGATCAGCTCGTTCTGCGCCTCGTTCAGCATCGACCCCCAGGAGACGACGTCGACGGGCACGCCGAACCCGAGGAACGACAGGATCACCTCGGCCTTGATGAAGCCGACCGCGAGGATCGAGAGCTGGACCAGCACGACGTGCGAGACGTTCGGGAAGATGTGCACGAACATCCGGCGAGCGTTGGACGCGCCGATCGCGTCGGCCGCCTGCACGTACTCGCGCGCCTTGTGCTTGAGGTACTCGGCCCGGATCAGCCGGAACACGCCGGTCCAGCCGGTGAGGCCGAGGATCAGGATGATCGTCAGGACGCCCTTCTGCTGCAGCACCGCCGCGACCGCGAGGATCAGCAGCAGGTAGGGGATCGAGTTGAAGATCGAGTAGAACCAGTTGAACGCGTCGTCGATCCAGCCGCCGTAGTAGCCGGAGATCGCGCCGAAGAGCGTGCCGAGCGCGACGGCGACGATCGCCGACATGATGCCGACGAAGATCGAGGTCTCGGAGCCCTTGATCGTCTTGGCGATCACGTCGCGGCCCCACTTGTCGCCGCCGAACGGGAGCGTAGCGCTCTTCGCCTCCGCGGGCGCGGCGGCGGCCGTCCCCTTGCCGGCGCGGATGTCGGCCATCACGTCGGCGAGCGGATCGACGCTCTTGCCGTCGGACGCGGCAGGCGCCGCCGGGGCGCCGGCGGGCTTCTGGCCCTTGATCTCCGCGATCGCGTCGGCGAGCGGGTCGACGATCTGGGTCTTCCACTCGGTGGCGGGAGGCGGGGCCTCGGGCGCCGCGGCCGGGCCCGCGGGCGTGCCCGACTCGACGTCGGCGCCGATGAACGACGGCGGCGCGTAGTTGACGCCGACCTCCTTCGACCAGTCGCGCGCGACGAGGCCGGTCGCCGACAGGATCATCATCGCGATGAACGCGGCGACGATCGCGAGCGAGACCATGCCGACGCGGTCGACGCGGAGCCGCCGCCAGGCGAGCGTCCACAGGCCGGGCGAGACGGTGTGCGGGATCGCGCGCGAGCCGTCGGCGTTGCGCGCGAGCGTGGCGCTGGGGGTGGCCATCGCGGGGTCCTCAGCGCAGCTGCACGCGCGGGTCGACGGCCTTGTACATCAGGTCGGCGAGCAGGTTGAACACCATCGTGGCGACCGCCGTGTAGACGGTGATCGCCTTGATGACCGGGAAGTCGCTGCGCTCGACCGCCAGGATCACCTCGCGGCCGATCCCCGGGATCGAGAAGAAGCGCTCGATCAGGAACGCGCCGATCAGGAGCCCCGGCAGCGACGCCATGATGTTGGTGATGATCGGGATCGACGCGTTGCGCAGCACGTGGATCCACATGATGCGGTTCTCGGAGAGTCCCTTCGCGCGCGCCGTGCGAACGTAGTCCTGGTTGATCTCGTCGAGCACGAACGTGCGGTAGAGGCGCAGGCTCGGCGCGATCGATACGACGAGCCCGATCAGGATCGGTAGCGACGAGTAGCGGACCAGGTTCTCCCAGAACGAGTCGCCCCAGCCCTGCACCGGGAACCAGCCGAGCTTGTAGGCGAACACGTACTGGAACACGATGATGTAGACGAGGATCGAGACCGAAAGCCCGACCGTGCAGACCACCATCACCGAGCGGTCGGTCAGCGAGCCGCGCACGTAGGCGACCGCGAGCGCGAGGCCGATCGAGATCAGCGCGTCGAAGATCGTGAGCGGCACCAGCACCGTGAGCGACGGCGGGAGGCGGGTGAGGATGATCGAGCTGATGCGCTCGTTCGTGCTCCACGACGCGCCGAAGTCGCCGGTCAGGATCTGCTTGACGAAGATCCAGAGCTGGACCCAGTAGGGCTGGTCGACGCCGAGCTGGCGCCGGATGTTGTCGATCTGCTCCTGGTTGCTGATCTTCCCGGCGAGCACGTAGGCGGGATCGCCGCCGACCCAGTTGAACAGGAAGAACACGAGGAGCACGACGCCCAGGAGCGTCGGGACCATCTGCCACAGGCGCCGGATGATGTACGCCGTCATCGCCACTCCTCCCCCGCGCCGCCTGCGGATCGCGCCGCCGCGGGATCGTTGCCGTCGAGCGCGCCGCCGTCCAGGCGCCCGCGCCCCTGCCTTCACACCCCGCGCCCGCCGGACGCCCGGGTTCCCCGGTTCTCGTCCGGCGGGCGCGGATCCGTGTGATCGAACGTCGCGCGGCCCGGGATCGCCGCCCGCGCGCGCCCTGCCCCCTCCTCCTACTTATCCTTCGCCGGTCCGGCGATGTCCAGGTACTGCCAGTGCGCGTGCAGGATCGGGTGCCGCTTGTAGCCCAGCACGCGCGGCTGCACGAGCATGTTGCGGTAGCGGCTGATCATGAGGCGCCACGGCGTGTAGGCCTCGATCACCTTCGTCATCTCGCGGTAGAGCGCGTCGCGCTCGGGCCCGGGCGGCATCGCCTGCGTCTTTTCGTAGAGCTTGTCGAACGCCGGGATCCGCGCGCAGGCGTTGTTGCTCTGGAACGTGTTCGGGCCGTAGAGGAGTTGCATGAAGTTGTCGCCGTCCGGGTAGTCGGCGATCCACGACGCCACGCGCATCTGAAGCTTGCATTGCTTCTCGGCCTTGAGGAGCTCCGGGAACTTGTCCTTGTGGACGTCCATCCGGATGCCGATCGCGTCGAGCGACTTCTTCCAGATCTCGTCCTGCTGGCGGCCGAGCGTGTCCGGCCGCGACGAGAGCCGCACGACGAGCGGCTTGCCGTCCGGGAGCGTACGCCAGCCGTCGGCGCCGCGCTTGTAGCCGAAGCGGTCGAGCAGCGCGTTCGCGCCGGCGGGGTCGTAGACGATGCTCGATTTCCACGACGGATCGTGGCCGACCACGCCCGGGGGGATCGGGTATTGCGCCTCGATCGCCTGCCCGTTGCGGATGACCTTGATCTCCTCGGCGACGTTGTAGCTCATCGCCATCGCGCGGCGCAGCGCGATCTTCTCGTTCGAGAGGCCGCCGACGACCGGGTCCTGCATGTTCCAGTAGGTGTAGGAGAGCTCGGGGTCGATGATCCGCTCGAGCTTCACGCCCTTCGACCGGAGCTCCGGCTTCAGCGTTCCGCCGTCCAGCACCTTCGGCGCGAGCGGGCCTTCCATGTTCATGAGGTCGATCTCGTCGCCCTGGAACGCGAGGAGCCGCGCCTGGTCCTCCTCGATGATCGAGATCTCGACGCGGCCGATCGCCGGCATCGACTTGCCCTTCATCTGGCGGATCACCGTCGCGTCGGCCGGATCGTTCGACGTGAAATTCCAGGTGAAGCCCCGGTAGTTGGGGTTCGCCTCGAGGAAGATCTTCGAGCTCCGCACCCAGCGCACGAGGCGGTAGGGGCCGGTGCCGACCGGATTGGCCTGCGCCCGTCCGTCGCTCTCGGCGTACTTCTGGATCACCTCGCGCGCGACCGCCGAGGTCGGCTCGTGCGAGAGGATGTAGGGCAGGTTGTAGTCGGTCGCCTTGAGGCGGAAGCGGATCGTGTAGCGGTCGACGGCCTCGAGGCCGGGGATCTTCGCGTCATAGTCGAACCTGCCGGCTTCCTTCGCCTTGTCGGCGAGCTCGTCCAGCCCGACGAACTTGCCCTCGACGAGGAACGCCCAGGGCGAGCGGATCTTCGGGTCGATCAGACGCTTGAGCGAATAGACGACGTCCTCGGCCACGAGCTCGCGCGGCTTGCCGCCGAACACCGGATCGTCGGCGAAGCGGATGCCCTTCTTCAGCTTCACCGTCCAGGTCTTGCCGCCGTCGGCGACCTGCGGCATGCCGTCGGCGGTCAGCGGCACGACCTTCGACGGGCGCGCGAGGTAGTCGTAGGTGTAGAGCGTCTCGAAGATGCCCTGCACGATCGTGCCCGAGTACAGGTCGTGCACCGCGGCGGGATCGAAGCCGGTCTCGGCGACCGGGAACACCTCGCGGATCACCTTGTTCATGTCCGGCGCCGCGCGCGCGGGCGCGGCGATCGCGAGCGCGGCGGCGAGGACGGCGAGCGCGCGGCGCGCGCCGGGGAGCGCGAAGCAGGTCATGAGCGCGGGGCGAGGTCCATGTAGAGCCACTCCCCGTGCAGGATCGGGTGCTTCTTGTAGCCCATCACCCACGGGCGGATCATCTGGTTGCGCTCGCGCGACACGTGCATCGACCACGCGCCGTCGACGTCCATCTGCCGCGTCATCTCGAGGAACAGCAGGTTGCGCCCCGGCGCGTCGATCGGCATCGCGCGCATCCTGTCGTAGAGCGCGTCGAAGCTCTTCGACTCGTAGCAGCCGTTGTTGCTCTGCCCGGTGTTCGGGCCGTAGAGCAGCTGCATGAAGTTCTCGCCGTCCGGGTAGTCCGCCGTCCACGCGGCGCCCCACATCATGAGCTGGCAGGCCTTCGCCTGCTTCAGGTTGTCGGGGAACTTGCTCGTGTCGAACTCCATCTTCACGTGGATCGAGTCGGCGGCCTTTTTCCACAGCTCGTTGAACGTGCGGTCGATCTGCGAGGGCTGCGTCGCCTGGCGGATCACGAGGGGCTTGCCGTCGGGCATCCGGCGCCAGCCGTCGGGTCCCTTCTTGTAGCCGAAGCGGTCGAGCAGCTTGTTCGCAAGGTCGGGGTCGTATTGGTTCACGGTGCGGTAGGACGGGTCGTGGCCGACGACGCCGAACGGGATCGGCATCTGCGCGTGGACCGCCTGGCCCTTCCGCACGACCTGGATCTCCTCCTGCACGTTGTACGACATGATGATCGCGCGGCGCAGCGCGAGCTTCGCCGGCTCGAAGCCGCCGACGATCGGGTCGCGGAAGTTGAAGAACGTGTAGGTGATGTCCGGGTCGATCGCCTTGTAGAGCTTCACGCCCTCGGACGTCCATCGGGGCAGCAGGTTGCCGTCGGCGCCGATCGCCTGCGGGCGGAACGTCCCCGGAAGCGCGAGGACGTCGAGCTCCTTGCCGCCGAACGCCAGCCAGCGCGACTGGTCCTCCTCGATGATCGAGATCTCGACGCGCCCGATCTGCGGCATCTTCTTGCCGCGCATGTCCTTGACGAGCTGCTGGTCCCACTCGTCCGACGACGGCGCGAAGTCCCAGATGAAGCCGGGGTAGCCGGGATTCGCCTCGAGCACGATGCGCTGCGAGCGCTTCCACTCCTTCAGCACGTACGGCCCGGTGCCGACCGGATGCGCGCCGACCTCCTCGGCGCCGTAGAAGTCGACGACCTCGCGCGCCATCGCGCCGAACGGCACGTGCGCCATCGTGTAGTTGAACAGGTAGTCCGGCGCGACGAGGCGGATGACGAGTGTGTAGGGGTCGGGCGTCTCGAGCCCCGGGATCTTCGCGTCGTAGTCGAACTTGCCGGTCTTCTTGGCCTGCTCGATCAGCGCGTCGAGGCCGGCGACGCGGCCTTCGACCATGAACGCCCAAGGCGAGCGGTTCTTCGGGTCGGCGTGGCGCTTGATGATGTATGCGAAGTCCGCGGCGACCAGCTCGCGCTTCTGCCCCTTGAACGCGGCGTCGGGCGTGTAGAACAGCCCCTTGCGGATCTTGAACGAGTAGGTCCGGCCGCCGTCGGTGACCGTCGGCATCGCCTCGGCGACCATCGGCACGAGCTTCGCGGGGCGCGCGAGGTAGTCGTAGGTCAGCAGGCGCTCGAAGATCGCCTCGTTGACCGTGTTCGAGTAGAGGTCCGAAACGCGCGCCGGGTCGAAGCTCGTCTCGGCGACCGGGAACGCGACCCGGTAGACCTTCGAGGGGTCGGCGGCTGGCGCGGCCGTCGCGACGGCGACGGCGAGGGAAGCGACGAGCCCCCGGACCAGCGTGACGAACGACATGGACGACCCCGTGAAAAAAAGCCGCGCATAGTACCATTTTCCCCTCCCATGCTCCGGCAGGCCCTGAGGCGAGAGATCGAGCGGCTGAAGCCCTCGGTCGAGAAGATCACCCGGCACCCCTGGGTGGTCCGGTACGTCCCGGCGCTGTCGGATCCCGACCTCTGGCACCTGAACCGCCGCTCGACGGCGCGCGCGGTCGCGGTCGGCCTCCTTTGCGGCCTCATTCCCGGCCCGGTCCAGGTGGCCGGCGCGATCGGGCTCTCGCTCCTGTGGCGCGCCAACTTCCCGCTCGCCGCGATCACGACGCTCTACACGAACCCGTTCACGATCGTGCCGCTGTACGTGATCGCCTACGAGTACGGCCGCCTGTTCTTCCCGCACGCGCCGCACGCGGTCTCGGTCATGCCGCCGTCGTTCACCGGCGTCGCGAGCTACGTGCCCGCGCTCGTCGCGTGGATGTCCGAGCTCGGCAAGCCGCTCGCGCTGGGCCTCGTGCTGCTCGCGTTCACGCTGGCGACGGTCGGCTTCTGCGCGGTGCGCATCGCGTGGCGCTGCCACGTGGTCGCGTCCTGGCGCAAGCGGGCGCGGCAGCGCGAGCGGGCGACGTGAAGCCGCGCTGGTGGGACGAGGCGGCCGCGGACCTCGCGCGCCGCGACCGCGTGATGCGCCAGTTCGTGCGCGCGTACCCCGGCGTGACGCTGCGGCGGCGCAGCGACGCGTTCACCGCGCTCGCGCGCGCGATCACCGGCCAGCAGATCTCGGTCAAGGCCGCGGACGCCATCTGGAAGCGCCTCGTCGCCGCCGCCGAACCCGAGGCGGCCGGGAAGCGCCATCCACGGCTCGACCCGATCCGCGTCGGCGCGCTGGGCGCTCCGGCGATGCGCGCGATCGGGTTCTCCGAGCGCAAGGCCGCCTACGTCGTCGACCTCGCGGGCCACTTCGCGTCCGGTCGCCTCGACCCGCGCGCCTGGAAGCGGCTCGACGACGAGGCGCTGATCGCCGCGCTCGTCGACGTGCGGGGCATCGGCCGCTGGACGGCCGAGATGTTCCTGATGTTCCACGAGCTCCGCCCCGACGTGTACCCGGTCGACGACCTGGGGCTGCGCAAGGCCGTCGCGCAGCACTACGGACGGCGCCGCGAACTGTCGCTGGACGAGCTGCTCGAGCACGGCGAGCGCTGGCGTCCCTGGCGCTCCGCGGCCACCTGGTACCTGTGGCGCTCGCTCGACCCGGTTCCGGTCGAGTACTGATTTCCGTCCGCTCCCGGTCCGCGCCGGCCTTCGCCGCGCGCGGATTCGTTCGCACAGGCGAACAATTTTGTAGGCCACTGCATGAACAGTTAGCACCCACTCACCTCATGGTATGACAATCGGGGATTCCTGCGTCTGTCGCATTACATTATTTGCGTTTTAACAATGACCTAGATGTAGAAATGGCGACATATGGCCTGGACGCAATGTAGGACTTATTCCTACGACCTAACCTGAGGCGGATTCGCCTCGGCACCGGCTTTTCCGCGCGCAGGCCTTCCCCGCAGGACCCCTGGGCGCGCCTCCCCGCCCCCCTCGCTGCCGCTCCCGGCACGCCTTGTGCTGGGCAACGGTGATCGCACCGGTCGCCGTCGCCCAGGCACGGCCCTTCCGGCGTCCCGCCAGGGCGGGATTGCGATGACAAGGCGAGGACACTGACGCTGGCGGGCAGTTATCCGCCGACGCTCGGCGTCCTCTTTTTTGCCCTGGGTGACATGTTCTGTACCGTACATATGAGCCACCGAGACGCCGTTTCGATCTTCGCGAGCCTTCCGATGCCGACCCGGCGCGCGATGCCGGGCGCGAGCCGGCTCATCGCCCACCTCGCCGCGCTGGCCGTGGCCGCGGGCGGGATCGCCGGGGCGTCCGCCCACGGCGTGGTCGCCCCCGCAACGCGCGTGGAGGTCGCCCGTCCCGCGGCGCCCACCTCCACGCCCGACCCCGCGGCGCGAGAGATGACGCTCGAGCTCCTGAAGCAGGGAAGCGGTCAGGCCATGATGAAATCGGCGGTCGAGCGGGCTGCCGCGACGGCCTCGATGGTCCAGCTCGCGCAGG
>JBGAHH010000088.1:0-17130 GCA_044226265.1 Casimicrobiaceae bacterium | reverse complement strand
GCGCCGATCGTGCCGGTCGCGTAGAGGCGATCGGTCGACGGCTCGTGGTCGAGCGCGATCGCGGCGAGCGGCTGCGGCGCGGGGCCCGAGACGACGCGCGCGCCTTCGAGCGGATCGTAGACGCTGTGGTCGGCGCAGCAGTGGATCACTGCGCCGCCCGACGTGGGCGAGCGTTCGCGCTGGTAGCGGATGAACGAGACTTCCTTCGTCGGGTAGGCGAGCTTGTGCGCGCAGATCGCCGAGAACGCGACGATCGCGCGATCGGGGCCGACGCCGCCCGGCCAGTCGTAGCGGGTCCCATTCTCGCGCCGCAGCGCCGAGGCCGTCCTCGCGGCCTTCGGCAGGCGCAGGAGGAAGCAAGGCGTCGCGGCGAACGGATACTGGAAGACGTAGTTCGTCTCCGTCGCGAGCGCGCTCGCGCGGATCGGCACGCCGTGGATATCGACCAGGAGGACAGGGCGATACGCCTTCCTCTCGGCGTCGCCGGTCGCCGCGTCCGCGCACGCGATACCCGCTCCCGCCATCGCGGTGCAGGCTCCCAGAAAATCCCGTCGTTTCATGGGCTTGTAGTGAACATTACGTAACCAACTTCAATTGTCGCCAGGATCGTCCTATGATCCTGACGTTTCGTAGGATCGTAGGCACCATGAACACGTCAGGGAGAACACCCATGCCATCCATGTCCGCCCGGGGCCGAGCCCGCCGCCGGTCCATCACGCAAGCGTTCGCTGGCGCCGCCATTCTCGCATCGACGATCGCTTTCGCCACGATCCCCGTCGGCCCGGCCGCCAACCAGCAGATCACGCTCGACGGCACGCCGCTCGGCAGCCCGACCGCGTTCCGGTCGTCGTATCCGACGATCCAGTTCACCGGCGGCGTCTACCACATGTGGGTGCAGGTGCAGGACGAAGGCACGGCAGCCGACCTGCGCATCGCCGGCTACCGGCACGCGACGTCGACCGACGGCATCGCGTTCACGACGCAGGGCACGCTCTCGTTCGCCGGGAATCCCTTCGCCGCCACGCTCTACGGCTCGACGTTCGGCGAGCCGCCGTGGATCTACCCGCGCGCGACGCTCGCGGGCACCGGCGTCACGTTCCAGTTCTGGACCTACAACACGGTCCCCGACGTGACCGGCGACTACGACTACAACCTCAGCATCAACACGATCGCTGCCGTCGGCGACCTCGCGCTCACGCACTACGGCCCGGTCGGGCCGATCGCCGGCGGCATCCCGGGGCAGACCGCCGGCGGGTACGGGATCGTCAACGGCAACATGTACTACGACAACAACAGCTCGCTCGGGCGCGCGGCGCTGGCGCTGAGCGGCCCGGGACCGTTCCCCGCCACCGCCGGCACCGGCCCCTATTTCGCGACGGCGACGAACGCGGCGGTGTTCGACCCGCTGACGCCGCTCGGCTTTGTCGCCTGCCACCTTCCCGGCGGCACCGCCTACGTGCACAACGGCGCTCGCGTGGTCGACAACGGCGATGGCACGCTCGGCTACTTCTTCACGCTGCGCAATTGCGACGGCTCGCGCAAGGACAACCAGGTCTACTACAGCGAGTCCGCGGACGACGGCGCGACCTGGTCGAATCCGTCCGGCATCTTCCCCGGCGGCGTCACGATCGGCGGCCTCTCGGTGGGGAACGGGTTCGCGCTGGCGGACGTCGTGGTGTCGGGCAAGCAGCGCGTCGTCTATTTCAACGCCTACGACGACTCGGGCGCCCTCTACGTCGGCGCGCTGCCGCCGGTGATCAAGTCGAACGTGCGGCCGCAGCCGGTGCCCGCGTCGACGCCCGCCTCGCTCGCGCTGCTGGGATTCCTGATGCTCGCTGCCGCGGCGATCGTTCGCCGGCGCGCCCGCGGCACGCGGAGCTAGGTCTCGATCAACGCCTTCACGTGCTGGGTCGCGCTGCGGCCCAGCGCGGAGAGCGCGTAGCCGCCCTCGAGCGTCGACACGACGCGGCCGTGCGCGTGGCGCTTCGCGACGGCGCATAGCTCCTGCGTCACCCACGCGTAATCGGCGTCGACGAACTGCAGGCCCGCCAGCGGATCCTCGCGGTGCGCGTCGAAGCCCGCCGACACGAAGATCATCTGCGGCCGGAAGTCCTCGAGCGCGGGAAGCCAGCGCTCGCGCACGGCCTCGCGGAAGCCTTCGCTGCCGGTGCCCTCGGGCAACGGCACGTTCACCATGTTCGGCGCCGGGGCGTCCACGCCCGAGTACGGGTACAGCGGGTGCTGGAAGATCGACGCCATCAGCACGCGCTCGTCGCCGGCGAACACGTCCTCGGTGCCGTTGCCGTGGTGGACGTCGAAGTCGATCACCGCGACACGGTCGAGCTGGTGATGGTCGAGCGCGTGCATCGCGCCGACCGCGACGTTGTTGTAGAGGCAGAACCCCATCGCGCGACGCCGCTCGGCGTGGTGGCCCGGCGGACGGACCGCGCAGAACGCGTTGCGGCACTCGCGGCGCATCACGAGGTCGGTCGCCAGCACGACCGCGCCCGCCGCGTGGCGCGCCGCGGCGAGCGAATGCGGGCAGAGCGCGGTGTCCGGGTCGAGGTAGTTGAGGCCGTGGTCCGGGCTCGCCTGCTCGATCTCGGCCAGGTACACGGCGCTGTGGACGCGCAGGAGCTGCTCGCGCGTGACCTCCGGCGCCTCGTAGTGCATGACGTAGGCGTCGAGCCCCGACGCGATCAGGCGGTCGCCGATCGCGGCGAGCCGGTCGGGGCACTCCGGGTGGTAGGGCCCCATCTCGTGCAGCAGGCAAGACGGGTGCGTGACGTAGGCGGTCGGCAAGGGGGTTCGGTAACGCGGACGGATCGAAGGCGGGAGCCGGGCCGGGGCGCGCCGCCCCCTCCGGACGGACGGAGTGTATCCCGCGATCGCCGGGGGTGACGAGGACCGGCCGGGACGCTAGAGTCGCCGGATCCCCTGCCCGCCGGCACCCCATGACCGTCCGCCCCGCCTCCCAGATCGTGCCGGTCGCGCAGCGCGCGCAGGCGATCCTGCGCGAGCTCGCTCGCATCGTGGTCGGCAAGGACGAGACGCTCAAGCTCGCGCTGGCCTGCATGATCGCGCGCGGCCACCTCCTGATCGAGGACATCCCCGGCGTCGGCAAGTCGACGCTCGCGCAGGCGCTCGCCGCGGTCCTCGGCCTCAAGTACGCGCGCGTCCAGTTCACGAGCGACCTCCTCCCCGCCGACGTGCTGGGCGTGTCGATCTACGACGAGCGCTCCTCCGCGTTCCGCTTCCACGCCGGCCCGATCTTCCACTCGGTCGTGCTGGCCGACGAGATCAACCGCGCGCCGCCCAAGACGCAGAGCGCGCTGCTCGAGGCGATGGAAGAGCGCCAGGTCTCGATCGACGGCCAGACGCGCAGGTTGCCCGACCCGTTCTTCGTGATCGCGACGCAGAACCCGGTCGAGCAGATCGGCGCCTACCCGCTGCCCGAGTCGCAGCTCGACCGCTTCCTGATGGCGCTCGAGCTGGGCTATCCGGACCCGGCCGCCGAGCGCGAGCTCCTGTCCGGCGGCGACCGTCGCGCGAAGATCGTCGACCTTCCCGCGCTCGCGGACGCGGCGACGCTCGTCGACTGGCAGCGCGAGGCCTCGGCGCTGCACGTCGCGCCCGCGCTCCTCGACTACGTCCAGGCGCTGCTCGCCGCGAGCCGCGGCCATCCGGGCGGCGCGCCGACGTCGGACACCGGGGCGCGCCGCGGCCTCTCGCCCCGCGCGGGCCTCATGCTGCTGAACGCCGCGCGTGCCTGGGCGCTCGTGGGCGGCCGGCCGATGGTTTTGCCCGAGGACGTCCAGGCGGTGTTCCCGGCGGTCGCCGGTCACCGGCTCGCCGGCGGCGCGCGGGCGGGGCTGCTCGTCGCGACCTCGCTCCTGCGCTCGGTCCCGCTCCCCTAGGGCGCTCCGCCGATGGCGTCGATCGCCGCGCGCGCCCCGTCCGCCGGCGCGTGGTCGCGCTGGCGCCAGCGCTTCTTCCATCTATCGCCCGGCGACGCCGAACGCGTCGTCCTGCGCCACTCGCGCATCTACATCCTGCCGTCGCGGCGCGGCTGGGCGATGATCGGCACGCTCGCGATCATGCTGCTCACGTCGCTCAACTATGCGCTGTCGCTCGGGTTCGCGCTCACGTTCGTCCTCTCGGGCCTCGTCGCGGCCGCGCTGCTCCACGCGTTCCGCAACCTCGCCGGCGTCGAGGTCCGGCCGCTCGCGGCGAGCGAGGCGTTCGCGGGCGGGCGCATCGCCTATGCGCTCGCGCTCGCCGGCGGCGATCGCGCGCGCGAAACGATCGAGGTCCGCGCCGCGGACGCCGAGTCGGTCGTCGCGGATGTTCCCGCCGGGGCGTCGGTGACGGTGCGGCTCGAGCGCCCCGCGCCGAAGCGTGGGCGCTACGCGCTGGGCCGCGTCACGCTGTCGTCGACGCAGCCGCTCGGCCTGTGGCGCGCGTGGTCGTACGTGCACTTCCCGATCGCGGGCGTCGTCTTCCCGGCGCCCGAGCCGGGCGCGCCGCCGCTGCCGCGCGGCGCGCACGGCCAGGACCTGACCGCGCCCGGCCAGGGCGACGAGTCGGAATTCGCCGGGCTGCGCGCGTACCAGGCCGGCGACCCGCCGCAGCGCGTCGCGTGGAAGGCGGTCGCGCGCGGCGCCGGCTGGTACACGAAGGAGTTCGACGGCGCGGGCGGCGGCGGACCGGTCGCGCTCGACTGGGCGATGCTGCCGCGCGCGCTCGACGTCGAGACCCGCCTATCGCGCCTCACCGCGTGGGTCCTCGCGGCCGAGCGCGCCGCGCGGCCCTTCTCGCTGCGACTGCCCGGCGCGTCGCTGCCGGCGGGGCAGGATCGCGAGCATCGCCGCGCGGCGCTCACGCTGCTCGCCACCGCGCCCGCGGGAGACCGGTGGTGAGCGCGCCGACGGCGCAGTCCCGCCCGCGCAGGCGCGAGGCCTCGCCCGCGCTGACGCCGCGGCAGATCCGCTGGATCGGCGCGCTGATCGTCTGCGCGCAGCTACCGGAAGCACCCTTCCTGCCGCTGTGGATCGCCGCGTTCGGCATCGGGCTCGTCGCGCTTCGGCTCGTGCTCCTTCGGCGGGACCGCGTGCGCCCCGGCGCGCCCGCGCGCATCCCGTCGTGGACGCTCGTGCTGTTCGCGATCGTCGCGGCGCTCGCGGTGCGCGCATCGTACGGCTACCTGCTCGGACGCGATCCCTCGGTCGCGTTCCTGTTCATCCTGGTCGGCATCAAGTTCCTCGAGACGCGCACGGCGCGCGACGGGACGCTGCTCGTCGCGCTGGCGTCGTTCCTGCTCGTCACGCCCTTCTTCCGCAGCCAGTCGCCGTTCTCCGCCGCCGCTACGCTCCCCGCGCTGCTCGTCCTCGGTGTCACGCTCGACGCGCTCGCGCGCCCGGCGGGATCGCCGCTCGGGCCGGCCGCGACGATCGCGCGCACCGGCAAGATGATCCTGCAGGGGATCCCGATCGCGGCGTTGATGTTCGTGCTGTTCCCGCGCATCGCGGGGCCGCTGTGGGGCGTTCCGGCCGACGCCGGTGCGACGACGGGCCTGTCCGACTCGATGGCGCCGGGCTCGATCAGCGAGCTGTCGCTGTCGGATGCGGTGGCGTTCCGCGTCGACTTCGAGGGCGAGGTTCCACCGCCCGCGCAGCGATACTGGCGCGGCCCGGTGCTGTCGCGCTTCGACGGCCGCGCGTGGACGATGGTCCCGCGCCCCGGTCCCGGCGCGTTGACGCGCTTCGGGCGGGGAGGCGTCGCCTACACGGTCACGCTCGAGCCGCACGGCAAGCCCTGGCTCTTCGCGCTCGAGCTGCCGGCGAGCCTGCCGCGCCCCGGCGACGACGACGTCGCGGGTCCGGGCGCCGACAGCTACGCTTTCCTCGCGCGCGACCAGCAGCTCGTCGCGAGGTCGCCGGTCACGCAGGTCATCCGCTACCGACAGCTCTCAATGCTGCGCGACGCGTTCCCGCCGGCGGATCCGGACGAAGGCCGCGAGGACCTGCGCCTCCCGCCGCGTTCGAACCCGCGCACGCTCGAGCTCGGCCGCGAGCTCCGCGCGCGCGGCGACGACCGCGCCGTCGTGGCCGCCGCGCTCGCGTGGTTCCGCGCCGCGCCCTTCGTCTACACGCTGACCCCGCCCCTTCTCGACCGCGACCCGGTCGACGCGTTCCTGTTCGACACGCGCCGCGGCTTCTGCGAGCACTTCGCCGGCGCGTTCGTCGTGATGATGCGCGCGGCGGGCATCCCCGCGCGCGTGGTGACCGGCTACCAGGGCGGCGAGTGGAACCCGCGCGGCGGCTACCTGATCGTGCGTCAGTCCGACGCGCACGCGTGGGCCGAGGTGCTCGTCGACGGCGCGTGGCGCCGGGTCGATCCCACCGCGACGGTCGCGCCATCGCGCATCGAGATGGGCCTGTACCGCGCCGTCGCCGCCGACGAGCCCGTTCCGCTGTTCGCGCGCCTCGACGCGGGCTGGCTCAAGAGCACGCAGCTCGCGCTCGACGCGCTCAACCACGCGTGGCGCACCCACGTCGTCGGCTTCGACCGCGACCGCCAGCGCGAGCTGTGGCGCGACCTTTCGATCGACCGCTACGCCGGCTGGCAGATCGCGGCGATCGCCGGCGGCCTCGGCCTCGCGTGGGCCGGCATCGCGCTCGGTCTTCTCGGCCTCGCGCGCGCGCGGCGCGAGCGCGAGCAGGCGCTGTGGGCCGCGGCCTGCGCCCGACTCGAGCGCGCGGGCCTGCCCCGCCAGCCGCACGAGGGTCCGATCGCCTACGCGACGCGCGCGAGCCGCCGCTGGCCGCAGTTCGCGATCGCGTTCTCGGCGATCGCCGAGTCGTACGCCGCGCTCCGCTACGGCCCGCCGCCCGCGAGGCCCGGCGAGCGCGACGCGCTGGTCGCGACGCTCGCGCGCGCAGTCGAGGTGCTGCCGGCCGCCGGCGAGCTTCGAAGCGCCGCGGCCTGATCGTCGCGGCGTCCCGGCCGCGCTGGACTTCCCCGCCGTGCCCACGTCGCGGCGGAGGCCTTCGAGGTCCGCCGCAACCGGTACCGCGTAGAGGTTCGGGCGCGCGGCTGACGCTCGCGCGTCACAGCAGCGCGTCGCGGTCGAGCCCCGCCGCCGCCAGGCGCGCTCGAAGGCGGTCGAGCGCCTCCGCCTGGATCTGCCGCACGCGCTCGCGCGTGACGCCGAGCTCGCGCGACAGCTCGTCGAGCGTCGCGACCTCGGCGCCGTTGAGGCCGTAGCGCCGCTCGATCACGAGGCGCTGGCGCGCGGGCAGCTCGGCGAGCCAGAGCGCGACCGAGCGCTCGAGCGCGTTGTGGTGAAGCAGGAGCTCGGGCTCGACGGCGCCCTCGTCGGCGAGCGCGTCGGCGATCGTGACCGACGGATCGCGGTCGAGCGGCGCGTCGAGCGACAGCACGTGCTCCTGCAGGCGCACGAGCCGCGCGACGTCGTCGACCGGCCGGTCGATCAGGTGCGCGACGTCCTCGATCGTCGCATCGCGGCCGTCCGCGGGCGGGTGGTTCTCGAGGTGGCGCATCGCGCGCTGCACGACCGAGAGCTCGCGCATCACGTGCGCCGGCAGCCGGATCGTGCGCGCCTGCTGCACGATCGCGCGCTCGATCGCCTGCCGGATCCACCAGGTCGCGTAGGTCGAGAACCGGAAGCCGCGCTCGGGATCGAACTTGTCGAGCGCGTGCATCAGGCCGAGGTTGCCCTCCTCGATCAGGTCGGGCAGCGCGAGGCCGCGGTGCACGTAGTGGCGCGCGATCGAGACGACGAGGCGCAGGTTGCGCTCGATCATCGTCTGCCGCGCCGCGAAGTCGCCGCCGCGCATCGCGCGGGCCGTCGCGAGCTCCTCGTCCGCGGTGAGCAGCGCGTGCTGGCCGATCTCGTTCAGGTAGAGCTGCGCGACGTCCGCGACGAAGTCGGCGGCGAGGCCGGGCGCCGGCTCGTCGAGCGGGAGAGGCACCGTCAGCGCATCGTGGACGGGCGCCTCGGGCTCCTGCGGCGCGTCGCTCCCGTCGTCGGGCGGATCGGGCGCGGCGGGGGTCATCGACGACGGGATCGCGTCGAAACGGAGGGCGCTACGCGGGCGGCAGGAACCGCAGCGGGTCCATCGGCTTGCCGAGGCGCCGGATCTCGAAGTGCAGCTTGACGCGGTCGGCGTCGGTCGAGCCCATCTCCGCGATCTTCTGGCCGCGCGCGACGGACTGGCCTTCCTTCACGACGATGTCGTTGTTGTGCGCGTACGCGGTCAGGTAGGTCGCGTTGTGCTTGATGATCACGAGCTTGCCGTAGCCCCGCAGGCCGCTGCCGGCGTAGACGACCTTGCCCGGCGCGCTCGCGACGACCGCGTCGCCCGCCGCGCCCGCGATGTCGATGCCCTTCAGGCTCGCGCTCTCGGAGAACTGCGCGACGAGCTTGCCCTTCGCCGGCCACACCCAGTCGAGGCCTTCGTCGTCGCCAGGCGAGGGCCCGGGGGACGGCGCGGGCGTCGGCGCGGACGCGGCCGGCGTCGATGCGGAGGCGCCGGCGGGCGCGGTCGACGGCGCGGCGCTCGCGACGACGGCCGGCGCGGGCGGCTTCGCCGCGGCGACGTCGGGCGCGGCGGCCGCTCGCGCGACGTCGCGCATCGCCTGCTCCGACCACGGCTCCTTGATCGCCTTGGGCGAGGTCTTCGTGAGCCCGTCCGCGGGCCTCGCCGTCGGGGTCGGCGCGGCGATCGCGGCGCTCGTCGCGGGCGCGGCCGGCGTGCCCGCAGCCGCCTCGGGCCTGACCGTGCCGCCCGACACCGGCGGCGTCGTGCGAAGCGGCGTGACCGTGGTGCCCGGCGCACCGGCGTCGGGCACGGCCGCCATCGGCGCGGGTTCGCTCCCCGGCGCCGTCATCCTGAGCGCCTGTCCGACGCGGATCACGTTGAGGTTCTCGATGCCGTTCCACGCGGCGAGGTCGCGGTAGTCGAGTCCGTGCTCGAGCGCGATCTGGTAGAGCGTGTCGCCGCGCTTGACCGTGTAGGTCGGCGGGCGCCAGTCGGGCTCCGCGGCGGGCCTGGGAACGCCCGGGGCCGCGACGGCGCCGGGAGACGGCGTCGCCGACGGCGAGGTCTGTGCGCGCGGGACGGCCTGCCGATCGACAACGGGCGCGGGCGTCCGCGTGGCGCAGCCCGCGACGAACGACGCGATCGCGAAGAGCGCGACCGCGCGGCGGGAAGTCGAAAGGGCGGATCGGCTCGTCGTCATCCGGGCGCTCGGGCGCCCGATGCGCGAGCGCGTCAGGCGAGACCGGGCAGCAGTGGAACGAATCTTACCGCATCGAGGCGCTGTTCCCGGATGCCGCCGGGCGACGCTTCGATCACCGTGAGGAACTGGACGCCGCGCTCGCCGTCGTCGGCCGAGCCCGCGAGCGGGATCACCATGCGGCCGCCGGGCTTCAGGTGGCGCAGGAGCGCGGTGGGCACGTGCGTCGCCCCCGCCGTCACGACGATCGCGTCCACCGCGAGGTCCTCGCCCAGGTCCGCGCTCCCGTCGCCGTGCTTGAGCGCGACGTTGGCGCACTTGAGCGCCTGCAGGTTGCGCCGGGCCTTCGCGACCAGCGCGCCGATGCGCTCGACCGTCCACACCTTCTTCGCGAGGCGGGCGAGCACCGCGGTCTGGTAGCCGCAGCCGGTGCCGATCTCGAGCACGCCGTCGAGGTCGCGCCCGTTCCGCGCGAGCTCGGTCATCCGCGCGACGACCCAGGGCTGCGAGATCGTCTGGCCGTGGCCGATCGGGAGCGGCACGTCGTCGTACGCGCGGATCGCGAGCGCCTCGTCGACGAACCGGTGGCGCGGGACCGCGAGCATCGCCGACAGCACGACCTCGTCGCGGATGCCCTGCTCGCGCAGGCGCTCGATCAGGCGCGCCTGCGTGCGCGCCGACGTCATCCCGATGCCCTGCTTCTCCATGCCCCGCCCTCCCCGGCGGTCAGGCTGCAAGCCAGGCACCCACCTCGCCCATGCGCTCGCGGTGCGTGAGGTCGATCTGCAGCGGCGTGATCGACACGTGCCGCGTCTCGACCGCCTGGAAATCGGTGCCCTCGCCCGCGTCCGCCGCGGGCCCGGCCGCGCCGACCCAGTACACGGTCTCGCCGCGCGGGCTCTTCATCCGGATCGTGTTCTCGGCCTTGTGGCGGCGCCCGAGGCGCGTCACCCGCGTACCGCGGATCTCCGAGCGCGGGACGTCGGGCACGTTCACGTTCAGGAGCCAGCCGTCGGCCGGTCGCCGTCCGTGGCGCTGCACGAGGTCGATCGCGACCTCGCACGCCGTCTCGAAGTGGTTCGCCGTCTTCGACGCGAGCGAGATCGCGATCGACGGGATGCCGAGCAGGAAACCCTCGGTCGCGGCGGCCACGGTGCCCGAGTAGATCGTGTCGTCGCCCATGTTCGCGCCGAGGTTGATGCCCGAGATCACCATGTCCGGCAGCTCGTCGAGCAGCCCGGTCACCGCGAGGTGCACGCAGTCGGTCGGCGTGCCGTTCACGAACAGGAAGCCGTTCGGCGCGCGCCGCACCGAGAGCGGGCGGTCGAGCGTGAGCGAGTTCGACGCGCCGCTGCGGTCGCGCTCGGGCGCCACGACGGTGATCTCGGCGTGCGGCGTCAGCGCGGCGGCGAGCCGCTCGAGCCCGGGCGCGAAGTAGCCGTCGTCGTTGGAGAGCAGGATGCGCATGCGGGCGTCGCGTCGATTATAGCCGCAGGCCGGGGAATCCCCGAGCCCTGGACTCCTATAATCGGCCCCATCGTGAACGGCCGCCGCACGCTCGTCGTCGCCGCGATCGCGCTCGCCGCGCTCGCGGCGCTGCCGGTCGTCGCCGTGGTCGCGCGCGGCATCGCGCCGGGGGCCGGCGAAACCTGGGCGCACCTCGCCGACACGGTGCTCGCGCGCTACGTGGGCAACACGCTCGCGCTCGTCGCGATGGTCGGCGCGGGCGTCGCGTTCGGCGGAACGCTCACCGGCTGGGCGGTCGCGCAGTACCGCTTCCCCGGCAGCCGCGCGTTCGAGTGGGCGCTCCTTCTCCCGCTCGCGATGCCGGCGTACGTGATGGCCTACGCGTACACCGACGCCCTCCAGTACGCGGGGCCGGTGCAATCCGCGCTACGCCGCGCGCTCGGCGAGGAGGCGAGCCGCCTGTTCCCGGACGTCCGGTCGCTCCCCGGCGCGGCCGCGATGTTCGTCTTCACCCTCTACCCGTACGTCTACCTGCTCGCGCGCACCGCGTTCGCCGAGCGCCCGCCCGCGTTCGTCGAGGCCGCCCGCACGCTCGGGCTCGACCGCCGCCGCGCGTTCTGGCGCGTCGAGCTCCCGCTCGCGCGACCCGCGATCGCGGGCGGCGTCGCGCTCGCGCTGATGGAGACGCTCGCCGACTTCGGCACGGTCGCCTACTTCGCCGTCGACACGTTCACGACCGGCATCTACCGCGCGTGGTTCACGCTCGGCGACCGCGCCGCATCGGCGCAGCTCGCCGCCTCGCTGCTGGGCTTCGTGCTCGCGGCGCTCTGGCTCGAGCGCGCGTCGCGCGGTGCGGCGCGCACGTCCGGCGGCGCGCGCACGCGCTCGCCGGCGGGCGAGGCCCGGCCGCGGATCGGCGGGTGGCGCGGGCGGCGCTCGCGTCGTTGTGCAGCGTTCCGCTCCTCGTCGGATTCGTGCTGCCCGTGCTGCTCCTCCTGCGGCTCGCCTTCTCGGAGGCCGAGATCCCCGCGCCGGCGCGCTTCGTGAACGGCGCGCGTGGAACAACCTGCGCGTCGCGGGCGGCGCCGCGCCTCGCGGTCGCGTTCGCGGCGCTCGTCGCGTACGCGAATCGCCTGTCGCCCGGCCCCGCGGCCAGGGTCGCCGCGCGCATCCTCACGCTCGGCTACGCGGTGCCCGGGACGGTGCTCGCGGTCGGCGTGCTGCTGCCGCTGTCCGCGGCCGACGCGTGGCTCGCGGACGCGATCCGGCAGGCGACCGGCGCGCGCGCCGGCCTCGTCCTCACCGGGTCCGTCGTCGCGCTCGTCTACGCCTACCAAATCCGCTACTTCGCGGTCGCCTGGAACGCCGTCGAGCCGGGGTTCGGTCGCATCACGCCCGCGATGGACGCGGCGGCGCGGAGCCTCGGCGCGGGGACGCTCGCGACGTTCCGCCGCGTGCACGCGCCGCTGCTCGCGCGGAGCGGCGCGGCGGCGCTGCTTCTCGCCTTCGTCGACGTGATGAAGGAGCTGCCGGCCACGCTCGTGCTGCGGCCGTTCGACTTCGACACGCTCGCGACGCAGGCCTGGTCGCTCGCGCGGGACGAGCGCCTCGCCGAAGCCGCGATCCCCTCGCTCGCGATCGTCGCGGTCGGGATGATCCCGATCGTGCTGCTGTCGCGCGCGGCGATGCGACGCAGCAGCACGCTGCCGTCGGCCGGCGGCCTCGCGGGGTCCGCGGGGGCCTGAGGCCGCCCTGTGGGTCCGCGCCCTCAGGCCAACGCCCTTGCTGCGCTTCTCCCGGCGTCGAGGCCGATGCGCGGCGATGCCGTCGGCCTGAAGGCCGGCCCACGAATCCGGCGCTACCGCCAGCCGACCCGGTCGACGATCTTCTGCGCGGCGGGGATGTTCTTCGCGATCGCCGCGATCGGGAGGTCGTCGGCCTTGAACGTCCCCATCGCCTCGAGCGCGCTGTTCTTGACCTTCACGCTCCCGACCGCCGGCCATTCGTTGTTGCCGTCGGCGAAGTACCGCTGCGCGTCGTCGCTCGCGAGGTACTCGAGGAACTTGACCGCGTTCTCGCGGTTCGGCGCGTGCTTGAGCACGCCGGCGCCCGAGACGTTGACGTGCGTGCCGTGGCCGGCCTGGTCGGGCCAGACGAGCCAGGTCTTCGAGGCGATCTCGCGATCCTCGGGCTTGGTCGAGCGCAGGACGCGCGCGTAGTAATACGAGTTGTTGATCGAGATCGCGCACTCGCCGGCGGCCGCGCCCTTGATCTGGTCGCTGTCGCCGCCCTTCGGCGCGCGCGCGAAGTTAGCGACGACGCCGCGGGCCCATTCCTCGGCCTTCGCCTCGCCCAGGTGCTCGACCATCGCCGCGACGAGCGACAGGTTGTAGGGGTGCGAGCCGGAGCGCACGCAGATCTTCCCCTTGTTCCTCGGGTCGGCGAGCGACGCGTAGGTCGACACGTCCGCCGGATTCACCATCGCCTTGTTGTAGACGATGATGCGCGCGCGGCTCGAGAAGCCGTACCACTCGCCGCCCGTGCCGCGCATCGACGCCGGCAGGCGCGAGTCGAGCACCGCCGACCGGACCGGCTGGAACAGGCCGAGCTGCTGCGCGTTGTACAGGCGCGACGCGTCGACGATCAGCAGCACGTCCGCCGGGCTGTTCGCGCCCTCCGACCTGAGCCGCTCGATCAGCTGCTCGTCGCCGGCCTCGATCCGGTGGATCCGGATGCCGGTGGCCTTCGTGAAGTTGTCGTAGAGCGCCTCGTCGGTCTGGTAATGCCGGGCCGAATAGAGGTTGAGGACCTTCTCCTGGGCGGAAGCGGCGAAGGGGAGCGCGGCGGCGAGCGCCGCGACCGCGAAGGCGGAGCGGAAACGTGTCATGGAGGGAAACAGGCGGGAACGCGCGGGGTTTCGCTGGGGTCGACTCTAGGGCGATCGACCCCCGAAGTCAATACGAATGCGAACTATTCTTGTTTGATATCGAACCTCCATGGCTTGCCGAGCGCCGGGGGGGCAACGCCGAGGCAGGACCGGTCGAGCGAACGATGCATTCGCGCCAGGCCGGGACGGCAGACAGGACGCCGGCTCCGCTCGCCGGCTCGCCGCCCCAAGCGCGCCGCCGGAGGTTCATCTTCACCCGAGCGCCATCGTCACCCGCTGTTGCGCAGGCCCGCCGCGAGGCCGTTGATCGTGAGGTGGATCGCGCGCCGCGT
The DNA here is from genome assembly GCA_044226265.1 of Casimicrobiaceae bacterium. GTDB lineage: Bacteria > Pseudomonadota > Gammaproteobacteria > Burkholderiales > Casimicrobiaceae > VBCG01. The sequence continues at coordinate 3,183 of JBGAHH010000088.1, read as the reverse complement.
GCGCTCGTCGGTCTGCCCGGCGCGGTAGCGCGTCAACAGCTCGATCTGAAGGTGGTTGAGCGGGTCGAGGTAGGGAACCCGGTTGCGCAGGCTGCGCGCCAGCGTCGGGTTGTCGGCGAGCGGATGCTCGTCGCCGGTGATCTCGGCGAGCGCGGCGAGCGTACGCGCATGCTCGGCGGCGATGCGACCGAAGACCGCCTCGCGCAGCGCCGCGTCGGGCACGAGGTTCGCGTAGCGCCACGCGACCGCGAGGTCGGACTTCGCGAGCACCATGCCCATGTTCGACAGCACCGACGCGAAGAACGGCCAGCGGGCATGCATCTCGCGCAGGAGCGGCATCGCGTCGTCGCGCCCGCGCCGCCAGGCCTCGATCGCGCTGCCGACGCCGTACCATCCCGGCAGCATCAGCCGGCACTGGCTCCAGCTGAACACCCAGGGAATCGCGCGCAGGTCCTCGATGCGGGTCGACGCGGTCCGCGACGCGGGCCGGCTGCCGATGTTGAGCTCGGCGATCTCGGCGATCGGCGTCGACGCGCGGAAATACGCGACGAAGCCGGGCGTGCCGTAGACGAGGTCGCGGTACTCGGCGAGCGCGTGCGCGGAGAGCTCGTCGAGCGCTCGGTGGTAGCTTTCCGCGCGGTCGCCGAGCTGCTCGACGTCCGAGAGCGCGGCCTCCAGCGCCGCGGCGACGAGCGTCTCGAGGTTGCGCCGGCCGAGCTCCGGATCCGAGTACTTGCTCGCGATGATCTCGCCCTGCTCGGTCAGGCGCAGGCCGGCGCTCGCGCTGCCCTTCGGCTGCGCGAGGATCGCGTCGTACGACGGCCCGCCGCCGCGCCCGACCGTCCCGCCCCGTCCGTGGAACAGCGCGAGCGTTATGCCCGCCTCGCCGAACGCCGCGACGAGGTCGCGCTCCGCGCGGTAGAGCGCCCAGTTCGCCGCGAGGTAGCCGCCGTCCTTGTTGCTGTCCGAGTAGCCGAGCATCACCTCCTGCCGGCCGCCGCGGCCGTCGACGATCGCGCGCCAGGCCGGGAGCGCGAACGCCTCGCGCATGATGCGCCCCGCCCGCTCGAGGTCGTCGATCGTCTCGAACAGCGGCACGATGTCGAGCGCGCAGCGGCCGTCGCGGCACAGGCCCGCGCCCTTGAGCAGCACTGCAACCTCGAGCAGGTCGGAGACCGACTGGCACTTCGAGATCACGTAGTTCGGCACCGCCGCCGCGCCGTAGTCGGCCTGCACCGACGCCGCGGCATCGACGATGGCGAGCTCGCTTCGCGCGCGCTCCGAGTAGTCGAGGAACGGCGAGCGCAGCGGCCGCGGGTTCGCGAGCTCCGCGGCGAGCGCAACGACGCGCGCGCGCTCGTCGAGCGCCGCGTAGCTCGCCACGACGCCCGCGCGCTCGAGGAGCTCGCCGACGACCGCCTCGTGGACGTCGGCGTTCTGGCGGAGGTCGAGCGACGCCAGGTGGAAGCCGAACGCGGCGACCGCGTAGCGCAGCGGCACGAGCCGCTCCTCGGCGAGCGCCGACGCGCCGTGCGTCGCGAGCGACGCCGCGATCGTCGCGAGGTCGGCGTCGAGCTCCGCGGGCGACGCGTAGGGCGGCCGCTCGACCTGCGGCGCGCGCGCGATCGGCGCGTCGGACTTCGACCGCGCCGTCGCGGCCACGCGCGCGTAGACGCCGATCAACGCCTGGCGGTAGGGCTCGTCCTGCCGGTGCGGATTCGCGTCGTTCGCCGCCTGCGCGAGCTCGAGGAGCGCCACCGTCGGCCGCACGAGCCGCGTCGACAGCGAGAGCTCGCTCCCGAGCCGGTGCACCTCGTCGAGGTAGTGCTCGAACGCGACGGTGGACTGCGCGCGCACCGCGTGGACGAGCGTGCGCGCGGTCACGAACGGATTGCCGTCGCGGTCGCCGCCGATCCACGATCCCATGCGCAGGAACGGCGGCAGCAGGCGCCCGCCGAGCGCCTCGTCGCCCAGGCGCGAGGCGAGGTCCGCGTAGAGCGCGGGCAGCTCGTCGAGGAACGTGTAGCGGTAGTACGCGAGGCCGTTCTCGATCTCGTCGACGACCTGCAGCCGCGAGAGGCGCAGCATGGCGGTCTGCCAGAGGCCGAGCACGCGACGGCCGAGGCGCCGCTCGTCGTCGGCGCGCTCGGCGGGCGTGAGCGTCATCCGGTCGCGCCGCGACACGAGCTCCGCGATGCCGCGCTCCGCGTCGAGGATGCTCCTGCGCTGCACCTCGGTCGGGTGCGCGGTCAGCACCGGCGACAGCCGCGCCTGTCCGCACCAGCGCGCGATCGCGTCCACCCCGACGCCCTGGGCCGCGAGCGACGCGAGCGAAGCCTCGAGGCTGCCGCGCTGCGGAGGCGATCCGGCGAGCGCGTGCAGCCGGCGGCGCCGGTTCTGGTGCACGTCCTCGGCGAGGTTCGCGAGCTGCGAGAAGTACGAGAACGCGCGGACGACGTCGAGCACCTGGGCGATCGGCAGGCCGTCCATCAGCCGCGCGAGCTCGGCGCGCGCCGCTTCCGCCTCGTCTCCCTGCCCGCGCCGGAAGCGGACCGCCGCCTGGCGGATCGCCTCGATGCGCCGGTAGCCCGCTTCCCCGGCCTGGTGCCGGAGCACGTCGCCCAGGATGCGGCCGAGGAGCCGCGTGTCGTCGCGGAGCGGCCGGTCCTTGTCCGCGTCGTCGGTCGTCGGCGTCGGCGGGCGGGCGTCGGGCGTCATCGGGACGGCGAGTGGTTACAATCGCAGTGTATATGACGCTGGCGCTCCCCGACTCGCTCCGCGCCGCCGCGCACACGCTCGCGGCCACCCCGCTCGCCTCGTTGTTCGAGCGCGATCCGCGCCGCGTCGAGCGGCTGACCTTCGAGTGGGAGGGCTTCCGCGTCGACCTCGCGAAGGAGCGCATCACGCCGGAGATCCTCGGCGAGCTTTGCACCCTCGCGGCGGACGCGGGCGTCGAGCGCTGGATCGCCGCGATGTTCGCCGGCGAGAAGATCAACGTGACCGAGGCCCGGCCGGTGCTGCACCCGGCGCTGCGCGACGTCTCGTCCTCGCCGCTCTCGGTCGACGGCGCGGACGTGCGGGCCGCCTTCCGCGCGACGCGCTCGCGCGTGGCCGCGATCGCCGACGAGCTCGCGCGCGGCGAGCGCACCGGCGCGACCGGCGCGCCGATCCGCCACGTCGTCC
>JBGAHH010000164.1:0-2248 GCA_044226265.1 Casimicrobiaceae bacterium | reverse complement strand
CGCACACCGTCGAGCCTCCGGTGGCGCCCGGCAAGGGCGCCGCGCCCGCGCGCAGCAAGGCCGGCCGGGTGCGCCCGCGCCGCCTGTCGCACGTCCTGCGGTTCACGCCCGACGTCACGCGCATCGTGAAGTTCTACACCGACGTGCTCGGGATGCGGCTCTCCGACCACTCGGCCGACGTCATCGCGTTCATGCACGCGGTGCACGGCAGCGACCACCACGTGCTGGCGTTCGCCAAGTCGGACCGCCCCGGCTACCACCATTCGAGCTGGGACGTCGGCAGCATCGACGAGGTCGGGCGCGGCTCGGAGCAGATGCGCAACCACGGCTACGGCGAGGGCTGGGGCGTCGGCCGGCACGTGATCGGCTCGAACTATTTCTACTACGTGCGCGACCCGTGGAAGAGTTGGGCCGAGTACTCGTTCGACATCGACTACGTGCCGGCGAGCCTCGACTGGCCCGCGGCCGACCACCCGGGCGAGGACTCGATCTACGTCTGGGGGCCGCCGCTGCACCCCGAGTTCATCGTCAACCACGAGGCGCCCGCGGCCCGCTGACGCGCCATTCGCGCGGACGGGGCAGCCAAGGTATGCTCCCGGTCGCGACGAAGAGGCGGCGGCGAGGCCGAACCGCCCGGAACGCGACCACGCACCAGGAGGATCCGATGAAGCACCGCATTGGCAGGGGGCTCGCGCTCGCGGCCCTGGGGACGCTGCTGTTCGCGGCGGCCGGCGCGAACGCGCAGCAGCCGGTGAGGATCGGCAGCACGCTCGCGCTCACCGGCCCGCTCGCCGCGACCGCGCTCGTGCACAAGACGGTCGGCGAGATCTACGTCGACCAGCTGAACCAGCGCGGCGGCCTGCTCGGCCGCAAGGTCGAGTGGATCGTCAAGGACGACCAGAGCAAGCCCGATCTCGCGCGAACGCTCTACGAACAGCTCCTCACCGTCGACAAGGTCGACCTCCTGATGGGCCCGTACGCGACCGGCGCGATCCTGTCGGCGATGGGCGTCGCGCAGCGCTACGACAAGGTGCTCGTCCACCACACGTTCGGCATCCCGTCGCTCGCCAAGTACGAGTGCCAGTTCCCGGCGTGGTCGCTCGGGCCGGTGCCCGAGGTCACGGTGCCGAACACGGTGTTCAACGCGCTCGCCGCGACGTCGAAGCCGCCGAAGACGATCGCGGTGGTCACGAGCAAGTTCCCGTCGGTGCACTTCATGTCGCTCGGCGCGCGCGAGCTCGCGAAGAAGCGCGGCATGACCGAGGTGCTGTTCCTCGAGTGGGACTTCGGCAACCTCGACTACGGCCCGATCGCCGCGCGCATCAAGGACGCGAAGCCGGACTTCGTCTGGGTCGGCGCGATCGGCCTCGAGGGCAACCAGCTGCTCGAGGCGATGAGCAAGATCGACTACTCGCCGCCGATGCACTTCTACATGTACCCGGCGCCGGGGCCGATGTCGAAGTCGCCGCTCGCGAAGAACGCGCTGTCGATGACGGTGTTCGAGGAGCACCTCCCGTACACGAACGCGCCGGGCGCGAAGGCGTTCATCGACGAGTACCACGTGCGCGCCGCGAAGGCCGGCATCCCCGACACGGCGGTCGAAGTGCAGGCCGCCGCGTCGTTCACCGCCTGGCAGATCCTCGAGGCGGGCGTGAAGGGCACGAACAGCCTCGACGACAGGAAGATCTGCGACTGGCTCAGGACCCACACGGTCGACACGATCCAGGGCAAGCTGCGCTTCGACGGCCCGTCGAACTACGGCGACGACCTGATGCGCGTGAAGCAGGTGCAGGACGGCCGGTGGGTCACCGTCTACCCGAAGCAGTTCGCCGCGCCGGGCGCGACGCTCCGCGTGCAATGAACGCCGCGACCTCCGGTGTCGGACACGCGTCCGGCACCGGGGGACGGCGCGGCGGCGCAGCGGTGCCGGTCCGCCGGACGGCGCCGGAGGAATCCGCGTGAACCTGCCCAGCGCGACGCTCGTCGCGCAGTCGCTGCTCGCCGGCGTGTTCATCGGCGGGCTCTACGGGCTGATCGGGCTTGGGCTCGGGCTCGCCTGGGGCCTGCTCCACGTCATCAACCTCGCGCACTTCGCGCTCGTCTTCCTCGCGGCCTACCTGTGCTACGAGCTCGCGGGCGCCGGCGGCATGGATCCGCTGGCGACGCTCGTGATCATCGTGCCGCTGTTCTTCGCGATCGGCGTCGCGATCCAGTGGCTGCTGTCGCGGTTCAAGGTCTCGCCGTTCAA
>JBGAHH010000087.1:0-17386 GCA_044226265.1 Casimicrobiaceae bacterium | reverse complement strand
GAGCGGCAGCATCGCGAACTGGCCGAACGAGCCGGCCGCCGCCGAGATGCCGAGGGCCATGCTGCGCTTCTCGGGCGGGTAGCGCCGGCCCACGACGCCCTGGATCACCGAGAACGACACGCCCGAGAGGCCGAGGCCGATCAGCACGCCCGTCGTGAGCACGAACGCCCAAGGCGCGACCGGGTTCGCCATCAGCACGAGGCCGGCGATGTAGAGGAGCGCGCCGCCCGCGGCGACGCGTCCGGTCCCGTACTTGTCGGCGAGCATGCCCGCGAACGGCTGCGCCGCGCCCCAGACGAGGTTCTGCATCGCCATCGCGAGCGCGAAGGTCTCGCGGCCCCAATGGAGATCGGCCGACATCGGCTGCAGGAAGAGCCCGAAGCCGTGACGCAGCCCGAGCGACAGCGTGAGGATCATGCCGCCGCAGATCAGGACGGCGGTCGGCGTGCGCCAGTCGGCGCGGGAGGCACGGGTCACGATTCGACTTTCGTTGCGGGACGCTCGGAAGCGTCCGGATGGAGGGACTCGAGGTCGCCGAGCACGTCGATGAGGTCGTCCAGGCGATCGCGGCCCAGCCGCTTCGCCACCACCGCCTGCGCGCGCTTCCAGCCGGCGGAGGCGGCGTCCAGCGCGGCCGCGCCCGCCCGGGTGAGCGTGACCTCGCGCGTCCGCGCGTCGCGCCCGGGGGCCACCCGCACATAGCCGCGCTCAAGGAGCGGGTCGAGCGCGCGCGAGAGCGCGGTGCGGTCGAGCATGTGGGTGCGCGCGATCGCGGTGACGCGCGCGGTGCCTTCGCGGGCCAGCGTTCGCATCAGCGAGAACTGCGTGACCCTGAGCCCGGTCGGCGCGAGCGCGTCGTCGTAGAACTGCGTGAGGGCGCGCGACGCGCGGCGCAGCCGTCCGCAGGCGCAGGCGACTTCGTCGAGCGGGGCATTCGGCCGGGAGCTCACGGGATCCGGGGCGTTAGGCGTGTATGCACGGAATTGCGAGTATATGCACGCGATCGGCCTGGCGCAAGGGGTTGCGAGCCCTGCGGCCGGCGGCGCACCGATTCGGCGCGGCGCACCGGCACGCGCTTCGGGTTGGTGCGCCGGCCTCGCCCGAAGCTCGCGTCGCCGTCGGCGATGTCGCAGGCAATTGCATGATTCGACGCATGAAATCGGCGTGCTCCGCGCATGGCATACCGCTTGCTGAACATCGAGCCGGTGGCGCGGCTCCTCCGCGTCGTTTCGCTTGAGAGAGGGAGATCCATGCAATCGTCACGTCGTTCGCTCCTGAAGGCCGCGATCGTCGCCGCGCTGATCGGCGCCGCGCCGACGCAGGCCCTCGCACAGGCCAAGACCGTCAAGGTCGGCGTCCTGCACTCGCTGTCCGGCACGATGGCCATCAGCGAGACCGTGTTGAAGGACGTCGCGCTGATGGCGTTCGACGAGATCAACGCCAAGGGCGGCGTCATGGGCTACAAGATCGAGCCGGTCGTCGTCGACCCGGCGTCGAACTGGCCGCTGTTCGCCGAGAAGGCGCGCCAGCTCATCACGCAGGACAAGGTCGCGGCGGTGTTCGGCTGCTGGACGTCGGTGTCGCGCAAGTCGGTGCTGCCGGTCTTCGAGGAGCTGAACGGCCTGCTGTACTACCCGGTGCAGTACGAGGGCGAGGAGCTGTCGAAGAACGTGTTCTACACGGGCGCGGCGCCGAACCAGCAGGCGATCCCGGCCGTCGAGTACCTGATGAGCAAGGAAGGCGGCGGCGCGAAGCGCTGGGTGCTCCTCGGCACCGACTACGTCTACCCGCGCACGACCAACAAGATCCTGCGCGCGTTCCTGAAGTCGAAGGGCGTCAAGGAGTCCGACATCGACGAGAAGTACACGCCGTTCGGCCACTCCGACTACCAGACGATCGTCGCCGACATCAAGAAGTTCGCGGCGGGCGGCAAGACCGCGGTGGTCTCGACGATCAACGGCGACTCGAACGTGCCGTTCTACAAGGAGCTCGGCAACCAGGGCCTGAAGGCGACCGACGTGCCGGTCGTCGCGTTCTCGGTGGGCGAGGAGGAGCTGCGCGGCGTCGACGCCAAGCCGCTCGTCGGCCACCTGGCGGCGTGGAACTACTTCATGTCGCTCAAGAACCCGGTCAACGAGGACTTCAAGAAGAAGTGGGCCGCGTACGCGAAGGCGAAGAACCTGCCGGGCGCCGACAAGCCGCTCACGAACGACCCGATGGAGGCGACCTACGTCGGCATCATGATGTGGAAGCAGGCGGTCGAGAAGGCGAAGAGCTTCGACACCGACAAGGTCGTCGTCGCGATGGGCGGCCAGAGCTTCGCGGCGCCCGACGGCTTCACGATCAAGATGGACGAGAAGAACCACCACCTGCACAAGCCGGTGTTCATCGGCGAGATCCAGCCCAGCGGCCAGTTCAACGTCGTGTGGAAGACCAAGGGCCCGGTGCGCGCGCAGCCCTGGAGCCAGTACATCGAAGGCAACGACAAGAAGAAGGACGAGCCGGAGAAGAAGTGATCGCGGCGTCCTGACGCTCGAGCGCGGGCCGGGGCCGCTTCACCCCGGATCCCGGCCCGCGCCGGCTTACATGAGAAGACTCATCCTCGCCGCCGCGCTCGCGCTGGCGGCTCTCCCCGGGCTCGCCCTCGCGCTGCCCGCCGACGTCGTGCTGAAGCTCGGCACCGGCGACGGCGACGAGCGCGCCGAGGCCGTGCGCGCGCTCGCGGCGACGCAGGACCCGGCTGCGCGGAAGCTCATCGAGGCGGTGCTCGCCGGCCAGGTGAAGGCCTCCGAGTCGGCGAAGGAGGTGCTCGTCGTCGTCGACGACAAGGCCACGGACGCCGCGACCGGCGCCGCCGTCGCCGCGATCCCGCCCGACGCCGAGGACCTGGTCGTCAACAACCGCCTGCGCCGCGAGATCGAGACCGCGCTCGCGGCGTTCGCGCTGTCGTCGGCCGACGCGGACGAGCGGTCGAAGGCGATCGCGGCGCTCGAGAAGGATCCGCAGGGCGTCGACGGCGCGGTGCTCGACGCCGCGATCGCGCGCGAGGCCGATCCCGGCCTCAGGGAGCGCCTCGGCCTGGTGCAGGCCGCCGCCGCGCTCGCGGGCGACGATCGCGCGAAGAAGCTCGACGCGATCGGGAAGCTCGCCGACAGCCGCTCGCCCGCGACTCGCCTGCTGCTGCTCCCGTTCGTCGAGAAGAACGCCGACGGCTCGTTCAAGGAGGCCGACGCCGATCTGCGCTCGGCCGCGCAGTCGGCGATCGCGACGATCGACGCACGCGGGCGCACCGCCGCGGTGGCGGGCTCGGTCTTCTACGGCATCAGCCTCGGCAGCATCCTGCTGCTCGCGGCGCTCGGCCTCGCGATCACCTACGGGCTCATGGGCGTCATCAACATGGCGCACGGCGAGCTCCTGATGATCGGCGCCTACACGACCTGGCTCGTGCAGAACGCGTTCCGCGCGCACCTGCCCGGCGCGGTCGACTGGTACCTCGCCGCCGCGATCCCGGCGGCGTTCGTCGCATCGGCCCTCGTGGGCATCGTGATCGAGCGCACGGTGATCCGCTACCTGTACGGCCGGCCGCTCGAGACGCTGCTCGCGACCTTCGGGATCAGCCTGCTCCTGATCCAGCTCGTGCGCACGCTGTTCGGCGCGCAGAACGTCGAGGTCGCGAACCCGTCGTGGATGAGCGGCGGCATCGCGCTCGCCGCGAACCTCACGCTGCCGTGGAACCGCCTCGCCATCGTCGCGTTCTCGGCGCTCGTCGTCGCGGGCGTCTGGCTGATCCTCGCGAAGACGCGCCTCGGGCTCTTCGTCCGCGCCGTCACGCAGAACCGCGCGATGGCCGCCTGCGTCGGCGTCCCGACGCGCCGGATCGACATGCTCGCGTTCGGCCTCGGGAGCGGCGTCGCTGGCCTCGGCGGCTGCGCGCTCTCGCAGGTCGGCAACGTCGGCCCCGACCTCGGGCAGGCGTTCATCATCGATTCGTTCATGGCGGTCGTCCTGGGCGGCGTCGGCCAGCTCGCGGGCACGGTCGTCGGCTCGCTCGGCCTCGGCGTGGTCTCCAAGCTGCTCGAGCCCTTCGCCGGCGCGGTGCTCGCGAAGATCGCGGTGCTGGTGATGATCGTGCTGTTCATCCAGCGGCGACCGCAGGGCCTCTTCGCCCTGAAGGGCCGCGCGGCGGAGGCCTGAGCGTGCGGGCATGAACGCGCTGACCGACCTCGCGACCGTCGCGCCGCGCGCCGACGCTCCGCCGCGCACGCCGCTGTTCACGCGCACCGGCTGGGCGGTGCTGCTGCTGGCGCTCGTCGTCAACTGCGTGCTCGTGCCCCTCGCCGCGCTCGTCGTCCCCGACGACAGCCCGTTCGCGATGTCGGCGTACGGCCTGACGCTGGCCGGCAAGATCATGTGCTACGCGCTGTGCGCGGTCGCGCTCGACCTCGTGTGGGGCTACTGCGGCGTGCTCTCGCTCGGCCACGGGCTCTTCTTCGCGCTCGGCGGCTACGCGATGGGCATGTACCTGATGCGGCAGATCGGCCGCGACGGCGTCTACCAGAGCGACCTGCCGGACTTCATGGTGTTCCTCGACTGGAAGGCGTTCCCGTGGTTCTGGCACGGGTCCGATTCGTTCCTGTGGGCGATCGCGATGGTCGTGCTCGTGCCCGGCGCCGTCGCGTTCGTGTTCGGCTGGTTCGCGTTCCGGTCGCGCGTCAAGGGCGTCTACCTGTCGATCATCACGCAGGCGCTCACCTACGCGGCGATGCTGCTGTTCTTCCGCAACGACACCGGCTTCGGCGGCAACAACGGCTTCACCGACTTCAAGCGCATCCTGGGATTCCCGATCGCGGCGATCGAGACGCGCGTCGCGCTGTTCGTGATCACCGGGCTCGCGCTCGCCGGCGGGCTGGTCGCCTGCCGCGCGATCGTGCGCTCGAAGCTCGGGCGCGTGGTCACCGCGATCCGCGACGCCGAGTCGCGCGTGATGTTCACCGGCTACGACCCGCTGCCCTACAAGCTCTTCGTCTGGACGTTCTCGGCGGTGCTGTGCGGCATCGCCGGCGCGCTCTACGTGCCGCAGGTCGGCATCATCAACCCGAGCGAGATGGCGCCGGCGAATTCGATCGAGATGGTGATCTGGGTCGCGGTCGGCGGCCGCGGGACGCTCGTCGGCCCGATCGTCGGCGCCGCGCTCGTGAACGGCGCGAAGAGCGTCCTCACCGCCGCGTTCCCGGAGATCTGGCTCTTCTTCCTCGGCGCGCTGTTCGTCGCCGCGACATTGTTCCTGCCGCGGGGCGTCGCCGGCCTCCTCCGGAGGCGCAAGCCGTGAGCGCCGTGTCCGCGCTGCGTCCGGACGCCGGCGCGGCCACGCTCGCCGGAGGTTTGGCCGGCTACGGCCACCCGGTGCGCGAAGGCGAGGTCGACGTCTCGCACAAGGTCATCCTCTACCTCGACGGGGTGACGGTCAGCTTCGACGGCTTCAAGGCGCTCTCCGACCTGTCGCTCGCGATCGACGACGGCGAGCTGCGCTGCGTGATCGGGCCCAACGGCGCCGGCAAGACGACGATGATGGACGTGATCACCGGCCGCACGCGCCCCGACCGGGGCAAGGTGTTCTTCGGTCAGACGATCGACCTGACGCGCATGAGCGAGAGCGCGATCGCGCAGGCCGGCATCGGCCGCAAGTTCCAGAAGCCGACGGTGTTCGAGCAGCACACGGTCTGGGAGAACCTCGAGCTCGCGCTCAAGGGCGACCGCCGCTGGTGGCGGGGGCTCTCGTGGCGCACGACGCTCGACGAGGCGCGACGCATCGACGAGCTGCTCGCCACGATCCGGCTCGAGGACGAGGCGACGCGGTCCGCCGGGCTCCTCGCGCACGGCCAGAAGCAGCGCCTCGAGATCGGCATCCTGCTCGCGCAGGAGCCGCGGCTCTTGCTCCTCGACGAGCCGGTCGCCGGCATGACCGACGAGGAGGCCGAGCGCCTCGCCGACCTGCTCGTCGCGCTGGAGGGACGCCAGTCGATCGTCGTCGTCGAGCACGACATGGAGTTCGTCCGGCGCATCGCGAAGCGGGTGACGGTGCTGCACGAGGGACGCGTGCTCGCGGAAGGCACGCTCGACGAGGTGAAGGCGAACGAGGCCGTCGTCGAGGTCTACCTCGGGCGTTGACGTCGCCACGGCGCGAGCGCCGTCCGCCTCGCCTCGCGGGACGCGCGCGAATCGGGACAAGGGAGCGATCGAAGATGCTGGACGTCACCGACCTCAACCAGTACTACGGCGGCAGCCACATCCTGCGCGGCGTGTCGATCGTCGCGAAGGCGGGCGAGGTGACCGCGCTGCTCGGGCGCAACGGCGTCGGCAAGACGACGCTGCTGCGCTGCCTGATGGGGCTCGTGCCGGCGCGCTCGGGCGAGATCGCCTGGAACGGCGAGCGCCTCGACGGCCGGCGGCCCGAGGAGCGCGTCGCCCGCGGCTTCGGCTACGTGCCGCAGGGCCGCGAGATCTTCCCGCGCCTCACGGTCGAGGAGAACCTGCGCATCGGGGCGGCCTCGCGCGGCAACGACGAGATCCCGCTCTGGATCGACGAGCTCTTCCCGGTGCTGCGCCAGATGCGCTCGCGCCGCGGCGGCGACCTCTCGGGCGGGCAGCAGCAGCAGCTCGCGATCGGCCGCGCGCTGATGGGCGCGCCGAAGCTCCTGATCCTCGACGAGCCGACCGAGGGCATCCAGCCGTCGATCATCGAGGAGATCGGCCGCGTGATCGCGAGGCTCGCGAAGGAGCGCGGCCTCGCGATCCTGCTCTGCGAGCAGTACTACGACTTCGCGAAGAAGCTCGCCGACACCTACGCGGTGATGAGCCGCGGCGAGATCGTCGCGTCTGGCCCGGCGGGCGAGATGGACGCGAAGGACGTGAGGTCGCTCATCGCCGTTTGACGCGTAGGAGCCGAGAGCGGCAGGTAGTAGGTAGTAGGTAGTGCGTAGCGGCAACGCCATGCCGAGCGGCATCGGCTTGGCGAGCGTTTCCTACCTACTATCTACTACCTACTATCTACGACTTCAGCCTTCCCACCGCTTGCTTCGCTCCACCGCCTTCTCCCACTCGCCGACGATCGCGGCGACGCGCTCGCGCGGCATCGCGGGCTCGAACTCGCGGTCGACCTGCCAGTTCGCGGCGACCTCGGCCGTGTCCTTCCAGTAGCCGACCGCGAGGCCGGCGAGGTAGGCGGCCCCGAGCGCGGTCGTCTCGAGCACCTTCGGGCGGACGACCGGCACGCCCAGCACGTCGGCCTGGAACTGCATCAGGAGGTCGTTCGCGGCGGCGCCGCCGTCGACGCGCAGCCCCGAGAGCGTGATGCGCGCGTCCTTTTGCATCGCGACGAGCACGTCGCGGCTCTGCAGCGCGATCGACTCGAGCGCGGCCCGCGCGATGTGGCCTGCGGTCGCGCCGCGCGTGAGGCCGAAGATCGCGCCGCGCGCGTACGGATCCCAGTGCGGCGCGCCCAGGCCCGCGAACGCCGGCACGAGCACGACGCCGCCGTTGTCCGGGACGCTCGCCGCGAGCGCCTGCACGTCGCGCGCGTGGCGAATGATGCCGAGGCCGTCGCGCAGCCACTGGACGACGGCGCCGCCGATGAACACCGATCCTTCGAGCGCGTAGTCGGTCCTTCCCTGCCGCGACCACGCGACCGTCGTGAGCAGCCGGTTCGACGACGCGACCGCCTTCGTGCCGGTGTTCATCAGCAGGAAGCAGCCGGTGCCGTAGGTGTTCTTGGCGAGCCCGGGCGCGTGGCAGGCCTGCCCGAACAGCGCGGCCTGCTGGTCGCCCGCGATCCCGGCGATCGGGATCGTCGCGCCGCCGATCGACGCGCTGCCGCACACGCCCGACGACGGCACGACGGCCGGCAGCACCTCGCGCGGCACGTCGAGGAGCGCGCACAGCTCGTCGTCCCAGTCGCCGCGGTGGATGTCGAACAGCAGGGTGCGGCTCGCGTTGGACGGGTCGGTCGCGTGGACCGCGCCCTTCGTGAGGTTCCACACGAGCCAGCTGTCGATCGTGCCGAACGCGAGCTCGCCGCGGCGCGCGCGCTCGCGGGCGCCGGGGACGTGGTCGAGCAGCCACTTGAGCTTGGTGCCGGAGAAGTACGCGTCGAGCACGAGGCCGGTCTTCGCCTGGAAGAGGGGGGCGCGCCCCGCCTCGCGCAGCGCGTCGCAGGTGCCCGCGGTGCGCCGGTCCTGCCAGACGATCGCGTTGGCCACCGGCCGGCCGCTCGCGCGCTCCCAGAGGACGGTCGTCTCGCGCTGGTTCGTGATGCCGATCGCCGCGACGTCGCGCGCGTCGACGCCTCCCTGCGCGAGCGCACCGTGCAGGACCGCGGACTGCGTCGCCCAGATCTCGGTCGCGTCGTGCTCGACCCAGCCGCCCTGCGGGAAGATCTGGCGGAACTCCTGCTGAGCCACGGCGCGGATCGTCCCCGCGGCGTCGAACAGGATCGCGCGCGAGCTGGTCGTGCCCTGGTCCAGGGCCAGCACGTAGGCCATCGGGGAGACCTCCGGTTGCGGCGCTCTCGAGGCGCGTCGTAAAATGCTGGGGTTTTGCCCCATTGTAGCCGCGCCGGGACGGCCGCCGATCCGGCGCGACCCCGGCGGGCCGCGCACGCAGGACGCCACGCCGAACGCCCGCCCGATGCCGCTACCTCCGCCCGCCCCGCGAGAGCACCTGCACACGCGAAGCGTCGTGTGCGACGGCTATCGCCGCGACGACGGGCTCTTCGACCTCGAGGCCCGGCTCCTCGACACGAAGTCGCACGCGTTCTCGCTGATGACCGGCGTTCGCGCGCCCGGCGAGGCGGTCCACGACATGTGGATCCGCGTGACGATCGACCGGGAATTCACGATCCGCGCGGTCGAGGCGAGCATCCCGGCCGCGCCCTATCCCGGCGGCTGCCAGGCGATCGAGCCCGCGTACGCGAAGCTCGTGGGCGCGAATCTCGTCAACGGCTTCCGCAAGGCGGTGAAGGAGCGGCTGGGCGGCGTGCACGGATGCTCGCACCTGACCGAGCTGGTCGGCCATCTTCCGACGGCCGCGGTGCAGACGTTCGCGGGTCTCGTGCCGGAGGACGACGGTCGGCACAAGCCCTTCCAGATCGATCGCTGCCACGCGCTCGAGTCGAGCTCGGACACGGTGCGGCGCTGGTACCCGAAGTGGTACCGGGGCGCCGCGTGAGGCGTCGTTCCGCGCGCACCGCGGAGGCGCGCGCGGCCCGTTGACGACAGGCCCGGATTGCACCACGGAGCGAGGACGTGAAGATCCACGAATACCAGGGCAAGGAAATCTTCCGGCGATTCGGACTCCCGGTGCCGCGCGGCATCCCGGCGTTCTCGGTCGACGACGCGGTGCGCGCCGCGAAGTCGCTGCCGGGGCCGGTGTGGGTCGTCAAGGCGCAGATCCACGCGGGCGGCCGCGGCAAGGGAGGGGGCGTCAAGCTCGCGCGCTCGCTCGACGAGGTGCGCACGCTGGCCTCGCAGATCCTCGGCATGCAGCTGAAGACGCACCAGACCGGGCCGAACGGCCAGAAGGTGCGCCGGCTGCTGATCGAGGACGGCGCCGCGATCGCGAAGGAGCTCTACGTCGGCATGGTCGTCGACCGCGTGACGCAGCGCGTCGCGCTGATGGCGAGCTCCGAGGGCGGCATGGACATCGAGGAGGTCGCCGCGAAGACCCCCGAGAAGATCCACCGCGTGTTCGTCGACCCGAGGACCGGGCTCACCGATGCGCAGGCCGACGACGTCGCGCGGAAGATCGGCATCCCCGGCGGCAGCCTTCCCGAGGCACGCGCGATGCTGCAGGGGCTCTACCGCGTGTTCGACGAGACCGACGCGTCGCTCGCCGAGATCAACCCGATGATCCTGACGAAGGACGGCCGCGTCGTCGCGCTCGACGCGAAGCTCAACTTCGACGCGAACGCGCTGTTCCGCCACCCCGAGATCGTCGAGATGCGCGACCTCGACGAGGAGGACCCCGCCGAGATCGAGGCGTCGAAGTTCGACCTCTCGTACATCTCGCTCGACGGCGACATCGGCTGCCTCGTCAACGGCGCCGGCCTCGCGATGGCGACGATGGACACGATCAAGCTCTACGGCGGCGAGCCCGCCAACTTCCTCGACGTCGGCGGCGGCGCGACCGCCGAGAAGGTGACCGAGGCGTTCAAGATCATGCTGCGCAACCCGCACCTCAAGGCGATCCTCGTCAACATCTTCGGCGGCATCATGAAGTGCGACACGATCGCGCAGGGCGTCGTCGCCGCGTCCAAGGCGGTCGCGCTGAAGGTCCCGCTGGTCGTCCGGATGAAGGGGACCAACGAGGAGCTCGGGCGCAAGATCCTCGCGGAGTCGGGCCTGCCGATCATCTCGGCCTCCAACATGGCGGAAGCGGCCGAGAAGGTCGTCGCGGCGGCGAGGGGGAAGTAGCCATGTCGATCCTGGTGAACCGCGACTCGAAGGTGATCACGCAGGGGATCACCGGCAAGACCGGCCAGTTCCACACGCGCATGTGCCGCGACTACGCGAACGGCCGCGCGTGCTTCGTCGCCGGCGTCAACCCGAAGAAGGCCGGCGAGGACTTCGAGGGCATCCCGATCTACGCGACCGTGAAGGACGCGAAGGCCGCCACCGGCGCGACGGTGAGCGTGATCTACGTGCCGCCGCCGTTCGCGGCCGCGGCGATCGACGAGGCGGTCGACGCCGGGCTCGAGCTGGTCGTCTGCATCACCGAAGGCATCCCGGTGCGCGACATGATCCGCACGCGCGACCGGATGAAGGGGTCGAGGACGCTGCTGCTCGGGCCGAATTGCCCCGGCGTCATCACGCCCGACGAGATCAAGATCGGCATCATGCCGGGCCACATCCACCGCAAGGGCCGCATCGGCGTCGTCTCGCGCTCGGGCACGCTCACCTACGAGGCGGTCGGCCAGCTGACCGAGCTCGGGCTCGGCCAGTCGACCGCGGTCGGCATCGGGGGCGACCCGGTGAACGGCCTGAAGCACATCGACGTGCTGCGGATGTTCAACGACGACCCGGACACCGACGCCGTCGTGATGATCGGCGAGATCGGCGGCAGCGACGAGGAGGCCGCCGCGCAGTGGGCGAAGGCGAACATGAAGAAGCCGATCGTCGGCTTCATCGCGGGCGTCACCGCGCCGCCCGGCAAGCGGATGGGCCACGCGGGCGCGATCATCTCGGGCGGCAAGGGCACGGCGCAGGAGAAGCTCGCGGTCATGGAAGCCTGCGGCATCAAGGTCACCAAGAACCCCGCCGAGATGGGGAAGCTCTTGAAGTCGGTGCTGTAGACGAGCCGCGCCCGGCAGCGCACCAGGAAGCCGGCGTAGGAGGAGCATCAAGTGGAGTTCGGATCGCCCCAGTTCTGGCTGGCGGGCCTCGAGATCATCGTCATCAACATCCTGTTGTCGGGCGACAACGCGGTGGTGATCGCGCTCGCGTGCCGCAACCTGCCCCCGCAGCAGCGCAAGTGGGGCGTGATCTGGGGGGCCGCCGGCGCGGTGGTCCTGCGGATCATCCTGACGTTCTTCGCCGTCGCGCTGCTCGACCTGCCGTGGCTCAAGATCATCGGCGGCCTCCTGCTCCTGTGGATCGGCGTCAAGCTGATCGCCGAGGACGACGGCGAGGGCCACGAGGAGGTCCAGGCGAGCAACAAGCTCCTGGGCGCGGTGCGGACCGTCATCATCGCCGACCTCGTGATGAGCCTCGACAACGTGATCGGCGTCGCCGCCGCCGCCAAGGGCAGCGTGTTCCTGCTCGTCTTCGGCCTCGTGGTGTCGATCCCGCTGGTGATCGCCGGCAGCCAGCTCATCATGAAGGCGATCGAGCGCTTCCCGATCCTCGTGCTCGCGGGCGGGGGTCTCCTGGGCTACGTGGCCGGCGAGATGGCGGTGACGGACCGTGCCGCCGAAGGCTGGATCAACGCCCACGCGCCGTGGCTCCACTGGGCGCTGCCGATCGCCTGCATCGTCCTGGTGATCGCGGTGGCGCAGTTCCTGAAGGGCAGGCGAGGGGAGCCGTCCGGCTCGGCCCCGGGCTGACCGGCCCGGCCATCCCCGAGGCCGCCCCTGCGCGCGGGGCCGTCCCATGCGGCGGCCGCCCGATGCTCGCCTCCGGCCGCGCCGTCTTTTACACTCGCTTCCCGTGCCCGCCCGTCACCCCGTCCGCCGCGCTTCCCCGGGCCCCGCGCCCCGCCCCTCGCCCTTCCTTCGCCGATGAACGACCGCGTCGACCTCGACGTCGCCTCCCTGTCGCATCCGGGGATGGTGCGCTCGCACAACGAGGACGCGGTCTTCGTCGATCCGGGCGCGGGCATCGCGATCCTCGCCGACGGGATGGGCGGCTACAACGCCGGGGAGGTCGCGAGCGGGATCGCGGTCAACGTCGTGTCGACCGGCATGCTCCCCGAGCTCTCGTCGGGCCGCGAGCTCTCCAAGGTCGACTCGCAGACCGGCCTCTCGCACGCCGCGCTCCTGCTGCAGCAGCAGATCGCGGCGGCGAACAAGGGCATCTACGACGCCGCCCAGGCGCGTCCCGAATGCGCGGGCATGGGCACGACGATCGTCGCGGCGGTGTTCTTCGGCAACCGCGTGTCGATCGGGCACATCGGCGACTCCCGCTGCTACCGGCTGCGGGGCGAGAAGTTCGAGCAGCTCACCCACGACCACTCGCTCCTGCAGGAGCAGATCGACAGCGGCCAGATCACCGCGGAGCAGGCCAAGTACTCGCTCAACAAGAACCTCGTGACGCGCGCGCTCGGCATCGAGGCGATCGTGCCCGCGGACATCGCCGAGTACCGGCTCGAGCCCAACGACATCTACCTCCTGTGCTCGGACGGCCTGACCGACATGGTCGACCCCGACGTCGTGCAGGGCGTCGTCGACGAGAAGCGGGCCGAGCTCGCGGTCGCCGCGGCCGAGCTGGTCGACCTCGCCAACCAGAACGGCGGGCGCGACAACGTCTCGGTGGTCCTCGTGCGCGTGCCGCCCGAGTTCCTGCCCTCGACCGGCTGGGCGCAGCGCTTCCTCGCGCGCAAGAAAGCAGGCTAGGGCCGTCCGTGGACGCGACCTCGCCTCGCGCCGGGTCGTTCGGACGACCGAAGGCGGGGCGCATGCCCGCCGCGCGAGACTAGCTCCCCATGGGCAAGCTCGTCCTGTTCCTGAAAGACGCGAGCCCGGTCGAGATTCCGCTCGCCAAGGAGCGCGTGACGATCGGCCGGCGCGCCGACAACGACGTGTGCCTGCCGTATCCGGCCGTGTCCGGCGAGCACGCGGCGGTCGTCACGATCCTCGCCGACTCGTTTCTCGAGGACCTCGGCAGCACCAACGGCACGCTGGTGAACGGACGGCCCGTCGCGAAGCACTTCCTGCGCGATCGCGACCAGATCGACATCGGGCGCCAGCTCCTCGTCTACGTTGCCGACGACGCCGCTCGTCCCGACCCGCCGGCGGCGGTCCAGGCCCGCGAGGATCGTCGCGAGCTCGCGGAACGCGTCGCCCCGGCGCAGTCGCGCGCCGAGCGGGTACCGGCCGCCAACCCCATCGACGACGACCTCAACGAGGAGCTGCATGTCCCACCGGCCCGCGGGGAGGCGCGCGCGACGCCGCGTCCGGTCGCGCGGCCGCCGGAGCCCGCCCCGGCGCCGTCGGCGGAGGCGCCTTCGTTCGACGCCGACCTCGCGGCGATCCGGCTGGCGCGGGCCGAGAGCGCCAATCCGCCGCCCGCCGATCCCCCCGCGCGGGGACCGGATCCGGCGACGCATGCGCGGCTGCGGGTGCTGACCGGCCCGACGGCCGGAAGGATCGTGCCGGTCGCGCGCGACGAGTTCGTCGTGGGCCGCGTGGGCGTCCAGGTCGCGGCGATCGTGCGGCGCGGCGGCGCGCTGCTGCTGATCCCGCGCGAGGGCGCGGCCCCCCCCGCGGTCAACGGCGAGCCCGTGCCGCCCGAGGGTCGGACGGTCGGACCCGGCGACGGCCTCGAAGTGGCCGGCGTGCGCCTCGAAGTCCTGCCCCCCGAGTGACGCTTCGCGTCACGTGACGCCGCACGTCACGTCGAAGTCCGGAAATCGCGCCGAACAATCAGCACGCATGCCATCGTCATCGCAGGCGAGGCGCCGCCGTTCGTCGCATGAATCGTCCGACGAATCAATTGCTTGGGTCCACAACCGACGGTATCGGCTTCCCTTCGTCCGGCTGGCACAGGGGTTGCTCCGATGGCTCCAGCATCGCTGCTAGTGCAGATTGTCGGATCGACACCCTCATCAGGAGAACGTCATGAAACGGATTCAACAAGGCTTCACGCTCATCGAACTGATGATCGTCGTGGCGATCATCGGCATTCTGGCCGCCATTGCGATCCCGCAGTACCAGAACTATACGGGCCGGGCGCAGCTTTCGGACGCGATCACGATCGCGTCGGGTCTCAAGACGGCGATCGGCGAGGTGTACCAGGTCACCGGCAGCGCGGCCAGCGCGACGAGCGGCGCGCTGGGCATCCCGGCGGCGATCGCCTCGAACGCGGGCAAGTACGCGAACTCGGTGGCAGTCGAGAACGGCGTCGTCACGGTGACGATGCAATCCACGGGCGTCGCGTCGTGCGTCAAGGACGCGACCGTCACGCTGACCCCGACGTTCCCGTCGTCGCAGGACGCTCCGATCTCGTGGACCTGCTCTTCGACGGCGGCCGCGGGTTGCAAGCCGGCGACCTGCAGCTGATCGTCGCCGGATCGATCCAACGGAAAAGGGGCCGCCAGGCCCCTTTTTCGCATCTGGCACATGACGTTCTGTACAGGATGTAGCCGATAGTCGTCGTCGGGACCTCGCGCCGGCGTGCGGGACCGAGTTCGTGGAGGCGCGATGCGCAAGGCGCAGCAGGCCTTTACGCTGATCGAGCTGATGATCGTCGTCGCGATCATCGGCATCCTCGCGGCGATCGCGATCCCGCAATACCAGATCTACGCCGGCAAGGCGCAGCTGGCGGAGGCCGTGACCGTCGTCGACGGACGTCGAACGTCCATCGCTGAGCGCATCCAGAACGGGTTCGACCTCAGCACGATGGACGGCGGCACCCCGGGCATTCCCGCCGACGTTTCCGCGGGCGCGGCGCGCTTCGTCGACAGCATCGCGGTGACCGGCGGCACGATCGTCGTGGCAATGAGGACGGCCGGCGTCGCGCCTTGCGTCACCGGCGCCACGCTTTCGCTCACGCCGGTCGTGCCTTCGAATCCGTCCGCTCCCATTTCGTGGGTGTGCTCGACGAACGCGGTCTGCAAGCCGACGACCTGCAACTGAGCGAGGCGCTGCGCGTGGGAGCGGCGCCGCGGCGATAGAATCGCTTCACCGCCCGCCCCCGTTCGAACTTGCTCTTCAAGTCCATCCTCGGTGCGTTCTCCCGACGCGAGACCGTCGCGTCCCCGGCCGCTGCCGAGTCGGCGGACAGGCGCGACGACGCCGGCGAAAGGCGTGCATCGATCGATCGCGCAGACGCATTGCGCGACGAAGGCCGCTTCGGTCCCGCTCTCGCGACGCTGCGTGCGGCGGGCGGCGCGGGCGACGCGAGCATCGACCTCGCCGTCATGAGGCTTCTGGGCCGATGGAATCGCGGCCGCGAGGCTCGCGCCGCCGCTGCGCGAATCGACCTGGACGATTGCGATCCGAAGGGGCTCGCCGATGTCGCCATGGTGCTCCTTCATTCCGATGCCGCAGGCAAGGCCAGGGAGGCCGCCGCTCGGGCCTGGCGAGCGGCGCCGGACGATCCGCAAGTCCTTTGCGCGTATGCGGCGGTCCAGATGTCGGTCGGGCGCGCGGAGGATGCGATCGCGCTTTACGAGCGCCTGGCCGCGGACCAGCCCGGCTCGGCGGCCGCGTGGATGCTGCTCGCGGAAGCCCAGCTCGGCGTCAACGATCGGGCCGCTGCGAGGACGAGCCTCGGGCGCGTGCTCGCCCTGGAGCCGAACCACACGCGCGCGCTGGAGCATCTCGGTCTCTTCGAGCTGCTCGACGATCGACTCGATGCCGCCATCGCGACGCTGGAGCGCGCCGAGGCCAGCGATCCGGGTGGCGCGGGCGGCAATGCGTTCGTCAATCTCGCGCTGTGCTACTGCAATGTCGGGCGCTGGGAGGAGGCGATCGACCTCCTCGCGCGCGAGCTCCCTTCGCGCCCCGTTTCCAACGGGCACATGACGCTGGGCCTCGCGCTGCTCGTCCAGGGCCGTCTGTCCGAAGGTTGGCGCCAGTACGAATTCCGATGGATCTCCGATGCGCTGGCGAGCGGGCGACCGCCGTACGACCGGCCCGCGTGGGACGGTCAGCCGCTGGAAGGCAAGACGATCCTGATCGTCGCCGAGCAGGGAATCGGCGACATCCTCAACCTGTCCCGCTATTTCCCGCTGCTTCGCGAGCGCGGCGCGCGGGTCGTCGTTCAGGCCCGGAACCACCTGGGCCCGCTCGCCGACCGGCTTCCGGGTGTCGACGTCCTGCTGCGTGACGGCGATGCGATCCCGGAAATCGACTACTTCGCGTTCCTGATGAGCCTGCCGCGCGCGTTTCGCACGACGCTCGACACGATTCCGCCGCCGGTAGGGCGCCTCGTGCCGCTTCCGGAGCGAACCGCGCGCTGGCGCGCGCGGCTCGGTGCGGCGGACCGGCCGCGCATCGGCGTCACATGGGCGGGAAGTCCCAAGCACCAGAACGATCGGAACCGCTCGCTCAGGCTCGACGCGCTCGCGCCCGTGCTTTCGGTCCCGGGCGCTCGATTCTTCGGGCTCCAGAAGGGGCCGCCGGTCGCGCAGGCGGAGATCGTGCCTTCGAGCGTGGACTGGACGAGCCTCGGACCCGCCTTCGACGACCTCGAGGACGCGGCCGCGGCGATCGCCGAGCTCGACCTGGTCATCTGCGTCGATACCGGTCTCGCCCATCTCGCCGCCCTGATGGACAAGCCGGTGTGGATGCTCACCGCCACGCCCCCGGACTTCCGCTGGCTTCTCGATGGGGACGACTCGCCGTGGTACGCGACGATCCGGCTGTTCCGGCAGCCGACGCGTGGAGACTGGGCAACGCCGATCTCGCGCGTCGCGGAAGCGCTGCGGGCGTGGGTGGACGCGTGGCACGCTGCGGCGGACGCCGGTACGCGGCCGCCGCCGCCGCCGGCGCCGCGCACGCCGCGCATCGCGCCACCCGAAAGGCCGATGCCGCGGTTGTCGAGGGTGGCGGCGACGGCGTCGGGCTACGTCCAGTACGACCCCGACGCTCCCTTCGCCGGCCGATCCATCGAGCTCCTCGGCGAGTGGCTGCCGCGCCGGCTCGGCCTGGCGCTCGCGCTGTGCAGGCCCGGCG
>JBGAHH010000086.1:0-17585 GCA_044226265.1 Casimicrobiaceae bacterium | reverse complement strand
CTCGGCGTAGTGTCGGTGGTCCTGCACGTGCAGCTGATGCGCGAGGCGACGACGCGCGGCCTGCGGCGCGAGCTCGGCATCGGGTTCACGCTCGTTCGCGTCGCGTGGGGCGCGCTGCTCGCGAGCCTCGCGCTCGCCCTCGCGCTCGCCTGGGGCGTCCCCGTCCCGCGGCTCGCGACGCTGTTCGGCGCGGCGCTCGTCGCCGGATGGCTGCTGACCTTCGTGCTGGGCATCCTCGAGCGCGTCGTGCCCTTCCTCGCGTCGATGCATGCGGCGGCCGGGCGACGGGCCGCCTCGAGCCCGGCGGCCCCCCTGGGGGGAGGCCCGCAAGGCGCGCTCCGGGGGGATCGGGTTCCGCACAGGCGCCCGCCGACGCCCTCGTCGATGACGGCGGCGCGTCCGCTGCGCCTGCACCGGGCGCTGCATCTCGCTGCGCTCGCGCTGCTCGCCGCGGCGATCGTCGCGGACAGTGCCGAGGTCGCCGCGCTCGCCGCGCTCGCCGGAGCCTCGGGTGCGATCGCCTACGCCGCGTTCTTCGTCAACGTCCTCGGGCACGTGCGGCGTGCGGGGACGGCATCGCCACCGGAGAGCTCGCCATGACCTTCCGACGCCAGACGCCCCAGGCGCTCGACCTGGAGCACCGCGCTGCGCTCGCGCTCTACGGCAAGCTCGAGCAGGCGGCCGTCGCGAACGACCGCGACGCGCTCGAGCGCCTGTCCGCGCCGCTCACGCGCCACCTCGCCGTCGACATCGCGCACCATTTCGATTTCGAGGAGCGCGAGCTCTTCCCGCGGCTCGCCGAGGCGGGCGAGGGCGACATCGCCGACCTCCTGCGCGAGGAGCACGACGCGATCCGCGAGGTCGCGGCCGAGCTCGCGCCGCTGGCCGAGCGCGGCGCGGGCGCGCTCGACGCCGCCGCGCTCGACCGCTTCCGCCGGCTCGCGCTCGAGCTGACCGAGCGCCAGGTGGCGCACGTGCAGAAGGAGTCGATGGCGCTGCTCCCGATGCTCGACGACCTGCTCGACGACGACGCCGACCGCGAGCTCTCGTTCGCTTGCGCCGCGCCTTGACCCGAACCCTTTCGAGGAGCAACCCCATGTCCACCATCGCCCCCGTGCACGAGACGACCGCGCGGCCGCTCGCGCGATCCGACCTCGACGCCGTCGTCGCGATCGACGCGCGGCTCGAGGGACGCACGCGGCGCGCGTACTTCGAGCGCAGGCTCGCCTACGCGCTGCGCGAGCCGTCGCTGCACCTGCAGCTCGCGATCGACGACGACGACGGGCTCGCGGGCTACGTGCTCGGCCGGTTCGCGGACGGCGACTTCGGCCGCGAGGCGCCTTCGGTCCGGCTCGAGACCATCGGCGTGCGCCCGGACGCGAAGGGCCGCAACGTCGGCGGGCGGATGCTGGAGGCGCTGGCGGCGAAGGCCGCGAAGCGCGGCGCGCGCGAGCTCCGGACCACGGCGCGCTGGAACGACCACTCGATGCTGCGCTGGCTCGACGAGCACGGCTTCGCGCTCGCGCCGAACCACGTCGTCGAGCGGGCGATCGACGCGACCGCGATCGAAGCGTCGGGAGAGCCGCCGGTCTCGCTCGCCGAGGGCCACGGACCCGGCCACGAGATCGACTACGGCGCCCCGGCCGGCAACGACTACGAGCGCCTCGCGCGCGACCGTTGCGAAGTCCGCGCGATGACGCCGGCCGACCTGCCGGACGCGGTGCGCATCGACCGCGCGATCACGTCGCGCGACCGCGCGGGCGCCATCGCGCGCAAGCTCGCCGAGGCGATGCAGGAGAGCGGCGTCCGCGTTTCGCTCGCAGCGCTCCTCGACGACACGGTCGTCGGCTTCCTGATGGCGCGCGCCGACCTGGGCGACTTCGGGCGCACCGAGCCCGCCGCCGTGCTCGACACGATCGGCGTGGACCCCGGCTACACGCACCGCGGCGTCGGCGGCGCGCTGCTGTCGCAGCTGTTCCTCAACCTGGGCGCGCTCAGGATCGAGCGCGTCGAGACCGTCGTCGCGCCGCGCGACCTGGGCCTCCTCGGATTCCTTTACGATGCGGGGTTCGCGCCGTCGCCGCGCCTCCCGTTCGTGCGCGCGATCGGCTGAAGGAACGCGTCCGCCCCGTTCGCCCGCCGATGGCCGACCTCGCACCGCGCGCGCGGCTGCCGCTGCTCGCGCTGGGATTCGTTTCGCTGGTGCTGGGCATCGCGGCGGGCCTCGCGCGGCTCGGCGTGCCGCTCGACGCGACGGCCGCGTCGCTCGCCGGCATGCACGGCCCGTTGATGGTGGCGGGATTCTTCGGCGTCGTCATCGCGCTCGAGCGGGCGGTCGCGACCGGGCGCCTGTGGGCGTACGCGGCTCCCGCGGCGTCCGGGCTCGCCGCCTTCGCGCTGCTCGCGGGCGCGTATGCGGCGGCCGCGGCGCTCGCGACGGCGGGGGCGGTCGTGCTCGCGATCGCGTCGCTTCGCTTCGTGGCGATCGAGCCGAAGCTCCACACGCTCGTCATCGCCGCGGGAGCGGCGGCGCTCGTCGCCGGCAACCTCGCGTGGCTCGCGAGCGCGCGGCCCTCCGCCGCGGTCCCCGCGTGGATCGCGTTCCTCGGTCTGACGATCGCCGGCGAGCGGCTCGAGCTCACGCGGCTGATGCCGCGGTCGCGCGGCGCGCGGGCCGCGTTCGTCGCGATCGCGATCGCCCTCGCCGGAGGCGCGCTCGCGGCGGTCGATCCGACCGGGGCGCGTGCGTTCGGCGCCTCGCTCGTCGCGCTCGCCGCCTGGCTCGCGACCTTCGACCTCGCCCGCCGCACGGTGAAGGACCGTGGGCTCACGCGCTACGCGGCGGCGTGCCTGCTGTCCGGGTACGCGTGGCTCGCCGTCGCCGGCGGGACGATCCTCGCCTTCGGCCTCGCGCCGGGCATGCCCTCGTACGACGCCGCGCTGCACGCGCTGTTCCTCGGCTTCACGTTCGCGATGGTGCTCGGGCACGCGCCGATCATCGTGCCGGCGGTGCTGCGCGCGAAGCTCCCGTACTCGCCCTGGTTCTACCTTCCGCTCGCGGCGCTGCACGCGAGCGTGGCGCTGCGCGTCGCCGGCGACGCGACCGCGTCGATGCCGCTCGTGCGCGCGGGCGCGATCGCCAACGCCGCGGCGCTCGCCGTGTTCATCGCCACGATGGTCGCGGCGGCCGTGCGCGGGCGGCGGGCGGCCGGACCGCGGCCCGCCTGACCCCCGCCGCCGCGGCGCGGGGGTGGACGCCGCCCGCGGTCGCGCCCCAAAATCGCCGGCGCCGCTCCTGGTGCGGGACGCCCGTCCCGCGGGACGCGCGAAGCCCCGATGGCCAAGCACTTCCGCGAGACCGGCAAGCACGAGCACTACGACGCGAGGTTCTACGCCGGCGAGGTCGAGCCGGCGCGCATGTCGGAGGTCCTGCTCGCGCTGCTGCGCGCGTTCGGCGACGCGGTGCGCCCGCTGGGCGTGAGGCCCATCCTCATGCACGGCGCGCTGATCGGATGGGCGTGGAACCGGAAGCTCCTGCCCTGGGACCGTGACATCGACCTGTGCCTGCTCGCGGACGAGCTCGCCGTGCTGGACGGCGGCGCCGCGGCGATCGACTACGACCGGGGCCGCTTCCTGCTCGACGTCAACCCGAACCACGTCGATCCGTCGACGCGCAACCGGCATCCCCGCGAGACGGTCGAGGAGAACAAGATCGACGCGCGTTTCGTCGACCGGGCGACCGGCCTCTACCTCGACGTCACGGCGTTGCGACCGGCTTCGGCGGCGGACGACGGCGCGCCGCGCGTCGCCACCAAGTGCCCGCACGTCTACCGGACCGCCGACCTCCTGCCGCTCGTCGCGTCGGAGCTCGAGGGCGTCCCGGTGCACGTGCCGCGCGACGTCGCGGCCGTGCTCGTCCAGGAGTACGGGGAGCGGGTGCTCGAGCGCAGCGTGTTCCGCGGCTGGCGCTTCGACCGCGCGCGCAACGCCTGGGTCGAGGGGAGCGACCTGCAGCGGGTCTTCGAGCGGCTGACCGGCGGCGGCTGACGCGACCGCCGGGCGACTCCCGGATGGCTAGCCGTGGAGTTGCTGGTACTTCTCGGCGAGCTGCTCGGGGGTCTCGACGAAGTCGGGGTGCTGGACGATGCAGTCGGCCGGGCAGACGAGCTTGCACTGCGGCTCGTCCTCGGCGCCGACGCATTCGGTGCACTTGAGCGGGTCGATCACGTAGACCGGGTCGCCGACGCTGATCGCCTCGTTCGGGCAGACCGGCTTGCAGGCGTCGCACAGCGTGCAGTTCTCGTTGATCAGCAGGGCCATCGTCGTCTCCTCGCGCGCTACGCGGCGGCCGCCGCCTCGAGCTCGCCGAGCTTCGCGTGGCGGTAGGCGCCCCACAGGGCCGCCCCGATCGCGCCCGCGTAGATCGAGTCGGGGTGGCTCGTCGCGTCGACCGTCACCTTCTCGTTCACCATCTCCTCGCGGATCGCGGCGAGGAGCCCCGTGTCGAGCGCCAGCCCGCCGGTGAGCAGCGCGACGCCGTCCTTGACGCCGGTGACCTTGAGCAGCTTCACGATGCGCGAGGCCATCGACAGGTGGATGCCCTTCAGGATGTCCGGCGTCGCGATGCCGCGCGAGACCATGTTGATGACGTCCGTCTCGGCCAGCACCGCGCAGATCGAGCTCACCTTCTCCGGGTTGGCCGCGCGCTGCGACAGCGGGCCGATCTCCTCGACCGCGACGCCGAGGTAGCGCGCGATGTTCTCCAGGAACTGCCCGGAGCCGGACGCGCACTGGCTCGTCATCTTGTACGAGAGCACCTTGCCGCGCTCGTCGACCGAGATCGCGCGGCCGTTCAGGGCACCGATGTCGACGACCGCGCGCGCCTTCGGCTCGAGGAACACGCCGCCCCGCGCATGGGTCGTCATCGAGTAGAAGTGGCCGGTCGCGAAGCTCACGTTCTCGCCCTCGCCGGTCGTCGCGATGTAGTCGACGTCGCCGCTCGCGAGGCCGGCGTCGGCGAGCACGCCGTCGCGGCCCTCCTGCGCGAGCGTCATCGGGTCGCGGCGCCGGATGCGCTCGCAGCGCTTCGCCAGCCAGTCGTGCCGGCCTCCGACGGTCCGGAACAGCGCGGTCTTCACCGCGCCGGAGCCGATGTCGATGCCGATCGTCGTGATCGCCTTCGTGGTCATCCCGCTCGTGCCTCCGCGACCTTGCCTTCCTCGACCACCGCGCGCCAGGCGAACGTCGCGCCGCCGAGCGCGCCGGTGAAGATCGAGTCCGGATCGATGTTGAGCTTCAGCTCGCCGTAGTTCTCGCGGACGAGCTCCTTCAGCGCCTTGACCGCGGCCTCGTTCTTCGCGACGCCGCCGGTGAACGTGAACTCGTCGCGGACGCCGCCCGAGCGCGCGAGGATCGACATCGCGCGCAGGATGATCGCCCGGTGGAGCCCGGCCATGATGTCCTCGCGCTTGTCGCCGAGCGACAGCCGGTCGCGCAGCTCCGCGCCCGCGAACACCGTGCAGGTCGAGTTGATGCGGATCGTCTTGGTCGACTTCATCGCGAGGGGCCCGAGCTCGTGCAGCCCCATGTTCATTTCGTCGGCGATGTAGCCCAGGTACCGGCCGCAGCCCGCCGCGCAGCGGTCGTTCATCTGGAAGCTCTCGACGATGCCGTGCGGGTCGACCTGGATCGCCTTGGTGTCCTGGCCCCCGATGTCGAGCACCGTCGCGGTGCCCGGGTACATCACGTGCGCGCCGAGGCCGTGGCATAGGATCTCGGATCGGATGTGCTCCTTCGAGAACGGGAGGCGCGCGCGGCCGTAGCCGGTCCCGACGACGTAGGTCTCCTCCATCGGCGTGTCGAGGATGCCTTTCACCGGCGCCTCGACGCGCTCGCGCTGCGCCGCCGTGCCGGGCAGGGCCTCGAACGTGCGCCCGAGCGCCGCGACCAGGTGTCGCCGGATCGAATCGCCGTACACGCGGTTCTCGACCTCGATGATCGAGCGGTCGAACAGGTTCAGCAGGAAGTCGTAGCGCAGCCCGGCTTCCTTGGCGACCGCCTCGCCCGCGGCGAGGTACTGGCTGCCGGCGATGTCGCGGAAGAAGTCGCTCTTCCGCTTCGCCCCCGGCGCGAACTGGGCGGCCGCGTCGGCGTCGAGCCGCCGGAAGACCTCGGCCAGCGCGACGCCGACCTCGCCGGTCGCGTCGCCGAACCTGGCGTTCTCGAGGCTGCGGCGGCAGGTCGCCTCGAGGTCGGCGAGCTGCTCGCGGTACTGCTCGAGGCGGAAATCGCGCTCGAGCTGGGCCAGGAACGCGTCCAGGTCGCCGCCGAGTGCGCCCTCGCGCGCGAGCGCCTGGCGGAACAGGTGGAATCGCCCGTTGACCAGCGCCTCCTGCTTCGCGATCGCCGCCGCGGTGTCGTAGTTCGAGCGCGAGTTCGTGATCCCGCGTCCGAGCACGTTGCGGCGCTCGTCGAGCACGACCGCCTTGGTCGTCGTCGAGCCCAGGTCGATGCCGATGAAGCAGCGCATGCGTCGCTCCCGTTCAGTGCGCCGCGGTGGCCGCGCGCTTCTGGCGGACCATCTGGAAGTAGCTCTCGAGCCGGTTCTTCACGTTCGCCGCCGAGAAGTAGCGCGGGTCGACGAGGTCGGTCTCGATGAACGCCGCCGGCTTGCCGGTGCGCTTCTCGACCTCGCGCAGGATCAGGAGCTGGCCGGCCGAGAAGCTGTTGCAGCTCTTGATCGAGTTGATCAGCAGGCCGTCGGCCTGGTACTCGTCGATGTACCGGCAGATCATGTCGATCCGCGACGGCAGGTTGAGGTTCGTGTAGCAGCCGAGGCAGTACTCGGCGAGCGACTCGAGCGGCCGGTCGGGATCGTGGCGGAAGCCGAAGTCGTAGAGGCCGCCGACCTTCGCGTAGGTCGACGACACGACGACCGCGCCCTCGTCGTAGAACATCTTCCAGAAGTCGCGGAAGCTGGTCCAGTTGGGCGGGCCCTCGACGACGAGCCGGTACTTCTCCTCGCCCATCTCGCCGTCCGGCGTGATCGGGCCCTTGCCGGCGCGCACGCGCTCGTCGATCTCGCCGCGCAGCACGCGGTAGTACTGGGTCGCCTCGGGCGTGCCTCGGAACGCGGTGAAGATCGGGCCGATGTAGTAGACGGCGCCGAAATAGCCGTCGATCGGCGAGGGCCGGTGCTTCGCGGACTGCAGGACGCGGACGAGGTCCTCCTCCGCCTTCGTCGATTCCTTCAGGTACTCGCGCAGCCGGTCGATGTCGAACTTGACGCCGGACACGCGCTCGAGCGTCGGGATCACCGTCTCCTTCAGCTGCTTGACGACGTAGTCGCGCATGCCCGGCGCGATCTTCCCCTCGCCCTGGTAGGGGACGTGCAGCATCACGGTCTCGCAGCCGTACTTGTGCCGGATCAGCTCGAACCACTTCATGAACGTGAAGCAGCCGGTGTACGACAGGAGCAGGATGTCCGGCGTGGGCAGCGGCTCGCCGGTCGGGCCGACCTCCCCGCCCAGCATCATCCCGAGGTCGGCCTTGACGTAGGTGCAGACGTCCTCGGACTGGCCGTCGCGCTCGGCGTCCATGATGAACTTGCCCGACTTCTTGCGCATGCCGTTCTGCAGCGCGTTGGTCTCGGGGAGGCTCCGCGCGAAGTCGAAGCACATCAGGAGCTCGTTCAGGTTGCCCGGCACGAACGTCGCGGACACCTTGCGGTTCTGCGCGCGCGCGGCGGCGAGCTCCGCGTAGTTGCGGTTGATGAGCTCCTTCTGCAGCCACATCGCGTCCTCCTTCTGGACGCTAGGGGCCTTCTTGACGGAGGCGGGCATCGGGGCGGTGGCGGTCATCGGCGTGGCCTCTCGCGGTCGGCGTTTACGCGGCCGACCAAAGCTTGATCGAATCGGCGAACGTGCCCGCCTGCTCGCGGATCGGCGCCATCTGGCCGGTGTTCTCGGCGTACTTGAACGCGGTGTAGGGCACGCCGTGCTTCGCGAGCACGTCCTGGAGCATCGGCCGCTCGAGCAGCGCCGGGTCGCAGAACGACGGCGCCGCGAACACGACGCCTTCCGCGCCGCGCGTCTTGACCTGCTTCAGCAGGAAGACGCCCTTGTCCTCGCGCTTCGCGTCGTACTTGGCGGCGGTCGAGGCGGAGCGGTGCAGGAACGCCTTCGAGAGCTCCTCGAGCGGGTTCGCGTCGGCCGGGACGTCGTCGAGCAGCCAGCGCGTGACCAGCATGAAGTCGTCGTCGACGACGTAGCAGCCGGCCATCTCGATCGACTTGATGAGCGCGAGCGGCGGCTGCTCGCAGAACGAGCCGTTCACCACGACGCGCGCGTTGTCGCGCTTCGGCCGCGGCAGCTCGCGGATCGTCGCCAGGTACTCGCGCACGAGCGCTGTGTGCTCCTCGGGCGGCAGCACCATGCCGGCCCGCAGCAGCAGGTAGACCTCGGTCGTCGGCGCCTGCCAGGGCTCGGCCGCGCGGAACGCGTAAAGGTCGCGGATCGCCGCCCGGTTCGCGTTGTAGACGGCGATGGACGCGTTGAGCTCCGCGTCGGTGATCGGCCGGCCGCGCAGGCGCCCGAGGTCCTCGCGCAGGATCCCGAGCTCCTGAACGTAGTAGGCGCCGCCGATCGCGTCCTCGTAGTTCTGCGGGACGTCGAAGTAGCGCACGTACTTGTCCTTGAACAGGATCTGCCACATGCCCGACAGGTTGCGGATCACGTCGCAGATCGACGGGAACAGCATGCCGTCGAGGCAGTCGAGGCGGCCGGTCAGCCCGAGCTCGATCGTCGAGCGCGGGATCCGGCAGATGTAGCTCTGGTAGTACGCGTCGCCCTGGATCACCTCGAGCGAGTCGCCGCCGCCGAGAATGCCGACGGGGAGCATGCCCGCCGCGTGCACGATCTCGCGCGGCACGTAGACCGGCATGTAGCCGATCGCCTTGCGGCCGGGCGCGGCCGACTTCCAGCGCTTGACCTCGCCGAGGTCGAGGTCCTCGAACAGCGCACGGCAGCGCTCGACGATCGCGAGCGCGCGCGGGACGGTGGCGGTGCCCATCAGCAGTGCTCCCAGGCGGGGGATCGGCGCGCGAGGAAGGCGGCGAGCCCCTCGTTCGCGTCCCGCGTCTTCATCAGTCGCTGCAGGTAGAGGCGCTCGACGGCCGCGAGCGCGTCGCGGATCGCCGGGAGTCGCGCGAGCCGCGCGGCCTGCAGCGCGTGGCGGATCGACGAGGCGCTCTTCGGCGCGAGGTGCGTGTCGAACCAGGCGAGGGCGGCGGCCGCCGGGTCGTCGGCGATCGTGTGCACGAGGCCGATCGCGCGCGCTTCCTCGGCGCCGACGCTGCGGCCGGACAGCAGCAGGTCCTCGGCCGCCGCCGCGTTGACGCGGTAGGGCAGCAGAACCGAGGCCGCCGGCGCGAACACGCCGAGCTTCATTTCCGGCTGGCCGAGTTGCGCGTCCGGCGCGGCGAAGATCAGGCTCGAGGCCATCGCGACCTCGAGCCCGCCGCCCAGGCACTGGCCGCGGACGGCCGCGAGGATCGGCACCGGGAACGCGAGCATCGCGAGGATCAGCGCGTGCAGGCCGCGCAGCATGGTCGCGCAGGTCGCCGGCAGGTGCTCCTCGACGCTGGCGCCGAAGCTGAAGTGCGGGCCCTCGGCGTCGAGCAGCACGCCGCGGATCGCGCGGTCGGTCGCGTGGCGCTCGAGATCGGCGTGCAGCGCCGCGATCATCGCCGCGTCGACGATGTTGGCCTTCGGGCGGGCGAGCGTCAGGCGCAGGAGCCCGCCGTCGCGCTCGACCGAGGTCCTGAGGGGCGAGGCGTCCATCGCGTCAGCCCCGCGCGCCCGGCATCAGGCCGTCGGTGAACGCCTCGGTCCACCCCTGGCCGCGCGCGAGCGCCTGGCGGAGCGCGACGAAGTCGACCTCGCGCGAGGCCTTCGTGCCCTCGTTGAACGCGCGGAAGCCGGCGCGCGCCTCGGTCATCATGTTGAGCGCGAGCCAGGCGCGCGAGTTCTCCTTGTTGCGGTTCCACGCGTCGAGCTTCGGCTTGCGCAGCTCCTCGAGCGTCTTGGTCGTGCAGTCGGGGAACGTCAGCAGCATCTTCGCGCACAGCTCCTCGACCTTCGCGTCGAGCAGCGACAGGTCGACCGTGCCGCGCGCGAGGAGCGCCTTGCCCTGCGCCAGCGCATCGCCGGACTTCGGCTCGCCGAAGACGAACCGGCCGTACTCGTCGGTCATGCGTGCGGTCTCGACCAGCGGGTTCGCGACGAAGCGGCCGTCGACGCGCAGCGCCGGGACGATGTCGGTGAGGATGCCCATCTGGTAGGCCTTGTGCGCCGAGAACGGCTCGCACAGCACGCACGCGGCCATCGCGCGCTCGGCGCCGGCGATCACCGGCAGGAAGTCGGTCGCGCCGCCGATCGGCGCGGAGCCGTGCTTGGGGCCCGCCTGCCCGAAGCGCGCGAGGTCCTGCGCGACCGAGAAGTCGCAGGCCATGCCGATCTCCTGCCCACCGCCGATGCGCATGCCGTTCACGCGGCAGACGACCGGCTTGTCGCAGGCGAGGATCGCGCTGACCATGTCGTTGAACAGCCGCATGTACTGCCGGTACTCCTGCGGGTGGCCCGCGTAGTACTCGGCGTATTCCTTCGTGTTGCCGCCGGTGCAGAACGCCTTGTCGCCGGCGCCGGTGAACACGACCGAGCTCACGTCGCGCATGTCCGAGGCGGCGCGGAACGCGAGGATCACGCCCTTGACCATCTCGGTCGTGTACGAGTTGAACTGCGACGGGTTGTCGAGCGTTATCCACGCGTTGAACAGGCCGTCGGCCTGCCTGCCGTCGGGCGTGCGCGCCGGGCGGCGCTCGAAGCGGACGCCCGGTCGCGAGAAGTCGGCGACGAGGCCGTGGTCCTTGAAAGCGCGGATCGGGTCGGGGGCGTTCATCGGTCGCTCCGTCGTGGGCTAGGCGGGAACCAGCACCGCGCGTCGGCGGATCGCGCGGTGGTGCACGGCATCGAACACGCGGTTGATCTCGGCGAGCGGGTGCGTCTCGACGAAAGGCGCGAGGGCGACCTTGCCGTCGAGCACGAGGTCGAGCGCGTCGGGGTACGCGTCGGGCGGGCAGCCCCAGTTGCCGAGAGCGCGCGCGTCGAACGCCATCAGGTTGGACAACCGGATCTCGACCTTGTCCATCGTGAAGCCGACGACCGACAGCGTCGCGCCGTGCACGAGCAGGCTCCACGCGGTGAGCTGCCCGGCCGCGGTGCCCGAGCACTCGAACACGAACCACTCGGTGGATTTCAGGCCCTGCGCCTTCGCGAACGCGAGGATCGCGGCCTTGAGCGCCTTCGCGTCGTGCGTCTTCGCGTTCAGCGCCAGCGACGCGCCGTGCGCCGCGATCGCGGCGAGCTTCGCGTCGTCGACGTCGATCGCGACGACGGTCGCGCCGAACGCGGCGGCGACCTGCACGCAATAACCGCCGACGCCGCCGGCGCCGACGACGATCGCGAGGCTCCCATGCCGGACGCCCGCGCGGCGCACCGCCTGGAACGGCGTCGTCAGCGCGTCGGCGACGACCGAGACCTGGGCGAGCGTGAGGCCCGCCGCGGCGAGGCGCTTCTCGTCGACCGGGCAGAGGCCGCGCGCCGGCACGACGATGTGCGACGCGAACCCGCCCTGGATGTCGTTGCCGGGCATCTTCTGCGAGCGGCAGATCGGCGCGAGGCCGCGGCGGCACAGGTCGCATTCGCCGCAGGGCAGCACGGCTGGCACGATGACCGCGCGCCCGAGCCAGCCCTCCGCGCCGGCGCCGGCGGCGACGACGCGTCCGGAAACTTCGTGGCCGAGCGCGAGCGGCAGCGGCGCGTTGGTCCGCACGCCGTCGTAGTAGTAGCCGAGGTCGGTGTGGCACACGCCGCAGCCGGCGACCTGGACGGCGACCTCGCCCGCGCCGGGCGTCGCGTCGAAGGCGGTGCGCTCGAGCGGCGCGCCGGGGGCGGTCATGATCCAGCGGTGGGCGGCGACGGGCATGCGGCGCGGTCTCCTCGGCAGGCGCGCCCTCGGGGGCGGGCCGGTCAAATCGGTACTCGAATACCGATTTCGGGCACTCTGCCCGCGGCGCGTTCGCGGGGCCTTGATCCACGTCAATCCGTGCGGACGGCCCACGCGCGAAGCTTCGCGCACCATGACCTCCGCGTCCGCCAGCACCGTCCCCCCGGCGCGCACCGGGCTCTCGATCGCGCTCGCCGGCAGCGGCGGCTCCGGCGTGATGACCGCGGGCACGCTGCTGCTCGCGGCCGCGGCGAAGGCCGGCGCCTACGGGCTCATGGTCCGCACGAGCGGTCCGCAGATCCGCGGCGGCGAGGCCGCCGCGCTCGTCCGCCTCGACGCGTCGCCGGTCGCCTCGCTCGACGACCGGTTCGACGTGCTGCTCGCGCTCGACTGGCAGAACGTGCAGCGGTTCGCCGACGAGATCCCGCTCACGGGCGCGAGCGTGATCGTCGGCGAGGCGGCCGAGGGCGATCCGCCCGCCGCGTTCGTCGCGACGGGCGCGCGGCACGTCGCGCTGCCGATGAAGGCGATCGCGAAGGGGATTCCCGGGAGCTGGACCAACATGGTCGCGCTGGGTGCGGCCGGCGCGCTCGCCGGCCTGCCGCGCGACGCCATCGCCGCGGCGCTGCGCGAATCGTGGAAGCGCGACGAGGCGTCGCTCGCCGCGAACCTTGCCGCGATCGAGGCCGGGTCCGCCGCCGTGACGGACCTGGGCGGCGTGCCTTCGTTGCCGCCGCTCGCACCGCGCGAGGGGCGCTGGCTCGTGTCGGGCAACGAGGCGGCGGGGCTGGGCGCGATCCGCGGCGGCGTGCGCTTCGTCGCCGCCTATCCGATCACGCCGGCGACCGAGATGCTCGAGTGGATGGCGCCGGCGCTCGCGAAGGTCGGCGGCACGCTGCTGCAGGCCGAGGACGAGCTCGCGTCGATCAACATGATCGTCGGTGCGTCGTTCGCGGGCGTCCCGTCGCTGACCGCGACCGCCGGGCCCGGCCTCGCGCTGATGACCGAGGGCATCGGACTCGCGGTGAGCGCCGAGGTGCCGGTCGTCGTCGTCGACGTGATGCGCGGCGGCCCGTCGACCGGGATTCCCGCCAAGAGCGAGCAGAGCGACCTCTCGTACGCGGTGTCGGGCCTGCACGGCGACGCGCCGCGCATCGTGGTCGCGCCGACGTCGATCGTCGACTGCGTCGCGACGACGCAGTGGGCGGTGCACCTCGCCGAGGCGCTTCAGGCGCCGGCGATCGTGCTCTCCGACCAGTTCATGGGCCAGTCGCGGGCGATCGTCGACCGCCCGGCCGACCTGGGGCTCGTGGCCAGGCGCGTCGTCGCCGAGGCGAACGCGCCGGACTACAAGCGCTACCGCGACACGCCGTCCGGCGTCTCGCCGATGGCGGTCCCCGGCGTGCCGGGCACCGCGTACACCGCCGACGGCCTCGAGAAGAACGAGGCGGGCACGCCGTCGTCGGGCGCGCGCGACCACCGCGTGCAGCTCGACAAGCGGGCGCGCAAGCTCGAGCGCTTCGATTACGGGCGGCTGTGGGCCGATGTCGAGGGCGACGGCGAGCTCGCGGTCGTCGCGTTCGGCTCGTCGACCGCGCCCGCGCGCGAGGCGATCGCCCGCGCGGCGGCGTCCGGCGCGCGCGCGAGGCTCGTCGCGATGCGCCTCCTCGCGCCGGCGCTCCCCGAGAAGCTCGACGAGGCGCTCGCCGGCGTGAAGCACGTGCTCGTCGTCGAGCAGAACCACGGCGCGCAGTTCTACCGCTACCTCCGCGCCTGGTTCGACCTGCCCGGCCGTCCCGAGAGCTTCCACCGCCCCGGGCCGCTCCCGCTCAAGCCCGCCGAGATCGCCGAGGCGATCGTCGCGGCCGCCCGCCGCGCTTCCCCACGTCACGAAACGATGCCGCGATGAACGATGCCGCGACCGCCTGCTCCGTCGCCGAGGCCGCCAGGCCGGCCGCCCGCACGCCCGCGAGCTACAAGTCGGCGACCAAGCCGATCTGGTGCCCCGGCTGCGGCGACTACTCGGTGCTGTCGTCGATCAACAAGGCGTTCGCGGCGCTCCAGCTCGCGCCCGAGGACGTCGTCGTCGTCTCGGGGATCGGCTGCAGCTCGCGCATCCCCGCGTACACGAACTGCTACGGCTTCCACGGCGTCCACGGCCGCGCGCTCGCGGCGGCGACCGGCGTCAAGCTCGCGCGCCCCGAGCTCACCGTGCTCGTCGCCGGCGGCGACGGCGACGGCTACTCGATCGGCGGCAACCATTTCCTTCACGCGTGCCGGCGCAACCTCGACCTGACCTACGTCGTGATGGACAACCACGTCTACGGCATGACCAAGGGCCAGCCGTCGCCGACCACCGAGCCGGACTGGGATTCGAAGCTCGCGCCCGGGGGCACCGGCGTGCGCGCGTTCCACCCGCTCGTGATCGCGCTAGCGTCGGGCGCCAACTTCGTCGCGCGCGCGTTCTCCGGCGACCCGAACGGCACCGCCGAGATCCTCGCGCAGGCGATCCGCCACCCGGGCTTCTCGTTCGTCGAGATCCTGTCGCCCTGCGTGACGTTCCGGCCCGAGCAGCGCGCGTGGAAGGACCTCGTGCATCCCGCGCCGGTCGCCGAGACCGACGATCCCGCGCGCGCCGCGCGTCGCGTGATGACCGACGACGGCTTCAACGTCGGCGTGCTCTACGCGGGCCGGCGGAACCCGTTCCCGCTCGGGCCGCGGCAGGCGTCCGTCGCGCTGGGGGACCTCGAAGCGGAGTTCGCGACGTGACCCGCGAGACGGATCCCGCGCTGCGGGCGGCGGACCCCGACCCCGCGCCCGACTCGCTTCCGGCGCTGATGACCTGGGCGCTCTGGCTCGAGCTCGACGCGGTCGAGCGCTACCGCGAGCTCGCGGACGCGATGGAGACGCACAACAACCGCGAGGTCGGCGAGCTGTTCCGGAAGATGGAGGTGATCGAGGGACGGCACGCCGCGGAGATCATGAAGTCGATGGGATGGGAGAAGGTCCCGCCGATGCCGTCCGGCCCCCCGCCGTGGCCCGGCGTCGAGGGCCCCGAGAGCATCGCGCACGAGGACGTGCACTACCTGATGCGGCCTTGGCATGCGCTCCAGCTCGCGCTCGAGGGCGAGCGGCGCGCCGTGCACTTCTTCGCCGCG
The DNA here is from genome assembly GCA_044226265.1 of Casimicrobiaceae bacterium. GTDB lineage: Bacteria > Pseudomonadota > Gammaproteobacteria > Burkholderiales > Casimicrobiaceae > VBCG01. The sequence continues at coordinate 2,364 of JBGAHH010000086.1, read as the reverse complement.
CTCGCCCATCACGCGAAGCTCCCGGCCGTGAAGGCGGCGGCACGCGAGATGGCGGCCGAGGAGCAGGAGCACGTCGAGCTCGTGCGCGCGTGGATGGCGAAGGTGCCGCGCCCGTCCGACGACTGGCGCGACGATCCCGATCCGCCGCGCTATCTCGATTGAGCCCGGAGGCGCAGGCGAAGCCCCGGCCGAAGGCGAAAATGGAGAATGGAAAATGGTGAATGGAGCCGCGAAGCGCGACGTCGCGGCCAAGCGATGACGCGGCGCCGGGCGCCTGTTTCCATCGTCCATTTTCCATTGTCCATTTCCCCTGCTGATTGATGGACGTGCTGCAACCCCCCGGCTGGGCGCCCCCGGTCGGCTACTCGAACGGCGTCGCGGTCGCGGCAGGGCGCATCGTGTTCGTCGCGGGGCAGGTCGGGTGGGACGCGCAGCAGCGCTTCGCGTCGCCGGAGCTCGTTCCGCAGTTCGAGCAGGCGCTGCGCAACGTGCTGGCGGTGCTGCACGAGGCGGGCGCCGGTCCCGAGCACGTCTGCCGGATCACCGCCTACTGCTGCGACAAGCCCGCGTACCTCGCGGCGCGCGCGGAGATCGGGGCGATCTGGCGCGCGCTGATGGGGCGCCGCTTCCCGGCGATGAGCATGATCTTCGTTTCCGACCTGCTCGACAGCCCGGGCAGGATCGAGCTCGAGGCGACGGCGGTCGTGCCGGCCTGACCCGCGCGGGTCAGGCGCTCGCGAGCTCCTTCAGCGCCTCGCGGTCGGCCACGCGGATGCGCTCGCGCCCGAGCTCGACCCAGCCCTTTTCCTCGAAGCCGCGCAACAGCCGCGTGACGATCTCGCGCACGCTGCCGAGCTCGTCGGCGATCGCCTGGTGCGTGGCGCGGATCGTCGGCGCGTCGCCCGCGCGCCGCACGAGGAGCGCGGCGAGCCGGCGGTCGAGCTTCTGGCTCGTGACCGCCTCGACCAGCGAGAGCAGCGAAGCGAGCCGCTCGCCGAAGAGCGAGAACACGTATTCGCGGAAGGCCGGGTCGTCGACGATCAGCGCGCGGAAGTCGTCGGGCGGCAGCACGGCGAGCTCGACGTCGGTCTCGGCGAAGCCGCTGGCCGGGTACTGGGACCGCCCGAGCAGGCACGACGACGACAGCACGCAGGCGTCGCCGGGCCCCACGCGGTAGAGCTGCATCTCGCGCCCGTTCGGGTAGCGCTGCGCGACGCGCACCTGCCCGGCGAGCACGAGCGGGAAGCCGGCGCAGGGCTGCCGCTCGCTGAACAGGAGCGAGCCTGCGGGCAGGCGGTGGACGCGGCTGCGGCGCGCGACCGCCTCGAGCGTGCGCCGCCCCGCGAGCGCGAGCGCGGGGAAGGCGGCGCCGATCCTATCGGCGAGTGCGGCGGCGGGGTCGCCCATGGCGGCGGGGCCTCTCGTGGAACCTCCGCTGCGATTCTACAATCGACGCAGAGCCCGCCCGGATCGACGACTTGGACCTATCGCCTTTCGTGCTCCCCGGCGCGTGGACGCTCGCCGCGTGGGCGCTCGCCGTGCCGATCCTGCTGGCGTCGCTGCGCGCGGTACCGTGGCGCGACGTCGCCGAGGGCCCGTCCGCGCGCGTCTGGCCCGCCGCGGTGGCGGCGATCGTCGGCCTGTGGACGCTCCGCGCGAGCGTCGGGCCCCACCTCGCGTTCCACCTGTCGGGCATCGCCGCGCTGGCGCTCGCCTGCGGCGCGCCGCTCGCGCTCGTCGGCGGCGCGATCGTCGTGGGCGTGTCGATCGCGCTGGGCGGCACCCCCTGGACGGGCGCCGCGGTCGCGTGGCTCGCGGGCGTCGCGCTGCCCGCCGGCGTGGCGAGCGGCGTCCGCCGGGCCGCCGAGGCATTCCTGCCCCGGAACGTCTTCGTCTACATCTTCGTCGTCGCGTACTTCGGCGCGCTGGCGGCGTACGTGGCGACCGGCGTCGCGGGCACCGTGCTCGCGGTCGCGCTGCTCGCGACGCCGCCCGCCGAGGCGTTCGGCGACTGGCTCGTCGTCCTCGCGACCCTCGCGTTCGGCGAGGCGCTGGTGACCGGCATGCTGATCGCGATGGGGGTCGTCTACCGCCCCCGCTGGATCGCCACCTTCGACGCGCCGCGCTACGGCCTCTGACGGCCGGCGTCAGGCGCGGAGGGCCACCCCGCGGCGCCTTCCGGGGGCCGGCCGCCTCCGTGCGTTCGCTTTGTGATGCAGATCACGGAAAGCGGCGCCCCGCGCCCCTATCCTTGCTCTCGGTAGAGTCGATCGAGAGGAGGTCGTCGTGAACGTGAACATGGGAACCGTGGATCGCGCGGTCCGTTTCGTCGTCGGGATCGCGGTGCTGTCGCTGGTGTTCGTG
>JBGAHH010000085.1:0-17673 GCA_044226265.1 Casimicrobiaceae bacterium | reverse complement strand
CGCGCTTCCGGTGACCTCGCCCGCCGCGCCGAGGAACGTGAGCGTGGCGTCGTGCGTCGTCGTGGAAGCTTTGGCTCGTGTCTGCAACCGGATGCCTCGTCGTCGCCCGGCGAGGGCGAAGTTTCGTCGCGACGGGTTCTATCCGCCGGCGGGTGGAGCGATTATCCTATGCGCGAGTCCCGCGCGCGACGCGACGACGCCGCGACGACGAGGACGCCAAGGGGAGGAGTTCATGCGAACGATCATCGCCTTCACGGCGGCCGCCCTCGCGGCGACGCCGGCGATCGGGCAATCGCCCGACGCGACGCGCGCGCGCGACATGGCCGCGACCTGCGCGAACTGCCACGGCACCAACGGGATCTCCCGCGCCGAGACCGAAACGCTCGCGGGCAAGCCCAGGGACGAGCTCGCGCAGAAGCTCCGCGATTTCCGGAGCGGCGCGAAGCCGGGCACGATCATGCCCCAGCTCGCGAAGGGCTTCACCGAGGCGCAACTCGACGCGATCGCGGGCTGGTTCGCCGCGCAGCCGTCGAAGTGAGGAGGCGGCCATGACGATGCAACGACGCGATTTCCTGCGTGCGGCGTCCGCGGCGGCCGGCGCGGCCGCGCTTCCCGGCTGCGCGACGATGGGCGGCGGGCCCGGCGGCAAGGTGGTGGTGATCGGCGGAGGCTACGGCGGCGCCACCGTGTCCAAGTACCTGCGCATGTGGAGCGGCGGCAGCGTCGACGTGACGCTGATCGAGCCTCGCGAGGCGTTCGTCTCCTGCCCGCTGTCCAACCTCGTGATCGGCGGCAGCAAGACGATCGCCGACGTCACGACCTCGTACGACGCGCTCGAGAAGCGCTGGCGCGTGAACCTCGTGCGCGACACGGCCACCGGCGTCGACGTCGACAAGCGCGTCGTCACGACGGCGGGCGGCCGGAGCTTCGCCTACGACCGGCTCGTGCTCTCGCCGGGCATCGAGTTCAACTTCGCGGCGATTCCGTCCTACCGCGCCGATCCCGCGCGCGCGGTCGAGATCGCGCCTCACGCGTGGCAGGCCGGGCCCCAGACGGTGTTGCTGCGACGCCAGCTCGAGGCGATGCCAGACGGCGGCGTGTACGCGATATCGATCCCGGTCGCGCCCTACCGCTGCCCGCCGGGCCCCTACGAGCGCGCCTGCCAGGTCGCGTGGTACTTCAAGCGCGCGAAGCCGCGTTCGAAGGTGCTGATCGTCGACGGCAATCCCGACGTCACGTCGAAGGCCGGGCTGTTCAAGAAGGCCTGGGCCGAGGAATACCGCGGCATCGTCGAGTACCGCCCGAACAACGTCCTCACCGACGTCGACCTCGCGACGCGCACGCTCAAGTTCGAGACGGCGGACGACGTGCGCGCCGACGTGATCAACGTCGTGCCGCCGCAGCGCGCCGGCGCGATCGCGCGCACGGCGGGCGTGATCACGGCGAACGACCGCTGGTGCGAGGTCGACTTCCTGTCGTTCGAGTCGATCCGCGGCAAGGGCGTGCACGTGCTGGGCGACGCGATCCAGATCGCGTCCGGCATGCCGAAGTCCGGCCACATGGCGAACAACCATGCGAAGGTCGCCGCCTCGGCGATCCTGCACCTGCTCGCCGGCGAGCCCGTCAACCCCGCCCCGGTGCTCACCAACACCTGCTACAGCTTCATCACCGACAAGGAAGTCGTGCACGTGGCGTCGGTCCACCAGTACGACGCCGAGAAGAAGACCGTGCTCCCGGTCCCCGGCGCGGGCGGCCTGTCGCCCGCGATGAGCGAGCTCGAGGGGCATTTCGCCTTCGCGTGGGCCCGTAACATCTGGGCCGACGCGCTGCTCTAGCAGCGCATCGGCACAGATGCTGTAGATAAGTCAGAGGGCGCGCGAGGCCTACCGGCCGCGCGCCGTGGAAAAATCACGCCGCTGACTGCCTGACGAGAAACCTAGTCAGGGGAAAATCGCGGGCGGAGCCCGACGATTTTCTTGCGAACGAAACCGCCCGTCGTGCGAGCGGCGCCGCGCAGAGCGCGCGGTCTTGCGTGCCCGGGGAAATCGACGGGCTTTGCCCGCGATTTCCCTCAGTTCAGCTTCTACGTCAGGCTGCCGGCGGAGTGATTTTTCCAAGGTGTGCGGCCGGTAGGCTTCGCACACCTTCTGACTTATCTAGTTCAGGCCGGCTCCGGCTCCGGAGCCGGCGTGACCTCCTCGAAGATCAGCTTGACCTTCTCGTGCTCGTCGAGGTCGATCGTGACCTTGCCGCCGTTCGCGAGCCGGCCGAACAGGAGCTCGTCGGCGAGCGACTTGCGGATCAGGTCCTGGATCAGGCGCGCCATCGGGCGCGCGCCCATCTTCGGATCGAAGCCGGTCTTCGCGAGGAACGCGCGCAACGGCGGCGTGAACGTCGGCTCGACCTTCTTCTCGACGAGCTGCTGCTCGAGCTCGAGGAGGAACTTGTCGACGACGCGCAGGATCACCTCGTGGTCGAGCGAGCGGAACGAGATCGTCGCGTCCAGCCGGTTGCGGAACTCCGGCGTGAACAGGCGCTTGATCTCGGCCATCTCGTCGCCGGCCTCGACCGCGCCCGTGAAGCCGATCGTGCCCTTCGCGAGCTCGGCGGCGCCCGCGTTCGTCGTCATGATGATCGTGACGTTGCGGAAGTCCGCCTTGCGCCCGTTGTTGTCGGTCAGCGTGCCGTGGTCCATCACCTGCAGCAGCACGCTGTAGATGTCCGGGTGCGCCTTCTCGATCTCGTCCAGGAGCAGCACGCTGTACGGGTGCTTGGTGACCGCCTCGGTGAGCTGGCCGCCCTGGTCGAAGCCGACGTAGCCCGGCGGCGCGCCGATCAGGCGCGAGACCGCGTGGCGCTCCATGTACTCGGACATGTCGAAGCGGATCAGCTCGACGCCCAGGCAGTAGGCGAGCTGCTTCGCGACCTCTGTCTTGCCGACGCCGGTCGGCCCCGAGAACAGGAAGTTGCCGATCGGCTTGGTCGGGTTGCCGAGCCCGGAGCGCGCCATGCGGATCGCCGCGACGAGCGCGTCGATCGCCGGGTCCTGGCCGAACACGACGTTCTTGAGGTCGCGATCGAGCGTGCGCAGCGCGTTGCGGTCGTCCGACGAGACGTTCTTCGCCGGGATGCGCGCGATCTTGGCGACGATCTCCTCGACCTCGCCCTTGCCGATGAGCTTCTTCTGCTTCGACTTCGGCAGGATCTTCTGGGCCGCGCCCGCCTCGTCGATCACGTCGATCGCCTTGTCCGGCAGATGGCGGTCGTTGATGTAGCGCGCGGCGAGCTCGGCGGCGCTGGTGATCGCCGCCGGCGAGTACTTGACGCCGTGGTGCTGCTCGAAGCGGCTCTTGAGCCCCTTCAGGATTTCGATCGTCTCCGCGACGGTCGGCTCCGGCACGTCGATCTTCTGGAAGCGGCGCGACAGCGCGTGGTCCTTCTCGAAGATCTGGCGGAACTCGGCGTAAGTCGTCGCGCCGATGCACTTGAGCGTGCCCTGCGAGAGCGCGGGCTTGAGCAGGTTCGACGCGTCGAGCGTGCCGCCGGACGCCGCGCCGGCGCCGATGATCGTGTGGATCTCGTCGATGAACAGGATCGACTTCGGGTTGTCGGCGAGCTGCTTCAGCACCGCCTTCAGGCGCTGCTCGAAGTCGCCGCGGTACTTGGTGCCGGCGAGCAGCGCGCCCATGTCGAGCGCGTACACCTGGTGCTCGAGCAGGAGCTCGGGCACCTCGCCCTCGTTGATGCGCCTCGCGAGGCCCTCGGCGATCGCGGTCTTGCCCACGCCGGCCTCGCCGACCAGCAGCGGGTTGTTCTTGCGCCGGCGGCACAGCACCTGCACGACGCGCTCGAGCTCGTTCGCGCGACCGATCAGCGGGTCGAGCTTGCCGTTCCGCGCGAGCTGGTTCAGGTTGATCGTGTAGTTGTCGAGCGCGCCCTGCGACTCGCCGCCGCCCTCGCCCTCCTCCTTCGACTCCGCCTTCTCCTCCTTCTTCTGCGGCGTCTTGGTGATGCCGTGCGCGATGTAGTTGACGACGTCCAGGCGCGTCACGCCGCGCTGGTTCAGGAAGTAGACGGCGTGCGACTCCTTCTCGCCGAAGATCGCCACCAGCACGTTCGCGCCGGTGACCTCCTTCTTGCCGGAGCTCTGCACGTGCAGGATCGCGCGCTGGATGACGCGCTGGAAGCCCTGCGTGGGCTGCGTGTCGGCGTCGGAGTGCGCGGCGAGGCGGGGCGTGTGCTCCGCGATGAAGTCGTTGAGGACGCCGCGGAGCTCCTCGAGGTCGACGCCGCAGGCCTTCAGCACCTCGGCGGCCGACGGGTTGTCGAGCATCGCGAGCAGCAGGTGCTCGACCGTGATGAATTCGTGCTGCTTCTGCCTGGCCTCGACGAAGGCCATGTGAAGGGAGACTTCCAGTTCCTGCGCGATCATTGCGTGACTCCGACCTCGACGTTGCCTGCCGGAATCCACGCCGGCCCGTCATCCCCCTCGACAGCTTGTTGGACCTTCCCGCCCTTAACGCTCAAGTCTCCTCCATCGTGCACTGGAGCGGGTGCTGGTGCTTCCGTGCGAGGCCGATGACCTGTTCCACCTTGGCGGCGGCGATCTCGCGGGTGTAGGTGCCGCAGACCCCCATGCCTTCGCGATGGACCTGGAGCATCACCTGCGTCGCCTTCTCGCGCCCCATGCCGAACACAGTCTGAAGGACGACAACGACAAAGTCCATCGGCGTGTAGTCGTCGTTCAGGAGCAGGACCTTGTACAGCGGGGGCGGCTTGGTCCGGACCTTCTCGGCCTCGAGGAGGCCGCCTTGCCGCTCCTGGGTGGCCATCGCCGTGGGGACCGTAGGGGAATTGGGGGTTATGTTTGATGATTGCAACAGTTTTTTCAAGGGGAAGCCGCCGGCGGCCCGGCGGTCCTTGACGCCTGCCTCGGCTCGCGCGTAAAAACATCGCGTTTGGCTCCGGGCAGGCCTATGCCGGAGAGCGGCCGTCGCCCCGGGGTGCCCGTCCACCGAGCTTCCGACGAACGGCGTCCGCGCCCGCCGACCAAGCACCCGTTCGATTCTTCGTGAGGTACAAGCAATATGCCTACCGGCACCGTGAAGTGGTTCAACGACGCCAAGGGGTTCGGATTCATCACGCCGGACGGCGGCGGCGAGGACCTGTTCGCCCATTTCTCCGCGATCAACATGCAGGGCTTCAAGTCCCTCAAGGAGGGGCAGAAGGTGAGCTTCGAAGTCACCCAGGGCCCGAAGGGCAAGCAGGCGTCCAACATCCAGACCGTCTGAGCGGACCCGGCCGCAAGCGCCGGGGACGTCCGACGAAGGCCCGCCCCGCGGGCCTTCGTTTTTTCCGGCCCGCGCCGCGCCGGCCGCATCACTCGGCGACCGCGGCTTCCGGCGGCGGCGCCGCGGAGCGCGAGCGCCTGATCAGCAGGAGCAGCGGGGCCATCGCGAGGAAGCTCGCGGCGACCAGCCAGAACGCGTCGACGAAGGCGGCCATCTGCGCCTGCTGGGCGAGCGCCTTCGCGAGCACCTGCGCGCCGAGCGGCGAGCCCGGCGCGAGGTGCAGCGATCCCAGGTAGTCGGCGACCGGGCCGCGGTAGGGGTTGATGTCGCCGCGGAACATCTCCCAGTGCCGCTGCGCCGAGCGCGTGAAGTAGCTCGACACGAGCGAGATGCCGACGGCGGAGCCGACCGAGCGCACGAGGCTGTAGAGGCCCGCCGCCTCGGCGGCGAGGCGCCTGGGGATCGTCGAGAACGCGATCGTCGAGGCCGGGACGAAGATGAGCCCGAGCCCGAAGCCCTGGAGCAGCAGCGGCCCGAGCATGAACCCGCCGCCGACGTCCGCGGTGAGCCCGGTCATCCACACCGAGCCGGCGACGCTGCTCGCGATGCCGACGGCGAGCAGCGTGCGGGGCGCGACCCTGGACGCGACGCGCGACACCAGCGTCATCGCCGCGAGCGTCGCCAGGCCCCGCGGCACCAGATCCATGCCGGTCTCCGTCGTCGGATAGCCCAGCAGGTTCTCGAGGAACATCGGCTGCAGCAGCATCCCGCCGAACAGCCCGATGCCCATCGCGAACATGATCGTGCAGGCGATCGCGAAGTTGCGGTCGCGCAGCACCGCGAGGTCGAACAGCGGATCCTCGCGATTCGCGATCGAGCGCCACACGAACGCGACGAACATCGCGGCGGACGCGATCGCCATCGTCAGGATGAAGCGCGAGTCGAGCCAGTCGTCCTGCTCGCCGCGATCGAGCACGACCTGCAGCGCGCAAAGCGAGAGCGCGAGAGCGCCGTAGCCCAGGAAGTCGAGCCGCCGCGCGCGCGCCGCGGTGTCGGGCACGTAGCGGGCGGCCAGGAAGAACGACAGCGCGCCGACCGGCAGGTTGATGTAGAACGTCCAGCGCCAGCTCACGAACTCGGTGAGCCAGCCGCCCAGCGTGGGCCCCAGGATCGGCGCGACCATCACGCCCATGCCCCAGATCGCCATCGCCTTGCCGCGCTCGTGCGCGGGGAAGGTCTCCGCCATCACCGCCTGCGACAGCGGGATCAGCGCTGCACCGAACAGGCCCTGCAGCAGCCGGAAGCCGACGATCTGCGCGAGGTTCTGCGCGACGCCGCACAGGCCCGACGCGATCACGAAGCCGCCGATGCTGACCAGCAGGAAGCGGCGCCGCCCCATGCGGTCGGACAGGAAGCCGGTAAGTGGCATGACGACCGACGCCGCGATCAAGTAGGAGGTGAGCACCCACGAGATCTGGTCCATGCCGGCGCCCAGGTTGCCGGCCATGTGCGGCAGCGCGACGTTGACGATCGTCGTGTCGAGCGCCTGCATCACGGTCGCCGCCATCATCGCGACGACGATCAGGAAGCGCTTCGGCGCCGCCGCCGGGGTGTCATCCCCCCGGGACGGGCTTCGCGCGTCGCCCCCCGAGGGGGCCGCGCGCCCTTGGGGCGGCCCGGCGGGCGCGCGCGTGCTCACGGCTCGACTCAGTCGACGTGGATCGTGACCGTCGCGGTCGCACCGACACGCAGCGGATGTGCGGCGTCGGCGTCCGCGATGCGCACCTTGACCGGCACGCGCTGCGTCACTTTCACCCAGTTGCCGGTCGCGTTCTGCGGCGGCAGCAGCGAGAACGCCGCGCCGGTGCCTCCGGACACGCTGTCGACCTGCCCGTGAAAGACGCGGCCCGGCACCATGTCGACGGCGATGTCGGCGCTCTGCCCCGGCTGGATCCCCGCGAGCTGCGTTTCCTTGAAGTTCGCGTCGACCCACCAGCTGCCGTCGACGATCAGCGCGGCGACCGGCGCATTCGCGGTCACGCTCGAGCCCGCGACGAGCGAGAAGTTCGTGATGCGCCCGTCCGCGGGCGCGACGATGCGGGTGTGCTCGACGTCGAGCTCCGCCTGCGCGATCTCCGCGCGCGCCTGCAGCACGTCCGGGCTCGCCGCGACGCCGCCGGAGGCCGCCTGCCTCGCGCGCTCGAGCTTCGCCTGCGCGGCGGCGAGCGACGCCTGCTCGGTGCGCGCCTTCGCGCGCGCGTCGTCGAGCGCCTGCTGCGACAGGAACTTCTGCGCGACGAGCTCCTCGGCGCGCTTCAGCTGCACGTTCGCGTTGTCGACCGACACTCTCGCGCGCTCGACGTCGGCCTGCGCGGCGCCGACGTCGGCGCCGTCCTGCCGGGCGCCCTGCTCGGCCTGCGCGAGCTTCGCGCGAGCCTTCGCGAGCGCGACCTGGAACGGCCGCGGGTCGATCTCGAACAGCACGTCCCCCTTGCGCACCTCCTGGTTGTCGCGCACGAGGACGCGCGACACCGGGCCGGCGACGAGCGCCGAGATCTGCGCGATGTCGGCGTTCACGTAGGCGTTGTCGGTGTCGCGCACGTGCTGCGACTCGCGGTACCACGCATAGCCGCCGGCGGCCGTCGCGAACACCGCGGCGACCGCGAATCCGTGCAGGACGCTCCGGCCCGGGCGCTTCACGCAGCCTCCAGCAACCGGCCATGCAGCCGCGCGAGCAGCGCGTGCGCGGCCCCGATCTCGTCGGCTCCGATGCCGCGGAACAGCTCGTTGCGCATCTCGGCGGCGACGCGGAGGATCTCGGCGGCGAGGGCCTCGCCCTTCGGCGTCGTGTGGATCGTCTTCATGCGGCGGTCCGAGCCGGCGCGCCGCTCGACGTACCCCTCGCGCTCGAGGCGGTCGACCAGGCGGACGACGCTCGCACCCTCGAGCCCCAGCCGGTCGGCGAGCTGCGTCTGGTTCGGGCCGTCGAGCTTGCGGACGAACGCCAGCAGCATCCAGGTCGCGCGCGACAGGCCGAGCGGACGCAGCCGGCGGTCGAGCGCCGTGCGCCAGTCGTGCGCGGTGAGGTGAAGCAGGTGGGCGAAGTCCTCGGCCAAGGCCGGGGTCGGCGTCGCATTCATCGCTCGCTCGCTAATCATTAGCTATGTAATGGTTAGTATGATGATGATTCCGCTCGATCGCAAGCCTTGGCCGGGCGCGGCGGCAAACCAGGCCCCGGTCAGGCGCCCCGAAGAGAGTGAGCGCTTACAGAAGCGAAGGGGCGCCGCAGCGCCCCTTCGCGAGTCGATCCCGGGTCCGAACCGCTACATGCGCTCGATCATCGCCTGGCCGAAGCCCGAGCAGGACACCTGCTTCGCGCCTTCCATCAGGCGGGCGAAGTCGTAGGTCACGACCTTGTCGCCGATCGTCTTCTCGAGCGACTGGATGATGACCTTCGCCGCCTCGCGCCAGCCCATGTGGACCAGCATCATCTCGGCCGACAGGATCTCCGAGCCCGGGTTCACGTAGTCCTTGCCCGCGTACTTGGGCGCGGTGCCGTGCGTGGCCTCGAAGTTCGCGACGACGTCCGAGAGGTTCGCGCCCGGCGCGATGCCGATGCCGCCGACCTCCGCGGCCAGCGCGTCGCTGATGTAGTCGCCGTTCAGGTTGAGCGTCGCGAGGACGTCGTACTCGGCGGGCCGGAGCAGGATCTGCTGGAGCATCGCGTCGGTGATGACGTCCTTCACCACGATGTCCTTGCCGGTCTTCGGGTTCTTGAACGTCATCCAGGGGCCGCCGTCGAGCGGCTTCGCGCCGAACTCGCGCGCGGCGAGCGCGTAGCCCCAGTCGCGGAACGCGCCTTCGGTGAACTTCTGGATGTTGCCCTTGTGCACGAGCGTGACCGAGCGGCGGTCGTTGTCGATCGCGTACTGGAAGGCGCGGCGGATCAGGCGGTCCGAGCCCTCGCGCGACACCGGCTTGATGCCGATGCCCGACGTCGCCGGGAAGCGGATCTTCTTGACCCCCATCTCCTTGATCAGGAAGTCGATGACCTTCTTCGCCTGCGGCGACTCGGCCGCCCACTCGATGCCCGCGTAGATGTCCTCCGAGTTCTCGCGGAAGATCACCATGTCGACGTTCTCGGGGTTCTTCACCGGCGAGGGCACGCCCTTGAACCAGCGCACCGGGCGCAGGCACACGTAGAGGTCGAGCTCCTGGCGCAGCGCCACGTTGAGCGAGCGGATGCCGCCGCCGACCGGCGTCGTGAGCGGCCCCTTGATCGAGACGACGTAGTCCTTGACGATCTGCAGCGTCTCGTCGGGCAGCCACACGTCGGGACCGTAGACGCGGGTCGCCTTCTCGCCCGCGTAGATCTCCATCCAGTGGATCTTCCGCTTGCCGCCGTACGCCTTCGCGACCGCCGCGTCGACGACCTTGATCATCACCGGCGTGATGTCCACCCCGGTGCCGTCGCCCTCGATGTAGGGGATGATCGGGTGGTCGGGGACGTTGAGCGTGAAGTCCTTGTTGACGGTGATCTTCTGGCCGCCGGCCGGGACCTTGACATGCTGGTACATGCTCGAAATTCTCCGTGTAAGGGATCGGCGCGCCTGCCGCCCGCGCGCCCGGGGCGAAACGCGCCGCCGCCGCAGCGGCAAAGCCCGCCATTATCCGCCAATTCGATGACGCCGCCCATCGTGCCGTGATCCCCGCGCGCGCGCCTCGACCTGGATCAAACCGGCCGTCCGCGCGGGCGTCGGTCGTGCTCCTGAACAAGCCCTACGGCGTCCTGTGCCAGTTCAGCTCGCCCGACGGCCGCCCGACGCTCGCGGCGTACGTCGACCGGCCGGGCGTCTACCCCGCCGGCCGGCTCGACGCCGACAGCGAGGGCCTCGTCGTGCTCACCTCGGACGGCGCGCTGCAGGCGCGCATCGCGCATCCCGGGCACAAGCTCGAGAAGACCTACTGGGTGCAGGTCGAGGGCGAGCCGTCCCGCGAGGCGCTCGACGCGCTCGCGCGCGGCGTCGAGCTGCGTGACGGCCCGACGCGGCCCGCGCGCGTGCGCCGCATCGACGCGCCCGCCGGCCTGTGGCCGCGCGACCCGCCGATCCGGTTCCGCGCGGCGATCCCGACGGCGTGGCTCGAGATCGCGGTCGCCGAGGGACGCAACCGCCAGGTGCGCCGGATGACCGCCGCGGTCGGGCTGCCGACGCTGCGCCTGGTGCGGGTCGCGGTCGGTCCGTGGACGCTCGGCGCGCTGGCGCCGGGCCGGTGGCGCGAGGAGGCCGTCGATCCCCGCGTGCTATCATCCGGCGCCGCTTCGATGTCCCCGTCGCGCGCGTCGCCTCCGACGTCGCGCCGTCCGCCCCGCCGTTCACGCCCAGGATGATCCGCCGCCTGCTCGCCCGCTTCTGGCCCGGCCGCGCGTCGGGCGAGCCGTCGATCTACCGCGCCGACGAGCACCCGGTCCGCCGCGAGCAGGTGAGCTACGCCGCGCGCACGGTGACGCGCCGCCTGCAGGACGCGGGCTTCAAGGCGTTCGTCGTCGGCGGCGCGGTGCGCGACCTGATGCTGGGCCTGACGCCGAAGGACTTCGACGTCGCGACCGACGCGACGCCCGAGCAGGTGAAGCCGCTCTTCCGGCGCGCGTTCATCATCGGCCGCCGGTTCCGCCTCGTGCACGTGCACGTCGGCAACGAGGTGATCGAGGTCTCGACGTTCCGCGCGCCGCAGAAGGGCGAGGACGCGACCGACGAGCACGGCCGGCTCATCACCGACAACGTCTACGGGACGCAGGGCGAGGACGCGGTCCGCCGCGACTTCACGATCAACGCGCTCTACTTCGATCCCGCGACCGAGGAGGTGTGGGACTACGTCGGCGGCGTCGCCGACGTGCGCTCGAGGCGCCTGCGCCTCATCGGGCCGCCCGTGACGCGCTTCCGCGAGGACCCGGTGCGGATGCTTCGCGCGGTGCGGCTCGCGACGAAGGTCGGCGTCGCGATCGACAAGCGCACCGCGGCGCCGATCCCGAAGCTCGCGTCGCTGATGTCGAACGTGCCGCCCGCGCGCCTGTTCGACGAGATGCAGAAGCTGCTGCTGTCGGGCCACGCCGCCGAGACGCTCAAGAGCCTGCGCGCGCACGGGCTCGCGCACGGCCTCCTGCCGCTGCTGGACGTGATCCTGGAGCAGCCGCTCGGCCAGAAGTTCATCGACGTGGCGCTCGCGCACACCGACCGCCGCGTGCGCGAGGACATGGGCGTCTCGCCCGCGTTCCTGTTCGCGACGCTCCTGTGGCACGAGGTGATCGTCCACTGGAACGCGGCGAAGAAGAAGGGCGAGACGCCGCTGCCCGCGCTCTTCGACGCGATGGACCGCGTGCTCGAGCAGCAGGCGCAGCGCATCGCGATCCCGCGCCGCTTCGAGGCGACGATCAAGGAGATCTGGTCGCTGCAGCCGCGCTTCGAGCAGCGCGCCGGCGCGCGACCGTTCAAGCTCCTCGAGCACCCGCGCTTCCGCGCCGCCTACGACTTCCTCGCGATCCGCGCGGAGGCCGGCGAGGTCGACAAGTCGCTCGTCGACTGGTGGACGCGGTTCCAGGACGCGTCGCAGCAGGAGCGCGAGGCGATGCTGCGTCCCGACGAGGCGCCGGCGAAGAAGAAGCGGCGCCGCTCGCGGGGCCGCGGGCGCAAGGCCCGCGAAGGCGGCGTCGGCGCGCCAGGGGACGCGGCGCCTGGCGACGCGGCGCCGGAATGACGGGCATGGGCCCGCCCCGAGGCGGTCGCCCCCTCCTCGAGGCGCGGGAGGGCGACGCCGCGTCGACCGCCCGCCCGCAGGAGGTTGCCGGATGAGCGTGGCCTACGTGGGCCTCGGCAGCAACCTCGAGCACCCGCGCCGGCAGCTCGCCCGCGCGGTGCGCGCGCTCTCGCGCCTTCCGCGCACGCGCGTCGCGCGGGTGTCGCCCAACTACGTGACCGCGCCGGTCGGCACGCGCGGGCCGCAGCCCGACTACGTGAACGCGGTCGCCGAGCTTAAGACCGACCTCGCGCCGCGCGCGCTGCTCGGGCACCTGCTCGCGATCGAGCGGCGGCAAGGCCGCAGGCGCGTCGCCGGCGGGCCGCCGCGCGCGCCCCGCACGCTCGACCTCGACCTCCTGATCTTCGGCCGCCTCCGGCTGCGCGCGCCGGGGCTCGTCGTGCCCCACCCGAGGATGCACGAGCGCGCGTTCGTGCTTCGCCCGCTCGCGGACGTCGCGCCCGCCGCGACGATCCCGGGCAAGGGGCTCGCGCGCGCCGCGCTCGCGTCGGTGCGCGGCCAGCGCATCGCCCGCACGCGGACGCACGCGCGCCCCTGACGCCGCATGGACCTCGCGAAGTGCCGCTACGTCGTCGTCGAGGGCCCGATCGGCGCGGGCAAGACCTCGCTCGCCCGCGAGCTCGCGCACGTGATGCACGCCGACCCGCTGCTCGAGCAGCCCGAGGACAACCCGTTCCTCGCGCGCTTCTACGAGGACCGCGCGCGCTTCGCGCTGCCGACGCAGCTCACGTTCCTGTTCCAGCGCGTCGACCAGCTCCGCGCGCTCGCGCAGCTCGACCTGTTCCGCCGGCCGACGGTCGCGGACTTCCTGTTCGACAAGGACCCGCTGTTCGCGCGGCTCAACCTGACCGACGACGAGTACGCGCTCTACGAGAAGATCTACGCGCACCTGAAGCCCCAGGTCGCGGTGCCCGACCTCGTGATCTACCTGCAGGCGCCGGTGCAGGTGCTGGTCGAGCGCGTGCAGCGGCGCGGGGCCGACTACGAGCGCACGCTCGAGAGCGCCTACCTCGCGCGCGTCGCGGACGTCTACACGCGCTTCTTCTACCAGTACGACGGCGCGCCGCTGATGATCGTCAACAGCGAGCGGCTCAACTTCGTCGACAACCCGGGGCACTTCGCGCTCCTGCTCGAGCGGATCGCGTCGATGCGGGGCCGTCGCGAATTCTTCAACCTGGGCGGCCAGTGAGGATCGTGTCGACGGCGGCCGAGCTCGCGGCCGAGACCGCGCGGTTCTCGCGCGTCGCGTTCGTGCCCACGATGGGCAACCTCCACGAGGGGCACCTCGCGCTGATGCGCCTCGCGCGGCGGCACGGCGACGGGGTCGTCGCTAGCATCTTCGTCAACCGCCTCCAGTTCGGGCCCAACGAGGACTTCGACCGGTACCCGCGGACGATGGAGGCCGACCGCGCGGGCCTCGAGCGCGCGGGCGTCGACGTGCTGTTCGCGCCGACCGAGCAGGAGATGTATCCGGTGCCGCAGCTCTACCGCGTGCATCCGCCGCCGCTGGGCGACGACCTCGAGGGCGCGTCCCGCCCCGGGTTCTTCGAGGGGGTGTGCACCGTCGTTCTGAAGCTCTTCAACCTCGTGCGCCCGCAGGTCGCCGTGTTCGGCAAGAAGGACCGCCAGCAGCTCAAGATCGTGCGCGGCATGGTGCAGCAGTTCAACCTGCCGATCGAGGTCGTCGCCGGCGAGACGGTGCGGGCCGGGGACGGCCTCGCGCTGTCGTCGCGCAACGGGTATCTCACGCCCGCCGAGCGCGCCGAGGCGCCGCGGCTCCATCGCGTGCTGCGCGGCATCGCCGACGCGATCGCGTCGGGCCGCCGCGACTACGCGAACCTCGAGGCGGACGGCCGCGCCGAGCTCGCGCGGCACGGCTGGCACCCGGACTACGTCGTCGTCCGCCACGGCCTCGGACTGCGCATTCCGCATCCGGAGGCCTTCGACCACCCGAACCTGCTGATCGTGCTGGGCGCCGCGAGGCTCGGCGCCACCCGCCTGATCGACAATGTCGACGTAGCGCCCACCGCGGAACGCGGTGGGTAGGGTCGCCATTGCGGCGACCGCTGACCGGGCTTCGGCCCGGTCAAGCTCGCCCAGGCGAGCGGCGGTCGCTCCAACGTCGACGTCGTTCCGGGGCATGCACGCGACTGGGGTGCTGCGCCCCCATCCGACTGGACGAACACGCCCCGTCGGCCCAGCATAGGCGCCGTCACGGCCGAGACACCGAAGCGTGTCACCTTCCCGCCCCTCCGCCCCGTCCGCTTGCCCATGCCCATGACGCTCCTGCGCCGCCTCGCCGCCGTCCTCGTCGCCCTCGCCGCGCTGCCGGCGATCGCCCAGGGCACCTACCCCACCAAGCCGATCCGGCTCGTCGTGCCGTTCTCGCCGGGCGCGGGGACCGACACCGTCGCGCGCTTCGTCGCGCAGAAGCTCGCCGACCGCCTCGGCCAGCAGGTCCTCGTCGACAACCGCACGGGCGCGGGCGGCGCGATCGGCGCCGCCGAGGTCGCGAAGGCGGACCCGGACGGCTACACGCTGCTGTTCGTCGCGTCGCCGTTCACGACCGTCGCGGCGTCGTCGAAGAATCCGGGCTACGATCCGATCGCGCAGTTCGCGCCGGTGGCGCCGATCGCGTCCGGGCCGCTCGCGTTCGTCGTCGCGCCCTCGGTGCCGGCGACCACGATGCGCGAGTTCATCGAGCTCGCGCGCCGCGAGCCGGGCAAGCTCAACTACGGGTCCGCGGGCACCGGCAGCGTCAACCACCTGGCGCTCGAGCTCTTCATGGCGCGCACCGGCACGTCGATCGTGCACGTCCCCTACCGCGGGATCGCCGACGCGACCAAGGACCTCCTCGGCGGCACGCTGCAGGCGATGACCGCGTCGATCCCCGCTGCGCTGCCGCTCGCCGCCGACAAGCGCGTGCGCGTGCTCGCGGTCACCGGGCCCAAGCGCATACCGCAGATGCCCGACGTGCCGTCGTGGCAGGAGCAGGGCGTCGAGAACGCCGAGGTCATCAACTACTGGGGCATCGTCGCGCCCGCGGGCACGCCGCGCGAGCCGATCGCGCGGCTCTCCGCCGAGGTGCGGCGCGTGCTCGCGCAGCCCGACGTGCGCGAGCGCCTCGAGCGCGAAGGCGCCGAGCTCATTCCCGGCGAGCCGGCGGCGCTCGGCGGCCTGATCGCGAAGGACCTCGCGAGCTGGAAGAAGCTCGTCGCCGACGCGCGGCTCACCTTCGAATAGCCTCGAGCAACGTAGCGCAGCCGCGATTCCCGCGACGGCCGACACTCGACGCCGCGCATCGCATCGACCGCTGGAAGAGGCCGCCGCCGGGCGGCCGCGGATCGCGACGCCGCGCAGCGCTCACGCCGCCCTTCGCGGCGTGCGCAACGCGAGCACGTTGCCCACGATCGCGAGCACGACGCCCAGCATCGCGGGCCCGGTCCAGCGGTAGCCCTCGAACAGCGTCGACAGCAGCATCGCGATCACCGGCGTCGACACGGCGACGTACGCGGAGGGCCCCGCGCCGACGAGCCTCAGCAGCGACAGGTAGGCGCCGAACGCGAAGACGCTTCCGAACACCGCGAGGTAGAGGAGCGACAGCACGTAGGGCGCGCGCGGGTCGAAGGTCCAGGCGACCCCTTGCGCGAGCGCGACGAGCGCGGCGACCGCCGCGCCGTAGAGCATCCCCCACGCGGTCATCGGGAACACCGGCAGGCCGCGCGCGTGGTTGGCCACGGCCACGAGGTTGCCGCCGGTCGCGATCGCGGTGCCGGCCAGCGCCCACCCGATGCCCGCCGCCGCCGATCCCCCTTCGCGCGCCGCGCGGAGCTCGGGCAGGAAGAGCAGCGCGACGCCGGCGACGCCAAGCGCAGCGGCGACGAGCATCCGCGCGGTCAGCGGCGTCCCGTAGAAGATGCGCATGCCGATCGGGCTCATGAACACGATCGTCGCGAACACGACCGCGACGAGCCCGGACGAGACGTGGGCCTCGGCGTAGTAGACCGCGACGTAGTTGAGGCCGAACATCATCGCGCCCCAGAACGCGAGCCAGGCGTGCGTGCGCGCCGGAAACGCGATCGATCGCCCGGTCGCGACGCACCAGGCGGCGAGCAGCACGGCCGCGAGCGCGAAGCGGTAGACGACCGACACCTCGGGCGGCACGACGCCGAGCTGGAACGTGATCGCGAGCCAGGTCGAGCCCCAGATCGCGGTGCTGATCGCGAACAGCGCCGTCGCGCTCACGGCGCGCCCGCCTCGGTCGGTCGCGCCGTGCGCGCCGCGGTGCGCGCGAACGCTTGCAGCCGGTCGATCTCGTCGTCGAGCTCGCGCCGGAACGCCGCGTCGCGCGGCCTGCCCTTCGCGTAGCCCACGTCGATCGCGAGCGCGCCCCCGGCGGGCGTCGCGTTGACCCAGCCCACGACGCGGTCGCGCCACAGGAGCGGCAGCGCGTAGTAGCCGTAGACCCGCTTCGGGGCCGGCGTGTACGCCTCGAACCGGTAGCCCCAGCCCCACAGGTGCTCGAAACGGCGGCGGTCCCACGCGATCGGATCGAAGGGCGCGAGCGCGCGGACCCGGTCGTCGGTCCCGAAGGCGCGCGGATCCTCGGCCGCCGGGTGGAGGTAGCGCACGCCCTCGACCGTCGCGTGCGCAACGTCGGCGCGCTTCGCGAACCGCGCCAGCGCCCGCGCGCGCTCGTCGCGCTCGAGCCCGCGGCCGCCGACCAGGTACGCGAGGTGGCGCAGCGTGGCGGCCGGCAGCGGCGCGTACAGCTCGAGGAGCAGCTGCAGCAGCCGGCTCGCGCGCTGGGAAGGCGATTCGGCGCGCGGCCGCGCGTGCGCCGGCGCGTAGACGCGGATGCCGGCGTCGCGGCGCGCGACCCGGAGCTTCCCGCGGTATTGCAGCATGTCGAGCACGCGCGTCGTCGCCGAGGACTCGCCGCCCCAGCCGCCGACCGTCGTCGCGTCGTCGATCGCCTGCGCGAGCGCGCGCGGGTGCGCCTCGCCGTGGCGCCGGACGTGCAGGAGCACGCGCCGCGCGAGCCCCGGCTGCTCGCGCTCCACGCGCCAGGCGACGGCATCGCCGCGAGGGTGGATGCGCAGCGCGTGCGCGCGCGGCATCACGCCGTAGACGTGCAGGAAGGTCTCGTCGAGCTCGTGCCTCGCATAGGCGTGGTCGAGGTCCCCCGCGCGGTAGCCGTCGACGCGGTGACGGAGGATCAGGTCCTGCGCGCACGCGGGCGAGCGGATCGGGTCGTACTGGACGAAGCCGAGCCGCGCGACCGCCTCGGCCGGGTCCGCGGCGGGCGCGAGCGTCCGGGCCACCGCGTAGCGGCGCAGCGCAGCGAGGTCGAGCGTCACGCGGCCCTCAACGCATCGACGATCTTCATCCGCGCGGCGCGGGCCGCGGGCAGGAAGCCCCCGACGAAGCCCATCGCCAGCGCGAACGCGAGCGAGGCGCCGACGATGCCCGGCGTCAGCGCGAACGAGAACGCGACCTCGGCGACGGTCTGGAAGGTCCTCGTCGAGATCGCGATCGTCTGCATCAGCCACGCGCCGGCGAGGCCGAC
>JBGAHH010000084.1:0-18665 GCA_044226265.1 Casimicrobiaceae bacterium | reverse complement strand
GCGCGGCGCGCGCCGACGCGCCCGAGGCGATCGAGCTCGTGCCCGAGCGGGTCGGGCCGCACGCCTGGTACTTCCAGGGCCAGGCGGGCGTGGCGAGCGCGGCGAATCGCGGCTTCATGTCGAACGCCGGCTTCGTCGTCACCGGCGACGGCGTCGTGGTCTTCGATGCGCTCGGCACGCCCTCGCTCGGCCGGGGCATCGTCGACGCGATCCGCAAGGTCACGAACGAGCCGATCCGCCGGGTCGTCGTCTCGCACTACCACGCCGACCACGTCTACGGGCTCGCGCCGCTGAAGGACGCGGGCGCGGAGATCTGGGCGCACCGGCGCTCGACCGAGTACCTGTCGTCCGACGCCGCCGCGGCCAGGCTCGCGCAGCGGCGCGCCGAGCTCTATCCCTGGGTCGACGAGACGACCGAGCTCGTGCGCCCGGACGTGCTGCTCGACGGCGATGCGGCGTTTCGCATGGGAGCGCTCGCGTTTCGCATCATCGACACCAGCGGCGCGCACTCGCCCGACGACACGATGATGCTGGTCGAGCCCGACCGCGTGCTGTTCGCGGGCGACCTCGTCTTCGCCGGACGGATCCCGTTCGTCGGCGACGCCGACTCGAGGCGGTGGCTCGCCGCGATCGAGAGGCTGATCACGATCGATCCCGCGGTCCTCGTCCCCGGGCACGGCCCCGCGTCGCGCGACGTCGCGCGCGACCTCGCCCTCACGCGCGACTACCTCGCCTGGCTGAGGGAGACGATGGGCCGTGCCGCCCGCGAGCTCGAGCCGTTCGACGACGCGTACGCCAGGACCGACTGGTCGCGGTTCCGGTCGCTGCCCGCGTTCGAGGCCGCCAACCGCATCAACGCCTGGGGCACCTACCTCCGCATGGAGCAGGAGTCCCTGGACGCCGCCAGGTAGGGGTGCGCCGATGGCCGAGCTCCCGATGATCGGCGACCCGGTGCTCGCGGTGGCGGTGCGCGCCGCGCGCCGCGCGTCGTCGGTCATCGTCGACGCCGCGCGCGACCTGAAGCGCCTGCCGACGTTCTCGAAGGAGCACGGCGAGATCGCGTCCGCCGCGAACGAGGAATCCCGCGGCGCGATCGCCGCCACGATCGGCGCCGCGTTCCCGGAGCACCGCGTGATCGGCGGCGCCGCGGACGCGTCGCCGGGCGCGGACGCCTCGCCCTACCAGTGGATCGTCGACCCCATCGACGGCAGCGCCAACTTCGCGCACGGCTATCCCTACTACGCGGTGTCGATCGCGCTCGCGCACGGCACCGAGATCACGCACGCGGTCGTCCTCGACCCGGTGCACGACGAGCTGTTCACCGCGGTGCGCGGCAAGGGCGCGCAGCTCAACGGCGCGCCGATGCGGGTCTCCGCCTGCACGCGCCTCGAGGACGCGCTCGTCGGCACGGTGTTCCCCACGCGCGGCAGCACGAAGGCGGCGGGCTATCTCGCCGCGATGACGGCGGTCATGAAGCGTTGCGCCGGGCTGCGCCGCGCCGGCGCGAGCGCGCTCGACCTCGCCTATGTCGCGGCGGGGCGGCTCGACGGCTTCTTCGTGACGAGCCAGAAGCCCGGCGACCTCGCCGCGGGCGCGCTGCTCGTCAAGGAGGCCGGCGGCCGCGTCGGCGATTTCGCGGGCGGCACCGAGTTCCTGCGGACCAGCGACGTGATCGCCGCCGCGCCGGGGCTGTTCACGCCGCTGCGCGAGGCGATCGCCGCCGCGAAGGCGTAGCGTGCGCCGCGACGAATCTGTGGGTCGGCCTTCAGGCCGACGCCCTGCAGCCTGCGTTGCCCCCGAGGCGACCGGAGGCGTCGGCCTGAAGGCCGACCCACAGGCACGCGCGCTACGCGAGCCGCTGGAACCAGAGCACCGACAGCGAGGCCGCGGCGACGGTGAGCACCGCGGCGAGCGCGACGAAGAGCGCCGCGATCTCGGTGTGCGCGCGCTCGAACACGTACTCGGCGTTCAGACTCTCGTAGACCTTCGACAGGTCCGTCGCCGACTTCGCGTGGTAGTAGGTCCCCTTCGTGATGTCGGCGATGCCCTTCAGCGCGTCCTCGTCGAAGCGCATGTAGATCGACCAGCCGTCGAAGCTGACCGGCGCGCCTTCCGCCGTCCCGAAGCCGACCGTGTAGATCCGCACGCCGCGGTCCGCCGCCATCCGCGCCGCGTCCATCGGGTCCGGCCCCGTCGTGCGCCGGCCGTCGGTGAGCAGGATGATGGCGGCCGACTTGTACGAGCCGGGCGCCACCGGCGAGAACGCCTTCTTCGGCGCCGACGGCGCGGCGTCGAGCGAGCGGCCCTGCTGGTCCGCGAACATCCGCGCCATCCCGCCCGGCACGTTCGCCGCGGTGAACTCGTCCGCCTGCTCGGGAAAGACCGCGGCGAGCGAGGTCAGGATGCCGGTGCCGGTCGCGGTGTGCCGCTGCAGCTCGAGCCGGTCGATCGCGGCGATCACGTCGTCGCGATTGCGCGTCGCCGGCTGCAGGATCGCGGCGGAGCCCGCGAAGGAGACGAGCGCGACGCGCACGTCCGCGGGCTGGGCGCTGACGAAGGCCTTGGCCGCCGCTTGCGCCGCCTCGATGCGCGAGGGCTCGATGTCGTTGGCCCGCATGGACAGCGACACGTCGATCGCCAGCACGATCGTCCGGTGGTCCGAGGGCAGCGTGATCCGCGCGCCGGGGCGCGCGGCCGCCACGATCAGCGCGACGATGGCGCACAGCAGCAGCACGGGCGGCAGGTGGCGCTTCCAGCCGGGCGCCCGGCCGAGCGCCTCGCGCACGACGCCGAGGCTCGCATAGCGCAGCGCGAGCCGCTTGCGCCGCCGCCCGAGCCACAGGTACGCGGCGACCAGCCCCGGCACCGCCAGGAGCAGACCGAGCACCGCCGGCCACTCGAACGACATCGCCCCCTCGCAATCGGCGGCGGCACGCTCTCCCCGCGTGCGCCCGCTCGCAGCCACTCTACCACCGCGCCCGGGCGGTGCGCGACGGCCCCCGAAGCGGGGCTCAGCGCGCGAGAGCGTCGGCCAGCGCCTGCGGAATCTCGATGCCGTCCCGGGCGGCGCGCTCGGCCAGCCCCGCGCGCCGGACGCCGGGGAGGCGGACGCCCGGGTCGGCGAGCATCTCGACGACCAGCGTCTCGACCCGCGACAGGTAGGTGTCGCGTCCCGCGAGCGCGGCGGGGTCGATGACGAGGAACGCCTGGCCGAGGCGAGGCCGGTTGCCCTCGTCGACGAAGAACGAGCTCGCCTCGAAGCCGATCGACGCGCCCGTCAGCGCGGTCACGAGCAACTCGACGACGAGCGCGAGCATCGCGCCCTTCGCGCCGCCCATCGGGAGCATCGAGCCTTCGAGCCCCGCCTTCGGGTCGGTCGTCGGGCGGCCCTCGCGATCGAGCGCCCAGCCCTCCGGGATCGGCTTCCCGTCGCGCGCCGCGACCATGAGCTTGCCCCTCGCGACCTCGGAGAGCGAAAGGTCGATCACCAGCGGGGCGGCGTCGCGGCGCGGGAACACCGCCGCGATCGGGTTCGTGCCGAAGATCGGGTGTCGTCCGCCCGCGGCGGGCATCGCGGAAGGCGAATTGCCCATCGCGAGCCCGACCATGCCCGCGGCGGCGACCGGCATCAGGTGGTGCGCGGCGACGCCGAAGTGATGGCTGTTCGTGACGCCCCCGAACGCGACGCCCGTCGTCCTCGCGCGGCGGATCGCCTCGTCGACGGCGAACGCGCAGGCGGGGAACGCGAGGCCGCAGCCGGCGTCCACCAGGAACGCGCCGCCCCGCTCGTGCGCGATGCGCGGGACCGCCGCGCCGTCCGCGCGCCCGTTCCGCAGGTGCGCGGCGTACTGCGCGATGCGCGACACGCCGTGCGACGGAAGCCCCTGCGCATCCGCGTCGACGAGCGCGCGCGCGGTCGCGGCCGCCATCGCCGGGTTCGCGCCGGCGCGCTCCAGCGCTCGCGTCGCGATCGCGGTGAGCTCGGCGGCAAGGAGCCGCGGCACGATCAGCGCCTCGCGAGCGCCGCGAGCACGCGGTCGGCGATCATCGTCGACACGCGCGCGTTCGACTCCGCGGTCAGGCCCGCGACGTGCGGCGTCAGGATCAGCCGGGGGCAGCCCGCGAGCGGCGAGCCGGCCGGCAGCGGCTCCGTGTCGAACACGTCGAGCGCGGCGCCGCCCAGCCGACCCGAGCGAAGCGCGGAAGCGACGGCGGCCTCGTCGACCACCCCGCCGCGAGCGGTATTTACGAGGACCGCTCCCGGCTTCATCGTCTCGATGCGCGCCGCGCCGATCAACCCGCGCGTCGATTCGGTGAGGGGCACGTGCAGCGTGACGACGTCGGCGCGCGCCAGCAGCGCGTCGAGCTCGAGCGCCTCGGCGTGCTCGTCGCGCCAGGCGGCCGCGCCGGCCGGCAGCGCCGCGTCGTGCCCGACCACATGCATCCCGAGACCGCGCGCGAGGCGCGCGACGAGGCGGCCGATGCCGCCGAAGCCGACGACGCCGAGCGTCTTGCCGCCGATCTCGCGGCCGCCGGACAGCGCGGCCCGCGGCCAGCGGCCTTCGCCGACCTCGCCCGTCGACGCGTAGGCGCCGCGAAGCAGGACCATCGCGGTCGCGATCACGTACTCGGCGACCGCGAGCGCATTCGCGCCGGTCGCCGGAATCACCTCGATGCCGCGCGCCTCGCAGCCGGGAACGTCGATGTTGTCGAGTCCGACACCGAGCCGCCCGACGACGCGAAGCTTCCGGCCGGCGGCCAGCAGCGCCCCGCGGACCTGCGTGCGATTGCGCACGATCAGCGCATCGGCGTCGGCGAGCGCCGCGGCGAGGTCGGCAGGCCGGTCGACGAGACCCGGGTCGTAGCGCGTGTCGTGCGCGGCCGCCAGGCGGGCGACCGCGTCCTCGTCCATGAACTCGGCGACGACGATGCGCATCGGATGGCCGGCGACGGCGGGACGGGCCGTCGGGTCAGGTCGCGAAGAGCGAGTTCATGTCGGCGAACGCCTTGAACTCGAGCGCGTTGCCGAAGGGGTCGAGGAAGAACATCGTCGCCTGCTCGCCGGCCTCGCCCCGGAACCGCACGTAGGGCTCGATCACGAACCTGACGCCCGCGGCGCGGAATTTCGCGGCGAGCGCCTCCCAGGTCGCGAGGTCGACGACGACGCCGAAGTGGCGGACGGGCACGTTCTGGCCGTCGACGAGGCTNCGTCGACGACACCGCCGCGCGCGGTGTTCACGAGGATCGCCCCCGGCTTCATCGTCGCGATGCGCGCGGCGTCGATCAGCCCGCGCGTCGATTCGGTGAGCGGCACGTGCAGCGTGACGACGTCGGCGCGCGCCAGCAGCGCGTCGAGCTCGAGCGCCTCGGCGTGCTCGTCGCGCCAGGCGGCCGCGCCCGCGGGCAGCCCCGCGTCGTGCCCGACGATCCGCATCCCGAGGCCGCGCGCGAGTCGCGCGACCAGGCGG
This sequence comes from Casimicrobiaceae bacterium, assembly GCA_044226265.1. Lineage (GTDB taxonomy): Bacteria > Pseudomonadota > Gammaproteobacteria > Burkholderiales > Casimicrobiaceae > VBCG01. The sequence goes on along the minus strand of JBGAHH010000084.1, from coordinate 13,197 downwards.
CCGATGCCGCCGAAGCCGACGACGCCGAGCGTCTTGCCGCCGATCTCGCGTCCGCCGGAAAGCGCGGCCCGCGGCCAGCGGCCCTCGCCGACCTCGCCCGTCGACGCGTAGGCGCCGCGAAGCAGGACCATCGCGGTCGCGATCACGTACTCGGCGACCGCGAGCGCGTTCGCGCCGGTCGCCGGGATCACCTCGACGCCGCGCGCCTCGCACGCGGGAACGTCGATGTTGTCGAGCCCGACGCCCAGCCGCCCGACGACGCGGAGCTTGGCGCCGGCGGCGAGCAGCGCGCCGCGGACCTGCGTGCGATTGCGGACGATCAGCGCGTCGGCGTCGGTGAGCGCCGCGGCGAGGTCGGCGGGCCGGTCCACGAGGCCCGGGTCGTAGCGCGTGTCGTGCGCGGCCGCGAGGCGGGCGACCGCGTCCTCGTCCATGAACTCGGCGATGACGATGCGCATCGGATGACCGGCGACGGTCGCGGCGGGCGGGAGGATCAGGTCGCGAAGAGCGAATTCATGTCGGCGAACGCCTTGAACTCCAGCGCATTGCCGAACGGGTCGAGGAAGAACATCGTCGCCTGCTCGCCGGGCTCGCCCCGGAACCGCACGTAGGGCTCGATCACGAACCTGACGCCCGCGGCGCGGAATTTCGCGGCGAGCGCCTCCCAGGTCGCGAGGTCGACGACGACGCCGAAGTGGCGGACGGGCACGTTCTGGCCGTCGACGAGGCTCGTCGCGTCGGTCATGTCCTTCGCGCGCACCTTGTGCGCGACGATCTGGTGGCCGTGGAAGTCGAAGTCCACCCAGTCCCCGGAGCTGCGTCCCTCGGCGCATCCCAGGAAGCCGCCGTAGAAGCGGCGCGCCTCGTCGAGGTCGGTGACCGGGAAGGCCAGGTGGAAGCGGGGATAGGGTGATGTGGGCAGGTGCATGGCGCGGGCGGGAGAATGGAAAATGGAGAATGGTTCATGGATGGCATCGCGTCGACGCTCCGCGGCGGCGCCTATTCCAGCAACCATTTTCCATCGACCAATCGCTCCGTTTCAGGTTTGCCACGGCAAGCGCTCCAGATCGACGTTGCCGCCCGAGACGATGACGCCGACGCGCTTGCCTTCCACCGGGAAGCGGCGCTCGAGCAGGCACGCGAGAGGCACGGCGGCAGACGCTTCGATCACGAGCTTCGCGCGCTCCCAGGTCATGCGCATCGCGCGCACGATCGCCTCCTCGCTGCAGGTTTCCACCGCGTCGACGTTCGCGCGGATCGCGGCGAGCGTGCGGGGCGCTAAGCGGCGTGCGAAGCCCGTCGGCGATCGTCATCGACAGGCCGGCCGGCAGCGGCTCCACCTTGCCCGAGCGGAAGCTCGCGGCCGCGTCGCCCGCGTGCGCGGGCTCCGCGCCGTAGACGCGGACGCCCGGCTTCACCCCCTTCGACGCGATCGAGGTGCCGGACAGCAATCCGCCGCCGCCGACCGGCGCGATCACGGCGTCGAGGTCGGGAACGTCCTCGAGGAGCTCGAGCGCGGCGGTCCCCTGCCCCGCGATCACGGCGGCGTTGTCGAACGGGTGGATCATCGTGGCGCCCGTCTCGCGCTGGACGTCCGAGCACACGGCCGTGCGCGACGCCGCGTCCATGCCGGAGAAGCGTATCGTGGCGCCGAGGCGCTTCACGTTGGCCTGCTTCACCTTCGCCGAGCCCTCGGGCATCACGACCCAGGCAGGAATGCCGCGGCGCGAGGCCGCGTAGGCGATCGCCGCGCCGTGGTTGCCCGACGAATGGGTGACGACGCCGCGCCTCGCGACGTCGTCCGGGAGCGAGAACACCGCGTTCGACGCGCCTCGCGCCTTGAACGCGCCGATCTTCTGCAGGTTCTCGGCCTTGAACCAGAGCCTCGCGCCGGCCTCGGCGTCGATCGCCGCGCAGGTGAACACCGGCGTGCGGTGCACGTGCGGCCGCACGCGCGCGTGCGCGGCGCGGATCGCCGCCAGGTCGGGCAGCGCGAGCGCGGGATCGAGGCGGTCGTTCATCGCGGTTCCGTGCGGGAAAGGGGCATTATAGGCACGGGCCGGCCGGCGATCAGGTCGACGCGAATCCGCCGTCGACGTAGAGCATCTGCCCGGTGATCGCGGCGCCCGCGTCGCTCGCGAGCAGCAGCGCGGCGCCGCGGAAATCGTCCGGGACGCCGTTGCGCCCGATCATCGTGCGCGCGGCCATCGCCGCGACGCGCGCCGGATCGGCGGACGCCGCGGCGGTGAGCGGCGTCTCGACGAAGCCGGGCATTATCGCGTTGCACGTCACACCCAGCCTCGACCAGCGCTCCGCCGTCGAGCGCGTCAGCGACACCAGCCCGCCCTTCGACGCGCCGTAGGCGCCGCTGTGCCCGAACGCGCGGACCGCCTGCTGCGACGCGATGTTGACGATCCTCCCCCAGCCGCGCGCGGCCATCGCCGGCGCGAGCGCCCGCGTGAGCAGGAACGGGCCGGTCAGGTTCGCGGCGATCGTCGCGTCCCAGTCCTCGTCGCGGATCGACTCGAACGGCACGCGCAGGTTGACGCCGGCCGAGCTCACGAGGATGTCGATCGTGCGTCCCGCGCGCGCGAGCCGGTCGAGCAGCGCGGCGATCGACGAGCGGTCGCCGACGTCGACGCTCTCGCCCGAGGCGGCGAGCCCCTGGCGCGCCAGCTCGCGGACCGCCTCGGCCACCGGGTCCGGGCGGCGCGCGGCGATCACCACGTGCGCGCCCGCGCCGGCGAGCGCGCCGGCGATCGCGCGCCCGATGCCCGAGCTGCCGCCGGTCACGAGCGCGGTGCGCCCCGACAGGTCGAACAGCTTCGCCAGCGCCTCGAGCATCGCCCGCGCCGTACGCCGGGCTCAGGCGCTCTCGTAGAGCCGCGTCAGCACGAACTCGCGATGGCCGAGCGCCTCGGCCGCGGTGAAGCGGCCGTTCGCGGTGCGGAACATCATGTCGATCAGCTTGTCGCCCGCCTGGCTCATCGTGATCTCGCGCTGCAGCAGGCCCGACGTGTCGACGTCGATGTGCTCGCTCATGAGCCGGACGGTGCGCGGGTTCGCGCAGATCTTGATCACCGGCAGGATCGGGTTGCCGATCACGTTGCCCTGCCCCGTCGGGAAGAAGTGGACGACGAAGCCCGACGCCGCGCACAGCGTCACCATCTCGGCCGCGGCGGAGCTCGAGTCCATGAACCACAGGCCCGGGTGCGTCGGCGCCTCCGCCTTGTCGAGCACGCCGTCCACGACGCACTTGCGGCCGATCTTCTGGATGTTGCCGAGCGCCTTCTCCTCGATCGTCGTGAGCCCCCCCGCGATGTTGCCCTTCGTCGGCTGCGACTCCGACAGGTCGGAGGTCTTGTGGCGCTCGATCATCGCCTGGTAGCGGTCGAACATGCGCATGAAATCCGCGCGCACCTTGTCGTCGCGGCAGCGCGCCGCCACGATCTTCTCGCCGCCGGTGATCTCCGAGGTCTCGCCGAACACGAGCGTGCATCCGGAGGCGTAGAGCTTGTCGAACGCGTCGCCGACGGTCGGGTTGGCGCCGCAGCCCGACGTCGTGTCGGATTCGCCGCACTTGGTCGAGACCCAGAGGTCCTTGAGATCGCACTCGACGCGGTGCTTCTCGGTGGCCCATTGGATGTACTCGCGCGCCGCCTTCGACGCGCGCATGATGGTCTCGTGGTCGCCGTGGCCCTCGATGCCGAAGCCGGCCACCGGCTTGCCGGTCGCGGCGATGCCGTCGACCACCTTCTTCGTCCAGCCGTCCTCGATGCCGATCACGACGACCGCCGCGACGTTCGGGTTCGCGCCGGTGCCGATGAGCGTGCGGAAGTGAAGGTCGAGGTCGGCGCCGAATTGCAGCCGCCCGTACGGGTGCGGGATCGCGAGCGTGCCCTTGACGTTGTGCGCCACAGCCTCCGCCGCCGCGTTCGACAGGTCGTCGACCGGCAGCACGATCACGTGGTTGCGCACGCCGACGCGGCCGTTCTCGCGCCGGTAACCCCAGAAGGTCTTGTTCATGTCAGCTTTCCGCTCGTTCGGGCAAGGACTCCAGGCGTCGCGCCGGCATCGGCTCGTGCCGCGCGCGCGCGAGCCCGTGATCCCCGCGAATCGTGGGGTTAAGGAGCTTGCGAGCGCGCGCCACCGAAAACGCCGCACGCCGCCGCCGCGACCAGTTCACCAGCGCTTCGTCTTGAAATTGTGGACGTGGGCGTGCTCGCCCCTGCGGATCGGCTTCACGACCTTGCCGATGTCGACGCCGTACTTGATCACGGTGTCGCCCACGGCCATGTCCTTCAGCGCGACCTTGTGGCCGATCGGAATGTCCTGGATGCAGTCGAGCTCGATCGTCCGGTCTTCGTCGAGGACGAGGCCGGTGAGCTTCGTCCCGGCCTTCAGGTTCTCGACCACGACGACGGCGACCGAGTCGTGCGGATCGTGCAGCACGCAATGGATCATCGGGAGTCTCCGGTGCCCGGGCGCGCCGCCGCGGCGCCGCCCCTCGAATCGAAGCGGGGATTATAGCGCCGCAGCCCGGGCACGCCGCCCTACCACTCGAGCGCGCGCTGCGCGACCGGCGCGAAGCTGCGGCGATGCGCGGCGCAGGGCCCGTGCCGCGCCAGGGCGGCGAGGTGCTCGGGCGTGCCGTAGCCCTTGTGCCGCGCGAAGCCGTACATCGGGAACTCGCGGTCGAGGTCGACCAGCATCGCGTCGCGCGCGGTCTTCGCGAGGATCGAGGCCGCCGAGATCGCGGGGACGTCGCGGTCCCCGCGCACGATGGCGCGAACGCGGCAGGCGAGCTCGGGACAGCGGTTGCCGTCGACCAGCACCTCGGCGGGCGCGACGCCCAGCGCCTCGACCGCGCGCCGCATCGCGAGCATCGTCGCCCGCAGGATGTCGAGCGTGTCGATCTCGCCGACGTCCGCCTGCGCCACCGCGTACGCGAGCGCCCGGCCGCGGATCGCGAGCGCGAGCGCCTCGCGGCGAGCGGGCGTCAGCGTCTTCGAATCCGCGAGCCCGTCCACCGGCCGGTCGGGGTCGAGGACGACCGCCGCCGCGACGACCGGCCCGGCGAGCGGTCCCCGGCCGGCCTCGTCGACGCCGGCGACGAGCGTCATCGTCCCGCTCACGCCGCGGACGCGAGCGCGAGCTCGCGCGCGACCGCCTCGGCCGCGAGCGCGCCGGTGTCCGCCGCGAGCTCTCGCGCGAACGACGCGAACACCTGCTCGATCGCGTGGCGCGCGACCGTGTCGTCGAACAGGTTGAGCGCGGCGATCCCGAGGTTCTCGCCGGTCGCCTCCTCCTGGACGAACTCCGGGACCACGAAGCGGCCGGCGAGCACGTTGGGGAGCCCGACCCACGGCAGCAGCAGGCGCGGGCGGACGATCCGCGCGGTGACCGCCGAGAGCCGGTAGAAGATCAGGTGCGGGCAGCGCGCGAGCGCCGCCTCGAGCGTCGCGGTCCCCGATGCGACCAGCCCCACGTCGGCCGCCTTCAACGCGTCGTTCGCGTGGCCGTACAGGAGCGTCATCGGCACGCCTTCGGCGCCGTCGCGCCAGATCGCGTGCTCGAACGCCTCGCGCGTCGCGCGCGACACGAGCGGCACGAGGAAGCGCGCGTCGGGGCGCGCCTTCGCGATGCGCTTCGCCGCGTCGATCACGAGCGAGGCGTGCATCTCGATCTCGGACAGCCGGCTGCCGGGCAGCAGCGCGAACACCGGCGTGGCGAACCCGATCCGCAGCCGCTCCCGCATCGTGCGCCGGCTCCAGTCCGAGGCCGCGTGCGCGGCCATCGGGTGGCCGACGTAGCTCACCGGAATCCCGGCCGCCTCGTAGAGCGGCGGCTCGAACGGGAAAAGCGCGAGCATCCGGTCGACCGCGCGCCCGATCGTCGCGAGGCGCTCGCGGCGCCACGCCCAGACCGAGGGGCTCACGAAATGGATCGTGCGCACGCCGCGGGACTTGAGCTTCCGCTCGAGGCCGAGGTTGAAGTCGGGCGCGTCCACGCCGACGAACACGGGGACCCGCTCGGCGATCAGCCGGCGAGCGAGCGCCCGCCGGATCGACACCAGCTCCGGCAGGTGCTTCACGACCTCGGTGAATCCGCGGACCGCGAGCTTCTCGGTCGAGTGCCACGCGTCGCAGCCGGCGGCGACCATCTTCGGCCCCGCGATGCCCACGAAGCGGACCTCCGGCATCCTCGCGCGCACCGCGGCGATCAGCGTCGCGGCGAGCGCGTCGCCGGAGGCCTCGCCGGCGACGATGCCTACGGTGACGGGGCCGCCCAAGTTCGTGGCTGGAAAATGGAGAATGGAAAGTGGTTCATGGAGAACCGCGCCCGCGGCGCGGGCCGCGAACTCGCTTCCGCGCTCGAGTCCATGGCCGGCGCCAACCTCGGTCCTCCATGCACCATGTCCTATTTTCCATTTTCCATTGCCCGCGCTACCTGACGATGCCCCGCCCCGCCTCGGCGAGGAACGCCACGAGGGGCTTCAGCACCGGCTCGGTCGCGGCGGCCGACGCGAGCTTCGCGCGGGCCTCGTCGAGCGACAGCCCTTCGCGGTAGAGCGTCTTGTACGCGCGCCGCACCGCGAGGATCTGCTCGGGCGTGAATCCGCGCCGGCGCAGCCCTTCGCTGTTCGTTCCCTTCGGCACGGCGGGATAGCCCTGGACGATCGTGTACGGCGGCACGTCCTGCAGCACGATCGCGCCGGCCGCGAGCATCGCGTGCTCGCCGACGCGGCAGAACTGGTGGACGCCCGCGTACGCGCCGAGCACCGCCCAGTCGTCGACTCGGACGTGGCCCGCGACCTGCGCGTTGTTCGACCAGGTCGTACGGTTGCCGACGACGCAATCGTGCGCCACGTGCGTGTAGGCGAGGAACCAGTTGCCGTCGCCGATCGTGGTCTCGGCGCGGTCCTGCGCGGTGCCCGCGTGGATCGACACGTACTCGCGGATCACGTTGTCGTCGCCGATCGTCGTCGACACCGGCTCGCCCCCGTACTTGCGGTCCTGCGACGCGAGGCCGATCGACGCGAACGGGAAGATGCGGTTGCGCCGGCCGATCGTCGTCCGGCCGTCGACCACGACGTGCGGGCCGATCGACGTGCCCGCGCCGATCGACACGCCGGCGCCGATCACCGTGTACGGCCCGACCTCGACGTCGTCGTCGAGCCGCGCCTTCGGGTCGACCAGCGCCGACGGATGGATGCGCGCCATCGTCGCGACGTCAGCCGCCGGCCGCCCGCGGCACCGGCCGGAGCGCGGACAGGAGCGTCGCTTCGCAGGCGAGCTGCCCGTCGACGCTCGCGCGCACCGCCCAGCGGCCGATGTCGCGCATCCCCTTCACGAACGTCGACTCGAGGATCAGCGTGTCGCCGGGCACGACCTGCCGCTTGAAGCGCGCGTCGTCGATGCCGGCGAACATGAAGAGCTTGCGGCCGCCCATCGCCTCCGGGTCGCCGCGATAGGCGACGATCGCGGAGGCCTGCGCGAGCGCCTCGACGATGAGCACGCCGGGCATCACCGGGTAGTGCGGGAAGTGCCCGGGGAAGAAGGGCTCGTTGATCGTGACGTTCTTCAGCGCCTTGATGCGGACGCCCGGCTCCAGCTCGAGCACGCGGTCGACCAGCAGCATCGGGTATCGGTGCGGGAGCGTTTCTCGTATCGCCTGGATGTCGAGGGTCTGCATGTCCGCCTTTCGCGTCAGTCGCGGGCGTCGAGGTCGCGCAGCGCGCGCTCGACGCGGGTGAGGCGCGCGGCGAGCGCGTCGAGCTGCCGCACCCGGACCGCCATCCTCCGCCAGTCGCCCTGGCGCAACAGCGGGAGCGCGCTGGCGTAGGCGCCGCCCTCCTCCACGTCGGAGAGCACGGTCGCCCCGCCGCCGATCGTCGTGCCGTCCGCGATCGTCAGGTGGCCCGAGATCATCGCCGCGCCGCCGATCAGGCAGCCGCGTCCGATGCGCGTCGAGCCGGCGATGCCGACGCAGCCGGCGATCGCCGTCCCGTCGCCGATCACGCAGTTGTGGCCGATCTGGATCTGGTTGTCCAGCTTCACGTCGTCGCCGATCACCGTGTCGTCGATCGCGCCGCGGTCGATCGTCGTGTTCGCGCCGATCTCGACGCGGTCGCCGACGACGGCCCGCCCGACCTGCGGGATGCGCAGCCACCGCCCGCCGCCCTCCGGCGCGAGCCCGAACCCGTCGGCGCCGATCACCGCGCCCGCGCAGACGATCGCATCCTCGCCGATCGCGCAGCGGTCGTAGACGACGACGTTCGCGTCGAGGCGCGAGCGGGCGCCGATCGACGCGTCGGCACCGACCACGCAGCCGGCGCCCAGCACCGCGCCGGCGCCGAGCGTCGCGCGCGCACCGACGACCGCGTGCGGACCGATCGACGCGCCGGCTTCGATCGACGCCGACGGATCGACGACGGCGCTCGGGTGGGCTCCGGGCGCGGGCGGGGGCGACGGGTGCAGCAGCGTCGCGACGCGCGCGTAGGTGAGGTAGGGATGCGGCGACACGAGCTTCGGCAGCGTCGTGCGCGCCGCGTGCTCGGGCGACACGATCACGGCGGACGCCCGGGTCGTGCCGAGCTGCGCCGCGTACTTCGAGTTCGCCAGGAACGCGATCTCGCCGGGACCGGCGCGCTCGAGCGTCCCGACGCGCCCGATGCGCACCGTGCCGTCGCCGTCGAGCGTCGCGCCGCTCCGCGCGGCGAGATCCGCGAGCGACCAGCCGTGCGAAGGGTCGATCCGCGCCATCGCCGCCGGCTCAGGAAGGTCCCGCGGACGCGCGGTCCGCCCGACGACCTGGCGGCGCGCTCGCTGCGGGATCGGCGTCGGCGTGCATCCGGAGGCGCTCGCGCCGCGGTCGCGCAGGGGTCCGGGCGCCGGCCGCGCTACTTGTCGGCCAGCGCCTTGATCACCTTGTCGGTGATGTCGATGCGCTGGCTCGCGTAGACGACCGGATCCTGCAGGATGAGGTCGAACTTCTCGGCTTCGGCGATCTGCTGGATCACCTTGTTCGCCCGCTCCTGCAGCTGCGCGAGCTCCTCGTTGCGGCGCAGGTTGAGGTCCTCGCGGAACTCGCGCTGCGAGCGCTGCAGGTCGCGCGAGAGGTTCGCGAGGTCGCGCTCCTTCGTGCGGCGGTCGTTCTCGGCCATCGTCGCGCCGTCCTTGTCGAGCGAGCTCTGCAGGTCGCGGACCTGCTTGGTGAGCTTCTGCACCTCGGCGTCGCGCGTGGCGAACTCCTTCTCCAGCTTCGCCTGGGCGCGCTTCGCCGGCGCGGCCTCGCGGAACAGGCGCTCGGTGTTGACGAAGCCGATCCGGATGGCGGCCACCGCCGGCGCCGGGGTCGGCGCGGTCTGGGCCGGCGCGGCGCCGGAGATCGTCGCGAGCGCGATCGCCGCGGCGAGCTTGAACGTGGAAAGGCGTTTCACGGGGGTCTCCTGCATCGGGCGGCGCGTCAGAACACCGAGCCGACCTGGAACTGGAACTTCTGGATCTTGTCGCCCGGCTTCTCGTTGAGCGGGATCGCGTAGCTGAACTTGAGCGGGCCGACCGGCGAGTTCCACGCGAGCCCGACGCCGGTCGAGTAGCGGAACGACTCGAACTCCGGCTGGAGCCCGTTCAGGTAGATCTGGCCCAGGTCGGCGAACGCGGACACGCGCACCGCCTGCGCTCCCGCGAGCAGCGGATAGAACAGCTCGGCGTTGCCCACGATCTTGCGCTTGCCTCCGAGCACGTTGCCGAACACGTCGCGCGGCCCCAGCGAGCTCGTCTCGAAGCCGCGCACCGATCCGACGCCGCCCGCGTAGAACGCCTTGAAGAACGGCAGCGGCTTGCCCTGGTAGCCGTCGCCGTAGCCGATCTCGCCGCGCAGCATCAGCACGAACGGCGAGTAGATCGGCCAGAACCATTGCTGGATGTACTGCGCCTTGTAGTACGAGAGGTCGCCCGGCGGCATGCCCAGCTCGACCAGCAGGCTCTGCAGCCGGCCCTGATTAGGATAGAGAATGTCGTCCCGCGTGTCACGCGCCCACCCCAGCGTGCCGATGAACGCGTTCGTCGTCTCGCCGAACTCGTCGACGAAGTCGAGGTAGGCCGGCGGGCTGTTCGAAAAGAGCGTCAGCTTCGTGTGGTCGACGCGGAAGCCCAGGTTGACCGTGTCGGTCTCCGTCACCGGGATGCCGAAGCCGATCGCGCCGCCGATCGTGTCCGAAGCGTACTGCGACACCGCGAGCGACGACGGGTCGAGGCGCCGCACGTAGGCCTCGAGCGTCCTCGACACGCCGTTGACCGTCCAGTAGGGCTCGGTGAACAGGATCGAGTAGGTCCGGTTGACCTTGCTCGTGTTGACGTTGAGCGAGAGCGCGTTGCCGGAACCGAAGACGTTCTGCTGCGCGACCGAGCCGCTGAACACGATCCCGTCCGAGTTCGAATAGCCGAGGCCGGCCAGGAGGTTGCCGGTCGATCGCTCGGTCACCGAGAACTCGACGTCGACCTGGTCGGTGGCGCCGGGCACCGGCGGGGTCTCGACGTTCACGTCGTCGAAGTACCCCAGCCGCCGCATGCGCACCTTCGAGCGGTCGATCCGGCCGCTGTCGAACCACGCGCCCTCCAGCTGGCGCGCCTCGCGCCGGATCACCTCGTCGCGCGTCTTCGCGTTGCCGCTGACGTTGAGGCGCCGCACGTACACGCGGCGGCCCGGGTCCACGTAGATCGTGAACGCCGCCGTCGCCTTCTCGCGGTCCACGTCGGGAACCGCGTTGACGTTCGCGAACGCGTAGCCCTCGGCGCCCAGCCGGTCGGATATCGCTTTCGCCGTCTTCTGCACCTTCTCGCGCGAGAACACCTCGCCCGGCGCGATGAGCACCAGCGCCCGGAGCTCCGACTCGTCGACGGCGAGGTCGCCGGCGAGCCGCACGTCGCTCACCGTGTAGCGCGGCCCCTCGACGATGTTGATCGTGATGAAGATGTCTTCCTTGTCCGGCGAGATCGACACCTGCGTCGACTCGATGTCGAACTCGAGGTATCCGCGGTTCTGGTAGTAGTTGCGCAGCGCCTCGAGGTCGCCCTGGAGCTTCTGCCGGCTGTACTGGTCGTTCTTCGTGTACCAGGTGAGCCAGCCGGGCGTGGTCAGCGTCATCTCGCGCTTGAGCTGCGCCTCGGTGAACGCCTTGGTGCCCACGATGTTGATGCGCGCGATGCGCGACGCCGAGCCCTCGTCGATCGTGAAGTTGATCGCGACGCGGTTGCGCTCCTGCGGCGTCACCGTCGTCTGGACCTTGGCCGCGTACAGGCCGCGCGAGATGTACTGGCGCTTGAGCTCCTGCTCGGCGCGGTCGAGCGCGGAGCGGTCGAAGATCCGCGCCTCGGCGAGCCCGATGTCCTTCAGCGCCTTCTTGATCGTGTCGGTGTCGAACTCCTTGTTGCCGACGAACGTGAGCGAGCTGATCGTCGGCCGCTCCTGCACCGCGACGACGAGCACGTCGCCTTCGCGCTCGAGCCGCACGTCGCGGAAGAACCCGGTCGCGTAGAGCGCCTTGACCGCCGCCGACAGCTTCTCGTCGTCGACGCGATCGCCCACCTTGATCGGCAGGTAGCTGAAGATCGTCCCGGCCTCGGTGCGCTGCACGCCCTCGACGCGGATGTCGCGGACGACGAACGGCTCGGCCGCGCGCGACGGCGCCGGCAGCAGCGCGACGACGACGGCCAGCGCCGCGACGAACGCGGCGATCCCGGGCCGGCGCCGGGAAGCGGGCCGGCGATCAGAACAGGCGGGAGACGTCATTGACGAGCGCGAGGGTCATCAGCATGGCGAGGAGCGCCATGCCGATGCGCTGCCCGACCTCGAAGGCCCGGTCGGATACCGGTCGGCCTAGTACGATCTCCGCCAGATAATACAGCAAGTGTCCGCCGTCCAGCAGCGGGATGGGCAGCAGGTTCAGCACGCCGAGGCTGATGCTGATGAGCGCGAGGTAGCCCACGAACGTGAGCACGCCCGCCTGCGCGGATTGGCCGGCGTAGTCGGCGAGCGTGATCGGCCCCGACAGGTTCTTGAGCGACGCGTCGCCGGTGATCATGCGGCCGAGCATCCGCAGCGTGAACGCGGAGAGCTCCCAGGTCTTGCGCACGCCGGCCGCGACCGCGTCGACCGGGTTCGAGCGCACCGTCGTCGTCACGCGCGCGACGACCTCGGGATCGGCCTTGAGCCGCAGGCCCGCGAGGCCGATGCGGCGTCCCCCCTGATCCTGAGCTTCCGGCACGACGGTCGCGTCGAACTCGTCCCCGCCGCGCCGGATGCGGAACACGATCGGCGAGCCCGGCTTCGCGTTCGTCGCGCTCGCGACGTCCGAAGGCGACCGCGCGGCGCGACCGTCGACCGACACGATGCGATCGCCCGCCCGCACGCCGGCGGCGTCGGCCGGCTTGCCCGGCGTCACCTGGTCGACGATCGGCGCACCGAGGTCCGGCCTCAGGCCCAGCACCGCGAGCGGATTGCCCTCCCAGTCGGCCGCCGTCATCGACGCGAGCGAAAGGGTCCGCGACGCGCGGCTGCCGTCCTCCCGCTCCACGTCGACGGCGACGCTGCCGCGCCCCTGCGCCTTGACGATCCGCCAGCGCAGCTCCTGGAGCGTGGCGACGCCCTCGCCCTCGACGGCGACGACGCGGTCGAGGTCGGCGAATCCCGCGGCCGCGGCCGGCGACCCCGTGGGCGGCGGCGCGAGCACCGCGAGCTGGCCCGGGACGCCCGCGACGAGCGTGCCGGCGAACAGCAGCACCGCCAGCAGCAGGTTCGCGATCGGCCCCGCCGCGACGATCGCGAAGCGCTTCCCGACGCCCTGCCGGTTGAACGCGCGCGGCAGGTCCTCGGGCGCGAGCGCGTCCTCGCGCTCGTCGGCCATCTTCACGTAGCCGCCGAGCGGGATCGACGAGAGCGCCCACTCGGTCCGGTCGGGTCCGAAGCGACGCGACCACACGATCCGCCCGAAGCCCACCGAGAAGCGGAGCACCTTGACGCCGCACAGGCGCGCGACGGCGTAGTGGCCGAGCTCGTGGAACACGACGAGCACGCCGAGCACGACGAGGAACGCGCCGACCTTCCAGGCGATGTCGATCATGCGGCGATCGGGACGCCGACGGCGCCCTCCGGCAGGTTCAGGATCGCGCAGGCGACGCGACGCGCGTCGGC
>JBGAHH010000163.1:0-2434 GCA_044226265.1 Casimicrobiaceae bacterium | reverse complement strand
GCCCGGCGCGCGAGGCCGAGCGCGAGGCGGCCTACGCGAAGAATCCGGACCAGCCGGTCGCGCGCAAGGCCGCGACGCCCGCGCGTGCCGACGCGCCGCATCGCAAGGGCTTCGGCGCGAACCGCCCCGTCCCCGCGCTCCTGATGAAGCGGCCGGCCGAGCCGGCCGCCGAGCCGGTCCCGGCGCCCGCGCCCCACGCGCCGACCGAGACCGAGAACGCCTAGCGCGTCCCCTCGTCGCGGCGTGCGCGGTGCGCGCGCCGCGATCCCGCCGATGCCGCCGGTCGTCGTCGCGCTGTGCCGCGCCGGCTTCGAGCGCGAGGCCGCGGCCGACTTCGAGGCGATCGCGCGCGCGGCCCGTGCCGCGATCCGCGTCGACCTCGTCCCCGGGAGCGCGCGTGTCGTCGCGCAATCGGAACACCTCGATCCGGCGGCATGGCGTCGCGCGACGCGATCGCATCCGCCCGTGTTCGTGCGGACGCAGTTCGCCGGCGCAGGTCCGCACGCGATCGCGACCGGCGACGACAAGCGTCCGGACCGCATCGCCCCGCTCGTCGCGGCATTCGCCGCGCTCGCGCCGACCGCGGGCCACGAGCCGCCGTGGCTCGCGCCCTGGATCGAGTACCCCGACACCAACGAGGGCAAGGCGCTCTCTCCGCTCGCGAACGCGCTCGAGGCGAGGCTCGCGTCGGCCCTGCGCGAGCACGGGCTCGTCGACGACGGCGCCGCATCTCGCGCCAGGGTGTCGCTCGTCGACGGCCGCACCGCCTACGTGGGCACCGCCGACCGCGCGACCGGCAGCGCCTGGCCGCTCGGCATCCCGCGCCTCCGCATGCCGCGTGAAGCGCCTTCGCGCTCGACGCTGAAGCTCGCGGAAGCGATCGCGACGTTCCTCGGTCCGCGCGAAGCGGAGCTCATGCACGCGGGCCATTCCGCGGTCGACCTGGGCGCCGCGCCCGGCGGCTGGACCTGGCAGCTCGTCTCGCGCGGACTTCAGGTGACGGCGGTCGACAACGGCGCGCTGGCGCCCGCGCTCGCGCGGAACGTCGACGTCGAGCACGTCCGCGCGGACGGGCTCGCGTGGCGCCCGCGCCGGCCGGTCGACTGGCTGGTCTGCGACATCGTCGAGAAGCCGTCGCGCATCGCCGCGCTGGTCGCCGATTGGATCGCGTCGGGCGCGGCGTCGAACGCGATCTTCAACCTGAAGCTGCCGATGAAGAAACGCTACGACGAGGTCGCGCGCTGCGACGCGATGATCCGCGAGCGGCTCGCGGCTGCCGGCGTCGACGCGACGCTCGCGTTCCGTCAGCTCTACCACGACCGCGAGGAAGTCACCGGCTACGTGGCGGCGCGGCGCGCGCGGCCTCCCGCGCGAAGGCGTTAGCCGCCCGTCACCGCGGCGGCGCCGGGTTCGATTCCTCCTCGTCCATCGGCGGAGGCCGCGTCATCCGCTCCAGCAGGTCGCGCTGCTCGTCGTCGGTCATCGCCGGCGCGTTCGGCGCCTCGGCGGCCGCCGGTTGCAGCAAATGGACGAGCGAAGGGAATGCAATCGTCACCGCGACGACCGCCAGCTGCGCCAGGAGGAACGGCGCCAGCGCCCATGCGAGCGAGCGCAGCGGCACGTCTCCGCCCAGCAGCCCGCGCGACATCATGACGGCATAGCCGAACGGGGGCACCAGGAAGCTCGCCTGCAGCGTGAGCAGCGACAACGTGGCGACCCAGGTGGCGTCGGGAACGCGGATCAGGAGCGGGGGCATCACGAGCGGGAGGATCACGAAGATGATCTCGAACGCATCGAGCACGAGCGCGCAGAGCGCGAGCAGGCCCAGCACCGCGGCGAGCGTCGCGCCCGGACCGCCGGGCAGGTCGACCAGCCACGCGGCGAGATGGCGATCGGTGCCGAACGCGCGGAACACCAGCGTGAACGTCGTCGCCGCCACGAACAGCGCGAAGAGCGCGCCGGCGATCGCGAGCGTGTCGTCGAGCACGCGCCCGAGCGTCCCGCCGCCGAGCTGCCGGCCCGCGAGCGCCGAGACGAACAGCAACACGCCCCCGGTCGCCGCCGCTTCGACCGCGTAGAGATAGCCGGCCGCGACGCCCGCGAGCAGTCCGCCGACGACGAGGAGCGTCGCGGCGGCGACGGCCCATTCGCGCGCCGAGAGGCGCGGCCCGGCGGGAGCCGACGCGTCGCCGCGGTGCGCCCCGACGACCGCGATCACGACGCACACCGCCACGAGCAGCGCGGCGGGCACCAGCGCGCCGCGGAATACGTGCTGCGTATTGATGATCTGGACGCTCGCGCGCGTGACGTTCACCGCCTCGGTGTGCGCGCGCATCATCGCGTCGCCGAGCAGGATGAGCACGAGGGACGGCGGGACGACGACGCCGAACGTGCTCGCGACGCAGACGAGCGCGCTCGCCGGCGCAGGCGGCGT
>JBGAHH010000083.1:0-18929 GCA_044226265.1 Casimicrobiaceae bacterium | reverse complement strand
TGGGAGGCGCTCAAGGGCCGGCTGCGCTGGTTCGGCTCGACCACGCGAGCGCCGTCGATCCTCGGCAGCGTGATGCGCGCGACCGAGATCAACAGCGCGAACCGGATGCGGCTCGCCTCGTTCCGCTCGCTCGCGGACCTTCTGGTCGAGCCGAAGCTCGGGAATTTCCCGATCCTCGCGTTCGACCAGTTCGAGGCGATCATCGAGATCGGCTACCGGAGCGCGCGCGAGGCGCTCGACGCCTGGCGGGCCCCGGCACGCGCGGCGGCGGACTGACGGCGCGGCGCATCGTCGTCGGCGGCGCGCGCGGGGCGGGCGGTTTGTGGTATCCTGTCGTCTGCGGCCATTGTTCCAGTCCCCTGCCGCAGTCGATTCCGACCTCCGCAGTCCCCTCCGTTTGGCTATGACTGGCCGCCCCTGACCGGGCGACTGGCCGAGCGTTTTTCGAAAGTCCTTATGTCGTTCCAATCGCTCGGCCTGTCCGCCGCGCTCGCGCGCGCGGTCGCCGAACAGGGCTACACCCAGCCCACCCCCATCCAGGCGCAAGCCATTCCCGCCGTCCTCGCGGGCGGCGACCTGCTCGCCGGCGCGCAGACCGGCACCGGCAAGACCGCCGGCTTCGTGCTGCCGCTGCTGCAGCGCCTTTCGACCGCGCCCTCGCCGCACGCCGGCGGCGCGCGCGGCAAGCGCTCTCCCGTTCGCGCGCTGATCGTCGCGCCGACGCGCGAGCTCGCCGCGCAGGTCGAGGCGTCGGTGCGCGCCTACGGCAGGCACCTGCGCTTCCGCTCGATGACCGTCTTCGGCGGCGTCGGCTTCGGCCCCCAGGCCGCGCAGCTCGAGCGCGGCGTCGACATCGTCGTCGCGACGCCCGGCCGGCTGCTCGACCACGTCGCCGAGCGCAACCTCGACCTGTCGACGGTCGAGATCCTCGTGCTCGACGAGGCCGACCGGATGCTCGACATGGGCTTCCTGCCGGACATTCGCCGCATCCTCGCGCTGCTGCCCGCGAAGCGGCAGAACCTCCTGTTCTCGGCGACCTTCTCCGACGAGATCCGCGCCCTGGCCGGCAAGCTGCTCGACCGTCCGCGCACGATCGACGTGGCGCCGCGCAACGCGACGGTCGACGCGATCCGCCAGCGCGTCGTCGAGGTCGACCGCGACCGCAAGCGGGAGCTGCTGTCGTTCATGATCGGGCGCGACCGCTGGCGCCAGGTGCTCGTGTTCACGCGCACGAAGCACGGCGCAGACAAGCTCGCGCAGGCGCTCGAGCGCGACGGCATCGCAGCCGCGGCGATCCACGGCAACAAGAGCCAGGGCGCGCGCACCCGCGCGCTGGCGGACTTCAAGGCGGGCGGGATCGACGTGCTCGTCGCCACCGACATCGCGGCGCGCGGCATCGACATCGCGGAGCTGCCGCGCGTCGTGAACTACGACCTGCCGAACGTGCCGGAGGACTACGTGCACCGCATCGGCCGCACCGGCCGCGCGGGGTCGGACGGCGAGGCGGTCTCGCTCGTCTGCGTCGACGAGCACGCGTTCCTGCGCGACATCGAGCGGCTGATCCGCCGCGCGCTGCCGCGCGAGACCGTCGACGGCTTTACGCCGGACCGCAATGCGCGGCCGCAGCCGGTGTTCGCGAAGCCGCAACGCGGCCGCGCGCATGCGCACGCCGGCGCGCCGCACGCGCACGCGAGGCAGGCGCCGGGTCCGCGCGGCCGCCCCGGCCCCAAGGCCGGCGACGGGCAACGCCGCGGCCGTCCCGGCCAGGGCCAGGGACACGGCCAGGCGTCGAGCTCGGGCGGTCGCTCGCGCGACCGCCGGCGCGACGCGCGCTGACCGGTCAGCCGCCGCGCGCGAGCGCGACGATCGCCGCGCCGTAGCGCTCGAGCTTCGCGCTCCCGATGCCGCCGACGCGCGCGAGCGCGTCGAGCGTCGTCGGCCGCGTGCTCGCGATCGCCGCGAGCGTGCGGTCGTGCAGGATCACGTAGGCGGGCACGCCCTGCGTGCGCGCCTCGGCGAGGCGCCACTGTCGCAGCGCGTCGAAGAGCGCGCGATCGCCGGCCGGAAGCGCGGCAGCCTCGCCGCGAACCTTCGGCGTCTTCGCGGCGCGAGGCGCCGTGCGGCGCATCGCGACCGTCGCCTCGCCGCGCAGCACCGCGCGGCTCGACTCCGCGAGCCTGAGCGCGCCATGCGCCTCGTGGTCGACGCGGACGAGGCCCTGCGCGACGAGCTGGCGGAACACGCCGCGCCACGTCGCCTCGTCGAGGTCGCGCCCGACGCCGTGCACGGCGAGCCGGTCGTGCCCCCGCTGCGTCACCTTGTCGGTCGCGGCGCCCCGCAGCACGTCGATCACGTGCGCGGCGCCGAAGCGCTGGCCCGTCCGGTAGATCGCGGAGAGCGCCTTGCGCGCGGCGTCGGTCGCGTCCCAGGTCTCGGGCGGCGAAAGGCAGTTGTCGCAGTTGCCGCAGGGCGCGGACGCCTCGCCGAAGTAGTCGAGCAGGCGCACGCGCCGGCATCCCGCGGTCTCGGCGAGGCCGAGCAGAGCGTCGAGCTTCGCGCTCGCGACGCGCTTGAACGCGTCGCTGGCCTCCGACTGCTCGATGAGCCGCCGCTGCTGCACGACGTCGGCGAGCCCGTAGGTCATCCACGCGTCGGCGGGCTCGCCGTCGCGCCCCGCACGCCCGGTCTCCTGGTAGTAGCCTTCGATGCTCTTCGGCAGGTCGAGGTGCGCGACGAAGCGCACGTCCGGCTTGTCGATGCCCATGCCGAACGCGATCGTCGCGACGACGACCACGCCGTCCTCGCGCTGGAAGCGCGCCTGCGTCGCGGCGCGGTCGGCGGCCTCCATGCCGGCGTGGTAGGGCAGCGCGTCGACGCCCCTGTCGCGCAGCCACGCCGCGGTCTCGTCGACCGACTTGCGCGAGAGCCGGTAGACGATGCCCGCGTCGCCCGCGTGCTCCTCGCGCAGGAACGCGAGGAGCTGCTCGCGTGGCTCGGCTTTGTCGACGATCGTGTAGCGGATGTTCGGGCGGTCGAAGCTCGACACGAACACGCGAGCGTCGCGGAGCGCGAGCCGCTCGACGATCTCCTCGCGGGTCAGCGGGTCCGCGGTCGCGGTGAGCGCGACGCGGGGAACGCCCGGCCAGCGCTCGTGCAGCACGGACAGCCCGAGGTACTCGGGCCGGAAGTCGTGGCCCCATTGCGAGACGCAGTGCGCCTCGTCGATCGCGAACAGCGCGACCCGCGCGCGGTCGACGAGCTCGAGGCAACGGTCGGTCAGCAGGCGCTCGGGAGCGACGTACAGGAGGTCGAGGCCCCCCGACGCGAAGTCGCGCTCCACCGCGGCGGCGCTCCGCGCATCCAGCGTCGAATTGAGGAAGGCGGCGCGGACGCCGAGCTGGGTGAGCGCGGCGACCTGGTCGGCCATCAGCGCGATGAGAGGCGACACGACGACCGCGCAGCCCTCGCGCAGCAGCGCGGGCACCTGGTAGCAGAGGCTCTTGCCCGCGCCGGTCGGCATGAGCACCAGCGCGTCGCCCCCGGCGGCGACGTGCAGCACGATCGCCTCCTGGCCCTCGCGGAACGAGGCGTGGCCGAAGACGCGCTCGAGCGTCTCGCGGGCGCGCGCTGCGAGATCCGCGGAGCCGCGCGTCACGTCCCGCCGGCCTCGGCGGGGCCCGCGAGGGCGCCGGCGAGCAATCGATGGAAGTGGTGGACGCCGCGCTCGCGCGAGGGCGAGTAGCGCCCCTGGCGGTAGAACCGGGAGCGCACGCCCCGCTGCACCGCCTCGACGATGCGCTCGTCCTCGAGCTCCACGACGTCGAGCGACGCGCCGGCGCCGCGGTCGAGCAGCGCGGCGTCCCACACGTAGTTGCGGAACGCGACGCGCGTCCGCTCGGGGGACTGCGGCAGCACGAGGTTGATCGACAGGCCCCAGGGGTAGACGTTGACCATCAGGTTCGGGAACAGCCACCAGTAATAGGCGGCGACCTGCGGGTCGCCGGGGAACGCGGGCACGCCCGGCTTCGCGCGCGCGACCTGCACGCTGGCGTGGCCGTGGAGCGCGGTCGCATAGCTCGCGTAGTCGATCGCTTCGGCGAGCCCCCGGTGCACGAACGGGACGTGGAAGCCCTCGAGGTAGTTCTCGACGTAGAGCGCCCAGTGCGCCGCGACCTCGAAGTCCCGGTCGCGCGACGGGTCGTGGGCGAGCGCCGCGACCGGCATTCCCGCGAGCCCCGCGGCGAGCGGGGCCGCGTGCGCGTCGAACGGTGCGGCCGGGTCGAGCGAGGCGAACGCGAACCCGGCGAGCGTCCCCAGCGCGACCTCGGGCAGATGGTCGGCCGGCGAAGGAAAGTCGCGCGCGCCCTCGAACTCGGGCATGAAGGTCATGCGACCCGCGAGGTCGAAGCGGCGCGAATGGTAGCCGCAGCGGATCTCCCCGGCGCGGCAGGACTCGCGGACGAGCAGGTTGCCGCGGTGCGTGCAGACGTTCGACAGGCAGCGCAGCGTCCCGTCGCCGTCGCGCGCGAGCAGGAGCGGCTCGTCGAGGAGGCCGGGCAGGAGCTCGCGCGGCGAGAGCGAGCGCGGCGCGGCGATGTCGTCGAGGCCGCCGAGCCATTGCCAGCTTCGCGCGAACACGCGCTCTCGCGCCGCCGCCCACGCGGCATCGTCGCGGTAGAACGCGGAAGGGAGCGTGGACGCGCGCGCGATGTCGGCGTCGACGGCGTAGGCCCGGTCCATCGGCGCGATTGTAGGCGCGCGGGCCGCCGCCGCCGCCGCCGGTCGCGCTATAGTTCACGCCTTGACGGCCGACCGCACGCCCACGCAGGATGCTCGCCCACCACCTCGACCGCGCCCGCGGCGTGCTCACGCTCGCCCCGTCGGGCCCGCTCGGCTCGGCGGACTTCGCTGCGGTCGCCGCCGAAGTCGACCCGTGGATCGCCGAGCACGGCGCCCTGAAGGGCGTGCTGATCCACGCGAAGACCTTCCCGGGCTGGGAGAACTTCGCCGGGTTCCTGAGCCACGTCGGCTTCGTCCGCGAGCACGCGAGCGCGATCCGGCGCGTCGCGATCTCCTCGGACAGCGCGTTGCTCACGATCGCCCCGCAGATCGCGAAGGCGTTCGTGCGCGCCGACGTCCGGCACTTCGGCTATGCGGAATGCGACGCCGCCGCGCAGTGGCTCGCGGGATCCTGAGGAAGGCATGACGGACATCCATGGTTCCGCGCGCGAGCGCGCGCACGCGGCGCCGCGCGAGGGGCGCTACGCCGAGGTCCTCGACACCGCGCGCGACTGGCTCGGGCGAAAGCCCTACGCGGCGGAGGCCTACCACGTCGCCGGACTTGCGCTCGTGCGGTTGGGCGACGCCGTCGAAGCGGCGAAGAGCTTCGAGAACGCGGAAGCCTTGGGCGGCGGACCGGGCGGCGCGTTCAACGCGGGGAACGCCTGGCAGGCGTCCGGCGACCGCGCGCTGGCGCTCGCCGCGTGGCGGCGCGCCGTCGCCGGCCACGAGGGGCTGGGGCCGCACGCGGTCGCGTGCGACCTCGGCGTCGTGCACGCGTCGAAGGGCGGGTTCGACGGCGACTGGCAGCGCTACGCCGACCGCTTCCGCGCAAAGTTCCCGGCGCTCGCCGCGCCGCAGGGCTCGACGCACTACTACTCGGCGCGCGTTCCCGGGCCGGAGGACGTGCTCGCGTTCCGGCGCCGGCTCGCGGAGCCGGCCGCGGCATAGCGCGACCCAACGCGTCGAACGGCCTCCGATGGACGTCGCCTTCGTCGTCGACCCGCTGCCCGAGCTCAAGGCGTACAAGGACTCGAGCGTCGCGATGATGCGCGCGCTCGCGCGGCGCGGGCACCGCGTGCACGCGGTGCTGCAGCCCGGCCTGTCGTGGGAGCGCGGCGCGACCTGGGCCGGGTCATGCGAGCTCGCGGTGACCGACGACGACCACGACTGGTACCGGGAGGGCGAGCCTACGCGC
Organism: Casimicrobiaceae bacterium; assembly: GCA_044226265.1. Lineage (GTDB taxonomy): Bacteria > Pseudomonadota > Gammaproteobacteria > Burkholderiales > Casimicrobiaceae > VBCG01. The sequence continues at coordinate 12,952 of JBGAHH010000083.1, read as the reverse complement.
CGCCGCGTCGCGGACTTCGACGCGACGATCATGCGCAAGGACCCGCCGTTCGACATGGAGTACGTCTACTCGACGTACCTGCTCGAGCGCGCGGAAGCCGAGGGCGCGCGCGTCTACAACCGCCCGCGCGCGATCCGCGACCACAACGAGAAGATGGCGATCGCGAAGTTCGACCGCTTCGTCGTGCCGACGATCGTCGCGCGCGACGCCGCGCTCGTGCACGCGTTCATCGACGAGCACCGCGACGTCGTCGTGAAGCCGCTCGACGGCATGGGCGGCACGTCGGTGTTCCGCGTGCGCGCCGACGACCCGAACCGCAACGTGATCGTCGAGACGGTCGGCCGCCACGGCGCGCGCAGCGTGATGGCGCAGCGCTTCATCCCGGAGATCGCCGACGGCGACAAGCGCGTGCTGCTGATCGCCGGCGAGCCGGTGCCCTACGCGCTCGCGCGCATCCCGAAGCCCGGCGAGACGCGCGGCAACCTGGCCGCGGGCGGGCGCGGCGTCGCGCGGCCGCTGTCGAAGCGCGACCGCGAGATCGCCGAGGCGCTGGGGCCGGCGCTGTGGGCCGAGGGCCTCCTGGTGGTCGGCCTCGACGTGATCGGCGACTGGCTGACCGAGGTGAACGTCACGAGCCCGACCTGTTTCGTCGAGATCGGCGAGCAGACCGGCTTCGACGTCGCCGGCATGTTCGCCGACGCCCTGGCGGCGGCGGTCCGGGGCTAGCCGGCCTCCCCTTCGCGGCGGGATCCGCCGATGCTGCGTCGCGGCATCGCGCGCCGCCCGGGCGCCGCCCCCGCCCGGCCGGGGGCCGCGTGCTACCATCGGCCGACGCCGTCGCGCACGTCAGGGGTGGGCACGGCGACCGAATGATCGGCGTCCTGATCGTCGCCCACGACACGCTCCCCGACGCGCTCGCGCGCGCGCTCCAGCACGTCCTGGGCAGCCGCCCGCCGCAGTTCGAGACGCTGTCGGTCCGCTCCACCGACGATCCGCTCGACCTGCTTCCGGCGGCGCGCGCGCTGATCGAGCGCCTCGACACCGGGTCGGGCGTGATCGTGTTCACCGACCTGTTCGGCGCGACGCCCTCGAACCTCGCCCGCAAGCTGCTCGCGCCCGGCCGCGTCGAAGGCGTGGCCGGCGTCAACCTGCCGATGCTCGTTCGCGCGTTCACCTATCGCACGAAGAGCCTGGACACGATGATCCGCAAGGCGATCTCGGGCGGTTGCGAGGGCGTCGTGCACATCGCGGTCGATCCGGTCTATGCCGCTACGCGAACTTGAGATCGTCAACAAGCTGGGGCTCCACGCGCGCGCGTCGGCGAAGCTGACGCAGCTCGCGTCGCGCTTCCAGAGCGACGTGCACATCGCGCGCAATGGGCGGCGCGTGAACGCGAAGAGCATCATGGGCGTGATGATGCTGGCCGCCGGCAAGGGCTCGAAGGTCACGCTCGAGACCTCCGGGCCCGACGAGGAGGAGGCGATGAGCGCGCTGTGCGCGCTGGTCGCCGATTACTTCGGCGAAGGGCAGTGACCGCTCACCTCGCCGCGCGTCGCCGCACGGCGACAACGACATTGTCATCGTCGCGGAACCTCGCGGCGGGAACATGGATCAATACGGGAAGTCCGGCCGAGCCGCGGCCGGACGTTTTCGTCCGCACGAGCGAGGAGGCCAGCCATGCAGATCCGCGAAATCCGGTTGCGCAACGTCAAGGGCCTGCACGCGCGCGTGGCTGCACGGATCGTCAAGGTCGCGAACCGCTTCTCGAGCCGCGCGGTGCTGGTGGTCGGCGAGCGGCGCGCGAGCGCGCGCAGCATCATGGCGGTGATGATGCTCGCCGCCGCGATGGGCGCGACGGTGCGCCTGGAGATCGAGGGGCCGGACGAGCAGCAGGCGATCGAGGCGCTGACCGCGGTCCTGGTCGCGCCGGGCGATCACCGTTGACGCGCGGCGACGCGCGCGCATCTCGCGCTAGGCGGGGAGACGCGCAAGCGCGCCCGCTGGGCCGCCCCGAGGGCGCGCTGCCCCTTGGGGGGAGGCGCGCGACGCGCGCTTCGGGGGGAGACTAACCCCGTGGTCAGCTTCGCGCTCCACGGCATCGGCGTCTCGGGCGGGATCGCGATCGGCCGCGCGCAGCTCGTCTCGCACGCGACGCTCGAGGTCGCGCACTACACGGTGCCCGCGTCGCGCGTCGACCAGGAGATCGCGCGCCTCGACTTCGCGATCGACGAGGTCCAGAAGGAGCTGACCGCGCTGCACGGGACGATGATGCGTTCCGGCGAGGTGCCCGGCGAGTTCGGCGCGTTCCTCGACGTGCACTGGATGATCCTGAACGACCCGACGCTCGCCGAGACGCCGAAGCGGATCATCGCCGAGCAGCGCTGCAACGCCGAGTGGGCGCTCACGCAGCAGATGAACGTGCTGATCGACCAGTTCGATCAGATCGAGGATCCGTACCTGCGCGAGCGCAAGGCCGACGTCGTGCAGGTCGTCGAGCGCGTGCTGAAGCGGCTGATGGGCAAGCCCGGCTCGCTGCCCACCGCGGTCGCCGAGGAGCGCACGATCCTGGTCGCGCACGACCTGTCGCCCGCCGACGTCATCCAGTTCAAGACGCACCACTTCGCGGCGTTCCTCACCGACCTCGGCGGCGTGACGTCGCACACCGCGATCGTCGCGCGGAGCCTCGCGGTGCCTGCCGTCGTCGCCACGCACAACGCGCGGCAGATGATCCACGACGGCGAGATGCTGATCGTCGACGGCACGAACCACGTCGTCATCGTCAACCCCGACCGCTCGGTGCTCGCCGAGTACCGGCTGAAGCAGAGCGAGCTCGACCTCGAGCGTCAGAAGCTGAAGCGCCTGCGCGGCAAGCCCGCGGAGACGATCGACGGCCACCGCGTCGAGCTCAACGCCAACATCGAGCTGCCGGGCGACCTCGCTCAGGTGCTGGAGAGCGGCGCGTCGGGCGTCGGGCTGTTCCGCTCGGAGTTCCTGTTCCTGAACCGCGACGGGCTGCCGACCGAGGACGAGCAGTTCGAGGCCTACCGTGCGGTCGCGTCCGGCCTCGCCGGCAAGCCGGTGACGATCCGGACCTTCGACCTCGGCGCCGACAAGAGCAAGGAGGGGCTCGACGGCCTCTCGCGCGTCGCGCCGAACCCCGCGCTGGGGCTGCGCGCGGTGCGCTTCTGCCTCGCGGAGCCGAAGCTCTTCCTGACGCAGCTCCGCGCGATCCTGCGCGCGTCGCACTACGGGCGCGTGCGCATCCTGATCCCGATGCTCGCCTCGGTCGCCGAAATCGACGCGACGCTCGCGACGATCGCGCAGGCGAAGGAGAGCCTGCGCGAGCAGGGCGAGCCGTTCGACGAGGCGGTGCCGGTCGGCGGCATGATCGAGATCCCGGCCGCGGTGCTCGCGATCGGGAGCTTCCTCGAGAAGCTCGACTTCCTGTCGATCGGCACCAACGACCTGATCCAGTACACGCTCGCCGTCGACCGCGCCGACGAGTCGGTGTCGCACCTCTACGATCCGCTGCACCCGGCGATCCTCCGGCTGCTCGCGATGGCGATCGGCGACGCGAACAAGGCGAAGGTGCCGATCGCGGTGTGCGGCGAGATGGCCGGCGAGGTGATGCTCACGCGACTGCTCCTGGGATTCGGCCTGCGCGACTTCTCGATGCATCCGGCGCACGTGCCGGCGGTGAAGCAGCGCGTGCTGACGTCCGACGTCTCGTCGATCAAGCCGATCGTCGACCGGATGCGGCGCACCGACTCGCCCGAGAAGCTCGCGGCGCTGCTCGAGAAGCTCAACGCGTAGGGCGGCCGCCCCGGCGCCATCCGGGGCGGACGGTTGCCACGCTCGCCCGACGCCTCCGCCGGGTGCGTCGGGCAAGCGTGGGGCGCAGGCGGAGCGGGGCGTCGATTCCGGCCCGGGCCGGCCGGGGCTCGCCTCCGGCGCCCTTGCGGGCGATGACAATGGCATAATGGGCGTTCGGCCCCGGCTTGTCCCCGGGGCGGAAGGACGGAGCGCCGGAAATGTTCACCTCGCGTATGCGACGCGCATGGACGATCGCCGCCCTGGCCGCGGCGTGCCTGGCGGGCGCCGCCCGCGCGGTCGCGCCGGGCGACGCCGCGCCCGCGCTGTCGCTGCCGGACACGACCGGGTCGACGGTCGCGCTCGACCGGCTCAAGGGCCGCGTCGTCTACGTCGACTTCTGGGCGTCGTGGTGCGGGCCCTGCAAGCGCTCGTTCCCGTGGATGAACGAGATGCACCGCAAGTACGGCGACCAGGGGCTCACCGTCGTCGCGGTCAACGTCGACAAGAAGCGCGAGGACGCGGCGAAGTTCCTCGCGGCCACGCCGGGCGCGTTCACGATCGTCTACGACCCTGCGGGCGGCACGCCCGCCGCATGGCAGGTGAAGGGCATGCCCACCTCCTACCTCGTCGATCGCGACGGCCGCATCGTCGCGGTCGACAGCGGCTTCCGCGACGAATCGAAGGACGCCCTCGAAGCGCGCATCCGGGCGGCGCTCGGCGCGCGATGAGCGGAGGCGGAACCACGGGTACCCGGTACCTACCCGGTACTCGAACGATGCCGGGTACGCACCGGGTGCCTGGGGTGGCGGTGGCGCTGGTCGTCGCCGCGCTGGCGCTCGCAGGCTGCGCATGGGCGCCGCCGCAGCCCTGGGAGAAGGGCGAGCTCGCCCGCCCCGCGATGCAATTCGATCCGCCGGCCGAGCGCCTCGAGGCGCGCTACCAGGAGCACGTCTACCAGAGCAAGGAAGCCGCGAGCGGCGGATTCGGCGTCGGCGGAGGCGGCTGTGGCTGCAACTGAGCCGGAGCCGCGACGCAAGCGCGCGGATTCCGGGGTCACCGGCGCCTCCGGCGGGCGGGCGCCGACCTTCGGTTCGCTGATCGCCGCCGCGCTCGCGCTGCCGGGCGTCGTGCCGGGCGCCGCGGCGCAGACGATGCCGGACGAAGGCACGTTCTCGATCCGCTACCTCGACTACCGCGACTGGCAGCCCGGCGCCGACCGGATGACGGTGCGAAGCCCGTCGATGTTCGTCCAGAAGCCGTTCGCCGGCGGCTGGCTGTTCGAAGGCGCGCTCGTCTACGACGGCATGTCCGGCGCCTCGCCGCGCTACTTCAACACGCTCTCCGGCGCGTCCGGCGAAGGCGTGCGCGACTACCGCACGGCCGGCGACGCCCGCGTGACGAAGTACTTCGAACGCTACGCGATCGGCGTCGGCGGCGCGGTGTCCTCCGAGCGCGACTTCCTGTCGCGCGCGGGCTCGCTCGACGTCCGCTGGTGGACCGAGGACCGCAACACGACGCTCGCGTTCGGGTTCGCGGGCACGGCCGACCGCATCAACTCGAACAACGGCGTCGCCGACAACGAGACGCGCTACACGCTCGATTTCCTCGTCGGGGTCACGCAGGCGGTGAATCCCAACGCGATCGTGCAGTCGAACCTGACGTACTCGCGCGGCCACGGCTACTACGACGATCCGTACAAGCTCCTCGACACGCGGCCGGACGATCGCCGCGTCGTCGCATGGCTCACGCGCTGGAACCAGGCGTACCCGTCGGCCGACGCCGCGTTGAGGCTCGCGTTCCGCATCCTCCACGACTCGTGGGGCACGACCTCCTACATGACCGAGGCGCAGTGGGTGCAGTCGCTGCCGCAGGGGTGGACGGTGCAGCCGGGGCTGCGCTACTACTCGCAGAGCGCGGCGGACTTCTACCACGACCCGCCGTTCCCGACCGGGTTCGTTTTCGGCGAGAACTACACGGCGGACACGCGGCTCTCGGCCTTCGGCGCGTTCACGCCGTCGATCCGCGTCGCGAAGTCCTTCGCCGATGGCTGGACCGCCGACCTCCGCGTCGACTTCTACCGGCAGAAGAGCGCCTGGAAGCTCGGCGGCGGCGGCAGCCCCGACATCGAGACCTTCTCCGCGCGCTGGATCCAGGCCGGCCTCTCGAAGGCGTTCTGACCGCGGAACGCGGTATCGTGGCCGCGATGCGGCTTCGTCGATTCACGTTCCGCGCGATGGCGTCGACGCACGAGCTCCTGCTCGCGTCGGACGACGAGGCGCGCGCGCGGCGCGTCGCCGACGCCGCGATCGCCGACGTCGAGCGCATCGAGGCGAAGTACTCGCGCTTCCGCGACACGAGCCTCGTATCGGCGATCAACCGCGCGGCCGGCGGCGGTGCGGTCGCGATCGACGCGGAGACCGCGGCGCTCCTGCGCTACGCGGACGCCTGCCATCGCGCGTCGGGCGGCCGGTTCGACGTCACCTGCGGCGCGCTGCGCCGCGCGTGGGACTTCCGGCGCGAGCCGCCGCGCGTGCCGTCGCAGGCGGAAATCGACGCGCTGCGGCCGCTCGTCGACTGGCGCGCGGTCGAATGGGGCGAGCGCTCGATCCGGCTCGCGCGCGCGGGCATGGAGATCGACCTGGGGGGCATCGGCAAGGAGTACGCGGCGGACCGTGTCGCGACGATCGCGATGGAAGGGGGCATCGCGCACGGTTTCGCGAACCTCGCCGGCGACGTGCGCGCCTGGGGCGGACGTCCCGACGGCACGCCGTGGCGCGTGGGCCTCCGCCATCCGCGCGTCGACGGCGCGACGATCGGCGGCGTCGAGATCGCCGACGGGGCGGTCGCGACGTCGGGCGATTACGAGCGCTTCTTCGTCGCGGAAGGGCGGCGCTGGTGCCACATCCTCGACGCGACGACCGGCTGGCCGGTCGCGCACTGGCAGTCGATGAGCGTCGTCGCGCCGCTGTGCGTCGTCGCGGGCAGCGGCGCGACCGTCGGGATGCTGCTCGGGGAGGAGGCGCCGGGCTGGCTCGCGTCCGAGGGCTTCGATTGGCTGGGCGTCGACGCCGCGGGCGTCGTTCGCGGCTCGGCCGGTGCGCTCGCCGCGGCCGGGCGACATGCGTCGGGCTGAAGCCCGGGCTGCGCGTGTCGGCCTGAAGGCCGACCCACGGGCGCGCGGCTTGTGGGCCGGGCTTCAGCCCGACGATTCGCGGCCTGCGGGCCGGCGACCTACTGCGGCGCGCAGAAGACGACGCCCTCGCCCGCCCAGCCCTTGTTCGTCGTGAAGTCCGCGTAGGTCGCGGGGCTCGTCGTGAACCGGTGGTTCGGCGCGCCGCTCTGGCCGTTGTTGAACATCCGGTAGATCGGCACCGCGTCGACCGGGCAGACGCCGTTCACCGCCGCGGGCAGGTAGTAGGCGATCTTCTCGTAGGTCCAGTGGCCGCCGTTCTCCGTCCGGTTGAAGTCGCGCTCGGCGACGCTGGTCGTGTAGAAGTGCGCGGCCTTCGACGCGAAGTCGACGGTGAACAGCCGGTACACCGGCACGGCCGCGCCCGTCACGCCGTCCCAGGCGTTGAACGAGTTGCCCGTCCGCGCCCAGCCGGGCAGCAACTGGTTGTCGAGGCCGAACTGCTCGTCCGCCTGCGCCGTCAGGAAGTACTGCTGGATGCCCGCGTGGTAGTACTCGACCGCCTGCACCTTGTTCGCGGTCGGCCCGCCGCCCGAGATGCCGGTGCCGGACAGCGTGACGGTGTGCGGGCTGCCGGTGCCGGTGTCGGTGACGGTCAGCGTGCCGTTGCGCGCGCCGGACGCCTGCGGCTTGAACGCGACGGTGATCGTGCAGCTCGCGCCGGCGGCCACGCTCGCGCAGGTGATGCCGGTGATCGGGAACTCGACCGCGGAGCTCGTCACCGCGCCGGTGATCGTCGCCGCGCCGCCCGAATTGTTGTGGATCGTGAGCACGGCGCCCGCGGACTGCACGCCCACCTGCGAGCTGCCGAGGTTGAGCGAGCCGGGAACGGTCAGCGCGGCGGGCGGCGGCGCGGCCGACTGGCCGGTGCCCGACATCGCGATCGTCTGCGGGCTGCCGATGCCGTTCGAGGCGATCGTGATCGTGCCGGAGCGCGCGCCGGCCACCAGCGGCGTGAACTGCACGCTGATCGAGCACGACGACAGCGGATTGACGAACGCGCCCGGCGTGCAGGTGCTGCTGACGATGTTGAACTCGGCGGGATTGCTGTTGGAGACGCTGGAGATCTGCACCGCGGCGTTGCCGATCGACGAGACGTTCTTCGCCTGCACCGGGCTGCCGACGCCGACCGACACCGTGCCGAACGCGAACGGCGAAGGCATCGAGAGCTGGCTCGTCACGCCTCCGCCGAAGGTCGCGAGATAGCCGGCGATCAGCATGAAGTCGTTGTCGGTCAGCAGGCCCGCGTTGTAGGCCGGGCGCAGGTCGGCCGTCATGTCCGGCTTCGTGTCCATCGCCAGCTTGATGATGTTCCAGTCCTTGCCGCCCAGGACCCCGTCCTTGTTGTTCGACGGGTTGCCGTGGCAGCCCTGGCACCAGGTCACGTACTTCTGCTGGCCCGTCTGGGCCGCGGCGTCCGGCGCGAAGGCGCCCAGCGCGAGCGCGAGGGCGGCATAGGAGGCGAGGGCGCGAAGCGGTGTCGTCATGGCCGGCTTTCGGGTCATCGGGGCGAACAAGGGTCCGGTGTCCGGCATTCCCGGACCTCCTATCCCAATGTCATAGTATTCCAATGTCATGAACTGGGGCAAGCCCGAAGGGCAGGAGGTAGGCTGAGGTAGATAGGGTTTCGCGGCCCGGGCAGGCGGGCGGCGTCGACAACCGGTCGTCCAGAGGGCGGCCCGGGAGGCACTCGAGCGTCAGGGCGTCGGGCTCTCGGCGATCGAGTTGGGAGTCCCGGCTGTCGAGCGAATTCGACCGGCGCGACGCCAATCCCTTTCTACTTCGCCCGCCTCATCGCCTTTCCGCCTTCGGCTCGACGGCTGGCCGCTCATTTCCATTCCCCGCGTCGATTGGCTAGACTCGGGCGATCGCGCCGATTTGACCCAGCTTGCGGGCGCGCTACAAATCAAGCTAAAGCGGGTCGGCATCCTCGGACGTCCGACTTCGCACCGGGGCGCCGGCGACGAAGCCGGGCCGCCTCGCGCCGGACGAGGGGCCGAAGGAGACGATGGGACGATTCAGCGAGACGACGGGCGGCACCGAGCAGAAGGTCCAGGGAGGTCACTCGGTCGGCGTCGTCGTGCCCCAGGTCGCCCGGTTCGACGCGCCGCTCAAGCTCGCCTGCGGCAAGACGCTGCCCTCGTACGAGCTCGCCTACGAGACCTACGGCGAGCTCAACCCGCGCCGCAACAACGCGGTGCTCGTCTGCCACGCGCTCAACGCGTCGCACCACGTCGCCGGCACCTGGGCGAGCGAGCCCGACAACGTCGGCTGGTGGGACAACATGGTCGGGCCGGGCAAGCCGCTCGACACCAACCGGTTCTTCGTCGTCGGCGTCAACAACCTCGGCAGCTGCTTCGGATCGACCGGCCCGACGACGATCAACCCGGCGACCGGCAAGCCCTGGGGCGCCGACTTCCCGATCGTCACCGTGGAGGACTGGGTCGACTCGCAAGCCCGGCTCGCCGACTTCCTCGGGATCGAGGACTGGGCGGCCGTCATGGGCGGGAGCCTGGGCGGCATGCAGGCGCTGTGCTGGGCCACGCGCTACCCGGGGCGCATCCGCAACGCCCTCGTGATCGCGGCCGCGCCGAACCTCTCGGCCGAGAACATCGCGTTCAACGAGGTCGCGCGCCAGGCGATCCTGACCGACCCCGACTTCCACGACGGGCACTTCGCCGCCGCCGGCACGCTGCCGCGCCGGGGCCTGCGCGTCGCGCGGATGATCGGCCACATCACCTACCTGTCCGACCAGCAGATGGAGGCCCGGTTCGGCCGCCAGCTGCGCGACGGGCTGCAGTTCTCGTTCGCGCCCGAGTTCCAGATCGAGAGCTACCTCCGCTACCAGGGCGAGAAGTTCGCCGACTACTACGACGCGAACACCTACCTGCGCATCACCAAGGCGCTCGACTACTTCGACCCCGCGCTCGCGACCGGCGGCGACCTCGCGCGCGCGCTCGCGAGCGCCGCGTGCCGCTTCCTCGTCGTGTCGTTCACGACCGACTGGCGCTTCCCGTCCGCGCGCTCGCGCGAGATCGTCGAGGCGCTGGTCGCCGACCGACACGACGTCACCTACGCCGACGTCGCCGCGCCGCACGGCCACGACGCGTTCCTGCTCGAGAACGAGCAGTACCACGCGATCGTGCGCGCCTACTTCGAGCGCATCGCCCACGACTTCAAGGACTACTCGACGTTCCGCCTCGGCAAGGCGTTCACGCAGGCGGTCGAGGAGCGCAAGAAGGTCGCGCAGCGCTCCGACTACGCGGCGATCGCCGGCTGGATCGGCGAGGGCGCGAACGTGCTGGACCTGGGCTGCGGCGACGGCGGGCTGCTCGCGTTCCTGATGCGCGAGCGCAGCGCGCGCGGCTACGGCGTCGAGATCGGCGAGGCCGGCGTGCGCGCCGCGATCGCCGCCGGCGTCAACGTGATCCAGCGGGACCTCGAGAGCGGCCTCAAGGGCTTCGCCGACGACGCGTTCGACTGCGTGATCCTGTCGCAGACGCTGCAGGCGATGCGCCACATCGAGACGATCATCGCCGAGATGCTGCGCGTGGGCCGCGAGGCGATCGTCTCGTTCCCGAACTTCGGCCACTGGCGCCACCGGCTGCAGATCCTCGGCGGCCGCATGCCGGTCTCCGAGAACCTGCCCTACCAGTGGTACGACACGCCCAACGTGCACCTGTGCACGGTCGCCGACTTCGACGCGTTCCTCGCGGCGCGCGGGCTGCCGGTGCTCGACCGCATCGTGCTCGCCGGCGGCCGCGAGGTCGGCGCGCTCCCGAACCTGCGCGGCGAGCTCGCGATCTACCGGTTCCGCCGCCCCGACGCGCGGCGCGCGCCGGCGTGACGCGACGCCGCGTACCGTCGCGCGGCGGGGAGGCGCGCGATGGCGCCTGAGCCTGCGCCGGCGCGCGCGCCGGAGACCTGGCGCGAGGCGCTCTTCAACCGGCGGATGCTGATCTGCGTCTTCGTCGGCTTCAGCTCCGGGCTTCCGCTCTACCTGTTGATCAACCTGCTGCCCGCGTGGCTGCGCACCGAAGGCGTGGACCTGAAGGCGATCGGCCTGTTCGCGCTGATCGGTCTGCCGTACACGTGGAAGTTCCTGTGGTCGCCGCTCCTCGACCGCTACGCGATCCCGTGGCTCGGCCGGCGACGCGGCTGGATGTTCGCGATGCACGTCGCGCTCCTCGCCTCGATCCCGGCGCTCGGCCTGCTCCGCCCGCAGGAGGACCTCTGGACGATCGCCGCCCTCGCCGCGGTCGTGGCGTTCTTCTCGGCGAGCATGGACATCGCGATGGACGCCTACCGCCGCGAGCTCCTGCCCGACGCCGAGCTCGGCCTCGGTAACTCGCTCTACGTGAACGCGTACCGGATCTCGAGCCTCGTCCCCGGCTCGCTCGCGCTCATCCTCGCCGACCGGATGCCCTGGTCGTCCGTGTTCCTCGTCACCGCGCTGTTCATGCTGCCGGGCCTCGTGATGACGCTGGTGATCCGCGAGCCGGCGGCCGCAGGCTCGCCGCCCGCGACGCTGCGCGAGGCGGTCGTCGAGCCGTTCCGCGAATTCATCGGGCGCTCGGGCGGGGCGCAGGCGCTGCTCGTGGTCGCGTTCATCTTCCTCTACAAGCTGGGCGACAGCATGGCGACGGCGCTCGCGACGCCGTTCTACCTCGACATGGGATTCACGAAGACCGAGATCGGGATCGTCGCGAAGAACGCGGGGCTGTGGACCAGCATCGCCGGCGGCATGCTGGGCGGGCTGTGGATGGTGAAGATCGGGATCAACAAGGGCCTGTGGCTCTTCGGCGCGGTGCAGCTCGTCTCGATCCTCGGGTTCGCGTTCCTCGCCTGGCTCGGCCGCCCCGACGTCGTCGTGCTCGCCGGGGTCATCGCCTTCGAGGCGCTTGGCGTGGGGCTGGGCACCGTCGCCTACGTGGCGTTCATCGCGCGCTCGACCAACCCGCGCTTCACCGCGACGCAGTTCGCGCTGTTCACCAGCCTGTCGGCGCTGCCCCGCACCGTCGTCAACGCGTCCACCGGCTGGATCGTCGCGCAGACCGGGTGGTTCGAGTTCTTCCTGATCTGCACGCTCCTCGCCGTGCCCGGAATGGCACTACTCTTGCGGGTGGCGCCTTGGAACGGGGAGGCCGAAGGGGAGCGCAAGCCGTGAACGCCGACAAGTTCAGCTTCGTCGCGCACCGCGACCACGATTACTGCAACCCGGTCGCGGCGCCCAAGATCGAGCGGCTGCTCGACCTGCTCCCGCTCGACGCGAGCTCGCGCGTGCTCGACTTGGGCTGCGGCCGTGCCGAGCTCGCGCTGCGCATCATCGAGCGCTTCGGCTCGACCGTCGTCGCGGTCGAGCGCTCGTCTTACATGCTCGACGCGGCGCGCGAGCGGGCGGAATGGACCGGCGCGCTCGCGAAGCTGCACCTCGACGACCGCGACATCCGCGCGTTCCGCGCCGACCCCGAGACCTTCCACCTGTCGGTGATGCTCGGCGCGGGCGGCATCGACGGCGGCGTCGCGGGGATCTGCCGGGCGCTGCGCGGCTGGACCAAGCCGGGCGGCTACGTGCTCGTCGGCGAGGGCTACTGGAAGGCGAAGCCCGCGCACGACTACCTGCAGTTCCTCGGCGCGTCGCCCGGCGACTACGTCGACCACCGGGGCAACGTGCAGGCGGGCATCGACGCGGGCCTCGTGCCGCTGCACGCGGCGACGGCCAGCGACGACGAGTGGGACGAATACGAGTGGAAGTACGCGCGCGCGATCGAGCGCTACGCGAGCGAGCAGCCCGGCGACGCCGACGTGCCCGCGATGGTCGAGCGCGTGCGCCGCTGGCGCGACGCCTATCTGCGCTGGGGCCGCGACACGCTCGGGTTCGGCGTGTACCTGTTCTGGAGGCCTTAGGGGTCAGAGACGAAACCCGCGCTTCGCACGGGTTTCGTCTCT
>JBGAHH010000082.1:0-18954 GCA_044226265.1 Casimicrobiaceae bacterium | reverse complement strand
AGCCGGGCGCCGCGGACCGGGGTTTCCGCGGCGCGAGCGCGACGCTCTGGCGAAGCCGGCCCTGGGTGCTCGCCGACGCGGACGACGAACGCGTCGCTTCGGCGATCGCCGCGACGCTTCGCGCCCACGGTTACCGACTCTGGATGCAGGAGGCTCCGCTCTACACGACCGCGAACTTCAACCGGCGGGAGCGCGATCCGTTCGACGGCCTCAAGCGGCGGACGATCGTGGCGCTGCCCGAGGAGCGTCCGATGGACCTCGTCGCGGAGGGTTGTCGCGAATGGCATTGACGCGCGCTCGGGCGCCTCGATCGGCGCTCGTGGCGCCTGCGTTCGCGGCCTGTGTACAATGGCGCCGACGCTGCGGCCGGCGAGTCGGCGCAGGGCGCGCAACCGGGAGTGATGGGCCGATGGCGTTCCTGGGGCTGGTGGACACGAAGGAAGTCGAAGCTTTCGCGACGACGCTCGCGGAGGACCTCGGCCGCCGCTTTCCGCCCGCTTCGGAGAAGCGCACGGACGCCGGCGCGAAGAACCAGCTCAACGTGATCCTCGACGGCCTCGGTACGCGCGCGGTGCGTTTCCGCGACGAACAGCATCTCGGGCTCTACAAGAAGGCCAAGCTCGGCAACGTGTTCCGCTGGAAGCTCAAGGACCTCGGCTACAGCGACGAGTTCGTCGATCGCGCGACGACCGTGATCGTCACGCGCGTGGCGGTGAAGTGAACGCCGAGGGCGGCGCGACGGGCGACGCTTCGCAATAGGCCCTCCACATGCCGCGGAACGCGCCCTCGACGTTGCGCGCGAATCCTGCGTAGTCCATCGCGCCGCTGGCCGACAGGCGGCTGCGAAGGGACGCGCGGATGGCCGAGAGGGCCGCGGGATTCACGGCAAAGCTTGACCCGATGGCGACGCATTCTTCGGTCGTGCGGCCGACGAACTCGCCAAGCCCCAATCCGCGCAACGCCGCGGGCGTAGCGCGTGCGAGCTCGGTCTCGCCCTCGAGCGCGACGATCGGAACGCCCATCCAGAGCGTGTGCAGCGTCGTCGTTCCGCCGCCGTAGGGGAACGGGTCGAGCGCGACATCGACGTCGCGGAAGAATGCGAGGAAGCGCTCGAGCGGCAGGAACGGCAGCACGTCGATCCTCGCCGGGTCGACGCCGCGGCTTTCGAACTCGGCGCGAATGCGTTCCTGCATGCGCGCCTCGTCGCCGCCGCGCGCGATCACCTTGAGCCGCGCGCCTGGCGCGTGTCGCAGGATGCTGGCCCAGGCGTCCTTGGCGCGGTCCGTCACTTTCGCCCAGTTGTTCGCGCTCGCGAACGTGACGTGCCCGTTGCGCTCGAACGGGGGCGGCCCCGGTTCGGGGCTGCCGGGGTCCGGCATGAAGCAGGCGACGCTGGGCAGGCGCCAGAGCTTCTCGGTGTAGAAGGCCTCGGAGCCCGGCGGGTCATGCTGGGCGTCCGTCAATCGCCAGTCGATCGTCGCGAGCCCCGTCGTCTGCATGTAGCCGAACCAGCTCACCTGCACCGGCGCGGGCTTGCGCGCGAACATCGCAAGCCGGTTGTGGCCCGTGTGGCCCGCGAGATCGACCAGCACGTCGATGCGCTGTCCTCGCACCAGGCCCGCGAGCTCGTCGTCGCCCATCGTGCCGCACTTGTACCAATGGTCGAAGCGGCTGCGCAGGCGCTTCGTCACCGGATCCTCCGCGTACGGCGACACGTCGAACGCGTGCGCCTCGCAGCGAGCGGCATCGTGCGAGGCGAGGTAGCCCTCGAGCCAGTAGGCGATCGGATGGTTGCGCAGGTCCGGGGACACGAAGCCGACGCGGAGTCGGCGGTCGGGCGAGCGATCGTTGTAATGCGGGCATCGGGCCGAGGCGACCGCCGCCTCGATCCGGGCTCCCCAGGCTCGATGCTCCTCGAACATGCGGGTGCGGTCGAGGAGACCGAAGTGGTTGAGCAGGAACAGCCGGCTCGATGCGAGCGCGACGTCGTCGGGAAAGCGCTCGATCGCACGTTCGTAGGCGGCGATCGCCTCCGCGCCGCGACCGAGGAACGCGAGTTGCTCGCCGATGCGCGCATCGATGCCGGCGAGATCGCGATTCGCGGCGCGCGCACGCTCGAATGCATCGAGCGCGCCGGCCGGATCGTGCTCCGTGGCGGCGATCGCGCCGCGAAGCTGCAACAAGTCGGCCTGGCCGGGATGGCGCGCGAGCGCCTCGTCGCAGGCCTTGCGCGCCGCAGCGAGGTCGCCTTCGCGGAGGAACCCGTTCGCGCGCTGGAAGAGCGCGACCAGGTTGTCGGGCTCCATCGCGAGCACGCGGGCGAAGGCAGGCGCCGCCGCGGCGTGCCTGCCTTCGTTGACGTACGAAATTCCGCGCGCGACGAGCGCGTCGATCGCCGCGCGCGTCGCGGCATCCGTCGCCGCCTCGGGCGCGGACGCCCGCTCCTGCGCTCCGGGCGCGACCTCGCTCGCCGAGGGCGTCTTGCGCCCGAACAGCCCGCCGATCACCGCCCCGTGCTCCCGAACCCGCCCTCGGCGCGCGCGGACGCGTCGAACGCGTCGACGACCCGGAACGCGGCGCGGGCGACCGGCACGATCACGAGCTGCGCGAGCCGGTCGAGCGGGTTGAGCGTGAACGGCGCGCGGCCGCGATTCCAGCAGCTCACCATCAGCGGGCCCTGGTAGTCGGAATCGATGAGGCCGACGAGGTTGCCGAGCACGATGCCGTGCTTGTGGCCGAGGCCCGATCGCGGAAGGATGAGCGCCGCGTAGCCCGGGTCGCCGACGTGGATCGCGACGCCGGTCGGCACGAGCTCGACCTCGCCGGGCGCGAGCGTCACCGGCGCGTCGAGGCAGGCGCGCAGGTCCATCCCCGCGGAGCCTTCGGTCGCGTACGCCGGCAGCGCGTCGCGGACGCGCTCGTCGAGGATGCGGACGTCGACCCGCAGCGGGGCGACGCTGCCGCGCGTCATCGCGACGGGAGCCGCGCCGCGATCTCGGCGACGAGGCGGCGCGCGAGCGCGAGCTTGTCCATGCGCGGCAGCGCGTGGGCGCCGTCGGCGTCGAGGATCGTGACCTCGTTGTCGTCGGCGCCCAGCGCGTCCTGCGCGCGGTTCGCGACGAGCATCGCGAGCTTCTTGCGCCTGCGCTTCTCCTCGCCGAAGCGCACGACGTCGTGGCTCTCGGCCGCGAAGCCGACGCAGAACGGCGCGCTCCTCTTCGCGGCGACGGTCGCGAGGATGTCGACGGTCGGCTCGAGCGCGAGCGTCATCGCCTCGTCCTTCTTCTTGATCTTGCGCGCGTGGGGCTTCGTGGGCCGGTAGTCGGCGACGGCGGCGACCGCGACGAACACGTCGCACTTCGCCGCGCGCGGGAGCACCGCGTCCGCCATCTCGGCCGCGCTGACGACGTCGACGCGCTCGACGCCCGCCGGCGTCGCGAGCGGCGTCGGCCCGGCGACGAGCGTGACCTGCGCGCCCGCGTCGGCCGCGGCGCGCGCGATCGCGAAGCCCATCTTGCCGCTGCTCGCGTTCGTGATCCCGCGGACCGGATCGATCGCCTCGAACGTGGGCCCCGCGGTGACGAGCACGCGCTTGCCGGCCAGCACCTTCGGCACGCGGACGGCGAGCGCCGCGTCGTAGATCGCCTGCGCCTCGAGCATGCGGCCGTCGCCGACCTCGCCGCAGGCCTGCTCGCCCGAGCCGGGACCGAGGATCGCGACGCCGTCGGCGCGCAGCTGCGCGACGTTGCGCTGCGTGGCGGGGTTGAACCACATCTGCACGTTCATCGCCGGCGCGACGGCGAGCGGGCACTCGCGCGCGAGGCACATCGTCGAGAGCAGGTCGTCGGCGCGCCCCTGCGCGAGCTTCGCGAGGAAGTCGGCGGAGGCGGGCGCGACGACGATCAGGTCGGCGCCGCGCGTGAGCTCGATGTGGTCCATCGCGTTGGACGCGCCCGAGCGCCAGAGGTCGGTCGCGACCGGCCTGCCGGTGAGCGCCTGGAACGTCATCGGCGTCACGAAGCGGGTCGCCGCCTCGGTCATCGCGACGTCGACGGCGACGCCCGCCTTGACGAACAGGCGCGCGAGCTCGGCCGCCTTGAAGGCGGCGATGCCGCCGGTCACGCCGAGCACCACGCGGGAGAGCGGCGCGGGCGCGGCGGAGCGCGTGGGGTCGGCCATCGGTCGGATCGCGGGAGTCGGGCGGCGAAGTTTACCCTCTTTGCCATGGACACGACCCCGGCGCGCCGCGACGAGCGACCCCGCGAGCGCCTCGCCGCGCGCGGCGCGGCGAGCCTCACCGACGCGGAGCTCGTCGCCGTGGTGATCGGCACGGGCGCGCGCGGCGCCTCGGCGATCGAGGTCGCGCGCGCGCTGCGCGGAGCGCGGCGGTCTCCGCGGCATCGCGCGCGCCGCGCCCGCGTCGCTCGCCCGCGTGCGCGGCGTGGGCGACGCCAAGGCTGCGAAGCTCGCGGCGGGCGTCGAGATCGCGCGGCGCGCGATGCACGCGGAAGTCGCGGGCGGCGACGCGATGACCTCGCCCGACGCCGTGCGCGACTACCTGAAGCTGCGCCTCGCGCCCGAGACGGTGGAGGTGTTCGTCGGCCTGTTCCTCGACAGCCAGCACCGGCTGATCGCAGCCGAGGAGCTGGCGCGAGGCACGCTCGCGCAGACGAGCGTCTATCCGCGGGAGGTCGTGAAGGCCGCGCTCGCGCGGAACGCCGCCGCGGTGATCTTCGCGCACAACCATCCGTCGGGCGTGGCCGAGCCTTCGCGCGCGGACGAGCTCCTGACGCAGGCGCTCCGCAACGCGCTCTCGCTGGTGGACGTTCGAACGCTCGACCACCTGGTCGTCGCGGGGCCGCGCGTCACGTCGTTCGCCGAGCGCGGGCTATTGTGATGGATGCGTAACCGATTGATAGATAAGGAGTTTCGGTCGTCCACACGGGGCCGGTGAGCGCACGGGCCATGGCGGCGTCGCGTCCGCGCGCCGGGCGCGGCAGTCGCCCGTCGACGGCATTGATTTCAAGGCGAAAAACGGCGATAATCGCGCTCTTTGCCGTCTTTCCGAATGCCGAGGAGCGAGCCATGGCTCGAGTCTGCCAAGTGACCGGGAAGGCCCCGATGACGGGCCACCGCGTCTCGCACGCCAACAACAAGACCCCCCGTCGCTTCCTGCCCAACCTGCAACGCCGCCGGTTCTGGGTCGAGAGCGAGAACCGCTGGGTGAGCCTGCGCCTGACGAACCACGCGCTGCGCACCATCGACAAGAACGGCATCGACGCCGTGCTCGCGGACCTTCGCGCCCGCGGCGAGCGCGTCTAGGCCAGGAGGCACGATCATGCGCGAGAAGATCAAGCTCGAGTCGTCGGCCGGCACCGGCCACTTCTACACGACGACCAAGAACAAGAAGACGATGCCCGAGAAGATGGTGATCAAGAAGTTCGATCCCGTCGCCCGCAAGCACGTCGACTACAAGGAAACGAAGATCAAGTAGTCGTGTGATGAGCGAGTCGCCGCCCCACGATCGACGCGCGGGGGCATCCGAAGGCCGCGATCGCGGCCCTTTCGTTTTCCCGGGGGGGAGGGGCGCCGCGCTGCACAACACGCGCTGCGCCGCAGCTGTGGCGTCAGCGGTCAGGTTGCCAACCTGGTTCGCAACCTGACCCCTGGGATGAGCAGGGGGCGACTGCCAGAACGCCGCGCGCGGCTTCGTCTCGCGCGCCCGGCGCTGCAGCTTTCACCGAGAACTGCGCGAGCGGCGGGATGCCCGACGATTCCGCGCGATGGCACCAGTCCTGCAGCCGGGCGAGCAGCTGCTCGGACGACTCGGTCGAGCGCGCCCACAGCGACGAGAGCTCGGCGCGCATCGCGACCATCTTCGCGATCGGGCGGCTGTGCTCGGCCAGGCGCGCGAGGCGATTGCGCTCGCCTTCGGGCAGCGCGTCCGGATCGATGAGCCAGCGCTTGAGCCGCGACGCGCTCGGGAGCTCGACGTGGCGCGCGCGCTCGCGCAGCGAGTCGAGCTCCGCGCGGTACGCGTCCTTGAGCGAGCGCGCGTAGCTCGTGGCCACGTGGTAGCGGTGCGTGATGACCGCCTGCAGCGTGGCGTGGTCGGCCTCCGGCTTCGACGGGTCGACCCTGAGCTTCGGCGCGACGCGGCGGACCGTCGCGAGGCGGAGCGCCGAGAGCGTGCGGATGTAGGCCCAGCCCAGGTCGAATTCGTACCACTGGGCGGAGAACTTCGCCGACGAGCCGTACGCGTGATGGTTGTTGTGCAGCTCCTCGCCGCCGATCAGGATGCCGATCGGGACGAGGTTGGTCGACGTGTCCGACGTCGCGTAGTTGCGGTAGCCCCAATAGTGGCCCACGCCGTTGACGATGCCGGCGGCGAAGAACGGGATCCACGCCATCTGCACCGCCCAGATCGTCGCGCCCAGCGCGCCGAACAGGATCAGGTTCACCGCGAGCATCAGCCCCACGCCCTGCCACGAGTAGCGCGCGTAGACGTTGCGCTCGAGCCAGTCGTCGGGCGTGCCGTGGCCGTACTGCTCCATCGTCGCGGCGTTCTTCGCCTCGTCGCGGTAGAGCTCGGCGCCGCGCCACATCACCGTCGAGAGGCCGCGCGTCATCGGGCTGTGCGGGTCCTCGACGGTCTCGACCTTCGCGTGGTGCTTGCGATGGATCGCGGCCCACTCCTTCGTGACCATGCCGGTCGTGAGCCACAGCCAGAAACGGAAGAAATGCGAGACCGCCGGGTGCAGGTCGAGCGCCCGGTGCGCCTGGCAGCGGTGCAGGAAGATGGTGACCGCCGCGATCGTCACGTGTNGAGCTCGACGTGGCGCGCGCGCTCGCGCAGCGATTCGAGCTCGACGCGGCACGCGTCCTTGAGCGAGCGCGCATAGCTCGTGGCCACGTGGTAGCGGTGCGTGATGACCGCCTGCAGCGTGGCGTGGTCGGCCTCGGGCTTCGACGGGTCGACCCTGAGCTTCGGCGCGACGCGGCGGACCGTCGCGAGGCGGAGCGCCGAGAGCGTGCGGATGTAGAGCCAGCCCAGGTCGAACTCGTACCACTGTGCCGAGAACTTCGCCGACGAGCCGTACGCGTGGTGGTTGTTGTGCAGCTCCTCACCGCCGATCAGGATGCCGATCGGCACGAGGTTGGTCGAAGTGTCCGACGTCGCGTAGTTCCGGTAGCCCCAGTAGTGGCCCACGCCGTTGACGATGCCGGCGGCGAAGAACGGGATCCACGCCATCTGCACCGCCCAGATCGTCGCGCCCAGCGCGCCGAACAGGAACAGGTTCACCGCGAGCATGAGCCCCACGCCCTGCCACGAGTAGCGCGCGTAGACGTTGCGCTCGAGCCAGTCGTCGGGGGTGCCGTGGCCGTACTGCTCCATCGTCGCGGCGTTCCTCGCCTCGTCGCGGTAGAGCTCGGCGCCGCTCCACATCACGGTCGAGAGGCCGCGCGTCATCGGGCTGTGCGGGTCGTCGACCGTCTCGACCTTCGCGTGGTGCTTGCGATGGATCGCCGCCCACTCCTTCGTGACCATGCCGGTCGTGAGCCACAGCCAGAACCGGAAGAAATGCGAGACGGCCGGGTGCAGGTCGAGCGCCCGGTGCGCCTGGCAGCGGTGCAGGAAGATGGTGACCGCCGCGATCGTCACGTGCGTGAGGACGAGCGTGACGACGACATAGCCCCACCACGGGAGGTCGATCAGGCCGTGGGCAAGGAAGTCGAGGACGGAATCGAGTTCGATCATTCTGGGGGGAGCCGCCGGCGGGGGCGCGGGTCGGTCGGGAAGCTGGAATCTGGGGATTGTACCTGTCCGACGCAAGCCGGCGGGGACGGATCGTCGGGCCGACGGGCGGCCGGCGACCGCGACCTACAAGTCATTGAATCTAAGTCACTTTGTCGCCCGCCGGTCCGGGCGGCGACGCCGGCAGCCAGCGAACCTCGCGCAACGTCGTCGGAATCGGGATGCCGGCGTCCCGGAAGGCGGCCAGCGCACGCACCAGGATGGCGCTGCGAAGGTTGCCCTGGCCCTTGTCGGGGTCCGCGATCCAGAAGCCCAGCTCGAGCGCGATCCCCGCCTCGACGACGCCGGTCGCGAGCGCCTCCGGCGAGCGGCCGGCCTCCTGCAGCACGCGCGGCTCGGCGCGCGCCGCGGCGACGAGGAGCTCGAGGGCCCGCGCGACGTCGGCGCCGTGCGCGACGAGCACCGGGACCACGAGGCGGATTCGCTGGCGGTGCAGCGAGTGGTTGAGGACGGTGGTCGTGACGAGCGTCTCGTTCGGCACGATCGCGTCGACGCCGTCGAGCGCGCGCACGACGACGTACCGCGACGTCACGCGCACGATCGTGCCGAAGCGGCCGTCGACCGTGACCATGTCGCCCAGCGTGATCGACCGGTCGAGCAGGATCGTGAAGCCCGCGATGTAGTTCGCCGCGAGCTTCTGCAGGCCGAGGCCGATGCCGACGCCGAGCGCGCCGCCGAACACCGACAGCAGCGTGAGGTCGATGCCGATCGCCGGCAGCGAGATCAGAACGCCGACGACGACGACGAACGCGCGCAGGAACTTCGAGAGCACGACGCGCGCGTTGATGTCGAACTCCATCGCCATCAGGCGCTTCTCGAGGAACCCGGACAGCCAAAGCGTCACCGCGACGGTGACGAGCACGACGAGGAAGCCCTGGCCGATCGTGAACAGCGACACGCTCTCTCTGCCGAGCGGCACGACGACGTGCTCGAGCATCTCGTTCACCTCGGCGGTGACGCCGAGGTAGTGCAGCGCGACGATCGCCCAGATCACGAACGCGATCGCGCGCTCGGAGCCCTTGAGCCAGGTCGCGCCGCCGGCGAGCCGGCGCAGCACGTAGACCGCGAGCCGGATCACCGCCAGCGCGACGGCGAGCGGGATCGCGAGGTCGAGCAGGAACGTGGGGCCGCTCCGCGAGAAGCCCGCGCGCACGACCAGCACGACCAAGAGGAGCGCGATCGGGAACGCGCCCATCGCGAGCCGGCCGCCGCGCTCGTCCGTGTCGCGCCCGAAGCGCCGCACGACGAAGTGGTCGACGAGCCACGCGAGCGCGACGCAGGCGACGAGCAGCGCGAGCTCGACCATGCCCCGGCGCGTGTCGAGCACCGCCAGCAGGCGGTCGAAGGCGATCGACGTCATGCCGCGATTATGACGCGCGCTCCAGGATCGCGGCGTAGAACGCGTCGCAGCCGTGCGTCGCGGTCGACAGCGAGAGCGAGCGCCCGGTGTCGAGCGCGATGCCGGCGCGCGCGAGCTCGGCGCGCGCGTCGCCCTGCCGGAAGCCCGGGTGGATCGCGAGGAACGCGTCGACGACGCGCTCGTTCTCCTCGGGCAGCACGCTGCAGGTCGCGTACACGACGCGCCCGCCGGGCTTCACGAGGCTCGCCGCCGACGCGAGGATCGCGGCCTGCTTCGCGGCGAGCTCCGCGACGTCGACCGGCTGGTGCCGCCACTTGAGGTCCGGGTTGCGGCGCAGCGTCCCGGTGCCGGTGCAGGGCGCGTCGACGAGCACGCGGTCGACCTTGCCCGCGAGGCGCTTCACGCGCGTGTCGCGCTCGTGCTCGATCAGCTGCGGGTGCACGTTCGACAGCCCCGAGCGCGCGAGCCGGGGCTTGAGGTTCGCGAGCCGCTTCGCGACCGTGTCGAACGCGTAGAGCCGACCCTGCGATCGCATCAGCACGCCGAGCGCGAGCGTCTTGCCGCCGGCGCCGGCGCAGAAGTCGACGACCATCTCGCCGCGGCGCGGCGCGACCAGGAACGCCACGAGCTGGCTGCCCTCGTCCTGCACCTCGATCCTGCCGTCGACGAACCACGGGTGCTGCGCGAGCATCGGGCGGCCGCGCACGCGCAGCCCCCAGGGCGAGTACGGCGTCGGCGCCGCGTCGATGCCGTCGTGCGCGAGCGCGGTGCGCGCCTCGTCGCGGGTCGCCTTGAGCGCGTTGACGCGCAGGTCCATCGGCGCATCCGACGCCGCGGCGCGCGCGAACGCGGCGCGCGCGTCGGCGCCCATCGTCTCGCCGAGCCGGTCCCAGAGCCAGTCGGGCAGGTCGGCCGCGACGGCGTCGGGCAGCGGCGCGCCGACGCGGCCCTTGAACGCGGCGAGCCACTCGCGCTCCTCCGTGTCGAGCGCGGCGGCGAGATCCCGCACCGAGTGGCCAAGCTCGCGCACCATCGTCGCGAGCGCGAGCCGGCGCGGGTCGCGCGTCGCGGCCAGCGCCTCGATCGATCGCTTGCGGCGCAGCCAGGCGAACGTGCCTTCGGCGACCGCCGCGCGGTCCTGCTTGCCCATCTGCGGGCGCCCGCGGAAGAACTGCCGCAGGCGCGCGTCGGCGGGCGCGTCGAGCGGCGCCACCGCGCGGATCGCGTCGGCGAGCGCGGCCACGCGCCCCGGCGGGGTGCCGGCGCCCGCGCGGCTACTCAACGCGCTCCCCGTCGTCGACGCGGATCGACGCGAGCACGACGTCGACCGTGCCGCGAATCGTGTTGGACACGCGCATCCTGATCGGCAGGTAGCGGAGCGACGGCGCGAGCCACACGATCGACTCGGTGCGCCCGTCGTCGCTCGTCCGGTGCCAGCGCTCGGCCTCGACCTCGCCGTAGGGCCAGGCGACGGCGTCGATGCCCTCGCGCTTGACCGTGATGCGCATCACGCGCCGCGTCGTGACGAGGTTGAACGCCTGCTCGTCGCCGGACGGCGGAACGAAATAGAACTGCCACATCAGCGACAGCGGGTCGTAGGTCGGCAGCTCGAGCGGCGCGGTCTTGTCGTCCGCGAGCGTCGCGATGCCGGACTCCCAGTCGAAGGTCGCGACCTCGCGGCGATCGCGGCTGCCGCGCTCGACCGCGAGCTCCCAGGGTTGCAGGCCCTGCGGCGTGATGAGGCCGCGCACGTCGATCTTGCCCTGGCCGCGCAGCACGAGCGCTGCGAGGCCCCGCGCCTCGCCGATCGTCGAGACCTTGTAGCGGTTGGACGCATGCTCGAACCGGTAGGTCGCCTCGCCGATGGTGAGGCCCGGCCCGTAGGTGACGCGATACGTGAGGTCGACGCGCGCGGGCAGCGTCTTCATCGACGGCGCCGGCGGCAGGTCGGCGCGCGCCGTCTCCTCGACCAGCGCGGGCGGCGCCTCGGGCGGCGCGGCGTCGCCAGCGCCCGGCGTCGCCGTGCCGGGCGGACCGTCGGCGGCCGGTTCGGCGACCGGCTCGGGCGCGGCGGGCTGCGCCGGCGCGGGCGCGACGGGCGCGACGGCCTTCGGCTTCGGCCGGGGCTTCGGCTTCGCGGCCGGGACGGGCGCGGGCAGCGGCGGCGGTGGAAGCTCGGTGATCGTCGCCGAGAGCACTGTCGACTCCGGCGCCTCGGGCAGCTCGACCGGCCACAGGCTCGCCGCGAGGTGCAGGGCCAGCGACGCCGCGAGCGCGATCGCCAGGACGTCGAGCCTCGTCCGCGGACGCGTCTGCGCGGCGCGGGTCGCGGCGGGCGCGGGCAGGGCGGAGGCGGTCGGGGCGTTCATCGTGACGGGCGGGCCTTCAGCCCGCGGCCGGTCCCGCGTGCGGGGCCCGGGCTTCGTCAACGCGCACGCGGCCGCCTTCGATGACGAGCCGCCCTTCGCAGAACCACCCGACCGCGGCCGGCAGCAGGCGATGCTCGAGCGCGAGCACCCGGGCGGCGAGCGAAGCCTCGTCGTCGTCGCGGCGCACCGCGAGCGCCGACTGCGCGATGATCGGCCCGACGTCGACCTCGGGCGTCACGAAGTGCACGGTGCAGCCGTGCATCGCCGCGCCGTCGGCGAGCGCGCGCCGGTGCGTGTGCAGGCCGGGGTACGCGGGCAGCAGCGACGGGTGGATGTTGACGAGCCTCCCGGCGTAGTGCTCGACCGCCTCGCGCCCCAGCACGCGCATGAAGCCGGCGAGCACGACGAGGTCGGGCTCGGTGCGGTCGATCTCGGCGACGAGCGCCGCGTCGAAAGCCTCGCGGGTCGGGAACGCGCGGTGGTCGACGACCGAGGTCGCGACGCCGTGCTCGCGCGCGACGTCGAGCCCGCCCGCGCCGGGCCGGTTCGAGATCACGTGGGTGACGCTGCCCCGGAAGGCGCCTGCGCGCTCCGCGGCGAGCAGCGCCCCCAGGTTCGACCCGCGCCCGGAGACGAGGACCGTGATGCGGGCGAGCGACACGCGCGCGCCGCGCGTCAGGCGACGACCGCCGCCGGCGCGCCTTCGGGCCGGTGGACGATCGTGCCGAGGCGCCACGCGCGCTCGCCCGCGGCGGCGAGCATCGAGAGCGCGCGCGCCTCGTGCGCGGGCGCGACGACGATCGCCATGCCGACGCCGCAGTTGAACACGCGCAGCATCTCGGCCTCGTCGACGCGTCCATGGCGCGCGAGCCAGTCGAAGATCGGCGGCCGCGTCCAGCTCGCGCGCTCGAGCCGCGCCTGGACGCCGTCGGGGAGCATGCGCGGCACGTTGCCGGTGATCCCGCCGCCGGTGATGTGCGCCATCCCCTTGACTTCCACATCGCGCATCAGCGCGAGGATCGGCTTCGCGTAGATGCGCGTGGGCGCCATCAGCGCGTCCGCGAGGGTGCCGGACTCGAACCGGCCGTCGAGGTCCGCCTTCGCCTCGGCGACGATGCGCCGGACGAGCGAGTAGCCGTTGCTGTGCGGGCCGCTCGACGCGAGCCCGAGCACCGCGTCGCCCGGCACGATGCCCCGGCCGTCGACGATGCGCGACTTCTCGACGACGCCGACGGCGAAGCCTGCGAGGTCGTACTCGCCCTCGGCGTACATGCCCGGCATCTCGGCGGTCTCGCCGCCGATCAGCGCGCAGCCCGCGAGCTCGCAGCCGGCCGCGATGCCCTTCACGACGCGCGCGGCGACGTCGACGTCGAGCCGGCCGCACGCGTAGTAGTCGAGGAAGAACAGCGGCTCGGCGCCCTGGACCAGGACGTCGTTCGCGCTCATCGCGACCAGGTCGATGCCGATCGTGTCGTGGCGGCCGAGCGCGAAGGCGAGCTTGAGCTTGGTGCCGACCCCGTCGGTGCCGGCGACCAGCACCGGCTCGCGGTAGCGCTTGCCGACCTCGACGAGCGCGCCGAAGCCCCCGATGCCGGCGAGCACCTCGGGGCGCATCGTGCGCTTCGCATAGGGCTTGATGCGCTCGACGAGCGCGTCGCCCGCGTCGATGTCGACGCCGGCGTCGCGATAGGAGAGGCCGGCGGTCGGGGAGGAATCGGGGTGCGGCATCGCGTCGGCCCGGCGGCCGGTCGGGAGGAGTAGGCGCGGGCGCCGCGAACGCGGTACAGTTCGACGCCCTTCGAGCGCGCGAATTCTACCGGAAATGGATTCCCCTCGTCCCGACGAACCGACCTCGCCGCCGCCGCCCGCGCCGCCGCCCGTCGCCCGCCGGCCGGTCACGATCCCGCAGTACCTGTGGATCGTGGGCGCCGCGATCGTCGCGGTCCTCGCGCTCCACTTCCTGGGGCCGGTGCTCACGCCGTTCCTGATCGGCGCGATCTTCGCGTACCTCGGGACGCCGCTGGTCGACGCGATGCAGCGGCGCGGCGTGCCGCGCGCCGCCGGCACGACGGCCACCGTGCTGCTGTTCGGCGTCGCGGTCGTCGCGGTGTTCCTCGTGCTGATCCCGCTGGTCCAGGCCGAGCTCTCGCTCGCGATGAAGAAGCTGCCCGAGCTCGCCGGCCGCCTCGCCGCGAACGTCTCGCCCTGGCTCGAGGAGAACCTCGGGATCTCGCTCGCGTTCGACCTCGCGACGCTCAAGGACTTCCTCGCCGAGCACGAGGAGAGCGCCAAGGCGCTCACCGGGCGCCTCCTCGCCGGGCTGAAGGCGGGCGGCCTGCTCGCGCTGACGATCATCGTGAACGCGGCGCTGATCCCGGTCGTCATGTTCTACCTCTTGCGCGACTGGGGCATGATCTGGGAGCGCATCTTCGAGCTGGTGCCGCGCCGCTGGCGCGCGAAGACGCGACTCATCACCGGGCAGGTCGACGAGGTGCTGGCCGAGTTCCTGCACGGCCAGGGGCTGGTGATGGTGTCGCTCGCGCTCTACTACACGATCGCGCTGTCGATCGCCGGGCTCCAGTACGCGCTGCCGATCGGCATCCTCACCGGGCTCCTGGTGTTCATCCCGTACGTGGGCTTCGGCACCGGCTTCGTGCTGGGCATGCTGGCGGCGCTCCTGCAGTGGCACGGGCTCGGCCCGTTCCTCGCGATCCTCTCGGTCTACGCGATCGGCCAGGTGCTGGAGAACTACGTGCTGATCCCGTGGCTCATCGGCGACCGCATCGGCCTCCATCCGCTCGCCGTCATCTTCGCGCTCCTCGCGTTCGGCACGCTGTTCGGCTTCGCCGGGGTGCTGCTCGCGCTGCCGGCGTCCGCGGCGCTCCTGGTGGGACTTCGCCACCTGCGCTCCGCTTACAGCGAGAGCGCCCTCTACGGCGACGACCCGGAAGACGAGTAGCCGGACGCCGACCGTGGCGGAGCAGCTGGTCTTCGAGCTGGTGGCCCCCGAGCCGCCGTCCTTCGCGAGCTTCGTCGCGGGGCGAAACGCCGAGGCGATCCGTGCCCTCGAGCGCGCGGCGGCCGGGACGCTCGCCGAGACGGGCGTCGTGCTGTGGGGACCGGCGGGCGCCGGCAAGTCCCACCTCGTCGCCGCCGCCGCCGTCGCCGCGCGCGAGGCCGGCCGCCCGGCGGCATGCTACGCGTCGCCGTCGGCGTGGCCGTCGACGGCCGAGCCCGGCGCGCTGGTCGCGATCGACGACCTCGGCGGCGCCGACGCCGCCGCGCAGGCCCGGCTGTTCACGCTGTACAACGCGCTGCGCGAGCACGGCGGCACGCTCGTCGCCGCGGCCGCGGTGCCGCCCGCGCGTTTGCCCTTTCGCGACGACGTGCGGACGCGCCTCGCGTGGGGGCTCGCCTACGAGGTTCTGCCGCTCACCGACGAGGAAAAGCCGGCCGCGCTCGCGGCCTACGCGCGGTCGCGGGGATTCGCGCTCGACGACGAGGTCATCGCCTACCTGCTCGCGCACGGTCGCCGCGACATGCGGGCACTGGTGGCGACGCTCGCCGCGCTCGACCGCCGCTCGCTCGCGCTGAAGCGCCCGGTGACCGTTCCGCTGCTGCGCGAGTGGATGCAGCGGTCGCTCGACGATCGCGGACCGGCTTAAGCGGGGCTTAAGCGGGCCCGAGCCCGCGAACGCTCGCGCCGCCCGGGTGTCAACCCCTCGTGCGATCGGGCCGTTATTGGCGCCGACGCACGCATTCCGCGTCGACATCACGTCACTTGAGGACCGTTTCGAATGAACAAGCTCCTGATGGTGCTGCTCGCCTCGGCGATGTCGGCCACCGCCCACGCGCAAGCGCCCGCGACCGCGGCGGCTCCGGCCCCCGCGACGCCCGCGCCTGCGGCGGCGGCCCGGGCGACCCCGGCGGCGGCGCCGGCCGCGACCGGGTTGGTCGCGGACGCCTCGGCCACGAAGACCAAGGCAACGACCAAGAAGGCCCACAAGGCGAGGCGAAGACCCACCAGGCCCACCACGCCTCGCCGCAACCTGCCTCCGGCGCCCCGGCGCCGGCCAGCGGGGCGCCGGCCAAGTGACCCGGTCGCCTTTCCGGGGCGCCGGCACGGGCGCCGGGGTTGCGGAATCGGGCATTTCGTCGTAACATTTCAAGGCTTTGGAACACTTTGGTTCGGAGCGGTCCCTCGGGGCCGGAACCATTCACCAACACAACCAAGCACTCACTGAGGGACATTCCATGAGCAAGCTCCTCGTTGCGCTGATCGCGGCCTCGTTCGCGACCGTCGCCGGCGCGCAAGCCGGCGCGACCAAGCAGGAAAAGCAAGGCACCGTGCAGTCGGTCACCCAGCAAGCCGCCCAGTCGACGACCGCCCAGGGCGAAGCCGCGGACGTCGCGAAGGCGAAGACGATGAAGAACGACCCGAAGGCGCTGCAGACCAAGGGCGCCAAGCAGGCGGCCGTCGACTCGACGACCGCCGCGGCCGCGAAGGAAACGACCGGCGCCGCGTCGGCCCAGGGCTCCGCGATGGCGAAGACCGAGAAGGGCACGCCGAAGGCCGCCAAGCCGAACTTCAAGGATCCGGCGGTCGAGAAGCAGATGCAGAAGGCGTCGACGCAGTAACTCGCGCGAGCACTTCGCACCGGAAGGCAGGGGCGCACGCGCTCCTGCCTTTTTCTTTTTCACGGGATGGATCGATGAGGGAAATCGCTGCCGCGCGGCCGTCGGTCACCGTCGCCGCGATCGTCGAGCGCGACGGCGCGTTCCTGCTCGTGCGCGAGCAGACCCGCGCGGGCGTCAGGCTGAACCAGCCCGCCGGACATCTCGAGCCGGGCGAGTCGCCCCCCGACGGCGCGGCGCGCGAGACGCTCGAAGAGGCGGCCTGGCGGGTCGCTCCGACCACGCTCGTCGGCATCTACCGCTGGGAAGCGCCGGACAACGGCGCGACGTTCGTGCGCTTCGCGTACGCCGCGGCGCCGCTCGCCGCGGAGCCGGGGCGAGCGCTCGACGAAGGCATCGTCGAGGCGCTGTGGCTCCCGTACGACGAGATCCTCGCGCGCCGCGCCGAGCATCGCAGCCCGCTCGTCCTCCGTTGCATCGACGACTACCGCGCCGGGCGGCGATGGCCGCTCGACCTCGTGCAGGACGTCGTCGGCGAAGGCGCGGGGCTGGTCGTGCGATGAGCGCCGACGGGCCGCCGCCGCGGCCGCCGGGCCGCCCCAAGGGCGCGGCTCGTGCGTGGTCCCGCGCTCGCCCCCTCCTTCGAGGAGGGGGGGCGCGACGCCGGGAAGCGGCTAGCCCGGGGGAGGATTCCACATGAGGCAGGAGCGCGTCATCGTCGGGCTGTCGGGCGGCGTCGACTCGTCGGTCGCGGCGCTCCTCGAGAAGCGCGCGGGCCACGAGGTCGTCGGCGTCTTCATGAAGAACTGGGAGGACGACGACGACGGCGAATACTGCTCGTCGCGCGACGACCTCGTCGACGCGGCGGCGGTCGCCGACGTGCTGGGCATCGAGCTCGAGGCGGTCAACTTCGCCGCCGAATACCGCGAGCGCGTGTTCGCGAGCTTCCTCGCCGACTACCGTGCCGGCCGGACGCCGAATCCCGACGTGCTGTGCAACAGCGAGATCAAGTTCCGGGCGTTCCTCGACCACGCGCTCGACCTCGGCGCCGACCGCATCGCGACCGGCCACTACGCGCGCGTGCGGCGGGCGGGCGGCCGCGTCGAGCTGCTGAAGGCCCTGGACGCGACGAAGGACCAGAGCTACTTCCTGCACCGGCTCACGCAAGCGCAGCTCGCCCCGGTCGCGTTCCCGGTCGGCGACCTCGCGAAGCGCCGCGTGCGCGAGATCGCGCGCGAGGCGGGCCTGCCGACGCACGCGAAGCGCGACTCGACGGGCATCTGCTTCATCGGCGAGCGGCCGTTCCGCGAGTTCCTGGCGCGCTACCTGCCCCGCGAGCCGGGGCCGATCGTCACGCCCGAGGGTCGCGAGGTCGGGCGGCACCAGGGGCTCGCGTACTACACGCTGGGCCAGCGGCAGGGGCTCGGGATCGGCGGCGCGCGCGGCGCCAGCGAGGCGCCGTGGTTCGTCGCGGCGAAGGATCCCGCCCGCAACGCGCTCGTCGTCGTGCAGGGCCACGGCCATCCGATGCTTCATGCCTCAAGCATCGACACGTTCGATCCGCACTGGATCGCCGGCGAAGCGCCCGCCTTGCCACGCCGGCTGGCCGCGAAGACGCGCTACCGGATGGCGGACGCGGCGTGCTCGGTGACCGTTCGCGACCACGGGCTTCGCGCCGACTTCGACGCGCCGCAGTTCGCGCCTACGCCTGGCCAGTATCTGGTGCTCTACGACGGCGAGGTCTGCCTGGGCGGCGCCGTCATCGCGGGCACGGCTGACGACTTGGACAAGAACGGCGCCCGCGCGACTGGAAGCGATGCGTCACTTGTGTCAGCATAGCGACGAGGTTCGCGCGTCGCGTGCGTCGCGCTCGAGCTTCCCTTTCCCCCACCTACGGAGTGCAAGATGAATACGAATGATTCGCGGCGCAAGTTCGTCGCGACCGGCGCCGCGATGATCGCGGCCGCCGCCGCGACCGGCGCCCGCGCCCAGCCTTCGGGCACGCCCGATGCGACGATCGAGATTCGCATCTTCCGCGCAGGCTTCATCGTCGGCGGCAGCGGCGGCAGCGGCACGCTGTACTTCAGGAACAACGGCTACAACCTCGGCATCGGCGGCGTGAGCCTCGGCGCGACGATCGGCGTCGCGCGCGCGGACTTCGTCGGCGAGGTCTACAACCTCAAGGAAGCGCGCGACATCGAGGGCACGTACGCCGCGGTGGCCGCGACGGCCGCCGCCGCCGGTGGCGTCGGCATCACCGAGCTGCAGAACCAGCGCGGCGTGCGCCTGCGCCTGCAGGGCACCCAGATCGGCCTGATGGTCTCGATCGACCTGTCGGGCATGATCATCAACATCCGCAACTGACGCGGTCGCGTCGCGGCGCTCCGGCCGACGGAGCGCGCCGCGGACGAGCAAGGCAGGGTGAGACGCGGGGCCGCGATGCGGCCCCGTGTTTTTTTGCGTCGGTGGGAGGTGAGGCGGGCGCTGCGGCCTTCGAGCCTTTCCCCGAGGATCAAACCTTGGGGTCAGGCACGAAGGCCTTTACGCGTCGCTTCGCGGTGAGGCGGACGCTACGGCCTTTGAGCCTGACCCCGGTTCACCGCACGCTCGCTTCGCGAGCGCGCGCCGAGGGCGATTGTCGCTTCGCGGTGAGGCGGACGCTACGGCCTTCGAACCATGCCCCGATGATCAACCCCTGGGGTCAGGCACGAAGGCCTTTACGCGTCGCTTCGCGGTGAGGCGGACGCTACGGCCTTCGAACCTGACCCCGGATC
>JBGAHH010000081.1:0-19365 GCA_044226265.1 Casimicrobiaceae bacterium | reverse complement strand
ACGGAGATGGTGATGCCGGGGGACAACATCGGGATGACGGTGACGCTGATCGCGCCGATCGCGATGGAGGAGGGTCTGCGGTTCGCGATCCGCGAGGGCGGCCGGACCGTCGGCGCGGGCGTGGTGGCGAAGATCATCGAGTAAACAGGAGTCAGTTGGCAGTTGACAGTTGACAGTCGGACCGGCGCCCGAGGCGGCCGTCCGTAACTGCCAGCTGACTTCCGTCGACTGACCGCTGAATAGGCCAGTAGCTCAATTGGCAGAGCGGCGGTCTCCAAAACCGCAGGTTGGGGGTTCGATTCCCTCCTGGCCTGCCACGAACCTGGTGGCAGGAGTCAGTTGACAGTTGACCGAGGGACGACGCGAAGCGCGACCGAATCGCACTGCCAACTGTCAACTGCCGACTGAACACTGAACATGGACAACGCAAAGATCGCACTGGCGCTGGGTTGCGTCGTGCTGGGCGTGTGGGGCTACTACGCGTTCCCGGACACCGCGCTCGTGCTGCGCGTGCTGATGGTGCTGGCGGGCCTCGTGGCCGCGGCCGGCGTGGCCTGGCTCTCGGCGCCCGGGAAGGCGTTCTTCGCCTTCGCGCAGGAGTCGTGGCAGGAGGCCGGGCGCGTGGCCTGGCCGACGCGCAAGGAAACGATGCAGATGACGCTGGTCGTGTTCGTCTTCGTCGTCGTGATGGCGCTGTTCCTGTTCTCGGTCGACACGCTGCTGGCGTGGATCGTGAAGCTCGCGACCGGACGAGGTGCGGGATGAGCAAGAAATGGTTCGTGGTCCACGCCTACTCGGGGTTCGAGAAGAGCGTGCAGCGCACGCTGGCCGAGAGGATCAAGCGCTCGGGCATGGCCGACCAGTTCGGCCAGATCCTGGTGCCGGTCGAGGAAGTGGTCGAGATGAAGGGCGGCCAGAAGGCGACGTCCGAGCGGAAGTTCTTCCCGGGCTACGTGCTCGTCGAGATGGAGATGACCGACGACACCTGGCACCTCGTGAAGAGCACGCCGAAGGTGACCGGCTTCGTCGGCGGCACCGCGAACAAGCCGACGCCGATCTCGCAGAAGGAGGTCGACGCGATCCTGCAGCAGGTGCAGGAAGGCGCCGAGAAGCCGCGCCCGAAGGTGCTGTTCGAGACCGGCGAGGCGGTGCGCGTCAAGGAGGGCCCGTTCACTGACTTCCACGGCAACGTGGAGGACGTGAACTACGAGAAGAGCAAGCTCAAGGTGTCGGTGTCGATCTTCGGTCGCTCGACGCCGGTGGAGTTGGATTTCTCGCAAGTCGAGAAAGCGTAGCGAGTCGGGCGGTTGGCGGGCGGGCATCGCATCGCGCGGGACTCCGCCGATGCCCGTCAACCGACTCCTGACTTCTGAACCGGGGAGGGCGCGGAAGCGTCCGATAGCACCCAAAGGAGACGAAGATGGCGAAGAAGGTCGTCGGTTTCATCAAGCTTCAGGTGCCGGCCGGCAAGGCGAACCCCTCGCCCCCGATCGGTCCCGCGCTCGGCCAGCGCGGCCTGAACATCATGGAATTCTGCAAGGCGTTCAACGCGCAGACGCAGAAGATGGAAGCCGGGCTGCCGATCCCGGTCGTGATCACGGCGTACGCAGACAAGAGCTTCACGTTCGTGATGAAGACGCCGCCGGCCACCGTGCTGATCAAGAAGGCCGCCAAGGTCGAGAAGGGCAGCAGCAAGCCCCACGTCGACAAGGTCGGCAAGCTGACGCGCGCGCAGGCCGAGGAGATCGCGAAGATGAAGAAGCCGGACCTGACCGCGGCCGACCTCGACGCCGCCGTCCGCACGATCGCCGGCAGCGCCCGCTCGATGGGCATCACGGTCGAAGGGGTGAAGTGATCATGGCCGAACAGAAGACTCCGCGCCTCTCGAAGCGCATGAAGACGGTCCGCGGCAAGGTGGACCGCAGCAGGGCCTACCCGGTCGACGACGCGCTGAAGCTCGTCAAGGAGACCGCGGTCGCCAAGTTCGACGAATCGGTGGACGTCGCGGTGAACCTCGGCGTCGACGCGAAGAAGTCCGACCAGACCGTCCGCGGCTCGGTCGTGCTGCCCGCCGGCACCGGCAAGAAGGTGCGCGTGGCGGTCTTCGC
The DNA here is from genome assembly GCA_044226265.1 of Casimicrobiaceae bacterium. Lineage (GTDB taxonomy): Bacteria > Pseudomonadota > Gammaproteobacteria > Burkholderiales > Casimicrobiaceae > VBCG01. The sequence goes on along the minus strand of JBGAHH010000081.1, from coordinate 17,257 downwards.
GCAGGGCGAGAAGGCGAAGCAGGCGACCGAGGCCGGCGCCGACATCGTCGGCTTCGACGACCTCGCGGCGAGGATCAAGGAAGGGTTCATGGACTTCGACGTCGTCATCGCGTCGCCGGACGCGATGAAGGTGGTGGGCCAGCTCGGCCAGATCCTGGGACCCCGCGGCCTCATGCCGAACCCGAAGGTCGGCACCGTGTCGGCGGACGTCGCCGGCGCCGTGAAGAACGCGAAGGCGGGCCAGGTGCAGTACCGCACCGACAAGGCCGGCATCGTCCAGTGCACGATCGGGCGCGCGTCGTTCTCGCCCGACCAGCTCAAGAGCAACCTGACGGCGCTGATCGACGCGCTCACCAAGGCGCGGCCGCAGGGGATCAAGGGGCTCTACTTCAAGAAGGTCAGCGTCAGCTCGACGATGGGCGCCGGCGTGCGGATCGATCCCGCCAGCCTCAACATCGTGCAGACGGTGGCGCACTGATCAGGCAACAGGCATCAGGCAACAGGTATCAGTTGAGGGTAAGCGCATCGGCAGCATCGATGTGCGAGCCGTCAAAGACCGCTGGGGCGAAAGCTCAAAACGGGACGAAGGCATCGGCGAGCGGGGATTTCCGATCCCCGTCTTCCGATACCCGATCCCTGACCCAGCGCAGATGGTGCCCTCGCAGGACAGGACATTCCTGGACTCGATGGTCACCGAAACACGCGCTAGGCCGCGGTCGGGCCAGGCGCGAGAGCCGATGAGGCTCGTACCGGAGGCAGCCAGGCGGCATGCGATCGTTTCCGATCCCTGTCCTCTGACCCCTGTCTCCTGAAACGGAGGTGAGCTTGAGTCTCGATCTTCAGAAGAAGGAAGCGGTCGTCGCGGAAGTCGCCAAGCAGGTGGCGACGGCGCAGGCGATCGTGCTCGCGGAAAACCGCGGCATGCCGGTCGCCGCCATGACGCAGCTCCGCGCGAAGGCACGGGCCTCCGGCGTCTACTTCAGGGTGGTCAAGAACACCCTGGTGCGCCGCGCGGTCGCCGGAACGCCGTTCGAGAAGCTGTCCGACAAGATGGTCGGGCCGCTCGCGTACGGCATCTGCAGCGACCCGGTCGCCGTGGCGAAGGTGCTGAACGATTTCGCCAAGGGCAACGAGAAGTTCGTGATCACGGCGGGCGCGATGCCGGGCCAGGTGATGTCCGCGAAGGACGTCTCGGCGCTGGCGGCGCTGCCGTCGCGCGACGAGCTGCTCGCGAAGCTGATGGGCACGATGCAGGCGCCGATCGCCAAGCTGGTCCGCACGATGAACGAGGTTCCGGGCAAGTTCGTCCGGACGCTCGCGGCCGTGCGCGACGCGAAGCCGGCGGCCTGACGCGAACGATCCCGCATCCGCAGATTTCCTTCGAACCCCACGCAATCCCACGAAAACCAGGAGTCCACGATGTCCGCTGTCCAGACTGAAATCCTCGACAAGATCGCTTCGATGACCGTGCTCGAGCTGTCCGAGCTCATCAAGGCGATGGAAGACAAGTTCGGCGTGTCGGCCGCTGCTGCGGTCGCCGTCGCCGGTCCCGCCGCCGGTGCGGCGCCCGCCGCCGCTGCGGAGGAGAAGACCGAGTTCACGGTCGTCCTCACCGCCGCCGGCGAGAACAAGGTCAACGTCATCAAGGCGGTCCGCGAGCTGACGAGCCTCGGCCTCAAGGAAGCCAAGGACCTCGTCGACGGCGCGCCGAAGCCCGTCAAGGAAGGCGTCTCGAAGGCCGACGCCGAGGCCGCCAAGAAGAAGCTCGAAGAAGCCGGCGCCAAGGTCGAAGTCAAGTAAGAGCGCGCGCGAGGCCTTCCGGCCGCGCGCGTTGGAAAGATCACGCCGCTGACTGCCTGACGTAGAGGCTGAAGTGGCGGAAATCGCGGGCGAAGCCCGTCGATTTCCGTAGGTACGAAACCCCGGGCGCCGGGCGGGCCGACTGCCTGTCGACGGGGTTGAAGTACCCCCTGGTCAGGTACTCCGGGGGTTGAAGTTGGAGTGGAGCGGCCGCATATGCGGCGGTTCCGCGCGTCGCTCCCTCGGCAACGAGGGGGCGAAGCTCAGCGGCCTGGGGTCCAGGCTCCTGAGCTTCGTCTTCCGACGCGACTGCGGGAGACGGGTTTGGTCGGGCGCGCCCGCAATGGGCGCGTCGTCCGCCAGCGGCTGGTAGAGGCCAGCCACCAGGCCAGGGGCGCAACGCCCCCGGACAGTCCGCGCGCGATCCCGTAGGGGGCCGCGCGTCACGCCCAGCATCGCAACGAAGGATCGACACCGGCCATGGCGACCCACACGACCCAACCGCACACCTACACGTTCACCGAGAAGAAGCGCCTCCGCAAGAGCTTCGCGAAGCGCGCGAGCGTGCTCCGCGTCCCGTTCCTGCTGGAGACGCAGCTCGCGTCCTACCGCGCGTTCCTGCAGGAGGACGCGCCCGCGGACGCCCGCAAGAACGAGGGCCTCCAGGCCGCGTTCACGTCGATCTTCCCGATCTCGAGCCACTCGGGCAACGCCCGGCTCGAGTTCGTGAGCTTCTCGCTGCTGCCGCCGGCGTTCGACGTCGTCGAGTGCCAGCAGCGCGGCCTCACGTTCTGCTCGGCGCTCCGCGCGAAGGTCCGCCTCGTGCTGATGGACAAGGAGGCGCCGAAGGAGACGGTGAAGGAGGTGAAGGAGCAGGAGGTCTACATGGGCGAGATCCCGCTCATGACCGAGAACGGCTCGTTCATCATCAACGGCACCGAGCGCGTCATCGTCTCGCAGCTGCACCGCTCGCCGGGCGTGTTCTTCGAGCACGACCGCGGCAAGACGCACAGCTCCGGCAAGCTCCTGTTCAGCGCCCGCGTGATCCCGTACCGCGGCAGCTGGCTGGACTTCGAGTTCGACCCGAAGGACTTCCTGTTCTTCCGCGTCGACCGCCGCCGCAAGATGCCGGTCACGACGCTGCTCAAGGCGATCGGGCTCACGAACGAGGACATCCTCGCGCGCTTCTTCGACTTCGACACGTTCCACTTCGGCACGCGCGGGATCGAGCTCGACTTCGTGCCCGAGCGGCTGCGCGGCGAGGTGGCGCGCTTCGACGTCGCCGGCAAGGACGGCAAGGTGGTCGTGCAGAAGGACAAGCGCATCACCGCGCGGCACGTGCGCGAGCTCGCCGAGGGCGGCGTCAAGCGCATCCTCGTGCCGGCCGACTACGTGCTCGGTCGCACGATCGCGCAGAACGTCGTCGACAAGTCGACCGGCGAGCTGGTCGCGAAGGCGAACGACGAGCTGACCGAGGAGCTCCTGAAGAAGCTCGCCGACGCCGGCACGAGCGAGGTCCGCACGATCTACACGAACGACCTCGACCAGGGGCCGTTCATCTCGCAGACGCTCAAGAGCGACGACACGCCCGACCAGTACGCGGCGAAGGTCGCGATCTACCGGATGATGCGCCCGGGCGAGCCGCCGACCGAGGACGCGGTCGAGGCGCTGTTCAACGGGCTGTTCTTCTCGGAGGAGCGCTACGACCTGTCGGCGGTGGGCCGGATGAAGTTCAACCGGCGCGTGGGGCGCGAGGAGCTCAAGGGCCCCGGCACGCTGACCAACGACGACATCATCGCGGTCATCCGGATCCTGGTCGAGCTGCGCAACGGCCGCGGCGAGATCGACGACATCGACCACCTGGGCAACCGGCGCGTGCGCTCGGTCGGCGAGCTGGCCGAGAACCAGTTCCGCTCCGGCCTCGTGCGCGTCGAGCGCGCGGTCAAGGAGCGCCTGGGCCAGGCCGAGAGCGAGAACCTGCTGCCGCACGACCTCATCAACGCGAAGCCGATCTCGGCCGCGATCAAGGAGTTCTTCGGCAGCTCGCAGCTCTCGCAGTTCATGGACCAGACGAACCCGCTGTCCGAGATCACGCACAAGCGGCGCGTCTCGGCGCTGGGCCCGGGCGGCCTCACGCGCGAGCGCGCGGGCTTCGAGGTGCGCGACGTGCACCCGACGCACTACGGCCGCGTCTGCCCGATCGAGACGCCGGAAGGCCCGAACATCGGCCTCATCAACTCGCTCGCGCTCTACGCGCGCACGAACGAGTTCGGCTTCCTCGAGACCCCGTACCGCAAGGTCGTCGACAGCAAGGTCACCGACCACATCGACTACCTGTCGGCGATCGAGGAGTCGCAGTACGTGATCGCGCAGGCGAACGCGAAGGTCGACGGGAAGGGCCGGCTGGTCGACGAGCTCGTGAGCTGCCGCAACCGGAACGAGTTCATGCTCTCGACCGCGGACAAGGTCCAGTACATGGACGTCGCGCCGAGCCAGATCGTGTCGGTCGCCGCCTCGCTGATCCCGTTCCTCGAGCACGACGACGCGAACCGCGCGCTGATGGGGTCGAACATGCAGCGCCAGGCGGTGCCCTGCCTGCGGCCGGAGAAGCCGCTGGTCGGGACCGGCATCGAGCGCACCGCGGCGGTCGACTCCGGCACGGCGGTGATGGCGCGCCGCGGCGGGAAGGTCGACTACGTCGACGCGAGCCGGATCGTGGTCCGCGCCCACGACGCGGAGACCGCGGCCGGCGACGTGGGCGTCGACATCTACAACCTCGTCAAGTACAAGCGCAGCAACCAGAACACCAACATCAACCAGCGGCCGCTCGTCAAGGTGGGCGACGTGATCGCGCACCACGACGTCATCGCCGACGGTGCGTCGACGGACCTGGGCGAGCTCGCGCTCGGGCAGAACATGCTCGTCGCGTTCATGCCCTGGAACGGCTACAACTACGAGGACTCGATCCTGATCAGCGAGCGCGTCGTCGGGGACGACCGCTACACGTCGATCCACATCGAGGAGCTCTCGATCGTCGCCCGCGACACGAAGCTCGGGCCCGAGGAGATCACGCGCGACATCAGCTCGCTGGGCGAGTCGCAGCTCGGCCGCCTCGACGACGCCGGCATCGTCTACATCGGCGCGGAGGTCGAGGCCGGCGACGTGCTCGTCGGCAAGGTGACGCCGAAGGGCGAGACCCAGCTGACGCCGGAGGAGAAGCTGCTCCGCGCGATCTTCGGCGAGAAGGCCTCGGACGTGAAGGACACGTCGCTGCGCGTGCCCTCGGGCATCAGCGGCACCGTGATCGACGTCCAGGTGTTCACGCGCGAGGGCATCGAGCGCGACAAGCGGGCCCAGCAGATCATCGACGACGAGCTCAAGGGCTACCGCAAGGACCTGAACGACCAGCTGCGGATCGTCGAGAACGACCAGTTCGCGCGGATCGAGAAGATGCTGCTCGGCAAGACGGTCAACGGCGGCCCGAAGCGCATCGCGAAGGGCACGAAGATCACGAAGGACTACCTCGAGGGCGTCAACCGCCACGACTGGTTCGAGATCCGCCTGGCCGGCGAGGAGTCGGCGCAGCAGCTCGAGGCGATGAAGGACTCGCTCGCGAAGCTGCGCGAGCAGTTCGACGCGATGTTCGAGCTCAAGAAGAAGAAGCTGACGCAGGGCGACGAGCTGCCGCCGGGCGTGCAGAAGATGGTGAAGGTCTACGTCGCGGTGAAGCGCCGCCTGCAGCCGGGCGACAAGATGGCCGGCCGCCACGGCAACAAGGGCGTCGTGTCGAAGATCGTGCCGGTCGAGGACATGCCCTACATGGCGGACGGCACGCCGGTCGACATCGTGCTGAACCCGCTCGGCGTGCCGTCGCGGATGAACGTGGGCCAGATCCTCGAGGTGCACCTCGGCTGGGCGGCGAAGGGCCTCGGACGCAAGATCGAGGAGGCGCTCAAGGCGCAGGCGAAGGCCGGCGACGTTCGCAAGCTGCTCGAGCGCATCTACAACTCGGCCGGGCGCCCCGAGGCGCTCGACGCCCTCGACGACGGGGAGACGATGCGGCTCGCCGAGAACCTGCGCGGCGGGGTGCCGTTCGCGACGCCGGTGTTCGACGGCGCGACCGAGGAGGAGATCAAGGGCATGCTCGAGCTCGCGGGCCTGCCGACCTCCGGCCAGGTCACTCTGCACGACGGCCGCACCGGCGAGGCGTTCGACCGCCCGGTGACCGTGGGCTACATGCACATGCTGAAGCTCCACCACCTGGTCGACGACAAGATGCACGCGCGCTCGACCGGCCCGTACAGCCTCGTCACGCAGCAGCCGCTGGGCGGCAAGGCGCAGTTCGGCGGCCAGCGCTTCGGCGAGATGGAGGTGTGGGCGCTCGAGGCCTACGGCGCCGCGTACACGCTGCAGGAGATGCTGACGGTCAAGTCCGACGACGTGAACGGGCGCACGAAGGTGTACGAGAACATCGTCAAGGGCGAGCACAAGATCGAGGCCGGCATGCCGGAGTCGTTCAACGTGCTCGTGAAGGAAATCCGGTCGCTCGCGATCGACGTCGATATGGAAAGGGATTGAGCGCACGAACGCTGGACGCTCAACGCCGGACGCTCAACCCTTAAGCCAGGAGTCGAAATGAAAGCGCTACTCGATCTGTTCAAGCAGGTCACGCAGGAAGAGGAATTCGACGCGATCAAGATCGGGCTCGCCTCGCCCGAGAAGATCCGCTCGTGGTCGTACGGGGAGGTCAAGAAGCCCGAGACGATCAACTACCGCACGTTCAAGCCCGAGCGCGACGGCCTCTTCTGCGCGAAGATCTTCGGGCCGGTCAAGGACTACGAGTGCCTGTGCGGCAAGTACAAGCGCCTGAAGCACCGCGGCGTGATCTGCGAGAAGTGCGGCGTCGAGGTGACGCTGGCCAAGGTGCGCCGCGAGCGCATGGGCCACATCGAGCTCGCCTCGCCGGTCGCCCACATCTGGTTCCTGAAGAGCCTGCCCTCGCGCATGGGGATGGTGCTCGACATGACGCTGCGCGACATCGAGCGCGTGCTGTACTTCGAGGCGTTCGTCGTGACCGACCCGGGCCTCACGCCGCTCAACCGCGGCCAGCTGCTGACCGAGGACGACTACCTCGCCAAGCTCGAGCAGCACGGCGACGACTTCCAGGCGTCGATGGGCGCCGAGGGCATCCGCGAGCTCCTGAAGGGCCTCGACGTCAACCACGAGGTCGAGAAGCTCCGCAAGGAGCTCGAGGCGACCACGTCGGACACCAAGGTCAAGAAGATCGCCAAGCGCCTGAAGGTGCTCGAGGCGTTCCACAAGTCGGGCATCAAGCCCGAGTGGATGATCCTCGAGGTGCTGCCGGTGCTGCCGCCCGAGCTGCGCCCGCTGGTGCCGCTCGACGGCGGCCGGTTCGCGACCTCGGACCTGAACGACCTCTACCGGCGCGTGATCAACCGGAACAACCGCCTGAAGCGGCTGCTCGAGCTCAAGGCGCCCGACATCATCGTGCGCAACGAGAAGCGGATGCTGCAGGAGGCGGTCGACTCGCTGCTCGACAACGGCCGCCGCGGCAAGGCGATGACCGGCGCGAACAAGCGCCCGCTCAAGTCGCTCGCCGACATGATCAAGGGCAAGGGCGGCCGGTTCCGCCAGAACCTGCTCGGCAAGCGCGTCGACTACTCGGGACGGTCGGTGATCGTCGTCGGCCCGCAGCTCAAGCTCCACCAGTGCGGCCTGCCGAAGCTGATGGCGCTCGAGCTCTTCAAGCCGTTCATCTTCAACAAGCTCGAGACGATGGGCCTCGCGACCACGATCAAGGCCGCGAAGAAGATGGTCGAGAGCCAGGAGCCGGTGGTCTGGGACATCCTCGAGGACGTGATCCGCGAGCACCCGGTGCTGCTGAACCGCGCGCCGACGCTGCACCGCCTCGGCATCCAGGCGTTCGAGCCGGTCCTGATCGAGGGCAAGGCGATCCAGCTCCACCCGCTCGTCTGCACCGCGTTCAACGCGGACTTCGACGGCGACCAGATGGCGGTGCACGTGCCGCTGTCGCTCGAGGCGCAGATGGAGGCGCGCACGCTGATGCTCGCCTCGAACAACGTGCTGCTGCCGTCGAACGGCGAGCCCTGCATCGTGCCGTCGCAGGACATCGTGCTCGGGCTCTACTACGCGACGCGCGAGCGCATCGGCGCCGCCGGCGAGGCCATGCGCTTCTCCGACGTCGCGGAAGTCGCGCGCGCCTACGAGTCGCGCCAGGTCGAGCTGCACGCGAAGATCACGGTGCGCATCCGCGAGGTCGGCCGCCGCGCCGAGGACGGCTCGCGCCCCGAGACGTTCAAGCGCTACGAGACCACGGTCGGTCGCGCGCTGCTCTCCGAGATCCTTCCGCCGGGCCTCGGGTTCGAGAACATCAACAAGCCGCTCAAGAAGAAGGAGATCTCGCGCCTCATCAACGCGAGCTTCCGCCGCTGCGGCCTGCGCGAGACGGTGATCTTCGCCGACAAGCTGATGCAGGCCGGCTACGGGCTGGCGACGCGCGGCGGCATCTCGTTCGCGGCCGGCGACATGCTGGTGCCGGTCGAGAAGCAGACGATCATCGAGAAGGCCGAGAAGGAGGTGAAGGAGATCGAGGCGCAGTACACCTCGGGCCTCGTCACCCAGGGCGAGCGCTACAACAAGGTCGTGGACATCTGGGGCCGCGCCGGCGACGAGATCGCCAAGGCGATGATGAACCAGCTGGGCGAGATGGAGGTCGTCGACCGCGAGGGCAAGAAGGCGCGCCAGCCGTCGTTCAACTCGATCTTCATGATGGCCGACTCGGGCGCGCGGGGCTCGGCGGCGCAGATCCGGCAGCTCGCCGGCATGCGCGGACTGATGGCGAAGCCGGACGGCTCGATCATCGAGACGCCGATCACCGCGAACTTCCGCGAGGGCCTGAACGTGCTGCAGTACTTCATCAGCACGCACGGCGCGCGCAAGGGCCTCGCCGACACCGCGCTCAAGACCGCGAACTCGGGCTACCTGACCCGCCGCCTCGTCGACGTGACGCAGGACCTCGTCGTCGTCGAGGACGATTGCGGCACGAACAACGGCGTCGCGATGAAGGCGCTGGTCGAGGGCGGCGAGGTGATCGAGCCGCTGCGCGAGCGCATCCTCGGCCGCGCGGCCGCCGCCGACATCGTGAACCCCGAGTCGCAGGAGACGCTGTTCGAGAAGGGCACGCTGCTGGGCGAGGACGAGGTCGAGCGGATCGAGACGCTCGGCATCGACGAGGTCAAGGTGCGCACGCCGCTCACCTGCGACACGCGCTACGGACTGTGCGCGACCTGCTACGGCCGCGACCTCGGCCGCGGCCACCTCGTCAATGTCGGCGAGGCGGTCGGCGTCATCGCCGCGCAGTCGATCGGCGAGCCGGGCACGCAGCTCACGATGCGGACGTTCCACATCGGCGGCGCGGCCTCGCGGACGGCGGCGGCGTCGCAGGTCGAGTCGAAGTCGGCGGGCACCGTGCGCTTCTCGGCGCTGATGCGCTACGTCACCAACGCGAAGGGCGAGCTCGTGGTGATCGCCCGCTCGGGCGAGGTGATGATCCACGACGACAACGGCCGCGAGCGCGAGCGCCACAAGGTGCCGTACGGCGCGACGCTGCAGGTCAAGGACGGCGACGTCGTGAAGGCGGGGAAGGTGCTGGCGCAGTGGGACGCGACCGCCCGCCCGATCATCACCGAGTACGCGGGCCGCGTGAAGTTCGAGAACGTCGAGGAGGGCGTGACCGTCGCCAAGCAGGTCGACGACGTGACCGGCCTCGCGACGCTGGTCGTCATCGACCCGAAGCGCCGCGCGACGAGCTCGGCGAAGGGCGTGCGCCCGCAGGTGAAGCTCCTCGACGACGCCGGGCACGAGATCATGCTGGCCGGCAGCGACCACGCGGTGAACATCACGTTCCAGCTGGGATCGATCATCACGGTGAAGGACGGCCAGCAGGTCGCGGTCGGCGAGGTGCTCGCGCGGATCCCGCAGGAGACCTCGAAGACCCGCGACATCACGGGCGGCCTGCCGCGCGTGGCCGAGCTGTTCGAGGCGCGCTCGCCGAAGGACGCCGGCATGCTCGCGGAGGTCACCGGCACCGTGTCGTTCGGCAAGGACACGAAGGGCAAGCAGCGCCTGGTCATCACCGACCTCGACGGGCAGGCCCACGAGTTCCTGATCCCGAAGGACAAGCACGTCACCGTCCACGACGGCCAGGTGGTGAACAAGGGCGAGATGATCGTCGACGGCCCGGCGGATCCGCACGACATCCTGCGGCTCCTCGGCGTCGAGCAGCTCGCGCGCTACGTGACCGACGAGGTGCAGGACGTCTACCGGCTGCAGGGCGTGAAGATCAACGACAAGCACATCGAGGTGATCGTGAGGCAGATGCTTCGCCGCGTGCAGGTCGTCGACGCGGGCGACACGAAGTTCATCCCCGGCGAGCAGGTCGAGCGCTCCGAGCTCCTGGACGAGAACGACCACGTCGTCGCGGACGGCAAGCAGCCCGCGACCTACGAGTTCATGCTGCTCGGCATCACGAAGGCGTCGCTGTCCACCGACTCGTTCATCTCGGCGGCCTCGTTCCAGGAGACCACGCGCGTGCTCACCGAGGCGGCGATCATGGGCAAGCGCGACGACCTGCGCGGCCTGAAGGAGAACGTGATCGTCGGCCGGCTCATCCCGGCGGGCACCGGCCTCGCGCACCACAACGCGCGCCGGCGGCAGAAGGCGCTGGGACCGGAGGCGGCGCTGATGGAAGCCACGGCGGCGGCGGAAGACGCCCAGGCCGCGGCGCTGGCGAAGGCGGAGGCGTCGGCGAACGCGGCCTGACGCCCGAGTCGAGCGGGAGATCGAGGGGCCGGCGGGCGACCGCCGGCCCTTTTTTTGTCGCCTGCGGCCACGCGCGCATTGACGCGCGCGGGCGGCGCATTATCCTTCGCGGGTCGACGTCGACACCCGGGGAGAGGAGAAGAAGATGAACTGGTACCTGATGGCGCTCCGCAAGTACGCGCAGTTCACCGGCCGGTCGCAGCGCAGCGAATACTGGTATTTCGTGCTGTTCCTGGTGCTGATCGAGATCGTGCTGCACGTGCTCGACCGGATGCTCGGCCTCTACCGCGCCGAGAGCAGCTACGGCGTGCTGTCAGGGCTGTTCGTGCTCGCGATGTTCATCCCGCACCTCGCGGTCGGCGCGCGGCGGCTCCACGACACCGGGCGCAGCGGCTGGTGGCTGCTGATCGGGCTCGTGCCGATCATCGGCGCGATCGTGCTGATCGTGTTCTTCGTGCAGGACAGCCAGCCGGGCGACAACGCGTACGGGCCGAACCCGAAGGGCGCGGCGCCGGCGGCCTAGGCGGCGCTCAGCGCGCGGCCGCGTCGTTGGCGGCCTGCGCGCCGGGGTCGGCCGCCGACCAGGTGTCGGCGACCAGCGCGGCGAGCGCCGCGATGGCGGGCTCGCCCGCGCGCTCGCGCGGCACGAGGAACTGCAGCGTGGTGTCGAGGCGCGCGCCGTTCCACGCGACGACGTCGCCCGCTCGCGCCGCCTCGGTCGCGATGTCCTCGCGCATCAGCCCCGCGCCCAGCCCCGCCACGACCAGCGAGCGGACGACCGACTCGTTGTCCGCCTCGACGATCGTCTCGGGCACGCGTCCGCGCTCGGCGAACAGCGCCTGCGCCAGCGCACGGTGCGAGCTGATCGCCGGCGTCATCACCCAGGGCAGTTCCGCGACGCTCGTCCAGTCGCCGTCGCGCAGCCGGCCGGCCCAGACCGCTGGCGCGGCGACGACGTAGGTCACCGGCCGCAGCGTGATCGACGCGACCGACGGGTGGTGGAGCGGCCCGTAGTAGAAGCTCGCGTCCAGCTCGCCGTCGCGAACCTTCCGGAAGGCCTCGCCGGTCACCTCGTGGTGGAGCTCGAGGTGGAGCAGCGGGTGCCGCTCGATCGCCCGGGCGAGCAGGTCCCCGAGGCGCAGGAACTCGGGGTCGGCCAGCGTGCCGACCCGAAGGTGGCCCGCCACCTCGCCCCGGAGGGAGGACGCGTGGCTCCGCAGCTCGGTCGCCGCCCCGATCACCCGGCTCGCCAGCGGCAGCAGCTTGGCGCCCGCCGGGGTCAGCGTCATGCCGGTCGCGGCCCGCTCGAAGAGCGGCAGGCCGAGCTCGTCCTCGAGCGCCTTGATCTGGGCCGAGACGGCCGGCTGGCTGACGTGCAGCCGCTCGGCTGCCCGGGTCAGGTGACCGAGCTCGGCGACGGCGGCGAAGCTTCTGAGCTGGTAGAGCTCCATGGGGAAGGTTCCGGTTCCACCTTGCATGATGGATGCTGCTATGCAACATGACAAGGGCCGTCGATCGGACATCCTTATCTCGCTGATCCAAAATGACTATTTGAATCGGATCCCGATCGTTCCGATCATGGACCTGTGCGCTGCGGCACAACCGCGGCGCCCATGTCCGAGCCGACCGGCCGAAAGGAACGTCATGAAGCACTCACTCACCGCCCCGCTGGGCCCCGTGCCCGCGCTGTTCGACCTCCTGGCCGCCGGCCTGGCCGGCAGCGCTCCCGGACGGATGGCGGGCGAGGCCCCCGGGCTGCCCGCCCGTTCGCTGCTCGAGCGGATCGAGCACGCGCTGTGGCGCTCCCGCCAGCGCGAGGTCGAGCGCTACCTCGCGTCCTCGGTCGACCTCGCCGACCTCGAGACCCGCCTCAAGGACCTCGAGCGCCGCCCGTTCCACCTGCACGGCTGACGGTCTCGCGAGGCGGCGCCCCGCCGCCTCGCGCCCGCCCGCGGGGAACGGGCCGCGGCGCGGTCCGGGCGCGCAAGCCCGTTGACGCAATGCGCAAAATATCCCTATAATCACGGTCTTTTCGCCCTCCGGCGGCCCCGAAAGCCCGGCCGGAAGGCGGCGTACCCGGCGCGCCGGGGCCCCGCGAGCCGCAACGCGGGACGCCCGGCTGGGCCGAGGCGCGACGAGGTGGCCCGGCGGCAGCGGCACGCGCGCTCGGGCCACTTTGATTTGCTGCATGCACGATGAGCCCTGCGCCGTCGCGACGCCGGACGGACGCACACTCAGGACAACTGGCGGAAGACCTTAGATGCCCACTATCAATCAACTCGTGCGCAAGGGTCGCAAGGCCCCGGCCTCGAAGAGCAAGGTGCCGGCGCTCCAGCAGAGCCCGCAGAAGCGCGGCGTGTGCACGCGCGTGTACACGACGACGCCGAAGAAGCCGAACTCCGCGCTCCGGAAGGTCGCGAAGGTGCGGCTCACCAACGGCTTCGAGGTGATCAGCTACATCGGCGGCGAAGGCCACAACCTTCAGGAGCACTCGGTCGTGCTTACCACATGGTGCGCGGCAGCCTCGACACCGCCGGCGTGAAGGATCGCAAGCAGTCGCGCTCGAAGTACGGCGCGAAGCGGCCGAAGGCCGCGTAGCAGTTTCGTAGCAGTTGACGCATCGAATCGACTGGCTTCGCCAGCGATTCGATGGAAGCCAAACCGGCCGAAAGTAGGGTTGCACTTTCGGCCGAACGGAGTCCGTATGCCCCGACGTCGAGAAGTCCCGAAGCGCGACATCCTGGCCGACCCGAAGTACGGCTCGGTCGAGGTCGCGAAGTTCATGAACGTGCTGATGACCGCCGGCAAGAAGTCGGTGGCCGAGCGCATCGTGTACGGCGCGTTCGAGTCGATCAGCAAGAAGGGCGGCAAGGATCCGCTGGAAGTCTTCACGCAGGCGCTGCAGAACGCCAAGCCGATGGTCGAGGTCAAGAGCCGTCGCGTCGGCGGCGCCAACTTCCAGGTCCCCGTCGAGGTCCGCCCGGTCCGCCGCGTCGCGCTCGCGATGCGCTGGCTGCGCGAGGCCGCGCGCAAGCGCGGCGAGAAGTCGATGGGCGCGCGCCTCGCCGGCGAGCTGCTCGACGCGTCCGAGGGGCGCGGCGGCGCGGTGAAGAAGCGCGAGGAAGTCCACCGCATGGCGGAGGCCAACAAGGCCTTCTCGCATTTCCGGTTCTGACCGTCGCGAGCCCGAATTGCCCTACGACGCCACGACCGACGCACAACAACAGCCTTCAGCGACAGGACGGCCCGCCGCCCCGCGCAGCAGCACCGCGGACGCGTCGCGCCGGAACACGACAGTGCCCCGAACCACGCCTATCGAGCGGTACCGGAACATCGGCATCAGCGCGCACATCGATGCCGGGAAGACCACGACCACCGAGCGCATCCTGTTCTACACGGGCGTCTCCCACAAGATGGGGGAGGTCCACGACGGCGCGGCCGTGATGGACTGGATGGAGCAGGAGCGCGAGCGCGGCATCACGATCACGTCGGCCGCGACGACCTGCTTCTGGAAGGGGATGGACGGCAAGTACCCCGAGCACCGGATCAACATCATCGACACGCCGGGTCACGTCGACTTCACGATCGAGGTCGAGCGCTCGATGCGCGTGCTCGACGGCGCGTGCATGGTGTACGACTCGGTCGGCGGCGTGCAGCCGCAGTCCGAGACCGTGTGGCGCCAGGCGAACAAGTACAAGGTGCCGCGCCTCGCGTTCGTGAACAAGATGGACCGCGTCGGCGCGAACTTCTTCAAGGTCTACGACCAGATGAAGTCGCGCCTCAAGGCCAACCCCGTGCCGATCCAGGTGCCGATCGGCGCCGAGGACAAGTTCGAGGGCGTGGTCGACCTCGTCCGCATGAAGGCGATCTACTGGGACGACGCGTCGCAGGGCATGAAGTTCGAGATCCGCGACATCCCGGCGGAGCTCGCGGACCTCGCGGCCGAGTGGCGCGAGAAGATGGTCGAGAGCGCCGCCGAGGCGAACGAGACCCTGATGAACAAGTACCTCGAGTCGAGCGAGCTCTCGGTCGAGGAGATCAAGGCCGGCCTGCGGCTGCGCACGATCGCGAACGAGATCGTGCCGATGCTGTGCGGCACCGCGTTCAAGAACAAGGGCGTCCAGGCGATGCTCGACGCGGTCATCGACTACATGCCGGCGCCGACGGACATCCCGCCGGTGAAGGGCGAGCTCGAGGACGGCAAGGAAGGCGAGCGCAGGGCCGCCGACGACCAGCCGTTCTCCGGCCTCGCGTTCAAGATCATGACCGACCCCTACGTCGGCCAGCTCGTGTTCTTCCGCGTCTACTCGGGCGTCGTGAACTCGGGCGACACGATCTACAACCCGGTCAAGGGCCGCAAGGAGCGGATCGGGCGCATCCTGCAGATGCACGCGAACCAGCGCGAGGACATCAAGGAGGTGCGCGCCGGCGACATCGCCGCGGCGGTGGGCCTGCGCGAGGCGACGACGGGCGACACGCTGTGCGACCCGCAGAAGGTGATCACGCTCGAGAAGATGATCTTCCCGGAGCCCGTGATCCACGTCGCCGTCGAGCCGAAGACGAAGGCCGACCAGGAGAAGATGGGCATCGCGCTCAACCGACTGGCGCAGGAGGACCCGAGCTTCCGCGTGCGGACCGACGAGGAATCCGGCCAGACGATCATCTCCGGCATGGGCGAGCTGCACCTCGAGATCCTCGTCGACCGCATGAAGCGCGAGTTCGGCGTCGAGGCGAACGTGGGCGCGCCGCAGGTGGCGTACCGCGAGGCGATCCGCAAGCCGGTCGAGGTCGAGGGCAAGTTCGTCAAGCAGTCGGGCGGCCGCGGCCAGTACGGCCACGTGTGGCTGAAGCTCGAGCCGAACGAGCAGGGCAAGGGCTTCGAGTTCGTCGACGGCATCAAGGGCGGCGCGGTCCCGCGCGAGTTCATCCCCGCGGTCGAGAAGGGGCTCAAGGAGACGCTGCCCAACGGCGTGCTCGCGGGCTTCCCCGTCGTCGACGTGAAGGTGACGCTGTTCGACGGCAGCTACCACGACGTCGACAGCAACGAGAACGCGTTCAAGATGGCCGCGTCGATCGGTTTCAAGGACGGGATGCGCAAGGCGTCGCCGGTCCTGCTCGAGCCGATGATGGCGGTCGAGGTCGAGACGCCCGAGGACTTCATGGGCAACGTGATGGGCGACCTCTCGTCCCGCCGCGGCATGCTGCAGGGGATGGAAGACCTGCCGACCGGCAAGGCGATCAAGGCCGAGGTGCCGCTGGCCGAGATGTTCGGCTACTCGACGACGCTGCGGTCGCTCTCGCAGGGCCGGGCGACCTACACGATGGAATTCAAGCACTACACCGAGGCCCCCAAGAGCGTGGCCGAGGCGGTCATCAACAAGAAGGCGTAAAGCGCAAGGACTCCGATCATGGCCAAGGGCAAATTCGAACGTACGAAGCCGCACGTGAACGTGGGGACGATCGGTCACGTGGACCACGGGAAGACGACGCTGACGGCGGCGATGACGCTGGTGCTGAGCAAGAAGTTCGGTGGCGAGGCGAAGGCGTACGACCAGATCGACAACGCGCCGGAGGAGAAGGCGCGGGGGATCACGATCAACACGGCGCACGTGGAGTACGAGACGGCGAAGCGGCACTACGCGCACGTGGACTGCCCGGGTCACGCGGACTACATCAAGAACATGATCACGGGCGCGGCGCAGATGGACGGGGCGATCCTGGTGGTGTCGGCGGCGGACGGACCGATGCCGCAGACGCGGGAGCACATTCTGCTGGCGCGGCAGGTTGGGGTGCCGTACATCGTGGTGTACATGAACAAGGCGGACATGGTGGACGACAAGGAGCTTCTGGAGCTTGTCGAGATGGAGGTCCGCGAGCTGTTGTCGAAGTACCAGTTTCCTGGCGACAAGACGCCGATCGTGATCGGGTCGGCGAAGATGGCGCTGGAGGGGGACAAGAGCGAGATGGGGGAGGGGTCGATCTTCAAGCTGGCGGACGCGCTGGACAGCTACATTCCGGAGCCGAAGCGAGCGATCGACGGGCCGTTCCTGATGCCGGTGGAGGACGTGTTCTCGATTTCGGGTCGTGGGACGGTGGTGACGGGGCGTGTGGAGCGCGGGATCGTGAAGGTGGGGGACGAGCTGGAGATCGTGGGTCTGCGACCGACGATGAAGACGGTGTGCACGGGGGTGGAGATGTTCCGCAAGCTGCTCGACCAGGGGCAGGCTGGGGACAACGTCGGGGTGCTGCTGCGGGGCACGAAGCGTGAGGAAGTGGAGCGTGGGCAGGTGCTGGCGAAGCCGGGGTCGATCACGCCGCACACGAAGTTCAGCTGCGAGGTGTACGTGCTGTCGAAGGACGAGGGGGGCCGGCACACGCCGTTCTTCCCGGGGTACCGGCCGCAGTTCTATTTCCGGACGACGGACGTGACGGGGAGCTGCGAGCTGCCGGCGGGGACGGAGATGGTGATGCCGGGGGACAACATCGGGATGACGGTGACGCTGATCGCGCCGATCGCGATGGAGGAGGGTCTGCGGTTCGCGATCCGCGAGGGCGGCCGGACCGTCGGCGCGGGCGTGGTGGCGAAGATCATCGA
>JBGAHH010000080.1:0-20586 GCA_044226265.1 Casimicrobiaceae bacterium | reverse complement strand
GCCGCGCGGCGGCGCGGATCGCGTCGTCGACCGCCGGCGGCGGCGTCTCGCGCATCGACTCGCGCCAGGCGCGCGCGACCGCGTCGTCCCGGACGTCGTCGCGATCGTGGCTCATGCGAGATCCCCGAGCGCTTCGCGAAGCTTCGCGTACGCGTAGCGCACGCGGCTCTTCACCGTCTCCTCGCCGGCGCCCGTGAGCGCGGCGATGTCGGCGAGCGGGAGGCCCGATTCGATGTGAAGCAGGAACGCGTCGCGTTGCGCCGGCGGCAGCGCGGCGAGCGCGGCGTCGATGCGCCGCCGCGCCGCGCGCGATTCGGCGCGCGTCTCGGGCTCGTCGACGCGCGAGCCGGGAATCGCGTCGACGAGCGCGCCGGTCGCCTCGTCGCCGTCGTCGTCGAGCGAATCGATGCGCGCGCGCCCGCTCGAGCGCCAGTGGTCGACGAGCCGGTGGTGCGCGAGCGTGTAGATCCACGTCGCGAACTTCGCGGTGGGGACGTAGCTCGCGCGGGCGCGGATCGCGTTCATCCAGACGTCCTGGAACAGCTCGTCGGCGAGCCCGGCGTTGCCGACGTGCCGCAGCAGGTAGCGGTACAGGCCGCCGCGATGGCGCGCATAGAGCCGGTCGAAAGCGCCGGCGTCGCCGGCGGCATAGGCGAGCATCAACGCCTCGTCGCCGGCGTCGTCTCCGGCGGCCGGTCGCGGCCGCGCGCGCGTGGCGTCGGGCATGGCCCGGGCAGTATGAGGTCGCACGTTCGACGCGGCAACACCCCGTCCTCGCGCGGATTCCCGGCGCGCGTCCGCGGCGCCGGACATCCGCGACGAGCGGGGGACACGGGTCAACGCGGATCGGGCACGAACCCCGGCCACGCGGGGAACGGCGACGGAACGCGCTGGGCGTATTGCGGCCCGGGAACGATTCCGCGCGCGACGAGCGCCTCGCGCCGGTCGTAACGGATTGCCACCACCGCTTCCGGCGAAGCGGTCGCGCGCTCGAACGCGACGCGCTGCGCGTACGACGTCTCGCTGCGGCCGTGGCCGGTGCCGAGGCGATCGTCGCGGCGCTTCATCGTCGATTCCGTCGTCGCCGCGCGCGCGTCGGCTTCCTGCCCGAGCAGCCCGCCCGCGCCGCCCGACGCCGCGGGCGCGGGTGCGGACATCGGGGCGTCGGCGCGCGCCGCCTCCTGGCGCTCGCCGGCGATCTTCGGCTGCGGCGCATACGCGACCGGCACGCGCTCGCGGAACACGGCGAGCCCGATCACCCCGACGTCGAGCGGACGGCCGGTGCGTCCCGCGTAGCTGTCCGACACGTCGGTGAAGTAGAACGCAGCCGTGCGCTGCAGGCTCTTGCGCCAGCCCGCGATCTCGACCGATCCGTACGGGTCGAGCACGTAGCCGCTCTGCTCGGGCGACGCGGTCTCGCCGGTGACCGCGTTCACGCCGTCGACCGAGGGCACCGCGAGGATGCGTCCCGCGGTGTGGTTGCGGATGCGGATCGCGTACTCGTGCCCCGGCGTGCCGACGATCCATCGCTCGCCGCCGGCGACGTACACCGGCAGCGACACGCCCGTCGTGCGGTCGAAGACCTCGACCGTGGCGAGATGCGTGGACACGACCGGCATCGGCGGGCTCGACGCGCATGCGGAAAGCGGCAGTGCGAGCGCCGCAGCCAGCGCGAGCGCGCGCGCGGCGGCGCGCCCGGGCGGGGTCGGGCGGGCGGATCGTTCCATGTCGGACCTCCGTTCTCCGGGCCGGCGGGGGCGGCCTTCGATTGCCGTAAACGAAGCGGGGGCCTCGGCGGGGTCAAGCCACTCGAACCGCAACCCTCGCGAGGCAGCTCGGTGGGCATGTCGGCCTGAAGCCCGGCCCACAGTCGTGACACTCGCGGGTCGGGCTTCAGCCCGACGCGTTTCCCCCGACGACCTCGAAGGGCGCCCCCTCCGGACGCCCGCCACCCGCGTGCAATAATCGTCGGCCGCTCCCGGACCCCGCGCCGATGAAGGACGCCGCCCAGCTCGCCCCCTACGTGACCGGCTTCGCGTTCGCGCTCGCGTTCGTGTTCGGCTGGGTCGCGAACCGCGTGAGCTTCTGCACGATGGGCGCGGTGACCGACGTCGTGAACTTCGGCGACTGGCGGCGCATGCGGATGTGGCTGCTGGCGATCGCGGTGGCGATCGCCGGCACCGGCGCGCTGCAGGCGGCGGGGGCGATCGACGTCGCGAAGACGATCTACACCGGCGCGCAGGTGCCGTGGCTCTCGCACGTCGTGGGCGGCCTGCTGTTCGGCTTCGGCATGACGCTCGCGTCGGGCTGCGGCAGCAAGACGCTGATCCGCGTCGGCGCGGGCAACCTGAAGTCGCTCGTCGTGCTGATCGTCCTCGCGATCGCCGCGTACATGACGCTCAAGGGCGCGTTCGCGGGCTGGCGCGCCTACGGGCTCGACCCGATCCGCTTCGACGTGTCCGCGTTCGGCGCGAAGACCTCGGACCTGCCGTCGATCGTCGGCGCGTCCGCCGGCGGCGCGCGGCTCGCCGTCGCGCTCGTCGTCGCGGGCGCGATCGCCGCGTTCGCGTTGGCGAGCCGCGACTTCCGCGCGACGCCCGAGATGATCGTCGGCGGCATCGTCGTCGGCGCGGTGATCGTCGGCGGCTGGTACGTCTCGGGTCACCTCGGCTATCTCGCCGAGGATCCGGCGACGCTCGAGGAGAAGTTCGTCGCGACGAACTCGGGGCGCATGGAGAGCTACTCGTTCGTGTCGCCGATCGCCTACCTGCTCGAGCTCCTGCTGCTGTGGACCGACAGCTCGCGCGTGCTGACCTTCGGCATCGCGGGCGTGCTCGGCATGCTGGCGGGCTCGGGCGCGTACGCGCTCGTCTCGCGCACGTTCCGCTGGGAAGGCTTCGCGAGTGTCGAGGACGTCGCGAATCACATGGTCGGCGGCGCGATGATGGGCTTCGGCGGCGTCACCGCGCTCGGCTGCACGATCGGGCAGGGGCTGACCGGCGTGTCGACGCTCGCGATCGGCTCGATCGTCACGTTCTTCGCGATCGTCGCCGGCGCCGTGGCCGCCGTCCGCTACCAGACCTGGCGCCTCGACCGCATGGAAGGCTGACGCCCGCCGCGGGCGCTTGTCGGCGAGCCCGGTCGCCCGCACGTTGACGCCACGATGATCGTCTTCGACCTCCGCTGCGGCCAGGGCCACGGATTCGAGGGGTGGTTCGACTCGGGCGAGGCGTTCGACCGCCAGCTCGGGGACGGCCTCGTGCGCTGCCCCGTGTGCGACACGCCCGAGGTCACGCGCCTGCCGTCGGCCCGCGTCAGCGTGCGCAAGGGCGGCGAGGCGAGCGCGCCGGTCGCGACGCAGGCGGCGGCCGGGCTCCCGCCCGACTTGCTCGCGAAGCTGCGCGAAGCGGTACGGCGCACCGAGGACGTCGGCCGCCGCTTCTCCGAGGAAGCGCGCAAGATCCACTACGAGGAGGTCCCGCATCGCGCGATCCGCGGCGAGGCGACCGCCGACGAGGCGCGCGAGCTCGCCGACGAAGGCATCGATTTCGCGCCGATTCCGCCGATCCTGTCGCGCGACGAGCACTAGGGAGGCTCCGCGGATCGCGCGGGTGCGCCGCGTCCGGCGGGCGCCGGCGACGTGCCCGCGGCGGAGTTGCGCGGAGTTTCCCTAGGGTTTCCCACGGAGAGCGCGCTGCGTCGCGCGAAGAACGCGAGGATTCGCGCCGCCCGCGGCTTTACGGCAGCGGCTTGCGCGGCTAGAGTCGTCCCCCGTCGTCCGACCCGCCGCGCGCTCCCGCGTGCGGCGCGCCTGAGCCGTCGTGGATTCCTGTCCCGGGGAGGACGCGAAGCCCATGTCACCGCTCGAATCGTGGCTGGAGTCCCACGGCCTCGCGCAGTACGCGAAGGTCTTCGCCGACAACGACGTCGACCTCGACATCCTCGGCGCGCTCACCGACGCCGACCTCGAGAAGCTCGGCGTCTCGCTCGGTCACCGGCGCAAGCTCGCCCAGGCGCTCGAGGCGCTGCGCCGCGCGCCGGGGGCGCAGGCGGCGCGCATCGCGACGGACGGACAGGACGCCGAGCGCCGTCACGTCACCGTGGTGTTCTGCGACCTCGTCGGCTCGACCGAGCTCGCGGCCTCGATCGATCCCGAAGTGCTGAGCGCGCTCATCCGCCGCTACCAGCAGGGCTGCGCCGACGCGATCCGCCGCTACGAGGGCTTCGTCGCCAAGTACCTGGGCGACGGCGTGCTCGCGTACTTCGGTTATCCGCAGGCCGGCGAGGACGACGCGGAGCGCGCGGTGCGCGCGTCGCTCGCGATCATCGACGCGGTGCGCAAGCTCGCGCTGCCCGACGGGCGCGCGCCGACCGCGCGCATCGGCATCGCGACCGGGACCGTCGTCATCGGCGACGTCATCGGCGAAGGGCCGGCGCGCGAGCACTCGATCGTCGGCGAGACGCCGAACCTCGCCGCCCGCCTGCAGGCGATCGCCGAGCCCGATGCGATCGTCGTCGGGCCGGGCACCTACCAGCTCCTCGGCCGGCAGTTCGAGGTGCAGAGCCTGGGGCCGCAGCGGCTCAAGGGGTTCGCGGAGCCGGTTCCCGCGTGGCGCGTGCTGCGCGAGGCGCCCACCGAGAGCCGCTTCCTGGCCACGCGGCGCGCCGACGACGCGTTCGTCGGCCGCGCGGACGAGCTCAAGCGGATGCTCGACGCATGGGAGCAGACCTCCGCGGGCCGCGGCCGCGCGGTCGTCATCACGGGCGACGCGGGCATGGGCAAGTCCCGGCTCGTCGATACGTTCTTCCAGCGGATCGGGCCGGCGCACCGCAACCACGTCACCTGCCAGTGCTCGCCCTACCACACGAACAGCGCCCTCCATCCGGTCATCCGCCATCTCGAGCGCGCCGCCGGCTTCGCGTCCGCCGACGACGCGAACGCGCGCCTCGCGAAGCTCGAGGCGATGCTGGGCGCCGCGAGCGACGGCGCGGCCTGCCCGTCGACGACGCTGATCGCCGACCTGCTCTCGCTGCCGGTCGACCGTTATCCGCGGCTCGACCTGTCGCCCGCGCAGCGCAAGTCGGCGACGCTCGACGCGCTCGTCGACGTGCTGAAGCGCCTCGCCGAGAGCGCGCCGGTGATCCTGCTGCTCGAGGACGCGCACTGGGCCGACCCGACGACGCTGGAGCTGTGGACGCGGCTGATCGACCGGATCGGCGCGTCGCGCGTGCTGGCGCTGGTCACGGCGCGCACCGAGTTCGTCTCGCCCTGGAAGAGCCGCGACAACGCCTCCGCGATCGAGCTCGCGCGCCTCACCGATGCCCAGAGCACCGAGCTGGCGGTCGACGTCTCGTCGTCGCATCCGCTCGCGCCCGAGGTGATCGAGGACATCGTGCGCAAGGCGGACGGCATCCCGCTGTTCGTCGAGGAGCTCACGAAGTCGGTGCTCGAGGCGCTGGCCGACCGGCTCGTGGTTCCCGCGACGCTGCAGGACTCGCTGATGGCGCGCCTCGACCGCCTCGGCAGCGCGAAGGAGATCGCCCAGATCGCGGCCGTGATCGGGCCGCAGTTCTCGCACGCGCTGCTCGCGTACGTCGCGCCCTGCGACGGCGACCAGCTGGTGGCCGCGCTCGGCAAGCTCATCCACGCCGGCCTCGTGTTCCACCAGTCGCGCACCGCCGAGCTGGGCTACACGTTCAGGCACGCGCTCCTGCGCGACGTCGCGTACGAGAACCTGCTCCGCGCGCGCCGGCAGCAGATCCACGCGCGCATCGCGAACGCGCTGGTCACGCGGTTCCCGTCGATCGCCGAGAGCGAGCCCGAGGTGCCCGCGCACCATTTCGCGCAGGCCGGTGAATCCGCGCTGGCGTGCACCTGGGGCGAGCGCGCCGGCGATCACGCGACCGCGCGCTCGTCGTACTCCGAGGCCGTCGCGCATTTCGGCGCTGCGCTCGCGGAGGCGGGGAAGCTTCCCGACGAACCGACGCGCAGGCGGCGCGAGCTCGACATCATGCTCAAGCTCGGCCCGCTGCTCGCGATCCTGAGGGGACCGCAGCACGCCGAGGTCGGCGACCTGTACCGGCGCGCCCAGGCGCTCGCGGCGACGCTGAGCGACGACGCCGCCTTGTTCAAGTCGACCTGGGGACTCTGGTTCAACGCGAACGTCGGCCGGCGCCTCGACGTGGCGCTCGCGCAAGCGGACCGGCTGGTCGAGCACGCGCATCGGTCCGGCAACGACGACTTCGTTCTCGAGAGCCTGCATTGCAAGTGGTCGACCGCGATGTTCCGCGGCGACATGCGAACCGCGGCGAGCAACGCGCTGGAAGGGGTGCGCCGCTACGACCGGGCGAAGCACGCCTGGATGGGCCCGGTGTTCGGCGGGCACGATCCGGGCGTGTGCGCCTGCGTGGTCCGCCAGGTCGCGCTGTCGCTCGCCGGCGAGTTCGCGGAGCCGCGCGAGCTCGCGGAGCGCGCCGACGCGCTCGCCGTCGAGCTCGCGCACCAGGCGAGCGCGATGCACGTGATCCAGAACAACGTGATGGCCGCGCAGATCCGCGGCGAGCGCGAGGTCGTCCACGAAGGCGCGCAGCGGCTGATCGGGCTGGCGGAGAAGTTCGGCATCCCGCCGCAGCGAGCCCACGGGCGCATGCTCCTGGGCTGGGCGCTCGCGACCGGCGGCGAGCCCGACGAGGGCCTGCGCATCCTGGAGGCCGAGTACCCGAAGGCGTCGGCCGTCGGGCCGCTGTACCGCTACTACGCGGTGATGCTGGCCGAGCAGCGGCTGCGCTGCGGCCGATACGCCGACGCGCTCGCGCTGCTCGACGCGGCGATCGCGACGGTCACCGAGCCGGGCGTCGGGATCTTCGTGTCGGAGCTGCACCGCTTGCGCGGGCTCGCGCTGCTCCGCACCGGCAGCGGCGCGCGCGGCGAAGCTCTCGCGACGCTGGAGTCGGCCGTCGCGATCGCGCGCGCGCAGGGCGCGACGCAGCTCGAGCTGTACGCGGTCACGAGCCTCGCGCGGGCGCGGGCAGGCGGCCCGGACGCGGACCGCGGCGTCGACGACCTGCGGGCCTTCCTCGCGAGCCTGTCCCCGACGTTCGAGTCGCCGGGGCTCGCGGAGGCGAGGACGCTGGCGCAGGGCTGAAGCGGGCGCCGCGTCAGCGCAGGCGCTTCGCCGCGAGCAGCGGCAGCTCGACGCGCGGCACGAACCCGAGGCGGCGGTAGAGCGCGATCGCGAGCGGGTTCTCGACGTCGACGTGCAGGAACGGCACCTCGCCCGCCGCGAGGATCCGGTTCACCAGGCGCGCGACGAGCGCGCTCGCGAGCCCGCGGCCCCGCGCATCCGGCTCGGTGCACACGGCGCTGATCTCGCGGTAGCGGCCGATCCACAGTCGTTGCCCCGCCATCGCGACGAGCCGCCCGCGCTCGCGGATGCCGAGGTAGGTCCCGAGCTCGAGCGTGCGAAGGCGAAACGGCCCGGGCTTCGTGCGCTCGGCGAGCGCGAGCATCTCGGGGGCATCCGCGGGCGCGAGCACCGACGCCGGCACGTCGCTCTCGGGCATGGGCGCGCGATCGCCGCGGATCATCTGGACCAGTCGCGAGCGGTGGAGCGTCTCCCAGCGATCCGACAGGTCCGGCACCGCCGGGCCGGCGATGCCGGCGTCGTCGCCGGGCTCGACCAGCGCCTCCAGCGCGGCCACGTGGTTGGCGCCGGTGCCGGACAGGCCGGCGATCGGCGAGATGTCGCGGGGAAAGCGGCGCGCGAGCGGGCCGCCGAGCGCAATCGACGCATGGCGGCCCGCGAGGCTCGCCCAGAACGGATGGTCGAGGCCGAGTTCGGGGACGGAGCGCACGGGGAGGCTCGGCGGAGGGGCGCGCGGCGGCCGCGAGCCCGGTGGCGGACCCGCGGCTGGCGCGAATTCGCTCGCTCCTCTATAATTTCACGTTTGCCCGCGGGCCGTTAGCTCAGCCTGGTAGAGCAGCGGACTTTTAATCCGTTGGTCGCTGGTTCGAATCCAGCACGGCCTACCAGGTCGCCGGCTTCCGGCGCGCTCCCGCGGTCGGCACCCGCGCGGCAAAGCTGCACTACAATCCGGTTTCTTTCGGCGGGCCGTTAGCTCAGCTGGTAGAGCAGCGGACTCTTAATCCGTTGGTCGTAGGTTCGAATCCTACACGGCCTACCACCCGACCGAGACGGGCGGCGCGGCGTTCGCCGCCGCCCGTGCGCGCGACGCCCGGCCCAAGATGACCGTCCGTTTCGCCTTCTGCCCGTGGCGGTTCGCGCGCGACGCGACGAACGAGGAGCGCGCGCAGCAGAAGGCCTTCCACGAGAAGCTCGTCGCGACGGGCCGCTTCACGCTCGCGGACGGCGCGTACGTCTCGCCGCTCGCCGGCGTCGAGGTCGACCGGCTCGCGCTCGGCGCCGGCACGGTGATCGGCGGCTTCGCCTACCTGTCGCACGACGTCGTGCTGGGCGCCGGCTGCAGCGTCAACCCGTACGCCGTCGTGCGCGGACGCGTGCGCGCCGGCAACGACGTGCGCATCGCGTCGCACGCGAGCATCGTCGCGATGAACCACAACCACGACGACCTGGCGCGGCCGATGGGCGACCAGGGCGAGTCGTCGCGCGGCGTCTTCATCGGCGACGACGTGTGGATCGGCGCGAACGCGGTCGTCGTCGACGGCGTGAGCATCGGGAGCCATGCCATCGTCGCGGCCGGCGCGGTCGTCACGCGCGACGTCCCGGACTGGCACATCGTCGCGGGCAATCCGGCGCGGACGGTGCGCGACCGGCGCAACGCGCGCGGCGCGGCGCCCGACGAGGCCGTTCCGGCGCCCGAGGTCGATGCGCCGCCGGCCTCGCCGCCTGCCGCGCCGGCGGAAGCGACCGGCGCCGCGCGCCGCTCCCCGGCGCCCTCGCTTGCGAGCGCGCTCGCGTCGTTCGGCGAGCGCGTGTCCGGGCAGTGGCCGGCAATAGTCGCCCGCTGCAGGCAGGATCGCGGCGGCGTTTCCGCGTACCTCGACCGGCCCGGCGCGCAGTTCTCCGGCCTGCGCCCGACCTGCGACGCGATCGAGATCGCGGCGATGTTCGGCGGGCTGCCCCCGTCGTTCGAGCGCGACGAGCTCGTCGCTCGCCTGCAGTCCGCGCAGGATCCCGGCAGCGGGATGCCCTTCGATCCCGACCTGCCGCCCGCCGCGGGCTACCGCTGGGAGACGATGGGCGACGTGCGCGCCGCGTACCTGATCCTGTCGGTCGGCTATGCGCTCGACGTTCTCTGCGCATCGTTCCGCGCGCCGCTCGCGGCCGTGCACGCGATGGCGCCCGCCCGCATCGCGTCGCTGCTGGACGCGCTGCCTTGGGCCGATCGCGCCTGGTCGGCCGGGGGCTGGGTCGACGGCTTCGGCACCGCGCTCGCGATCAACCGGCGCGCGTTCGCGCTCGACGAGCCGGTCGAGGCGCTGTTCGATTGCCTCGACCGCCGATGCGTGCCGCACACCGGACTGTGGGGGGCGCCGCGCGAATCGGACGGCTGGCTGCAGCCGGTGAACGGCTTCTACCGGCTGGTGCGCGGCACCTACGCGCAGTTCGGGCGCCGCGTGCCGCATCCGGAGGCCGCCGTCGACACGGTGCTCGCGCACGTTCGCCAGTACGGCGACTTCGCGGAGCGCGGCGTCAACGCGTGCAACCTGCTCGACACCGTGCATCCGCTCTGGTACCTGGGACGCCTTACGGCGCACCGGCGCGACGAGGGCCTCGCGTTCATCGAGCGGCAGCTGCCGCGCATCCTCGAGCGGTGGGTCGACGGGCGGGGCTTCGGCTTCTCGGCCGGCGACGCGCCCGGGCTGCAGGGGACCGAGATGTGGCTCGCGATCGTCGCGATCGGCGCCGAGGCGCTGGGGCTGTCTTCGTCGCTCGGCTACGCGCCGCGCGGCGTCCATCGCCTCGATCCGGCGGCCTGCTTCGCGCGATGACCGCGCCGCGCTCGCCCCTCGCGCTCGCGCGCGCGGCGAGGCTCCACCTCGAGCGGCGCGTGCTCCCGAACGGCGCGAATTCCGACCTGTTCCGCTGAGACGATGGACACGATCGCGGCGGTCGACGCGCGGTCGATCCGCGTCTCGGGCAAGACGGTCTGGACCTTCGTGCGGGCGCGGGACTCGTTCGGCCGCACCGGCTGGGGCGAGGCGACGCTGCAGGGGCGGCATCGCGACGTGCACGCGCACGTCGAGCGGCGCACGCGATCCCTGGTCGGCGCGACGGCCGCCGCGCCGGCGCGCGAGAGCTGGGGTGCGGGCGTCGACATGGCCGACGCGGCCGCGCAGGGCGGGATCGACCAGGCCTTGTGGGACCTCGCGTCGCAGGCGGCCGGCGTGCCGCTCGCGCGCATGCTCGGCGCACCGACGCGCGGCGTCGTGCCGCTCTACGCGAACGTGAACCGCGGCACGCTCGACCGCACGCCCGCCGGGTTCGCCGCGCGCGCGCGCGAAGCGGCGGAGGCCGGGTTCTGTGCGGTCAAGATCGCGCCGTTCGACGACGTGACGCCGGAGCGCATCACGACGCCGGAGGGACGCCGCCTGGTCGAGGCCGGGCTCGACCGCGTGCGCGCGGTGCGCGAAGCGATCGGCGACGCGCGGGCGCTGATGGTCGACTGCCACTGGCGGCTGACCGAGGACGCCGCGGCGGGCGTGCTGCGCGCGCTCGAGCCCGAGACGCTCTTCTGGCTCGAATGCCCGCTCGTCGAGGACGACGCGTCGCTGCCGGCGCTGAAGCGCCTGCGCTCGCTCGCCAACGGGCTGGGCACGCGGCTCGCCGGTTGCGAGTCGATGACCGGCGTCGACGCGTTCCGCGCGTTCCTCGACGCCGGCGCGTACGACGCGATCATGCCGGACGTGAAGTACGCGGGCGGCCTCGCCGAGCTCATGCGCATCGCGGAGGAGGCCGAGCGGCGCGCCGTCGCATGCTCGCCGCACAACCCGACCGGGCCGATCGCCCATCTCGCCAGTGTGCACGCCAGCGCGTCGATCGCCTCGCTCCCGTTCCTCGAGTTCCAGTATGGCGAGAGCCCGCTCTTCTTCGACATCGTCGCGGGCGAAATGCCCGATCCTCGCGGCGGATCGAGCGAGGTTCCGCGCGGCGCCGGCCTCGGCGCGGGGCTCGACCCGGCGAAGCTCGACGCCCTCGCGGCCGACGGCGCGAGCTAGCGCGCGCCCGACGCTCGAGGCTTCGACGTCAGCCCGACGCGCGGCGCAGCAGCAGCGGCCCCGCGACGTTGGCGACGAGGCCCGCGAGCACGAGGAGCGCGCCCACCGCCTGCGCCGGCGCCAGCCGCTCGCCTAGGAAGATCGCGCCCGACGCGAGGCCCGACACCGGGACGAGCAGCGCGAAGGGCGACACGAGCGGCGTCGGGTAGAGGTGCAGCAGGCGGTTCCACGCGCCGAAGCCGAACAGCGTCGCGGCCCACGCCATGAAGAAGATGCAGGCCCACGCGAGCCACGACGCGTTCGCGGCGGCGCTCACCGCGTCCATCCCGCCTTCGAGCGCGAGCGACACGAGCGCGAGCGGGATCGGCGGCACCAGGCTCGACCACACGACGAGCGAGAACGCGTCGACGTCGTGGTCGGCGCCCGCGCGCTTCGCGATCAGGTTGCCGGCGGCCCAGGCGAGCGCCGAGAGGACGATGATCACGAACCCTGCGAACGTGCCGGTCGCGCCCCCCGCGACCTTGTAGCCGCCGAGCACGACGATGCCGGCGGCGGCCACGACGGCGCCGACCGCGTTCCAGCGGTGGAACCTGTCGCCCGCGAAAGCGACGGCGAGCCCGATCGTGAAGAACACCTGCACCTGGATCACGAGCGACGAGAGCCCGGCGGGCATCCCGAGCTTCATGCCGAGGAACAGGAGCCCGAACTGGAAAACGCCGACCGCGAGGCCGTAGCCGACGACGCCGGGCCAGGGCATGTCCGGGCGCCGCACGAAGAAGACCGCCGGGACCGCGGCGACGGCGAAGCGGATCGCCGCCAGCATGAACGGCGGGATCTCGGCGAGGCCGACCTTGATCGGCACGAACGAGAAGCCCCAGACGGTCACGACCGCGAGGATCAGGGCGAGGTGGGCGGGCGCGAGGGTGCGTTGCACGGGCGGCGCGGCCGGCGGCCGCGGGGCGGAAAGGGGATTCCGATCGCGGCGTTCCCTGGAAATTGCGTTTCATTCGGGGCCGGGCGACAATCGCGATCCTACCGCAGCGCCCCTTCCCGACCCGAACGATGCGCAACGCCACGACCTTCGCTTCCGGCCGCGATTTCGACGTCCTTGCCCTCGGGCGCTTCGCCGTCGACTTCTACGCGCAGCAGATCGGCGCGAGGCTGGAGGACGTGACGAGCTTCGCGAAGTACCTTGGCGGGTCGTCGGCGAACACCGCGTTCGGCTGCGCGCGCCTCGGGTTGCGCGCCGGCATGATCTCGCGCGTCGGCGACGATCACCTGGGCCGCTTCCTGGTCGAGACGCTCGCGCGCGAGGGCTGCGACACGAGCCACGTGAGCGTCGACCCGACGCGGCTCACCGGCGCCGTCGTGCTCGGCATCAAGGACCGCGACACCTTCCCGCTGATCTTCCTGCGCGAGAACTGCGCGGACATGGCGATCGCCGAGGACGACGTCGCCGAGGACTACCTGAAGCGCAGCCGCGCGCTGCTCATCACCGGCACGCACTTCTCGCAGCCGCACGTCGACCGCATCAGCCACCTCGCGCTGGAGCGCGCGCGCAGGCACGGCGTGCGCACCGTGCTCGACGTCGACTACCGGCCGGTGCTGTGGGGGCTCACGAAGTCCCGCGGCGACGGCGAGACGCGCTACATCCGCTCCGACACCGTCACCGCCCACCTGCAGCGCATCCTGCCCCACTTCGACCTCGTGATCGGCACCGGCGAGGAGTACGCGATCGCCGGCGGGAGCACCGACCCGATCGAGGCGTTGAAGGCGATCCGCGCCATCACGAAGGCGACGCTCGTCGTGAAGCGCGGGGCGATGGGATGCGTGGTGATCGACGGCCCGATCCCACGCTCGCTCGACGAGGCGTTCCAGGGACGCGGCGTCGAGGTCGAGGTGCTGAACGTGCTGGGCGCCGGCGACGCGTTCTCGGCGGGCTTCCTGTCCGGCTGGGTGCGCGGCGAGGACTACGAGCACTGCACCGCCTACGCGAACGCCTGCGGCGCGCTGGTCGTCTCGCGGCACGGCTGCGCGCCGGCGATGCCGACGCGAGCGGAGCTGGATTACTTCCTCGCGAACGCGGCGTCGATCCCGCGCCCCGATCGCGACGCGACGCTCACGCGATTGCACCGTGTGACCGCTCCGCGGACGCCGCGCGAGGACCTCGCGATCTTCGCGTTCGACCATCGCAACCCGTTCTTCGAGCTCGCGCAGGAGGCGGGCGCGAGCGAGGACCGGCTGCCGCACCTCAAGAAGCTGTGCGTCGAGGCGGTCGCGGAGACGGAAGCGTCGCGCGGCCTCGCCGGCCGCGTCGGCATCCTGTGCGACGACCGCTACGGCCAGGACGCGCTCAACGCGGCGACGGGCCGCGGGTGGTGGATCGGGCGGCCGGTCGAGCTGCCGGGCAGCAATCCGGTCGTGTTCGACCGCGGCCGCTCGGTCGGCACGACGCTCGTCGGCTGGCCCTCGGAGCACGTCGTGAAGTGCCTGGTCGCCTACCACCCCGACGACGTGATCGACCGCCGGCTCGAGAACGAGGCGCAGATCGAGGCGCTGTGCGAGGCGACCGCCGCCTCCGGGCACGAGCTCCTGCTCGAGATCATCCCGCCGCGCGGGCTGCCGCGCGCGCCCGACACGGTGCTGCGGGCGCTGAAGCGGCTCTACAACCTGGGCTTCATGCCGGAGTGGTGGAAGCTCGAAGCGATGGGCGCCGCGGAATGGAAGGCGATCGACGCGCTGATCGCCGAGCGCGATCCGCACTGCCGCGGCGTGCTGATCCTGGGCCAGGCGGGCGACGTGGAGACGCTCGCGCAGGGCTTCCGCGACGCGCGCGACAGCGAGAGCTGCCGCGGCTTCGCGGTCGGGCGGACGATCTTCCACGCGCCGGCGCGCGCGTGGCTCGCGGGCGAGGTCGACGACGCGGGCTTCAAGGCCCGTGCGCGCGCGACCTTCGAGGCGCTGATCGACGCGTGGCGTGAATCGAGGACCGGGGCCGGATTCGAATCCGACCCCGTTGCGGGCCGGGCGGCGCGATGAGCGCGAAGGTCCGCCTCACCGCGGCGCAGGCGCTCGTGCGCTGGCTGGCGGCGTTGCGCGTCGACGGCGGCGACCGGCTCTTCGGCGGCGTGTGGGCGATCTTCGGCCACGGCAACGTGGCGGGGATCGGCGAGGCGCTCTACGCGCACCGCGCATCGATCCCCACCTACCGCGCGCACAACGAGCAGGCGATGGCGCACGCGGCGATCGCCTACGCGAAGGCGCACATGCGCCGGCGGATGATGGCGTGCACCACGTCGATCGGCCCCGGCGCGACGAACATGGTGACCGCGGCCGCGCTCGCGCACGTGAACCGGCTGCCGGTGCTGTTCCTGCCCGGCGACGTCTTCGTGTCGCGCGCGCCCGACCCGGTGCTGCAGCAGGTCGAGGATTTCCAGGACGGTACGGCGTCCGCGAACGACTGCTTCCGGCCCGTCTCGCGCTACTTCGACCGCATCGTGCATCCCGAGCAGCTGCTGACCGCGCTGCCGCGCGCGCTGCACGTGTTGACCGACGCCGCGCTGTGCGGCCCGGTCACGCTCGCGATGCCGCAGGACGTGCAGACGATGGCGTACGACTGGCCCGAGGCGTTCTTCTCGCCGCCGCCGGTGCGCTTCCCCGCGCCCGCGCCGGTCGACGACGAGCTCGCGGAAGCCGCTGCGGTCCTGCGGGGCGCGCGCAGGCCGTTGATCGTCGCGGGCGGCGGCGTGCTCTATTCCTCGGGCGCGACCGACGCGCTGAAGCGCTTCGCCGAGGCGCACGGCGTCCCGGTCGCCGAGACGCAGGGCGGCAAGGGATCGCTCGCGTGGGACCATCCGCTGCAGTCGGGCGCGATCGGCGTGACCGGTTCGCCCGCCGCGAACGCGCTGGCGCACGACGCGGACGCGGTGCTCGCGGTCGGAACGCGGCTGCAGGACTTCACGACGGGCTCGCATTCGCTGTTCGCGGGCGCGAGGCTCGTCGCGCTCAACGTCAACGGCCACGACGCGCTCAAGGGCCGCGGCACGGTGCTGCGCGCGGACGCGCGGCGCGGGCTGGAGGCGCTGTCGAAGGCGCTGGGCGGCTGGACGTCGGAAGGCCCGTGGAAGACGCGCGCGGCCGACGAGGCGGCGCGCTGGCGCGTCGACCTCGTGAAGCTCACCGGCCGCCGCGACGCCGCGCTTCCCTGCGACGGCGAAGTGCTGGGCGCGGTGCAACGCTCCGCGAAGGACTCGCCTCGCGACGACATCGTCGTGTGCGCGGCCGGCACGCTGCCGGGCGAGCTGCACAAGCTCTGGCGCACGTCGACGCCGGGCGGCTACCACGTCGAGTACGGCTACTCGTGCATGGGCTACGAGATCGCCGGCGGCCTGGGCGTCAAGATGGCGCGGCCGGACCGCGAGGTGGTCGTCGTCGTCGGCGACGGCAGCTACCTGATGATGAACTCGGAGATCGCGACCTCGCTGATGCTGGGGCTCAAGCTCACGATCGTCGTGCTCGACAACCGCGGCTTCGGCTGCATCAACCGGCTGCAGCAGGCGTGCGGCGGCGCGCCGTTCAACAACCTGCTGGCCGACTGCGTGCAGGGGCCGGACGGCCCGCCGGCGATCGACTTCGCGGCGCACGCGCGCGCGCTCGGCGCGGACGCGGTCAACGTGCGCGGGATCCCGGAGCTCGAGGCGGCGCTCGCGAAGGCGCGTGCGGCGAAGCGCACGAGCGTCGTGTGCATCGAGACCGATCCCGCGCGAACGATCGACGCGGGCGGCTGGTGGTGGGAGGTCGCGGTGCCGGAGGTGTCGGACCGCGCCGAGGTGCGCGCGGCGCGCGCGGCGTACGACACGGCGAGGAAGAAGCAGGCGCCATGAATCCCCAACGCGGACTGGACGTGCGGATCGGGATCAACCCGATCTCGTGGAGCAACGACGACCTCCCCTCGCTCGGCGGCGAGACGCCGCTCGAGACCGCGCTCGCCGAGGGCAAGGCGATCGGCTACGAGGGCTTCGAGCTCGGCAACAAGTTCCCGCGCGAGCCGAAGGCGCTCGCGGCCGTGCTCGGCAAGCACGGGCTCGCGTGCGTGTCGGGCTGGTACTCGGGGCGCCTCGCGCGCGGCCGCACGGTCGCCGAGGAGATCGAGGCCGTCGGCCCGCACCTCGACCTGCTCGCGAAGAACGGCGCGAACGTGATGGTGTACGGCGAGGTGGCGGACAGCATCCAGGGCGCGCCGCAGCCGCTCTACCAGCGGCCGCGATTCGTGCGCCCGGAGCAGTGGAGCGCGTACGGCGAGCGGCTGAACGCGTTCGGACGTCACCTGCTGAAGCACGGCGTGCGGCTCGCGTACCACCACCACATGGGCGCCTACTGCGAGACGCCGGACGACGTCGACAGGCTGATGAGCGTGACGGGCGACGACGTGGGGCTGCTCTTCGACACCGGCCACATGACCTTCGCGGGCGGCGACGCGGTGGCGATGCTCGACAAGCACGTCGCGCGCGTGTGCCACGTGCACTGCAAGGACGTCCGGCCCTACGTGATCCGCCTCGCGCGCAACCGCAACTGGAGCTTCCTGAAGTCGGTGATCAACGGCGCGTTCACGGTGCCCGGCGACGGCGCGGTCGACTTCCCCGGCGTCCTGTCGATCCTGCACGACCACGGCTTCAAGGGCTGGCTCGTCGTCGAGGCCGAGCAGGATCCGGTGGTGGCGCCGTCCTTCGCGTACGCCGAGAAGGGGTACAAGGCGCTGCGCGGCATCGTCGACGCGCTCGCGAGGAAGCAGGCGGCGTGACGACGGAGACGGTATGAGCTCGCTGCTCGTGAAAGCGGCGAAGGGTGGCCCGACGATCGTCGAGGTGACGCCGGCGTCCGCGCACTGGAAGTATGTCGGCTTCCACGCATACCGGCTCGCCGCAGGCGAGCGCGCGGAGGTCGCGATGCGCGGCCGCGAGCTGTGCATCGTCGTCCTGTCGGGCCGCGTCGACGTGCGCGCGCCGGGCGGCGAGTGGAAGGACCTGGGCGACCGCGCGAGCGTGTTCGACGACCGCCCGCCGTGGGCGCTCTACCTGCCGGACGGCGCGGGCGTGGCGGTGACCGCGCGCACCGCGGCCGAGGTCGGCGTCGCGAGCGCGCCCGGCGGCGGCAAGCTCCCGCCGCGGGTGATCGATCCGGTCGCGATGAAGCGGTCGGTGCGCGGCCAGGGCTCGAACACGCGCTACGTGACCGACATCCTGCCGGAGACGGAATCGGCCGAGCACCTGCTGGTCGTCGAGGTGCGCACGCCGTCGGGGCACTCGTCGTCGTATCCGCCGCACAAGCACGACCGCGACGCCCCGCCGCACGAGACCGAGCTCGAGGAGACGTACTACCACCGCCTCGACCCGCCGCAGGGCTTCGCGTTCCAGCGCGTCTACACCGACGACCGCTCGATCGACCAGTCGCTCGCGGTCGAGGACCGCGACGTCGTGATGGTGCCGCGCGGCTACCATCCGGTCGTCGTGCCGCACGGCTACCAGTCGTACTACCTGAACGTGATGGCCGGCCCGAAGCGCGAGTGGCACTTCCACAACGATCCGGCGCACGAATGGATGCTGAAGCGGTAGCCCGCCCGAAGGGCGTGCGCCGCGCGGAGCGCGCGGAGGCGCCCGCCTCGCAGGTGGACCGGCTGCTCGCGCGCGTCGCCGCCGAGTACGACGACCTGCCGCGGCAGCTGAAGAGCGTCGCGCGCTACGTCGAGCGGAACCGCGCGCGCGTGATGGTCGACCGCATCGGCGACATCGCGCGCGAATGCGAGGTGCAGCCCTCGGCGGTCGTGCGGTTCGCGCAGCGCTTCGGCTACCCGGGCTACACGGCGCTGCAGGCGGTGTTCCGCGACGACTACACGCAGCAGGCGACGCCGGCGCCGACCTACCAGCAGCGCATCCGGCGGCTGGTCTCGAGCAAGCGGCGCTCGCTCACGCCCGGCGCGGTCGCGCGCGAGTTCGTCGCGGCGAGCGTCGGGGGCCTCGACGAGCTGGCGCGCGACTTCGACGACGCCGCGTTCTCGTCGGCGATCGCGCTGCTGGCGCGCGCGCAGCACATCTACGTGGTCGGCGTGCGCCGCAGCTACGCGGTCGCCGCCTACATGACCTACGCGCTGCAGCACATCGACAAGCGCGTGCAGCTGATCGACGGCGTCGGCGGCATGGTGCACGAGCAGGTGCGCTCGATCGGCCGCGACGACGTGATCGTCGCGATCAGCTTCACGCCCTACGGCAAGGAGACGCTCGCCTGCGTGCGGCACGCGGAGAAGCGCGGCGCGAAGACCGTCGTGATGACCGACAGCCGGCTCGCGCCGCTCGCGCGCGGCGCCAACTCGCTGCTCGTCGTGCGTGAGGGCAGCGCGTTCGCGTTCCGCTCGCTCACGAGCGCCCTGTGCCTCGCGCAAGCGCTGTTCGTCGCGCTGGCCTACCGGCTCGAGCTCGACGTCGAGGAAACGAACCACCGCGGAGACTACGATGACTGAAGTCGCCATTTTCGGCGCTGGAAGGATCGGCAAGATCCACGCCGGCAACCTGGTGCGCCAGCCCGGCGTGAAGCTCAAGTGCGTCGTCGACCCCGACGCCGCGTCCGCGAAGGCGCTGGCCGCGCAGCACGGAGCGGCCGTCGGCACGATCGAGGGCGTGTTCGCCGACGCGTCGATCCGCGCGGTCGTGATCGCGTCGTCGACCGATACGCACGCAGACCTGATCGAGCGCGCCGCGCACGCGAAGAAGGCGATCTTCTGCGAGAAGCCGGTCGACCTCGCCTACGATCGCGCGCTGCGCTGCGCCCGCACCGTCAAGGACGCGGGCGTCCCGTGCCTGATCGGCTTCCAGCGGCGCTACGACCCCACGTTCTCCGCGCTGCACGCGCGGATCGTCGCGGGCGAGATCGGCGAACCCGAGATGCTAGTGGTCACGAGCCGGGATCCCGGGCTTCCGCCGGTCGAGTACCTGAAGCGCTCGGGCGGAATCTTCAAGGACATGCTGATCCACGACTTCGACGTCTTCCGCTGGATCCTCGACGACGACGCGGCGACCGTCTACGCGACCGGGAGCTGCCTCGTGGATCCCGAGGTCGCGAAGGTCGGCGACGTCGACTGCACCGCGGTGACGATCCGCACGAAGAAGGGGCGGCTCGCGCAGATCAACACGATCCGGCGCGCCGCGTACGGCTACGACCAGCGCTTCGAGGTGATCGGCGCGAAGGGCATGCTCCAGGCGGGCAACCACCGCCCGACCGAGGTGGTCGCCTCGACGGGCCAGTCGGTGAGCGCGGACCTGCCCGAGCACTTCTTCCTCGAGCGCTACCGGATGGCCTACGCGCTCGAGATGGCGCACTTCTTCGACGCGATCGCGTCGGGCAAGCCGATCAGGACGTCGATCGACGACGGCGTGAAGGCGCTCGCGCTCGCCGAGGCCGCGACGATCTCGTGGCGCGAGAAGCGCATCATCGAGCTGTGACCCGGGAGCCGCGATGACCGCACCTACCGCGAAGATCGGCATCGTCGGCCTCGGCCGGCTCGGCAAGCGCCACGGCGAGAACCTGGCGTTCCGCGTCCCCGGCGCCGAGCTCGTCGCCGCCTGCAGCCCGGACGCCGACGAGCGCGCCTGGGCGACGCAGAAGCTCGGCGTGAAGCGCGTCTACGGCGACTACGCGCAGCTGCTCGCGCACCCCGGGCTCGACACGGTGTTCCTCGTGACGCCGAACACGGTGCACCCCGAGCAGATCATCGCGGGCCTCAAGGCCGGCAAGCACGTCTTCTGCGAGAAGCCGCTGTCGATGGTGCTCGACGAGTGCCTCGCCGTCGAGGCCGAGGCGAAGAGGCATCCCTCGCTCAAGGCGATGATCGGCTACGTGCGCCGCTTCGACGCGAGCTACCAGGACGCGCACGCCAAGATCGCCTCCGGCGCCATCGGGCGGCCGTTCATCGTGCGCTCGCAGACGACCGACAAGAACGACCCGTCCGGCTTCTTCGTGCGCTTCGCGCCGAAGTCCGGCGGCATCTTCATCGACATGAGCGTGCACGACATCGACTGCGTGCGCTGGCTCCTGGGGTCGCCGAAGCCGAAGCGCGTCTTCTCGGTCGGCGGCATCGCGGTGCACCAGGGGCTCGCCGAGTGCGGCGACGTCGACAACGGGCTCGCGATCGTCGAGTTCGAGGGCGGCGCGATGGCGACGATCTACGCGTCGCGCACGATGGCGCACGGCCACGAGTCGACGACCGCGGTGATCGGCACCGAGGGTCGCCTCGAGATCGGGCGCGCCGGCCTCCCGACCCGCGTCGAGACCGCGGATCGCTACGGCATCCGCGTGGAGACGACGCCCACGTTCTGGGAGCGGTTCGAGGAGGCGTT
>JBGAHH010000162.1:0-2625 GCA_044226265.1 Casimicrobiaceae bacterium | reverse complement strand
GACGGTCTTCGCCTTCGCGTGCGACAGGTGGTGCTTCTTGACGATGCGGATCGTGGCCATGGAATGGGGTCAGAGCCGTAATATTCGCGGTGGGCGCCGGGTTCGGCCCTTTGTCGGGGGGTCAGAGCCGTAATATTCGGCGGCCGGGCAGACCGGCATCGTCGCGACGAACCAGCCGAATATTACGGCTCTGACCCCCATGAACGCCAACCTCGCGCACCTGCTCGAGCGCTCGCTCGCCGAACCGAAGCGGCCCCTGTGGCGGCACTGGACCGGCGAGCGCTGGGAGGACGTGACCGCCCCCGAGGTCGCGGCGCGTGCGGCGCGATGGCAGGCCGCGTTCCGGCGCGAGGGCTTCGTCCCCGGCGACCGCGTCGCGCTCGCGGTGCGCAACGGCATCCAGTGGATCGCGATCGACCAGGCCGCGCTGGGGATGGGGCTCGTCGTCGTGCCGCTGTACGTCGACGACAACCCCGACAACGTCGCGTGGTGCGCCGCGCACTCGGAGGCCCGGCTGCTCGTCGTCGACGGCAGCCGCATGGCCGACGCGATCCGCAAGCTCGCGCCGCAGTACGCGGTGCCGCCGATCGTCGTGCTGCGCGCGGACGCGGGCGAGGCCGGCACGACCGTCGACGGCTTCCTGCCCGTGGCCGATCGCGCGTTCGAGGTGCGCGACGTCGAGCCCGGCACGCTCGCGACGATCTGCTTCACGTCGGGGACCTCGGGGCGCCCGAAGGGCGTGATGCTGTCGCATCGCAACATCCGCTCGAACGTCGAGATGTGCATCGCGACCGGGATGGCGCGCGAGGACGACCGGTTCCTGTCGATCCTGCCGCTGTCGCACATGTTCGAGCGCACCGGCGGCTACTACCTGCCGCTCGCGGTCGGCGCGCAGGTGGCCTACGCGCGGGGCGTCGCGCACCTGGCCGACGACCTCAAGTCGCAGGCGCCGACCGCGATGTTCGCGGTGCCGCGCATCTTCGAGAAGTTCGCGGTGCGCATCGAGCAGGCGCTCGCGGACGCGCCGAGGAAGAAGCGGTTGTTCGACGCCTGCGTCGCGCGCGGCTGGATCGTCGAGCAGGGCCGCCCGCGGCTGCGCGACAAGCTGATCCTGCGGGCGCTGCGCCGTTTCGTCGCGAAGCCGGTGCTCGCGCGCCTCGGCGGGCGCCTGCGGCTGGTCGTGGTCGGCGGCGCCGCGCTCGACCCCGCGCTCGCGCGGACGTTCATCGGGCTGGGGCTGCCGATGCTGCAGGGCTACGGGATGACCGAGGCCTCGCCGGTGATCGCGGTCAACCGCCTCTCCGACAACGTGCCCGACACCGTCGGGCGCGCGGTCGACGGCGTCGAGGTGAAGCTCACCGAGAACGGCGAGCTCCTCGCGCGCGGCGAGAACGTGATGCTGGGCTACTGGCGCAACGAGGAGGCGACCCGCGCGTCGATCGACCCCGACGGGTGGCTCCACACCGGCGACCTCGCGGAAATCCGCGACGGCCGCATCGCGATCCGCGGCCGCGCCAAGGACATCCTCGTGATGTCGA
The DNA here is from genome assembly GCA_044226265.1 of Casimicrobiaceae bacterium. Taxonomy (GTDB): domain Bacteria; phylum Pseudomonadota; class Gammaproteobacteria; order Burkholderiales; family Casimicrobiaceae; genus VBCG01. The sequence continues at coordinate 1,087 of JBGAHH010000162.1, read as the reverse complement.
ACGGCGAGAAGCTGCCGCCGCAGGACTGCGAGTTCGCGATCATGCACGACCCCGTGTTCGAGCAGGCGATGCTCGTGGGCGAGGGGCGGCCGTACGTCGTGCTGCTCGCGGTCTCGTCCGAGACCGACGAGAAGTCGCTGATCCGCCGCGCGAACGAGCAGCTGAAGTCGTTCCCGCGCTGGATGCGCGTGCGGCGCGTGGTCGCGACGACCGAGCCGTGGAGCGTCGACAACGGGCTCCTGACGCCGACGCTCAAGCTCAAGCGACCGATGCTGCTCGCCCGGTACAAGGACCGGATCGACGCCGCCTACGCGTCACAGAATCCGGACTGACGCTGCCGGGCTTCGGCCGTAAGGCCGCCTCGCCTGGGATCAAGCGAAAGCGAGCGCTCACACACCAAAACGTCCGACAGCGGGGCGCCGACCGCCGTCTGCCGCGATGCCGCTTGACGCGGTCCTCAAACGAACATAGGCTTAAAACGTTCGTTTGAATCTGGGCCGCCCGCCCGTCGGGCCTCGGCCCGATCCTTCGGGAGCGCGCATGACCGGAACGGTGGTGTCGCTGCACGACGGCCGCGGCACGTCGGCGACGAAGGACCGCATCCTCGATGCGGCCGAGGCGCTGTTCATGGAGCACGGCTTCGAGGCGACGAGCCTCCGGGCGATCACCGCGGCCGCCGGCGTGAACCTCGCCGCGGTGAACTACCATTTCGGCAGCAAGGAAGAGCTGTTCCAGGCGGTGCTGACGCGCCGCCTCGACCCGATGAACCAGCGGCGCCTCGAGCTGCTCGAGCGCTACGAGCGGGACGCGGCGCCCGCGTCCCTCTCCTGCGAGCGGATCATCGCCGCGCTGTTCGTGCCCGCGCTCGAGCTCGCGCGCGACCCGGCGCTCGGCGGCAAGAACTTCCTGCGGCTGCTCGGCCGCGCGTACGCCGATCCCGCGCCGTTCATCCGGCGGTTCCTGTCCGAGCAGTACGCGCAGATGATCGCGCGCTTCAAAGGGGCTTTCGGGCGCGCGCTGCCACACCTTCCGAAGAAGGAATTGTCCTGGCGCCTGCACTTCATCATGGGGGCGCTGTCGTACACGT